>NZ_AOID01000032.1 GCF_000337195.1 Natrinema versiforme JCM 10478 | reverse complement strand
CAGAGATGTGTATAAGAGACAGGTCCGGGACCGAGACGCCGGCCGAACCGACGGACCGCTACTGCGGGAACTGCGAGCACTTCGAGTACGTCCGCTCCTCGGAGGGGATGGTTCCCTACTGTGCCCGCCACGAGACGGCGATGGACGACATGGACGCCTGCGACGAGTGGTCGCCGAACCGCCGGTAAGCGAGAGAGGATTCCGTCTTTTCGACTCGGGACGGCACAGTCATCCCAGGTGTCTGTCTGTCCTCGATTACGGACGGTAACGTTCGGCTGTGTTACCGATTCCGATAACCGTCGGTTTTCGTGTGGATAGTCACCGCATAGTGAAGTGGGATATCGATAGTCTATCGAACAGGACAGCCATGGGAGACGAATTATTTTCCGGTCGCTACACGTGGTCGAACACGACGCCGACCGTCGCCATCGTCAACGCGATCGCCGGCATCGAGGGCGTCGACCCGACCGATCTCTCGACGGTGCTCGGCACGACCCTGTACGAACAGATCGATCCGGAAGCACTCGACTCGCTCGTCAGCACCGGCACGCACCCCGAAATCGCGTTTACCGTCGACGGCTACCGCGTCGAAATCGAGGAGAACAACTTGTCGATTATCGCTGCGGACGGGTAAAGCGGCCTCCACTCCGGCCGCGGACAGCCGGGCTGCGAGACGGTCGACCGCACCCGCTTACGGCGCGAGCTTAGATACCGAGCGTCTTCCGGCCCATCTCGAAGCCCCACTGGGGGATCTCGAAGACGACCAGGGCGACCAGCACCAGTTCGGCGACGGTGACGAGCACCATCATTAGATCGGCGCGCTTGCTGCTGACCGCGACGCCGATCGGCAGCCCGAACTCCTTCTTCCAGAGGGGATAGAAGAGAGCGATCCCGCGTTTGCTCCCCGCGACGTCGAGGACGTAGTGAGTCAACACGCCGATCCAGACGTACTCGAGGTTGCCGAACACGTACGGAAAGGCGACGAACGCTGCGAGGATCGGCAGGTTGTGCAGCGTCTTCCGGTGCTTGCCGAAGGCGGTGTCGACATCCGGGAACAGCGCCCCCAGCGAGACCGGCACACCGATCATGATCATCGTTCGAAACGTCTCTAGATCCCCCGTCGGCTCGAGCAGATACCCCAGTCCGATGCTCAACAGCACGGCGTTGAGCACGTGGCCCTTCTTGTTCATCTACCCGCATCTGGGGAGCCGACGGGGGAATAGTTTACTCTCGAGACTGTCACTGATCCGTGTCAATTCGGCTGCGTGATGCCTCCGAAACTGAGGTCGGCGATCGGCCGTCTCTCCAGTTCAGCGCGCCTCGAGTTCCGCGAGCAGGTCCGCGAGTGCCTGCTCGACGGTCGCGGCGCGGACGTCCGCGCGGTCGCCATCGAAGACGTAGCGGGAGACGGTCGCGTACGAGTCCTCGGACCCCCACGGTCCCGCGTGGGAAACGCCGATATAAACGGTTCCGACCGGGTTCGCTTCGGTGCCGCCGGTGGGGCCGGCGACGCCGGTCGTCGAGACCCCCCACGTCACGTCGGCCACGTCGCGGACGCCCCGTGCCATCTCGCGGGCCACGGGTTCGGAGACGGCACCGTGTTCGTCGAGGGCTTCCCGGCTGACGCCGAGGTAGCGCCGTTTGGCGTCGTAGGCGTAGGTCGTCAGCCCCGAATCGAAGTAGTCGCTCGCGCCCGGAACGGCGGTGATCGCGGCACCGATCAGGCCGCCGGTACAGGACTCGGCGATGGCCAGCGTCTCCTCGGCGTCCCGCAGGGCGTCGGCGATGTCCATCGGCAGCTCGCGGTCGATATCGTCGTTCATACCCGAATCGAGGGGCGGAATCGTTGTGAAAGCGAGGGTTGCCGGCCCAGTGTGAGTCACCGCCCACCTGGTTCGGCCACACTCGAGCGGCCGAGTTCCGTCGCGCTCGGCGCGGAAACGAAAAGCCAAACCAGCAGCGGCCGTCCAGTACCGACTATGGATTACGAGACGCCGCTTTTCTTCCGGGTCATGGAGTACGCGGACGCGGCGGACCGCGACGTCGTCGACATGGTCAGCGGGAACCCCGACTGGGAGCCCCCCGAGGCGCTCCGGGACGGCCTGCGCGAGTACGCCGACCTCGAGCCCGACCGGTTCCAGTACCCGCCCAGCGAGGGGCTGCTCGAGTTGCGCGAGGAGATCGCCGCGCGCCGCGGCGTCGACGCCGAGCAGGTCATCGTCACGAACGGGGCGGGCGAGGCGAACTACCTCGCGATGGCGCGGGCCCTCGAGCGAGACTCTGGAAACGAGATCCTGCTGACCGATCCCGTCTATCCCTACTACCCCGGCAAGACGACGATGCTCGGCGGCACCCAGCGGTTCGTCGCGACCGAGGACGACGGCCAACTCGACCCCGCCGCCGTCCGCGCGGCTGCAAGCGAGGAGACCGCCGCGATCGTCGTGACCACGCCGAACAATCCGACCGGCGCGGTCTACCCCGCCGAGACGATGCGGGAACTCGTCGCCGTCGCCGAAGCATACGACGCCATCCTGATCAGCGACGAGGTCTACGACCACTACGACCTCTCGGGTGCGTTCGCGAGCGCGCTCGAGACCGATTCCGCCCATCGAATCGTCACGAACGCGTTTTCGAAGTCGATGGCGATCACCGGCGTTCGGGTGGGCTACACGATCCTCCCGCCGGAACTGGTCGACGACGCCAAGAGCCGCCACATGCTGGTCAACGTCGCGACGACCCGACCCGGCCAGTACGCGGTCCTGAACGCCCTGCGCGAGACCGGGCCCGACTACTACGAGCGCAACCGGGAGCGCCTCCGCGAACGCGTCACGACGTTTACCGACGCGCTCGAGGCGGCGGGTGCCGAGTACACCCGCCCCGACGGGTCGTTCTACGTGATGGCCCGCTTCGACGGCTACCCGGGGACGCTCGCGAACGTTGAGCGGCTGATCGACGAGGGCGGGGTCGCAGGGATGCCCGGCGAGGCCTTCGGCGACTCGCGGACGGCGTGGCTGCGCTTTGCTCTCGTGACCCCGCGCGTCGAGGAGGCGGCCGAGCGGCTGGCAACCTACTTCGATTGACGGCCGCTTCTGACCGATCGGCGACGGTGACAGTCCGGCCGAAATACCGATACGCGGGGCGGCCGATCCTTCGCTCAATGCTGCTCGAGGTCGTCGTCGCGGTGTTCGCCCTGACCCAACTGGTGTACTTCGTGGGCAACTGCGCGCTGGCGACGCTGCTCGTTTGCCGATCCGATGCCGTGGTCGACGACCGAACCCTCGAGCGAGTGGTCGCCGAGGCGGCCGAACACGACCGGGAGCGGCCGCTGGCGCGGCCCGACGGTGGGTCGGGGTCGGGCATCACGTCTCCGCCATCGGGAACGGAACGGCCGGCAGACGGGTCCCAACCCGGGGCCGCATCGGACTGTCGGCTCCCCGCGTCGGCGGTCCGTCGAATCCGCGTTCTGGTGCCGATCTACCGCGAGCGACCGGCCGTCCTCGAGGAGACGCTGGACAACATCGCCGCCCAGCGGTATCCGACCGCGAACGTCACCGTGTCCGTCATCTACGAACCCGACGACCCGACCGTCTCGGCGGTCCGCGAGGCGGTCGCCGCCCGCCGGAGCAATCTCGCCGTCGAGTTCGTCGCGGTCGACCGGGCGGCGCTCGCGGCCGACCGCTCGCCCGGCGATTGGACGTTCAGGGGGACGGGCGTCCCGCAGACGAAGGCCGCCGCCCTGACCTACGCCTTTACGACGCTCTCGTTTGCGGCCGACGACGTCGTGACCGTCTTCGACTCGGACACGCAGGTTCCCCTCGACACGTTCGAACTCGCCGCCGCCGGCCTCGTGGAGTACGACATCGTCCAAGCGAAACAGACCGCCCGAAACGTCGGCGACGGCCTCCTCCCGCTGCTCGAGTCGATGGGGATCGCGGCGTGGTCGGATCTGATCTATGCGAACTCGGCCGACGGCCCCTACCAGCTGCTGGGGAAGGCCTACTTCGTCCCGGCCGGCGTCCTCTACGACCTCGATCGCTGGCAGCTCGACGCGGTGACCGAGGACATGGCGCTGGGCGTCGCCGCCCACGAACGGGGCTGTACGCTCGGCGTCATGGACCGCTACGTCCAGGACCTCTGTCCGGCCGACCTCAAGGCCTGGGTCAACCAGAAACGGCGCTGGGTTCGCGGCCCGTACCGGCACCTGCTGACGCCGGGCTGGTCCGGGCTCGAGCGCGGGCGGTTCTGGGCGGGGACCGTGCTGACACAGCTCCTGTCGGTGACGAACGTGCTCGGGCTGCCGGTCGGGCTGGCCGTCCTGTGGCTGACCCTCACCGGATCGTCGGGAGCCGTCGTTCCGGCGGCACTGTTGCCGCTGGTCCTGTTCAACGGCGTCGTCTGGTGCTACTACGGCTGGCAGTCCTACCGTGCGGCGTGGGAGGCGGTTGGCTTCGAGAGCCGATGGGCGAAACTCAGGTACTCGCTGCTTTCGAACCCGCTCGCGCAGGCCCTGTACGCGACGCTGTGGGCCGTTCCAGTCTGTCTGGCGCTTATCGACGCCGTCCGCGGCGTCGCCCCGACGTTCGACGTGACGCCCAAGGAGTAGCTCCATCGGGCCGCCAGCCGCGCGAGCAACCGACGAATACTCGTGTTCGGACCGGGAACCGGGACGCATGAGCGGCATCGACGTCGAACCGGTCGACGAGGAGGAGCACGAGGAGAGCGACGACGACGACGCACACTCCATCGAGGTGACCCCGACCGACTCGGTCGACGACGCGGAGACGGGTGAGCGCGAGACCGTCGACGTCGAACCGTCCGACGAGCCGATCGGCGGCCCCGAGTACGTCCTCTACGGCGGGAAAGGTGGCGTCGGGAAAACGACGATGGCGGCCGCGACCGCGCTCGACAGCGCCCGTGGCGGCACCCGGACGCTGGTCGTCTCGACCGACCCGGCCCACTCGCTCTCGGACACCTTCGAGACCGACATCCCGTCCGATCCCGGCCGCATCCGCGACGACATCCCCCTCTACGCGGCCGAGATCGATCCGGAGGCCGCCATGGAGCGAGGCGAGACGCCGTTCGGCGGCGCGGGCGCGGGCTCGGGGACAGACACGGGAGCGGACGCGGACGACCCGTTCGCCGGCGGCGCAGACGGGATCGGCGGCGGAAGTTCACCCTTCCCCGGCGGCGAGGGAGCCGAGGGCGGCCCCCTCGGCGGCCTCGGCGAGATGCTCGGCGGCGAGTCGCCGATGGACGCCCTCTTCGGCGGCGCGATGCCCGGCGCGGACGAGGCCGCGGCGATGCAACTCCTGCTTGAGTACATGGACGACGAGCGCTTCGAGCGCGTGATCGTCGACACGGCCCCGACGGGCCACACGCTTCGACTGTTGCAGTTGCCCGAGATCATGGACACCATGATGGGCCGGCTCGTGAAGTTCCGCCAGCGCATCGGCGGCATGCTCGACGGCGTCAAGGGGATGTTCGGCGGCGGCGACGATCTCGATGACGACAACGACCTCGAGGACTTAGAGGTACTGCGCGAACGCATCGAGCGCCTGCGGGCGGCGCTGCGAGATCCCGCGCGGACGGACTTCCGGATCGTCATGGTCCCCGAGGAGATGAGCGTCTTCGAATCGAAGCGCCTGCGCCAGCAGCTCCGCGAGTTCGAGATTCCGGTGGGGACCGTCGTCGTCAACCGGGTGATGGAGCCGCTGTCGAACGTTACCGACGACGTAGACGGCGCGTTCCTGCAGCCGAACCTCGACGACTGCGAGTTCTGTCAGCGGCGGTGGGACGTCCAGCAGGACGCGCTCGCCGAGGCACAGGACCTCTTCCGCGGCACCGACGTTCGGCGGGTCCCCCTCTTCGCGGAAGAGGTCCGCGGAGAGGGAATGCTCGAGGTCGTCGCCGCCTGCCTGCGGTAGCCCGGCGCAACGGGATCGCCGTATCCGTCTCGAAGACAGTATTTTTACACATAGTTTCGGATATCGTATTATATGGTCGAAGTCCTCCGAAGAATAGGGACGGTCGGAACCCTCGTCACTGCGACCGAATGGCTCCGTCGAAATCCGGTTCTGATCGTCGTCTTCCTCCTCTGCGGGCTGCTCAAGGCGTTCAGTAACGGTCCGGGTACCCTCGGATTGCTCGTCACCGTTGCCGCCTTCCTCGCCGTGATATACGTTGACGCGCTCGCTCACGCGATCGGCGAACAGGAAGCGCTCGGAGAGTCGAGTGACATTGCTCGAGCATCGACTGCCGTCCGCCAGCAGTACCCGTCGCTGTTCGGTGCCACGGTCGTCTATGTTCTGGCTGTCGAGATCGGACTGATCTTCCTCCTGCTCCCGGGACTCTATCTCGCCGTTCGACTTTCGCTTGCGTTCCCCGCGTGCGTCATCGACGACCAGGACGCGATCGAGAGCCTCGAGACGAGTTGGACCGCCGCCAAGGGAAACCTCGTGAAACTGTTCGGCATCTCCCTCGCGAGGGCGATCGTTTTCGTCGGCGGAGTGGGTATGGTGCTCGTCGGGACCGATATCAGCGTTACCGATCTCGGTGATGGCCTCGCTCCCGCGTCCCTCGCCGTCACGGTCGTCTTGACCGCGATCGGCAGTCCGATCGTCCAACTCGCGTATGCTCGCGTCTACCTCGAGAACCGTCCCACGGTCTGAGAGGAACGATGGCGAAACCGACTATCGTGAGGAGCGACGGACGACGGAACACAAACGGAGTGGGGAGGGACACTGGAGAGACAACGACTGACTCCGGAAGCGAGCGAAACCGCTGACCGGGCTGGCTCGCCGTCGCTGACGGAATCGGTCCGTTCAGTTCTCCGGGACGACGGTTACCGGGCGATCGCTATCGAGAATCACCGCCTGCGCGACGCTCCCGAAGAGCACCTTGCCGACCGGCGACCGACTGCGGACGCCGATGACGATCACGTCGCTGTCGTACTCCGCGGCCGCCTCGAGGATCGTCTCCGCGGAATCGCCCGTCGCCGTTCGGACCGTCCACTCGAGATTCCCTTCTTCCAGTACGTCGACCGCCGCCTCGACCGACCCGGGGAGCGAATCGTCTCCTTGCAGGCGCTCCATCTCGTCGGCGTACTCCTCGGCGAACCCGCCCGCCGCCCACTCGGCGTCCGTGCCGCCGGCGTCGTCGCGGACGTGGAGCACGTCGACCGAGACATCGGTCGCTGCGCTCGGGAGGTCGCGGACGGCCGCCGCTTGGGCCCGCGCTCGCGATTCGGTGTCGTCGACGGGAAGCAACACGCGGTACATGTATCGGCGTTCGAGACCGAGACGGATAGTGGTTTCAGCGGTCGTGTGTATCGCCGTCCGTACGGCACTCTCGAGTCTCAAAACTCGAGGCTCAGTCGTCGTCCTCGCCGTCGCCGTCCTCGTCCCACTCGCCACCGACGCGGTCGACGCCCATCATCGACTCGCCGGGATGCTCGGTGAACACGACCTTCATGTTCTCATCGGGGACGTCGAAGGTGTCCCCGAGGTAGGCCATGGTTGCCAGCGCGAACGAGCGCTTTCGCTCGAGCGATCGGCCCTGTCGAATCTCGGCGTCGAGAAACACTAACGGGCCGTCGACGGCGCGCCCGAGGTGGAGATCAGCTGGCTCGCGGTTACGGATCGTCACGGCGACGTGGCCCGCGGTCGTCGCCATCTCGTCCGTGTAGAGGGCCGTCACCCGGTCGGCGAGGGTGGTCTTCTCCGCGTCCGACAGTGACAGCGTCGTATCGAACTGCAGTAGTGGCATAGCTCGGATTGTCCGTGCAGCGTCTTGTGTGTCCTGTTCGCTTCCGTTTCAGTTCGGCTCGGTGATGTAAGCGATCACTATTTATACGGCTCCCCGTGGGAGCAACGCGGAGCATGGTGAGGGAGCGAGAGTCGGCCCCCGGATCGGCCTCTCGGCGGTTGTGGACGTACCTGTGGACCGTCAACGCCCAGACGAAGGCGTATCTCGCGCTCGACGCGCCGGCCATGATCGCGGACATGGACGATCTGACGGCCGAAGAACGACGCCTCGCACGGCGGGTATTCCCCGACGGCGGTCGCGATCGGGCGACGAGTGAGGAGAATCGATCCGGCGACGAGACCTCCAGTGGCGAGGACTCCGGCGGCTCCGGCGGTGGTGACCGCGGCGACCGCGGCGACGACGGCGGCTCCGGCGGTGGTGACCGCGGCGACCGCGGCGACGACGGCGGCTCCGGCGGTGGTGACCGCGGCGACCGCGGCGACGACGGCGGCTCGCCGTTCGATGTCGGCGGCACCTATCGGCTCCGTCAGAGAATCGGATTCGTCCTCGGACCCATCCTGTTCGTGCTCATTTTCCTCTCGCCGACGCCGGACGGGCTCTCGGCCGCGGGGAAGGCCGTCGCCGCCGTCACCGCGTGGGTCGCCGTCTGGTGGATGTCCGAGGCGATTCCGATCCCCGCGACGTCGTTGCTCCCGATCGTTCTGTTCCCGCTGACCGGCGCGCTGCCGGTCGCAGACACGACGCCGTCCTACGGCCACCCGCTGATCTTCCTCTTCATGGGCGGGTTCTTCCTCGCGATGGCGATGCAGCGGTGGGGCCTCCACCGGCGGATCGCACTGCGGACGATCAAGGCCGTCGGCACCGAGCCCTCGCGGCTCATTCTCGGCTTCATGCTCGCGACGGCCTTCCTCTCGATGTGGGTCTCGAACAGCGCGACCGTGATGATGATGGTCCCTATCGCGCTGGCGGTCATCTATCAGACCGCCGATCTGGTCGACAAGACCGGGCTCGAGGTCGACACCAGCGAGGGGAACTTCTCGTTCGGTGTCGCGCTGATGCTGTGTATCGCCTACGGCGCATCCGTGGGCGGCGTCGCGACGCTGATCGGGACCCCGCCGAACGTCCTCTTCGCCGGACAGGCCGACGCGCTGTTCGGTCAATCGGTGTCGTTCGCTGAGTGGATGCTTTACGGCGTCCCCATCTCGATCGTCGGCCTCGTCGCCGTCTACGGCTACGTCACGCGGGCCGTCTCGCCGCAGTTCGATGAACTCCCCGCGGGCGCGGACACGATCGACCGCGAACTCGAGCGGCTCGGATCGATGAGCCGGCAGGAGCGGCTGGTCGCCGTGGTCTTCGTCGGGATGGCCGTGTCGTGGATCGGCTCGAGCCTGCTCGATCCGCTCCTCGGCGTCGCGCCGCCGGAAGACGCCGACACGATCGTCGCGATCGGCGGCGCGCTGGTCCTGTTTACGCTGCCGACGACGACCGCCGAGGGCGACCACACCTTCCTGCTCGACTGGACAAACGCCGTGGACATCCCGTGGGGCGTCATCCTCCTGTTCGGCGGGGGACTCTCCATCGCGAACGCCTTCGGCGAGACCGGTCTCGCGGCGTGGATCGGCGAGGGGCTCGGCCTCCTCGAGGGCGTGCCGATGATCGCGATCCTGTTCGCCGTAGTGGTGATGACGATCTTCCTGACGGAGGTGACCTCGAACACGGCGACGACGGCGATGCTCATGCCGATCCTCGCGGGCGTCGCGGTCGGCATCGGCGTCCACCCCTTCGGACTCATGATCGCGGGCGCGACCGCGGCCTCGTTCGCGTTCATGCTCCCGGTGGCGACGCCGCCGAACGCGATCGTCTTCGGCAGCGGCTACATCACGCTGCCCCAGATGGCCAAGATCGGCGTCGGGCTCAACGTCATCGGCATCGTCCTGATCACGCTGGTCGCGGTCGGCTGGCTCCCGATCGCGTGGGGGATCGATATCGGCACGCTCCCGGCGGAGTTCGCGGACGCGTTCCAGGGATAGGTACGGGAAGACACGTTTACGACCGCGAGTGAGCGCCGCAGGCGCGAACGAGCGGGCCGACGACTGACCCGGAAGCCGCGCGACGCGCGGCTGGAGGGGAAGGAGGAGTGCTTTTCATCAAAGTTTTGCCGAGGGCACGCCTCCGGCGTGCCCGCAGCGCAAAAGTTTGTTAGTCGTCCGCGGGGAGCCGTTGGTCACCCACGTCGGGTCGGCTGACGTCGCGGTCGGTCTCTTCGCCCTCGATGTCGTAGGGGTACTCGCCGGTGACACAGCCCAGACAGAGGTCGAGTCGCTCTTTCCCGAGCACGTCGGCGACGGCGTCGGTCGAGAGATAGGCGAGGCTATCGGCGGCGATTTCGTCACGGATCTCGCCGACGGACTTGTCCGAGGCGATGAGTTCCTCGCGGGTGGCCATGTCGATGCCCATGTAACAGGGGGCGACGATCGCGGGCGCGCCGATGCGGACGTGGACCTCCTCGGCCCCGCAGTCCTTGAGGAGTTGGACGAGTTGGGTCGAGGTGGTGCCGCGGACGATCGAATCGTCGATGACGGTGACGGTCTTGCCCTCGATCGTGGATTTGATCGGGTTGAGCTTCAGTCGGACCGCGCGTTCGCGCTCGTCTTGGGTCGGCATGATGAAGGTCCGGCCGACGTAGCGGTTCTTCATCAGGCCCTCGGCGAACTCGACGCCGTCGTCGTCGGCATCGCGTGGCTCGCCGTCGGCGGTCGTCTCGCTCGCCGCGTCGGCGTAGCCCGACGCGAACGCCCGTCCGGAGTCGGGGACCGGCATCACGACGTCGGTCTCGACGCCGCTCTCTTCCCAGAGCTTGCGCCCGAGGTTCCGGCGGGCCTCGTAGACGAGCGTGTCGTCGATGACGCTGTCGGGTCGCGCGAAGTAGACGTGTTCGAAGAAGCAGTGGGCGGTGTTCTCGTTCTCGACGAGCTGGTAGGAGTCGAAGCCCTCCCCGTCTTCCTGCAGGACGACCAGTTCGCCCGGCCGAACGTCACGGACGAGGTCCCCGTCTAAGGTGTCGATCGCCGCCGATTCCGAGGCGAGAATGTAGCCATCCTCGAGTTCCCCGATACAGAGCGGGCGGTTCCCTTGGGGGTCCCGAACGCCGAGGACCGTGTCGTCGTGGGTGATCGTCAGCGAGTACGAGCCGTGGATTCGCCCCATCGTGCGCTTGACGGCGCGGACGAGGTCCTCCTCGAGGAGGTTGCGCGCGAGGTCGTGGGCGATGACCTCGGTGTCGCCGTCGCTGGTGAAGGCGTGGCCCGCGGCGGCGAGTTCGTCGCGGATCTCGTCGGCGTTGACGAGGTTGCCGTTGTGGCTCAGGCCGAGCGAGCCGCTCTTGAAGGAGACGGAGAAGGGCTGTGCACACGAGGAGTCGACCGAACCGGCCGTCGGATACCGGACGTGGCCGATCCCCGCCGCCCCGTTGAGCGCGTCGAGGTCTCCCTCGCCGAAGGCATCGCCCACGAGCCCCATTTCGACGTGGCTGTGCTGCTGAAATCCGTCGTGGGTGACGATCCCCGCGGACTCCTGTCCGCGGTGCTGGAGTGCATAGAGCGCGTAGTACAACGGTCGTGCCGCGTCTCGACCGTCAAGTGAGACGCCAACGACGCCACACTTTTCGGTCATCCCTGTTCGCCGGGGAGTTTCGCCCCGCCCATCAGTCATGGGAGTCAGTAGGGCACCGAGCCGATAAAAATCCCCGTGTTTGTGCTGCTTCGACTCCTATCGGACTCGAGAAATATTCACGTTCGTGGATACCAGTGGCAGACCACACGACGGCAGCGTCCGATCGATACGACGGTGCTTGACGGTAGTCGGCGGGACATCGAAACCGGTGTGCCTCGAGTAGGCCGCGATCGAAACCGGAACCCCACACACGAATGTGAACAGGAGACACGAATCGCTTGGCCTCCGTGACGGCGATAGACTGGGTCACGATGGAGCGAAGCACACGTGGCTGGTCCGTATCGTATTCGTCCATCGAACTCGGTAGTAGTTGTACCTGTCGGCTTTTTCCTCTATAATCTCTTGGGAATAGCAATAAATTTAGCAGCAGACAGCCAATTCGGCCGAAACGGCTAACCGGCCGTCTGCACAGGTACCGATCGATGCACCGACGACGATATCTCGGGCTCACTGCGGTGGTGTCCGCCGGGCTCGCCGGCTGTGCTGGTTCCTCCGGCGACGATGCCGCTGAGAGCACCGACGGCGATACTGACGGAGGAACCGATGGGGACTCCGATGGCGGTACCGAAGGGGAGACCGACGACGGAACGAGTGACGGACCGGACACAGTCGTCGAACGGTTCCATCGGGCGCTCGCCGACGGTGACGGGGAGACCGCGAACGCGCTCGTCCATTCTGAGTCGCCCCAGGGCGAAGTCACCGATTCGGATCTGTCCTACTACGACGGGACGGACGTCACGATCGAGAACACGGAGATCCTCTCGGAGTCCGACGGTGTCGCCGAGGTCCGAATCGAGATAACGATGGAATCGGACGGCGAGTCAAGTACCGAGACGTTCACGTACGAGCTCCGGACCGAGAACGGCGAGTGGAAACTCTACGAGTAGCGGGGCCGTCGCGTGGGTCTCTCCGGCCGCACGAGGCGCAGTGTTCAAGACACTCGCCTCGAGTCAACAGCGTATGCGACTCGAGGAGTACTGGGGGGTCGGCCCGAAGACGCGGGAGACGTTGGTCGACGAGTTGGGAAGAGAGGCGGCGATTCGGGCGATCGAGAGCGGCGACGTGCGGGCGCTTGCCGACGCCGGACTCGCTCGTGGCCGCGCGACTCGCATCCTCCGGCGGGCGACCGGCGGCGCGGGCATGGACATCCTGTCGACCAGTGACGCGCGGTCGGCCTACAAGGAGCTACTGGATTTCGCGGTCGAACATGCGGTCACCCAACGGGCGGCCGATCGAATCCGGGTGCTCACGCCCCTCGACGGGCGCGAGGCGATGGAATCGCGACTCGACGACGTGCTCGCGGCACGGGACGCCTGGGCCGATCTCACCGAGGAAGACCGCGAGGCCGTACTCGAGGCCTACGAGCGCTACGACGAGCGCGACGGGAGCGAGCACGCGGCCGTCGAGGCCGCGCTGGCGCTGCTCGAGGCCGGGGTCGACTCCGGTCCGTTCGCCGCGATCGCGGACCTCGAGGCGGAAACGCTCGCGGAGGC
Organism: Natrinema versiforme JCM 10478; assembly: GCF_000337195.1. GTDB lineage: Archaea > Halobacteriota > Halobacteria > Halobacteriales > Natrialbaceae > Natrinema > Natrinema versiforme. The sequence continues at coordinate 32,751 of NZ_AOID01000032.1, read as the reverse complement.
CGCCGAGGCTCTTTCGGCGCTCGACGGCGGCAGGGTCCGAGACGGTGCCGACGAGGAACTCGATCGGCTCCGGGACGATCTGGGCGCGGTCGAGGACATGGACGCGAACGCGCTCGCGGTGATCGAGGACCTGCGCTCGGCGGGCGTCCACGACGCCGAGGGGTTCCGCCAGTCCTTCGAGGACCACGTGTTGACCGAGACGGACGCGACGATCGACCGGGTTCGAGACGCGATGCCGACCGACGCGACAGACGCGACCGACTTCGTCGGCGGAACCCTGCGTGCGCTCCGGTCCGACCTCACCGAAGCGGTCGACGAGCGCGAGCAGACCGTCGCGAGCGAACTCGAGGAAACGCTCGCAACGGCCCGCGACGCGATCGATCGGGCCGTCGGGGCGGTCGACGACATCGCCTTGCACCTCTCGCTGGCTCGCTTCGCACTCGAGTACGACTGTACCCGTCCCGTGTTCAGAGACCGCGACGACGCCGCGGTGTCCGTCGTCAACGCGCGCAACCTCACGCTCGCCGCACACGATGGGGAGTCGGTACAGCCAGTCACCTACGGCCTCGGCGAGCACGGCGTGACGAGCGTCCCGGCCGGCGTCGACTCGGTTCCGAGCAGGGAACGCGTCGCCGTCCTCACCGGCGCGAACAGCGGCGGGAAGACGACCCTGCTCGAGACGCTGTGTCAGGTCGTCCTGCTGGCGGCGATGGGGCTGCCGGTGCCAGCCGACCGGGCCGAGGTGACGCCCGTCGACTCGCTGGTCTTCCACCGCCGGCACGCGAGTTTCAACGCCGGCGTCCTCGAGTCGACGCTCAAGTCGATCGTCCCGCCGCTCTCGACCGGCGGGCGCACGCTGATGCTGGTCGACGAGTTCGAGGCGATCACGGAACCGGGCAGCGCGGCCGACCTGCTCCACGGCCTCGTCACGCTCTCCGTCGACCGCGAGGCGCTGGGCGTGTTCGTCACCCACCTCGCGGACGACTTAGAGCCGCTCCCGCCAGAGGCGCGGGTCGACGGCATCTTCGCGGAGGGGCTCAATCCCGACCTCGAATTGCTCGTCGACTACCAGCCCCGGTTCGATACCGTGGGCCGCTCGACGCCGGAGTTCATCGTCTCGCGGCTGGTGGCAAACGCCGGTGACCGGAGCGAGCGGGCCGGGTTCGAGACCTTGGCGGACGCGGTCGGCAACGAGGTCGTCCAGCGGACGCTCGCGGACGCGCGCTGGACCACCGGCGAGTGAGTCTCTCGAGCCCGGATCGCGGTTTCGTTTCGTCCATTCACCTTACTCGTCGGGTTCGCCCGCACCACCGGTCCCCTCGTCGCGCTCGTGGCTCCCCTCGCCGAGCCAGCGATCGGGCGTCGGCGTGTACGACGACTCCTCGTCGATCGAATCGCCGTACGTGTAGAGGATACCGTCCTGATCCTCGCAGACGCGAGCCTCGAGGTACGCCTGTGCGGCCCGCCGAGAGAGCGCGCCCATCTCGATGATGTCGGCCAGCGCGGTCTTGGTCGCGCGAAACCAGGTCTCGATACGCTCGCCCTCGTTGCCAGTCCCGGTCCCGGCTCCATCCTCGTCGTCGGACCGAGCAGCGACGATCGCACCTCGGCCGTCGTCGCGGCCGTCGCCCCACTCGAGCCAGCAGACGCGGTAGGCGTCGACCGCGTAGTCGTCGGCCGGCGCGACGAGATAGAGCGCCTCGTGGACGCAGGGATCGAGGAAATCCTGTAGGATGCGGTCGCGAGTGATCGAGTCCGCAAGCAGGGACCCCTCGATCGCACCGTCGGCGAGGGGGGCCGCCGCCGTGATCTCGTCGGCCAGCGACAGCGCCTCGCCGCCCCAGTGGCTGTACCGCAGGTCGTAGAGGCGATCCGGCCGCCGGTAGGCGACGAGCGCCCTATGGCCCATCGTCCACCCGGCCGGAACGGCGTGAATCGGACTGCGCGACGCGCGCCTCGGGACTCATCTCGTAGCTCACGGCGGCTCTGGTCGCCCGCCGGTACTTGAACCTCCGGTCGGAGCAGTGCGCCAGTGGCAGCTCCCGTTTCCCCACTGGACCCGGTTGTCAACACGCCCGCGTGACTTTTTCGTGGGGAATCGGCTCGCCGACCGGCCCGTCCGCGTCGACCGGCTGTTCGACGCGATAGATCGTCACCGACTCGGTTCCGTCAGGAGCGCGGTCACAGAAGTACGCGCCCGCCGACTCGAGGGCGGCGTCGCCCGCGCCCTGTCCCTTCGTCCCGTACCGCTTCCAGAGCGTCGTCGGGTACCGATCCATGGCGTTGTCCGGGCGCTCGAACGTCGCCGGATCGCCGGTGACCAGATCGGTTGCGGTCCCGGACTCGTCGGTCGCTTCGACGACGTACCAGCTGTAGGAATCCGGCGGGTCCGGCGCGAAGAAGGCCCAACTCGCGCTCCCCAGCGCGCCGTCGTCGCTCGAGGCCGAGGTATCGACGAGTCCCGCTGCGGCGACCTGCCAGCTAACCACGGCGAGGAACAGACAGACGAGGAGCGCCGACGCAGCGATTCGGGTGCCGCGCCGAACCCGCGGTGAGACCCTCGAACCGGCTGCAGTCGGGCCAGTTTCCGCGTTCGCCGCCTCCAGCGTACCTGTCCCCCTGTTCATCCCGCTCGCAGTCGCTTCCGGACCCGTTGTTCCGGTCGCCTCTCTCCCCATGAGGGACTCGAGGTGCCCCTCGAGCCCACTTGCCGAAACGAGGCGCTCGAGGCGGTCCCAGACCCGCGGTGGCAGGAAGACGAGCAGGACGGCGACCATGACGAACGGAAAGACACCCAGCCGCATCGTCGCCGCCATGCTGAGGTGAGCGCCGACGAAGGCGGCGACGGTCGCGGTCCGGAGCCGACCGGGCGCGACCACGAGCAGCACCGACGCGGCGAGAACCGCGATCCAGAGCCAGTTGATCGCGGTCAGGAGAGCGGGGAACTCCGCGACCGTCGGCCCTGCGTGGTCGACGAAGTCCTCGAGCCGGAAGATCCGCTGGACGGCCACGCCGGACAGCCACGCGTCGCTCCGGAACTTGAGAATCGCGTTGATCGCGTAGATGACGACGATATGCAGACAGAGGATCGCGGTCGCCGTCGAAACCACGCGGGAGTCGTCGCGGTGCTCCCCGCTCGCGAACCGGGACTCGAGCCGACGCGGGCGGAGCGACCACCGGGCCGCGAGCGGGAGAACGGCCGCCAAAAGAAGCAACGAGATGAGGATCGTATCGCCGCCGTTGACCAGATACGGGTTGCGGGCGTGAAGCGACGCGAGCAGCAGCGCCGTGCTGACGGCCGCGAGCCGGTGTCGGTAGCCGACGAGCACGCACGCCGCGAAAATGCCGGTGATCGCGAGCAAGAGCCCCTGTGCCCACGCCGAACCCGAGAGGGCGTGGAGGGACCACTTCGCGAGCGCGGGCGAGAGGCCCTTGAGTGCGGAGCGCGGGAAGATGCCCGCGTCCGTGTAGAACGTGACCAGCCCCGGAAGCCGGAGGACGAGGAGATCGCACAGGACGATGAGCCCCAGCCCGATCCGGAACGCGGCGAGCGCTCGCGGATCGATCCCGAGGCGCAACCGGACGACCGCTCGGAGCGACTCGAGCGTCGTCACCGAGTCGTCGGTCGGCGTCGCGGAATCGGATCGGGCGGCTGTCATAGCGGGATCAGTGAAGTGGCTGGCGGATTGTCAAGCGATGTATAAGTATTTTCTCGTCGTCCGATAGATGGGGCTCGAGGCCGACTATCGGGTCGGTCGGGCAAGTGCGGAGAAACCGCGGTCGCTGTCGGACACAACGCCGAAAGCCCTCCGTGTCCTACGACAGGCTACATGGGAACCCGAACGGCGTACGACGCGGTTATTTTCGACAACGACGGCGTCCTGACGACGCCGACGGATCGGGACGTATTGGTCGACGCGATGGCCGACGCCTTCGAGAGCGTCGGCGTCGCCGATCCGTCCACGGATCACATCGAGACGTTGCTCAGTCCGGACGTGTCCTCGCTGCGGCAAATCGCCGACGGCCACGGCATCGATCCAAACGACCTCTGGCGCGCCCGCGAAGACGCCGCGATCGCGGCCCAACTCGCCGAGCTTCGGGCCGGTCGGAAACGCCACTACGACGACGTCGCGACCCTCGAGTCGCTGTCGACCCCGACGGCGATCGTCAGTAACAACCAACACGAGACGATCGGGAACGTTCTCGAGCATTGCGACCTCGCGGTCGACGTCTGGTACGGTCGCGAGCCGACCCTCGAGGGCATCGAGCGCAAGAAGCCGACGCCGTACTACCTCGAGCGGGCGCTCGCCGACCTCGCGGTCGAAAACCCGCTGTTCGTGGGCGACAGCCGCGTCGACATCGCCGCGGCCGACGCGGCCGGCATCGACGCGGCGTTCATCCGGCGCGACCACCGCAGGGAGTACGACCTCTCGAGCGAGCCGGCACACGAAATCGAGTCCCTCGAGGCGCTGCTCGAGTTGGTCTGACGAGTCGAGTTGGTCTGATGGCGCGGACGGGATTGATTCGGCAGGCGACGACCGGTTACGGATCGGGAATCAGGCGATCGCGTTCGCGCTCGCCCGGCGTTCGGCGCGGGCCGCGATCGCGTCGTTCATCTCGACGAACGCCCGTTCGACGCGGGCCTCGTCGAACGCGAGCGGGGCGAACGCGCCCCGGACCGTCTCCCGCTGGAGCAGTCGGGTTCGCTCGCCGCCGTCGATCGCCACGAGGTGGAACTCGTGGTAGCGGTCGAACGCGAAGGGAACGACAAGCCGGTCAAGCCACGCAAGTCGCCTGCCGGGGTCGACGGTGACGGCTATCGGACCGTCGAGTAGCCGAGTGAAATCGGGGGGTTCGGCGCTGCCCGCACGCGCCGTCGTCTCGACGGCGACGCCCTCGATCGTGCGGCCGATCGGGTCCCACTCGGGATAGGTGTCGAACGAGAGCAGCGCGTCCCAGACGACCGACGGCGGGGCATCGATCTCGGCGAAGACTTCGACCTGGATCATGCTATATTATACCATGCTCGGACGGATGGCTGTACCGATCCAGATCCCGTCGGCTGGCGGCGGGACCACCGGTCCGAGCGCGAGACCTCGAGCGGGCGGGCGTTTCGGACCGCTCTCGCGCGTTACGCGCTATCGTTAAACCGCCGGTTCGTCGAGAGCGGCGCGTCGCCGGGTTCGCCCCGGACGAAGTGGCCCGCCGGGTTGATCTCGCCGTCCCGCTCCATCGAGAGGAGTTCGACGAACCACGCCTCGTGTTCGATCTCCTCCTGTAAGATACGCGATGCCATGTCGTAGGTCCGCGGGTCTTTCCCCTGAGTCATATCACAGACCTCCGACCACGTCCGGATCGCACAGCGTTCGGCCTCGAGTAAGACCTCGAGGATGCTCTCGGCGCTGAGCGAATCGGTGTCGAAGCTCCCGTCGCCGGCCATCGAGGCCGGGACCTCAGCGTCGGGACAGGAGGCCCGGTCGGCGAAGGCCCGAATGTCGTTGGGTAGCGCGCCGCCGAGTTCGTACACTCGCGGTGCGACGAGTTCGAAGTGGGCCCGGTCTTCAAGCCGGGCGTCCTCGGCGATTTCCTTGTAGTCCTCGTGACCCGCGAGATGCATCCGCAGATTGGTGTAGTAGTAATAGGTCGTGAATTCGGCCCCGATCGCATCGATCAGTTTCTCGCGCAGTTCCTCGGGCTCGAGCCCGCGCTCGCGAAGCACGTTCATCCCGACGCGCTCGCTCGTGTCCCCTGCATCGACGGTGCCTGCAGCGTGTGGTTTCTCGTCGGACATCCACCGGTCCACTCCCATAACTCGCTGCTTCAATCTTTGCTTGCAACTGCCGAGAGTCGCACGACACGCCGGCTGCGATCGGTTTTCACTCACTGGCCGCCGCTCGCCGACCGCGGTGACCGCAATATCCTTAGTCGCGAACCCCCGAGGGGCGTGTATGAACGGTTCGGACCGCGGGCTCTCACGTCGCGCGTTCGTCCGCAGCGCCGTCGCCATCGGCGGTGCGAGCGCCCTCGCCGCCTGCCTCCAGCGCGAGGAGACCGAAGACGTGCCACAGGCCGCGCTCAGCCCCGCAGAACTCCCCGACCGCCAGCACGCGTGGAACGAGTTCCTCGCGACCGACGACCACGGGAACATCGAGCCGCCCGAACACCACCTCCTGCTCGGCCTCGAGTACGTCGGCGACGGACCCGCGGATGCCGACGGCGAACGCGAGCAACTCGAGGCCGCGTTCCGAACCCTCGAGACGGCCTACAAACGCGGAAACGAGGGACTGGCGTTTACGATCGGCTACGGCCCGGCCTACTTCGACCGGTTCGAGGCCGACCTTCCCGAAAGCGTCGACCTGCCCGACCCCGAAGCGCTCGCGCCGATCGAGGACCCCGAACTCGACGAGTACGACGCCCTGGTCCATCTGGCCAGCGACTACGGCCACGTCACACTGAGCGCCGAAGAGGCGCTGAAAGGCGAACTCGAGGAGATCAACGGACTCGAAGTCGAGGACTCTTTCGAGGGGGTCTTCGACGTGGCCGAGCGCCGAGCGGGATTCATCGGCAGCGGCCTCCCGGCGGAGCGCCAGTCCGGTGTCAGCGGCATCCCCGACAGCGAGCCGGTTCCCGAGGACGCGCCGATGTTCATGGGGTTCAAATCCGGCTTCAGGAAGACGCAGGCGAGCGAGGACCGCGTGACGATTCAGGACGGTCCCTTCGCCAGCGGGACGACCATCCACCTCTCGAAGATCCGGCTCCACCTCCACCAGTGGTACGAACAGGACAGCCGCGATATCCGGGTCTCCAAGATGTTCTCGCCGACCCACGCCGATGAGGGGCTCGTCGACGGAGCCGGGGACAACCTCGGCGACTCGAGTCGTATCGCCGAGGTCGGCGGCGACGCGGCCGAGGCCGCGCGACGCGGAACGGTCGGCCACGCCCAGAAGGCGGCGCGAGCCCGCGAGGACGGCGAACCGATCATCCTCCGCCGGGACTTCGATTCGACCGACGACGACGCGGCAGCCACCCACTTCCTCTCGCTACAGCGCTCGATCGCCGACTTCGTGAAAACGCGCGAGGCGATGACCGGGAGCGACCTCACCGAGGGGTCGGTCAGCTCGCGGACGAACAACGGTATCCTCCAGTACATCAGGGTCCGCAACCGGGCGAACTACCTCGTGCCGCCGCGCGGGCTCCGGGCCCTGCCCGAGCCGAACCCGGACTCGGCCTAACGGCGACCGGTCGGGCGGCGACTCGAGTCTCACCTCGAGCCGGTCGGCACGTGCGTTCGATTCCCGGCGGCCGCTAGCTCGTCGAACAGCGCCGCGGCGTCGTCGGCCAGCGGATACGCGTCGTGATACGGGTCGATCTCGCGGTCGGTGCTCGAGACGAACCGAATCGCGTCCGCAAATTGCTCGTAGTTTTCGTCGACGATATCCCGGACGAGGACCGGCATGCCCGCTCGCTCGCACAGTTCGGTCGCAGCGGTTCGACCCGCCCAGATTGTCTCGGCCTCAATATCGGCGAAAAACAGCGCAAAGGGCGTCTCGCCGAACTGGGCCTCGAGAAAGTCCTGTGCGGCCGGCTCGTCCCACGGAACGACGCCGACGGCCTCGAGTTGGCGCACCGCGGTCGAGGCCGCAGAGCAGAACGGACAGTCGCCGTCGTACAGCAGGATACCGGTGAACTGCGGCTCGCTCATACGGCGTCTTCGACGCGCGGTCGGAAAACCTTCGGCGAGCAGATGCCGGTCTCTCGTCGTCGAACCGCGCCGTCGCTACCCGAGCTTCGACCGGCCCGGGGGCTGATCGTGGTCGGCGCGCTGCCGGAGCAGTTCGTCGTAGCGCTCGACTTCGATGACGCAGTCCGAGCGCGGGCGAGCGACGCAGGTGAGGACGAAGTTCGCCGCCTCGTCCGACGGGTAGTATCGCTTGGCCTGACTGTGGTCGACCTCGCCCTCGAGGAGCTTCGCGCCGCAGGTGATACACCACCCCTGCTGGCAGTCGGCCGACAGCCAGAGCCCCGCCGATCGGGCCGCCGCGAGGATCGCCTCGTCCTCGCTGACCTCGATGGTACGGGTCTCGCCAGCGGCGTCTAAATCGGCGTCCGCCGGGACGCGAAGCTCGACCTCCCACGTAGTAGGGGCTGTCACGGGTACATGTACGGCCGGCCGCGAGAAAGGGCTGCGGCCGGCCAGTTGCAAGCGGGTCCTGCGGGCTGACAGACGGATCGAAGTGCGGGACTGCTCGAGTTCCCCGATCCCAGTGCCGCCTTCCCTAGGGTCTTTGCCCTTGAGGCCGACCCGAAAACCGATGAAAGCCGCAGCGTTTACCGACCTGATCGGTCCCGAGGGAGTGGACGTGATCGACCGCGACGAGCCCGAACCGGGGCCCGGTGAGGCGCTGGTCGATGTCGAGGCCTGCGCGATCAATCGCCACGATCTCTGGATCCTCGAGGGGGATTCGGCGATGGTCGACGCCGACGACCTGCCCTTCGTCACGGGGCTCGACGTGGCCGGCGTCGTCAGCGAGATCGGCGAAGACGTACAGGGCCTCGAGCCCGGCGACAGGGTGGTTCTCTGCCCAAACGAGACGTGTGACTCCTGTCGGTTCTGTCGCGAAGGCCCGGAGAACATGTGCGAACGGTTCTCGCTCTATCACGGCGGGCTGTCCGAAACCGCCCGCGTGACAGCCGATCGGCTCATGCCGCTGCCCGACGGCGTGGACGCGACGACCGCCGCCGCGATTCCGACGGCGTACATGACCGCCTTCCACATGCTCCGGCGGGCCGAGGTCGGTCCCGGCGACCTCGTCTTCGTCCCCGGCGCGACCGGCGGCGTCGGCGTCGCGACTATCCAACTCGCGGACATTTTCGGCGCACGGACGATCGGCACGTCCTCGTCGGCCGAGAAACTCGAGCGGGTCCGTGACCTCGGACTCGATCACGGAATCGAATCGACGGACATCGACGAGATCCGTGGCGAAGTCGAGGAGATCGGCGCGCCGGACGCGGTCATCAACCACCTCGGCGGCGAGTTCACCGAACTCGGACAGGCCGTCATGCGCCGCGGCGGAACGATGGCGATCTGCGGCCGCACAGCGGGCAACGAGTCGACGATCGACGTGGCGAACCTCTTCCTCGGACACAAGCGCGTCGTCGGGTCCACGATGGGGACCCAGGACGACCTGCGGCGACTCGTCGACCTCGTAGCCGACGGCGAACTGGACCCCGAAATCGACGAGACGTACGCGCTCGCGGACACCGACGCGGCCTTCGCGGCGATGCAGGACCGCGAGAGCGTCGGCAAGATCGTCGTCGAGCCGTAGGCCGGATCGGGGTGGGCGTAACCGCGACCGTAGATAGGATTAGCGACCCGTATTGTCACCGCTGGGCGGGAACGAGAGGGTGATTTTCAGACTGGAACGCGCCGCCCTGAATTATTTCTACACCGTTGCTGTATGGCCCATATGACGAATATCGCCATCACCGGCGCGGCGGGTAACGTGGGCCGGGAGGCCATCGACGCGTTCCCGGACGACGAGTACGACCTGACGCTGTTCACCCACAGCGAGACCGAGGACGTGGACGCGGAGCCCCTCGAGATCACCGATCGTGAGGGGTTCATCGACGCCCTCGAGGGCCAGGACGTCTTGATTCACCTCGCGGCCAACCCCTCGCCGCGGGCCGAGTGGGACGAGGTCAGCGGGCCGAACGTCGAGGGGGTGTACAACGCCTTCGAGGCCGCCGAGAAAAACGACCTCGAGCGGGTGGTCTTCGCGAGTTCGAACCACGCGGTCAACATGGGGAACATCGCCTCGGTGATCCGGCCGGAGTCGACCGGCGGCAGCCCCGAGGCCGTCCGGCCGGCCGATCCGACGAACCCCGACACGTACTACGGCGTCACGAAGGTCTTCGGCGAGGCGATGGGCTCGTACTACGCCAAGCGACACGGGTTCGACGTGGTGAGCCTGCGGATCGGCTGGCTGCTCACCCGCGACGAGCTCCGGGAGATCTGCGACGAGCGAGACGCCGCCGGCGAGCGCTACGCCCGCGCGATGTGGCTCAGCCCCGGCGACTGCCGCCGGGTGCTCAACGCGGCGGCGACGACGACCCTCGACGAGTCGCCCCTGATCGCCCACGGCGTCTCCGACAACTCCGAGCGCTTCCTCTCGCTTACCGAGACCATGCTCGACCTCGGCTACCGCCCGCAGGACGACTCCGAGGCGGTTCTGGGCGACGACTGAGCGGGGACAACGGACTCGAGTCGTCCGGCTCCGTTTGACTGTCGGTCGCTGCTCCGAACTGTCACGAATCGATAATCTCTCGGCCGAATTCGTTCCCGCGAGGACCCATCGAATCGAAAGACGGAATACCGACACGTTCGTAGCTCCCCACATGTCAACCAAGGTGTCCGAGTCGTCGGGCTACGGGCCGAACACCCAGATGTCCCTGTTCGGCTATATCATGGCGGCGATACTCGTGATCATCCTGATCCCGCTGATCCCGGTGCTCGTGCCGGTCTGGATCCTTTGGAAGGTGTTCGTGGCGGAAGACGAGTTCGAACACAGCTTCGAGACCTGGCGGCGCGAGACCGGTCACAACGGCTCGAGAGAGGCGAAGGAAGCCGATACCGAGCCCGCCGATGCCGACGAGGGAGACGCCACGGAAACTGACGCCGAAAACGCAGACCAGGCCGAAGCCGATCAGACCGCAGCCGAATCGTAAGCTGTCTGCCCGAGTCGTTTTTCACCGCGCTTTCGTTTCGCTCGCTCGAGGCCGATTTTCTCTTAGTCGCCGGCGCTCGCCGTTGGGACGAGGTCCGACGGCGGGCCGCCCGGGAGTTCGTCGCGGTCGTGGGGGGCGTCGAACGCGAGGTCCGGCCCGCGGGCGACGATCCGGTGGGGGTTCACGTCGGGATGGGTCGTGTAGTAGTGTTCCTTGATGTGGTCCATATTCACCGTCTCGGCGACGCCGTGCTCGCGGGTCGCGTCGCTCACGGATCGTTCCTCCCCGTTCGCTCCGTCGAGACGCTCCCCGCGGTCGCGTCTCGCACCGCTCCCTGCTCGCGGTTCCGTTCCCTCCCGCCGGTCGGGAACGCCGGTCTGGTAGAGATCCCGGAGGTACGGCCAGAGGTTGTCGTACTCTCGGATGTACTGGACGTTACACATGAAGTGCGTGTGATAGACGTTGTCGAACCGGACGAGCGTCGTGAACATCGCGATGTCGGCTTCGGTGAGCCGGTCGCCCGCGAGATAGCGCTGGTCCGCCAACACCTCGTCCCAGTGGTCGAGCGCGGCGAAGAGGTCGTCGACCGCCTCGTCGTAGGGGCCCTGTTTCGTGGCGAAGCCGGCGCGGTAGACGCCGTTGTTGATCGGGTCGTAAATCTCGTCGATGACCCGGTCGATCTCGTCGCGGTAGCCCTCCGGGTAGAGATCGACGTCTCGAGCGGCGTACTCGTCGAACTCGGTGTCGAGCATCCGCATGATCTCTTCGGACTCGTTGTTGACGATGGTGTCTTCCTGCGTGTCCCAGAGCACCGGCACCGTCACGCGACAGGTCGCGTCCGGATCGGCGCGGACGTATAGCTCCCGGAGGAAGTCCGCGTCGTGGACGTGATCGGGCGTACAGCCCTCCTTGTCGGGGGTGAACTGCCAGCCGCCCTCGCCGCGATACGGATCGACGATCGAGACCGAGATCGCGTCCTTGAGGCCCTTCAGCGCTCGCGTCACGAGCGTTCGATGCGCCCACGGGCAGGCGAGGGAAACGTACAGGTGATACCGACCCGCTTCGGGTTGGAATCGAGCGTCCGGATCGTCGCGAATTTCGTCGCGGAACGGCGTCGTCTGGCGTTCGAACGAGCCGTCGTCACCGGTCGACTCGTACGCGTCAGTCCGCCACTCGCCGTCGACGAGCATGTTCATACCCGAGCTAGGGGCGGGACGTTCAAATGGTCTCGCTAACACTCGCGTCACCCGGCCTGCGGGCAAGTCGATCGGCGAGACGGTCTCAGAGGAGGGCGCTGACGACCCAGTAGCTCGCGCCGAACGCGACGAGGGCGGCCCCCTCGAGGCGGGTCAGTCGCCGACCCGTCGCGAGGACGACCGTTCCGAACGCGGTCAGGGCGACGAGCCACCCGAAGGCGAGAACGACCGCCGAATCGACGGCCAGCGGGCGGACCGCGGCGGCCAGCCCCAGCACGCCGAGGACGTTGAAGACGTTCGAGCCGACGACGTTGCCCGCGGCGATGCCGGTATCGCCCCGACGGGCGGCCACGACGGAGGTCACCAGCTCCGGCAGCGACGTGCCCGCCGCGACGATCGTCGCGCCGACGACCCACTCCGAGATCCCCGCCGAGAGGGCCAGTCCGACCGCGGCGTCGACCAGCAGTCGGCCGCCGACGATCACGATCGCGAGCCCCGCCGCGGTGCGGCCGGCCTCGAGGCCGAACCGGACCTCCCGACCGTCGCCGTCGGCCGTGACGGGCGACGCCCCGTCGTCGGTCGCCTCGATCGAGTCGCCCGCCTCGTCCCCGCTCCTGATCGCGACCACGAGCGCCGCCAGATAGCACCCCAACAGCGCGAGGAGGACGGCCCCCTCGAGCCGCGAGACGAGGAAGTTCGCCAGGACGGCGGCCGCGACGACCGTCGAGGCGGCCATCGCCAGCACGTCCCGACGGAGCAGCGGCTCGGTGACGCGAAACGGCGCGATGACGACGACGAGCCCGAGGATGACGCCCAGATTGAACACGTTCGAGCCGACGACGTTGCCGACCGCGACGTCGCCCTGGCCCTCGAGCGCGGCGCCCGTCGAGACGACGATCTCCGGTGCGGACGTGCCGAACGCGACCACCGTGAGCCCGACGACGAGCGCCGAGATCCCGGCCGCGCCGGCGAGTCTCGAGGCGCCGGTCACGAGGAAGCGAGCGCCGACCCAGAGGGCGAGGACGCCGAGGGACAACGAGACGACGTCTCCGACGGGTATCATCGTACCGGACGCCTTCGCACGGGGGCGTGAAAAGCGGCGGGGACGGCCGCCGGCGCTCGAGGCAGTGACCGAAGACAAGCGTTTAAGCGACTCCCGTGAGCACTCGAGGTATGGCAGACGACGGGGATCGACACCGCCAGAGCCGCCTGTTCACGGACGAAGACGGCGATTTCGACGCGGATCGTGCGCGGGAGGAATCCCTGCCGGTCGAGGACGGCGAGGTGATCGATACCGACGAGTTGGCCGATCACCAGCGCTATATCGAGGGGCGCGGCGTCTACGACGAGCGCAATCGGGTCAACGATCTCACGGGCAAGGAATGGAAGTTCGCCACGAAGTCCGTGATCGACGAGAGCTACCCGCCCGCGGTCCAACACGACTTGCGCAGCGAACACGGCGGCCAGAAACCGCCGCGGCTCTGTGCGGACCTGATCGACCGGTTCAGCAAGGCCGGCGATACCGTCCTCGACCCCTTCGCGGGCGTCGGCGGCACCTTGCTCGGCGCGAGTTTCTGCGAGCACGAGGGCACTGGACTCCGAGAGGCCATCGGCTTCGAGCGCACCGAGCGGTGGATCGAGATCTACCGGGAAGTCCTCGAGCAGGAAAACGACGAGCGCCGCGCCCGCGGCGAGCCGCCGCTGGCCGAACAGGAACTGCGACACGGCGACTGCGCCGACCTGATCGAGGACGTCCCCGACGATTCCGTCGACCTCCTGCTGACCGACGTTCCCTACTGGGACATGGACGAACTCGAGCAGACGCGCAACGAACGCGAGACCCGGGAGAGCAAACTGGGGTCGTTCGACGGCGCGGCCACGACCGCGACCGCCGGTGGCGATATCGACGACCGTGGCGGCGGTACTGGCGATGCCGTTACAGATATCGACGATACTGCCGACGGCGACGACGATTTCGAAACGACCGACGGGTCCGACGACCACCAAACGAAAGCAGAGTGGCTCGCGGACATGGCCGGGAAGTTCGACCGGTTCACCGAGGCCGTCGCGCCGGACGGCCATGTCGTCGTCTTCATCGGCGACATGTACCGCGAGCAGTCCTACGAGTTCCTCTCGGCGGATCTCGCGCGGGCGATCGAATCGACCGCACCACTCACGCTTGCGGCGACCCTGATCTGGTACGATCCGACGAAGGACCTCCACGTCTACGGCTACCCGTTCTCCTTTGTCCCCTCGATGGTCCACCAGAACGTGCTCGTCTTCCGGCTCGAGGACGGGGCCTGAGCCGCGTTCGGGCGCGCGCCGGCGGCGATGTCTGACTCTCGTCCGTCGATCGTCTGACGCGGTTTTATTGGCCACCGGTGTGACGAACGCAACAGGCGCGCGACGGTCTCCCCACCTCCCCCCATCCCAGCCGTCAGCGCGCCTGCTCCCGGTTTTCTACCCTTTCGTAAGCGGCAGTAGCCGTGCTCGAGCGCAGCGACAGGATCGAGTCGAACGCCCAATCAGGCGCTTGCGGGCAACAGCGCGGATCGAACCGCGGACGCGCGATCGGTCTCGGTGATGATCGCGACCTCGTCGCCGACCGCGAGTTCGGTGCCCGGCAGCGGGATCGTCAGCGGTTCGCGTGCGCGCCCGTGAGCGTAGATCCGTGCGGATTCCGGCAGTTCGAGTTCGCTCATTCGCTTGCCGACCGCCGGCGACCCTTCCCGAATCTCGAGGACGGTCAACTGGAGGTTGGCGGCGAGGTCGGCGACGACGTTGAAGTCGCCGCCGAGCAGGGCCGTCTTCGCGCCCGCAGCGCCCAGCCGCTCGGGGTAAACGATCTCGTCGACCTCCTCGGCGTATTTCTCGTAGATGTCCTCGCGGTAGTCCTCGTCGATCCGCAGGACGGTCCGACAGCCGTGGTGGGTGCCGACCATACACGCCGCGAAGTTGACGTTGAGGTCGGGCGTGAACGCGCCGATCGCGTCGGCGGCCTCGATCTTCGCGTCGACGAGGGCGTCCTCGTCGGCCCCGTCGCCTCGCACCGTCTCGAACCCCGCGTCGCTCGCACGCTCGATGCGGCCGACATCGTCGTCGACGATGACGACCTCGTGGCCCTCTTCGGCGAGGATGGTTGCCGTCCGCGAGCCGACCCGGCCGTATCCCACGATGACAAACCTCATGGTACCACGGTACGCGCTCGGGAGTGAAATACGTTCGTCCCGTCGACGCTCGCTGGCTCGAGTCAATCGGCGAGCGAGCCGTCGCGATCGCTCACCCTCTATTCACAAACGTGCATACTCGAAGCGTCAATGCGGACAAGAACGTTTAACTAATCGGTGTGGGTATGCTCGAGCATCCAATATGGGGGCTATCGAGACACTCGCAACGTTCTTCGGCTTCGACGAGCACGATACCGACCTCGAGACCGAATCGATCGCGGGGGTGACCACGTTCTTGGCGATGTCCTACATCATCGTCGTCAATCCGAACATCCTCGGCGAGGCGATCGCGCTCGAGGGCTACAGTTCGGGCGAAGTCACGCAGATGATCACCGTCGCGACGATTCTCTCGTCGGCGGTCGCGATCTTCGTGATGGCGTTCTGGGCGAACAGGCCGTTCGGCCTCGCGCCGGGGATGGGACTGAACGCCTTTTTCGCGTACACGGTCGTCCTCAGCCTCGGCGTGCCGTGGCAGGTCGCGCTCGCGGCGGTTTTCGTCGAAGGGATCGTCTTCATCCTCTTGACCGCGGTCGGCGCGCGTCGGTACATTATCGAACTCTTCCCGGAACCCGTCAAATTCGCCGTCGGAGCCGGTATCGGCGTCTATCTGCTCTTCTTGGGACTCCAAGAGATGCAGATCGTCGTCGCAGACCCCGAAACGCTCGTGACGATGGGCAACGTCGCGACCAGCGCCGTCGCCGCGCTCTCGGTCGTTGGGCTCGCGCTGATGCTCATCCTTCACGCGCGCGGCGTTCGCGGAGCGATCGTCATCGGGATCCTGGCCACCGCCGCCGCTGGCTGGCTGCTGACCGCCCTCGGCGTCGTCGCTCCCGGGACGCTGACCCCGCAGGAGAGCATCGTCACGAACGTCCAGTACGACTTCACGCCGCTCGTCGCCGGCTTCATCGACGGGCTCGGGATGATCACCGACGATCCGCTCGTCTTCGTGCTGGTGGTCTTTACGTTCTTCTTCGTCGACTTCTTTGACACGGCCGGGACGCTCATCGGCGTCTCCCAGATCGGTGGCTTCTTAGACGAGAACGGGGACCTCCCCGAGATCGAGAAGCCGCTGATGGCCGACGCGATCGGGACCACCGTCGGCGCGATGATCGGGACCTCGACGGTGACCACCTACATCGAATCCTCGACCGGCGTCGAGGAGGGCGGCCGGACCGGCTTTACCGCGCTCGTCGTCGGCCTCCTCTTCCTGCTGTCCCTGCTGCTCGTGCCGCTGATCAGCGCGATTCCGCAGTACGCGTCCTACCTCGCACTGGTCGTCGTCGGCATCATCATGCTCCAGGGCGTCACCGACATCGACTGGCAACACCCTGCGTGGGCGATCTCGGGCGGGCTGACGATCACCGTCATGCCGATGACCGCGTCGATCTCGAACGGACTCGCCGCCGGGATCATGAGCTACCCGCTGGTCAAAGCCTCGATGGGCGAGGCCGACGACGTCTCGCTCGGTCAGTGGGCACTCGCCGCCGCATTCATCCTCTACTTCGCCGTCTTCTTCGCCGTCGACGCCCAGATGCTCTCGTTCTGACGGGGCAGTTCGGTCCGCTTTTTCACCGACAATACCGCCTTGCCCGATCCAGCGTCGGATTCTCTCGAACCGCCTCGACACCGGCAATCGCCCGGTCAACCGGTGGGCTGATACGTCTTCCGCGGCAATATCCCCGCATGGCAGACATCACGATGTACGAGCTTCCCGGCTGTCCGTACTGCGCCAAAGTCCGCTCGAAACTCGACGACCTCGAACTCGACTACGACATCATCGAGGTGCCCCGTTCACACGACGAGCGCACCGAAGTCGAAAAGGTCAGCGGCCAGACCGGCGTCCCGGTCATCGTCGACGAAGCACACGGCGTCGAAGGCATGCCCGAAAGCGACGATATCGTCGAGTACCTCGAGGAGACCTACGGCAGCGGTGCGGCCTGAATCGACGGCACGATCCCAGTTTCCTCGCCGGCCGTTCTCCAGCGACAGTGTCGATTATTGGTCCCACCAGAACCGATGCGAGAGCAGGCTGAACAGCGTAAACAGGAAATAGCCGATCACGACTGAGAGGACGAAGAAGACCGCTGCATCCGCGACGGTCGTGACGATCGTTCCGTAGTTGAACACGATTCCGAGCGCCGCCATGACGCAGACGAGGAGCGCGCGGTGTCTGCTGATTATGTCGACGCCGAAATTCGCGCCCATCTGTTATAGTACTGACACCACGGAGGAGATTACATGTTTCGAAGCAGCGCTCTCAGGCCGCTTCTTCGTGCTCGGAGCGCTCCCGGATGACGTCCCGGAGGTCGTCGGCGTTCCGGAACTTCGCGAGTTCGTCGCGCTCGACCAGCGCGGTGCCGTCGACGGACTCCTGTTTGGCGCGGTCGACGACGTAGACGGATCGCGTCCGAGTGACCTGCCCGATCGAACTCATGATCCGGGCGCGTTTCTCCGCGGCCTTCGTGAACTTCGAGTGACCCGTCAGGACGATTTCGCTGTCGTCTTCGTCCTCGCTGACGGCCGTAAACGGCGACCGGGCCGTTGGGTGGACGCTGTAGCCGGCCCGCGTGAGCACGGCGACGACCTGTTCGTCGTCCGGGTCCGCCTCGGGGTCATCGGGCGTCGTCTCGCTTTCGTGGACATCATCGGCCCCCTCGAGGACGTCGACGGGGCTCGTCAGCGGCGCGTCGAACATCTCCTCTAAGCTCATCGCGACTTCGACGGAGGCGTTCATCCCGTCTTCGTACTTCGAGACGGTCCGCCGGGAGACGCCGAGTTCGCTGGCGAGTTGACCGAGACTCCAGTCGCGATCCTCTCGCTCGTCGGCTAACAGGTCACCGTCGATATTGACGTAGAGGCCACCGGGGGCAGCGTAGATCAGCGGTGGGACCTCCTCGATGAACAGGTTGTACGCCGTATCGGGGCTGAAGACGGGGACGCCGTGTCGGAAGTAGACGACGTCCGGTTTCAGATCCTCGTCGCGGCTGCGCAGGCCGATGACGAGCGGCGTCGCGTTGAGGTAGGTCCCAAGTCGCCGCATCTCCTGGCCCGTCGCCTGGTTGAACGCGTCGATGTTCGCGAGGATCTTGACGAGGATCAGGTCCTCACCACAGCGCGCGGCGATATCGAAGCTCTTCGGTCGAATCGCACACCGATCACTGACCATGAATCCCGCGTCCTCTAACATCGCGGTCACGTTGCCGACTAGCGCGGAGCGGGACATACGGGGTTGTAAGCGAGTCCTCCTATAAGACGTTTTCCCCGCGATGACCGGGTGCCGTGTCGCGATTCGATCGCGTATCGGGAATATACTTATATATCAGGTCTCGTTGATCGGCGGCGGCGCAGCGTCCCGAAAGGGGTTACCCGATCCCCCGCTAAAAGCCGCCGATGACCGTCGTCGGGATCGACGATACCGACTCGCGAGAGCGAGGGATGTGTACGACCTACGTCGCCGCGACGATCGCCGAGCGGCTGCGTCGCGAGGGAGCGACGATCGAACGGCTCCTCCTCGTCCGGCTCAACCCCGCCGTCGAGTACAAAACGCGAGGGAACGCCGCGCTGGCGATCCACACCGACTGCGATCCCGACCGCGCCGAGGCCGTCGCCCGCGAGCGCCTCGAGTCGCTTGCCGAAACCGCGGACGAGCGGACGAACCCGGGGCTCGTCGTCGCAGACCACGCCGCCGATGCGGACGCGATTCCCGACGAGATCGGGCGATTCGCGTGGCGCGCGATTCGCGCCCACCTCAAGCCGGCCGACGCCGCGGCGGCGATCGAGCGCCACGGCTATCGATCGTGGCACGCGGGGAACGGCCGCGGCCGGATCGGCGCGCTCGCTGCCGTCGGCGCGTGGGCGGCCCTCGAGGAGTGGACCCACGAGTACATCTCCTACCGCGAGGAAGACCGCTGGGGAACCGCCCGCGAGGTGGATCAAGAGAGCGTCTTCGCGGCGGCCGACCGGGGCTATCCCGCGGTCTGGGACACCGTCGATCGCGGGGAGGACGAGACCGTCTGCGTGCCGCACACGCCTGGCCCGATCCTGCACGGGATCCGCGGCGACGAGGCGGCCGCGGTTCGGGCGGTCGCAGGGCGGATCGAGAGCGAACCGGTCGCCGCGAGCCAGCTATTTCTGACGAATCAGGGAACCGACATCCACCTCCGAGACGGTTCGATCGGAGCCGTCGAGGACGGACGCGCCTACCGGCTCGAGGGGCGGGTCGCGAGCGAGCCCGAAACCAGACGCGGGGGTCACGTTTTCGTCGACCTCGAATCGCCGGAAACGGCGGGCTCGAGGGACGGAGACGGTGAGGGGAAGGGAGGGAACGAGACCGCCCCCGACCGGCTGACTTGTGCCGCGTTCGAGCCGACCAAGCGATTCCGCGATCGAGTGCGGGCGCTACGCATCGGCGATCGGATCACCGCCTGCGGCGAGGTCACGAGCGACACGCTCAAACTGGAGAAGTTCGCCGTCCGCGACCTCGTCCGCACCGAGCGGGTCACGCCGACCTGTCCCGACTGCGGGCGAACGATGAAGAGCGCGGGGCGGAATCAGGGGTATCGCTGCCGGGACTGCGGAACCGGGACGGCGGAGAAGGCGACACAGTCGCTCGAGCGCGACCTCGAGGTGGGTTGGTACGAGGTCCCGCCGTGTGCGCGTCGGCATATCGCGAAGCCGCTCGTTCGGGGCGGGTTCGACGCGCCGACGCATCCGGAGCGGTAACGGCGAGACCAGGGCCGGATAGACTCGAAAACAGAACCGAACGAGATTCCGCCGTGCGCGACGGAAACCCGATCAGCGCACGGTGACGCCGTGGCGGGCGAGGAACTCGCTCGCTTCCTTGATTTCGACCGGGCTGCCGATGATCCGGCAGCGGTCCTCGCCGTCGGGAAAGACGCTGACCGTGAACTCGTCGTCGAGCCGCGGCTCGAGCCCCTCGAGTGCCGCCCGCGGAAGGACGATCTGGGTGCTATCACGCAGCTGCGACGCGTTCGACATACAGCTAGCACCCGCCGCCTGCCGTTTATGTGTATCGAAGTTCTGTTGGTATTGGTAATGGACTGGTGTGGTAGCTGCAGGAAATAGCGCAGTTGAGTCGGCGCTCGGTTGCGTAAACTGATGAAGAGCGAGTCGATCACCGATAGAGCGGCTCACTCTATCTATTCTTCGGTGCCGACACTGCCATGCAGCCAAACTATGTGTGTCGATACCATACATACAGTTGTCCGTTCCCGACATCCGGGGTAACTGGAGTCCGAAACGCACGTTCCAGTTCGATCGGGGACGGACCGGCGTCGGATCGTGCTACCGCGGGCGACTGGCAACACCGATTCGCCGGCAAACCGGTGACGCTACCCGGCGGCCGGCGAGTGCAACCGCACGGGAGACCGCTGACCAGCGATACCCCTTTTCGCCGCGAAAAGTCCGGCCGAGACCGTCTCCGAATCGACTTTAGCGGCGCACGACGGCACGGTCGCTCTCCGCCTCGATCGATCGGACGATCCCCCAGAGGAGGAGCCGCGTCGCTCGCTCGTGTTCGCGTTTCCGCCGGTGGAGATGTTTCGGTCGAGTGCGTTGATGGTCGTACGCGGCGAACGCGTCCGGGAACTGTCCCCTCGATCTCCAACTCTCCTCGTCTCTCCCGCAGTAACGCGTGGAGGTTCATCCATTCGTCGTGACGCATCGCCACGGGCCGCCAGTGGACCGTCGAGCCTGAACCGCCGGTCTGAAACCGCAACTCGCCGGGAGACCGGACCGTGCCGAGACTCGAGTCCGGACTCTGAGGCCGGCCTCGAGTTCCACGTTCGGTCGGCTGGCTCGGCAGTATCACCCCGTTCCGTGCACCGTCACCGTTCGCGTGTCGCTCGCGTGGGGCGATCGAACCATCACCGGGAACACGTCGTCGTTGGTCACCGGGTAGGTCTCGTAGCCGAGCAAAACCGTTCCCGTCCCGCCAGGTGGAAGGCTCACGCTCGCGGCATCGACCACCTCGGGCGAGCGGCCGACGACGAGTTCCACGTCGTGCGTGCCGGCGGCGTCGCCGACGTTTTCGACGGCGGCGGTCACCTCGAGCCACTCGCCGCCGGTCACCGGCGCGTTCGTTCCGGTGATCGACACCGCGAACGACGACTCGCCCTCGCCGCCGTCGTTTCCGTTGCGTCCGGAGACCAGTACCGTCCGCGAGGCGGTATCGTCGCCCGTTCGCACCTGCACGGGGAACTCGCCGTCGTTTCGGACGGGATAAGTCTCGTAGCCCAGTGAGACCGTCGTCGTCTCGCCCGCGTCGACGGTCACGCCCTGCGTATCGACCGTCGTCGGATCGTGGCCGACGACGAGTTCGACATCGCGGTCGGCCGGCCCGTCGCCCGTGTTCGCGAGCGTCGCCGTCACCTCGAGCCACTCGCCGCCGGTCACCGGCGCGTTCGTCTCGAGGCCGGTCACCTCGAGGTGGCCCTGCGTTCCGTCGTCTGCGGTTCCGATGACGGTCACGTTGGTCTCGGAAGCAGCGTGGGCCGTCTCGACGCGGACGGGGAACGTCTGCGTGTTGCGGACGGTCGCCGTCGTGAACGCAAGCTCGACGGTCTCGGTCCGGGCAGTGAACACCTCGACTGTCCGACTGTCGACGTGGGTCGGATCGTGGCCGACGATCAGATCGGCTTCGACGTCGACGAACCCGTGATAGGTGGAATCGCCCTCGACGTCGATCTCGGCCTCGACGACGAGGTCCTCGCCCGCTCGAATCGGCGCGTTCGTGCCAGTGATTGCGACGTTTTGGAACGCCACAACCGACGGCCCATCGACGCTGGCGGACGCCAACCGGCCGTCCCAGCAGGCGACCCACGCGATCATCGGATAGTCGCCGATGAACCAGAGCGCGTTGCCGCCGGTCGTCGAGTAGGTTGTCGTCCCCGTCGAACCCGACAGGTCGATCCGGTCGACGTACGTGGCGTTGCGCCCTTCCTGCCAGAAGAGCCGATGGAGCGTCCCGGAATCGTCGGCGGCCGACGCAGTCACGTCGACCTCGTCGCGGACCGTGATCGTGGCGTCCGGACCCGGATCACACGTCACGTCGAGGTCCGGTGGGTCCGGCGCGCTCTCAGTGACCTCGACCGTCCAGATAACGGTCGTCCCGTCGACGGTCACGCTGACCTCGTGGGTGCCCGACGCGTCGAACTGCCCGTAGGCGGCCGGGTTACCCGTGACGTAGGTGTAACTGTAAAACGGGTCGTACGGCGTGATAGCGTCCCCGTCCGGACCGTCGACCCGCCAGTCGGCTGCCTGCGGTTCGACCCCCGGAGACGCCGCGGCTTCGAAGACCACGTCGTCGCCGGGCCCGACCGTCGTCGCGGTCGCCGCCGGGCAGATCCGCTCGAGCGATCCCGTCTGGGCGTGTCCCACCCCCGTCGTCGCGAGCGCGCCCACGCTACTTCCCACTGCCGTAACGTATTCTCGCCTGCGCATATGCTATCACATGCCTCACAGGACGGTATAGCTAATACAACATTGACGAGGGGAACGTAATCGAGGAAACGATTGTCCAATTCGTCGGGGAAACCAGCGTCGAGGCCACAGAGAGTTCACTCGAGTCGCGGGGAAGAGTCGACCGACGGCCGCCGCCGCGCGTTCTCAACGCGTGTCTCGAAAGGGTTTTTCGGCGCGACCGGTTGCATACTGACAAATGGGGCTCGAGGATAAAATCGAGGAAATCGAAGACGAAATAGCCAATACGCCCTACAACAAGTCGACGGAGGCCCACATCGGCCGGCTGAAGTCAAAGCTCGCGGAGAAAAAGGAGAAACTCGAGAAACAGCAGTCTGGGTCGGGCGGTGGCGGCGGGTATTCCGTCGAGAAACACGGCGACGCGACCGTCGCGCTGGTCGGGTTCCCGAGCGTCGGGAAGTCGTCGCTGTTGAACTCGCTGACCAACGCCGAAAGCGAGACCGGCTCCTACGAGTTCACGACGCTCGACGTCAATCCGGGCATGCTGAACCACCGCGGGGCAAACATCCAGCTGCTCGACGTGCCGGGACTGATCGAGGGCGCGGCGGCAGGCAAGGGCGGCGGCCAGCAGGTGCTGGCGGTCGTCCGCAACGCCGATCTGATCATCTACATGCTCTCGGTGTTCGAACTCGAGCAGTACGACCGGCTCCAAGAAGAGCTGTACGACATCAACATCCGCGTCGATCAGGAGCCCCCGAAAGTCACGGTCCGTCCGAAGATCAAAGACGGCATCAAGATCACCTCGAGTACCGACCAAGATCTAGACGAGGACACGATCAAGCAGGTCATCCGCGAACACGGCCACGTCAACGCCGTCGTCAACCTGCAGGAGAACGTCACGATCGACCGGCTGGTCGACGGCCTGATGGACAACCGAGAGTACATCCCCTCGATAACCTGCGTCAACAAGGTCGACCTGATCGATCCCGACTACAAGGAGACGGTCGACGAGCAGTTGCGCCAGCGCGATCTCGATCCCGAGGAGGTGACCTTCATTAGCGCCGAGGAGGAGAAAGGCCTCGACGTACTCAAGGATCGGATCTGGGAACGACTCGGGCTGATCAGAGTCTACATGGAAAAGCCCGGCCGCGGCATCGACTGGGAGGAACCTCTCGTCGTCCCGAAGGGAACCACCGTCGGCGAGGCGATCGAGAAACTCGGCGGCGAGATGGAAGAACGGTTCCGCTTCGCCCGCGTGACCGGTCCCAGCGCGGCCCACGACCAGCAACAGGTCGGAACGGACCACGTCCTCGAGGACGAGGACGTACTGAAGCTGATTCTGCGGCGGTAACCGGCCTGATATCGACGGTCTAAGTGCTGAGCCGGAACGCGACCTCGCCCTCTCGGCGGTATTCGATCGAGTACGGTCGTTGAATCGACACTATTCGGATCGGAACGATCAATAATATCCGGCGATCCGAAGACTAGGTAACTATGGTTGATATCGGGTGGCTCTCGCTCGTGCCGCCGGTGCTCGCGATCGTCCTCGCGATCGTGACCCGGCGACCGATGCTCTCGCTGTTTCTGGGCATCTGGTCGGGCGCGGTTATCCACACCGAGGGCCTCGGCCTCGCACAGACTTTCGACTGGATCGTCAGCGCGATCATCGCTGACGACGGCTTTCACGTCCAGATCCTGCTGTTTACGCTCCTGCTTGGCTCCGGCGTCGCGCTCATCTGGCGACTCGGCGGCGCGATCGCCGTCCGCCGGTGGGCGACTGAACGGCTCGAGACCCAGCGGGCCGTTGGGCTAACGACGTGGCTACTGGGGCTCGCCATGTTCTTCGATGACTACGCCAATACGGCCATCGTCGGGAGTACGATGCGCGAGATCTCCGACGAACTGCGGGTCTCGCGCGAGAAACTCGCCTACATCGTCGACTCGACGGCCGCGCCCGTCGCGACGCTGGGCATCTCGAGTTGGGTGGCGTTCCAGCTGTCGCTGATCAGTAGCGCCTACGAGGACATGGGGGTCGCGGCCGACGCGCCGAGCGCGTTCGAGACGTTCGTGGGCTCGATCCCGTACAACACCTACGCGCTGCTGGCGATCGTCATGGTCGGGATCGTCGTGGTGTCCGGGCGGGACTACGGCGAGATGTTAGACGCCGAGCATCGGTCGCGAACGACCGGTGCGGTCAACCGCGAGGGCGCACAGCCGCTCCAGAAGGTCCAGGAGGATCTGGGCGAACCGATCACCGACCGGCCGATGCTCCGGACCTTTTTCGCGCCCGTCGTCGTCCTGATCTCGGTGACGCTGGCGAGCGCCTTCTGGACGGGCTACCAGTCGTGGCTCTCGAGTCAGGCCGAGGCGGGAGCGCCGACGACGTTCGGCGCTGCCGCGGACGAAGCGGGGCTCACGCAGGTCCTGATCGACATCGTCGGCGCGGGTGACTTCGCCACGGCGCTGACCTGGGGTTCGTCCGCCATGGTCGTGTCGGCGATCGCGATCGGGATCGCCTACGGCCTGTTCGATATCGGCGACGGGGTCGACACCGTCATCGACGGCTTCGGCATCATGCTGACGGCGGTGACGATCCTCGTGCTCGCGTGGACGATCAGCAGCGTCGCGGAGACGCTCGGCACGGGCGACTACGTGGCGAGTCTGGTCGAGCCTTACCTTTCGGCCGAATTGCTGCCTGTCCTCATCCTGATTGCCGCAGCGTTCGTGGCCTTTACCATGGGGTCGTCGTGGGCGACGATGGGACTCGTCACGCCCATCGCGATACAGGTCGCCTACGAACTGGGGACCGGGTTCGAACTCGTGCCGGTCGCCGTCGGGGCCGTCTTCTCCGGCGCGATCTTCGGCGACCACGCCTCGCCGATCTCCGACACGACGGTGCTCTCGGCGACGTTCTCCGGCGCGGACCTGATCGATCACGTGCGCACGCAACTCCCCTACGCGCTGACCGTCTTCGCCGTTGTCATCGGCTGTTACCTACTCAACGGCTATCTCGGCGTCCCGCCGATTGTCTTCCTTCCCCTCGGCGTCCTCGCCCTGATCGGCCTCGTCACCGGCCTCTCGAGGTTCGACGCCAACCGGAAGGGTCTCGAGCCAGTCGCGCCGACCCCGGCCGCGGACATCGCCGATCCCGAGAGCGAGATCGACGCGGATTCGACGGAGCGACCCGAGTAGACCGCCGGGTTCGCCACGTTTTTTGGACTCGCAGGCGTCGTTTCGCGTATGGACGGAACGCTCGATCACACGATGATCCGCGTCGCTGACCTCGAGGCATCGCTCGACTGGTATCAGACCCACCTCGAGTACGAGGAGAAAGACCGCTTCGAGGGCGACGGCTTCACCATCGTCTATCTCGGCCCCGAAGAGATGCACGAGGACGGGGCGATGCTCGAGATCACCCACAACGAGGGCGAAGAGCCCGAAGTGGGCGACGCGTGGGGCCACATCGCGGTGCGAGTCCCCGAGGGCGAACTCGAGGACTACTACCAGCAGCTGATGGATGCGGGCGTCGACGACTACCGCGATCCGGAGTCCTGCGGCGGCGACTACGCCTTCGTCAAAGATCCCGACGGCCACGAGATCGAGATCGTCCAGCGCGACCCCGACGAGGGCGCGCTCTGGTCACTCGATCACACCATGATCCGCGTCGAGGACGCCGACGAGGCGCTCGGCTTCTGGACCCGCAAGTTCGAGTACGACGAGGTCGGCCGCTGGGAATCCGACACCTTCGCGAACTACTTCGTCGAGCCCCGCGACGCCCCCGCGGAGGCGATGTCCGTCGAACTCACCTACAACTACGACGGCCGCACGTACGACATGGGCGACGCGTGGGGCCACCTCTGTATCCGCGTCGACGACCTCCAGGACGACTGGGAGCAACTCGTCGAGCGCGGGGCCGACGACTACCGCGACCCCGAGAGCAACGATAACATGTACGCGTTCACGAGGGGTCAGGACGGCCACGAGATCGAACTCATCGAACGCGATCTCGAGGCCGACTCGCTGTTCCCGTTCTGATCAGGCCCCGATCCGTATCGCCGGGAGCGCTCTCTGCGTTTTTCCGCGCCGCTTGCAGCGTTAGAGCTCCGGAATCGGAACGACGACCACCGGGCGACCCGCATCGGCGAGCAATTGCTGTGCGGTCGAGCCGAGGCCGCCGATCGAACCGGGATTACCGCTGTGTGTGCCGATCACGAGTTCGTCAGCGTCGAACTCGGCCGCCGCCTCGAGGAGCGTCTCGGCGGGGGTGCCCGATCGAAGCTCCGTCTCGACGTCGCCTGCAGCCGCGAGTCGAACGGGCGCGACGTTCAACGCCTCCTCGCCGTCGCGGCGCGTCGTCGCGTCGTCGGCGACCGCGATCGCGGTCACCGCGTCGTCGGCGGTGACTCGGTCGCCGAGATAGTCACAGATCGCCGCCGTCGTGTGAACGGAGTCGGTGCCGAGAAGGTACTGCATAGCGGTCCTACGGCGACGGGATCGAAGAAAGCTGTGGAACCACACGCGAGCGATCGCCGGCGGACGTGGATTTTCCGACCCAGAAAACGCGCTCGTATCACTAATAGGTCGGCACGAAACGATCCAAGCGGGGGACGAGAGGTCAGCCCCGCACGCCTTGATGGTCCCCCGATGCATCCCCGCATCCGATCATCCCCACGGGTGCGACGCCAGCCCCAGTCCCCGCGAGCCCCCTCGCGCGGGGATGACGCGTCGCTCCCCCTCACTGTTCGCAGAAACGGTGTCCCGGGATCGCTTCGGCCCTACCACTCGTCGATCGCCGTACTCGCTCAATGCCGTCCGTACAGCGAGTAGGTGATCGCAACCAGTCCGACCAGTCGACTCACGTTCTCGAGCAGTGCGATGACCGTTTGATCCGGACTGACCAGCGTGGCGACCGCGATGTTGACGAGGAACGGACACATCGTCAACAGGAGGAGCCCGATCGAGAGATAGAGCATCGACGACGCATCATTGCGTCGGTACCCACGGTAGGCCTGATAGGCGATTATCGTCCCGAAGAGAGCGACGAGGAAGAGACTCGTGACGGTCAACAGTTCGAACAACGTCGCCTCGTCGATTCGGACGACGCTCCGGCTCATCGCATCCCCTCCCACATGCGGGTGAACTTGTCGGCGACGTCTTCCTCGCTGTACGTCAACTCGAGGGCGAACGAGCCGTCCTCCAGCGACAGTTCGAGCCGATCGAGGTTCGCACTGTAGACGCTGTAGTGGTTGCCGTCCGGTGCGAGTTCCGTCTCTTCGGTGACGAGGTGACACTCCTCGAGACGGTCGAGCCGCCGGTAGATCGTCGGGAGGGACGCGTCACACCGTTCGCTCAGTGTACTGGCAGACATGGGTTCGACGCTCGTGTGGGTGAGGATATCCCGTGCGTACTCGTCGTCGAGGACCGCAAGCAATGTAGACAGGTCAGGTTCCTCACTCACTGGTATAGCTGTTCGTTCCGGTATAACTATGAAAAGCAGTCCGGTTTTTCTGAACGAGAAAACACCGTCTCACGAGAGACGTGTCTCGGTTGATAGACGACGATTCGGGCCCATTTGGCGCGAAAAGCGGTGGCAAGCGACGGGATACACGACGGGTCACCGATCCGGAATCACGCGGTACGTCCGCCATATTCCATATCGCAGCATAGAGTTTATAATTTGGTTCAAGCCAAAAGACGGCCGTACTGGTGGCCAACAACTGCGAACTCGATTTCTGCCGCCGAGAAAGTGACCGATCTCTGCTCCGATCAACACCGCCTACATCCTCGGCAAGAACATTGTCTCGAGTCCTCGGGAACGGCAAACGAGTGTTCGGCGCGAAGATCACGCGCTGCAAGCTCGGTTCGGCCAGACGTGCTGTCACCAAAACGAGCCCTCCCATGAGTCTCAGCGATGGTGAGTGCCCTCGGTCTGTAACTCAGGTAACGTTTGATCTACTCGAGTTTCCAGTAATGATCGGAATCGTGGTTCCGGCGGTTCTACCGCTTACGGGGAAGACTCGAGCATCGATTCTCTGAAAACACCAGTCCTGAACGAGTCGGCAGCGATTGGTCGACCAGAGTTAGTGCCGAAAGAGCGGAAATTTCGTCGAGCGGTACGGCTCACAGTCGCAGACACCCTGGGCTCGAGTCGGGAAAAACCAGTATCAGGAGAACAACTCGACCACCGCGGTTTCGCGGCCGATTCGAAAGTGGACGACAATCGCTCGAGATACCCTCACCCCTAGATCGGCCAATCTCATACCGGCGAGTGGAAAGCAGCCTCGAGCGAGTACCGTCTCCCGCGCCGGTACTCGGCGAACCGTTTATCGGTTCCCGCCAGGTTAGTTCGGTCATGACCCGCACGACCTATCGGTGTCCGTGTGGCGCACGCCTCGAGTTCAAGCAGGACCTCGAAAAGGAACGAGGGACGCCGACGCCGAACTGGAAATGCAAAGACTGTGGGACGCCGGTTCCGGGGATGACGGCCGAAAGGATCAGACATCAGCATCCGTCCTGAGCGAGGTCTGAGATCCCGATCGATACCACCAACTATGGGGCATAAACTACATTCCGATATATTGAATTGTATAATTTTGCGGAACGGTCGTCACTGTGTTCGCGATCGATCGTTCTCGAGCTAGCAACCACGGAAAGCACAATCGCCGGTACGAAACGCTGCTGGCCGATCGTAGATTCGAAACCCAGCTACCTCCCGATGACTCTTCGAGGACGATCGACAGCGGTAATCACGTCGAGAGACACCGATTCGACCCAACAAATTGACCGCCTGCCGCCGGAACGACCACACGCCGGTCGGCCCGAGTCGCGTTTTTTCCGACCCCCTGAGATCGAAACACGGATTTAGGATCGCGGAACAGTATGAGACGAACCGATGACCCGTGGCGACACCGATACGATCAGTTCTCGCCGCGGTGATTGCCGCCTCGAGCAACCGGGCAGCGGCCGAAGCGGGAGACGACGGCCCTCGCCGCGTCGTCGCGCGGTCACCGGACGGGTGATCGCTCCGTGACCGAGGTCGCGATCACGGACGCGGTCGACGCCTATCTCCAGCGGAAGGCCGTCGGGGACCCCGACGGGCCGGGTGCCGGAGCCTACGCGTCCAACGCGGAATCGATCCTTCGGCGGTGGGCCGACTGGCTCGAGCGAGAACACGACCTCACCGCCCTGTTCGCACTCGAGGTCGAACACATGCGCGCGTACGCGGAAGAACTCCAGCAGCGGACCGACCGCGGGGAGTACACCGCCTCGACGGCCGGCACCTACTACGCGGTCGTCCGCGCGTTCCTCTCGTGGTGTGTCCGCGGCGGGATTCTCCCGGACAACCCCGCCGCGACCGACCGCGCGGAGACCGCGCTGCCGACTGCCGAAACGCGCTCGGAAAGCGACTCGTGGACCGCGCGACAACGGCGCGAACTCGAGCGCACCGTTCGCGAGCGAGCCCTCGAGGCCGCGCCATCGACGAGCGATCGACGGGCCCGGCTACGCGAGTACGCGATGGTCGCCGTCCTCGCTCACTCGAACGTCCGTGGGTCCGAACTGTTCCGGGTGCCGGAAGACGACCGGCGCACCGGTGCGACGTGGGACGATGTCGACTTCTATACGGGGACGATCCGCGTGCTGGGGAAGTCCCAGCGCCTCGAGGACGTCCCGCTTCCCGCCCGTGCACGGACGCCGCTGCGTCGCTATCGGGTGGTGCTCGACCCGCCGTCGAACGACTGGCCGCTGTTTCCGACGGGCCACGCGCCGTCGATCGCGGCGCGAGTTCGATCGGTGCTTCGCGATCGAGGGTACGACGAGAACGAGATCGAGGCGCTGTTCGAGGGCGCGACGGCGACCGAACTCGCTCGAGAACACGCCATCGCGCTGCCGGCGATTACCACCGAGGGAGCGCGATCAGTCCTAAAACGACTCTGTGAGGACGCGGGCGTGGATATCGACGGCAACTACCTGACGCCGCGGGGCGTGGGCCCCGAGCACGACGGCGACGGTGACGCGTACCGCCGCGAGGCGACGGCGTCGAAACCGACGCTTCGGGCGTCGGTACTCGACCAGTCGATCGTCGTTTCGGGAGAACAGCCGTCAGTCGTCGACGACGATGGGCAGTCGCGAGACGAGTAGCCGGACCGCAGTTGAGACGCGACGAATCGGACAGCGAAATAGGGAGCGACAGCGTGTGAGTCGGTGTCGATACTGCGTTCAGACGACGAGGAGCCACAGGATCGCCGTCAGAACGAGCGTCAGCAGTAAGACGGTGGTGCCGATGCCCGTCCGGAGGTGGATCGTGGACGGACGCCCGCCGTCCGTCGGCTGGCGCTCGTCGACATCGACCACCCAGTCGGGGAGCCGGCCCGCGGCCGCGTCGACCGCGAGAACGGGATTGTTGCCGATCCAGTAACAGCGTTTGACTCCACCGACGACGGCTTTATCGACGGCCGCGTACGTTTCGGTCACCGCGAGCATCGTCCAGCGGCTGAAGGTGTACGTCGCCGGATAGACGACCATCGCCGGATCGCCCAGATCGAGTTTCGAGAGCGGTTTTCGGACGAGGACGAACGTGACGGCGGCGACCGCCGTCAGGATACCGGCCGTCTCGAGGTGGGAGAGACTGTAGGGATGGAGTTCGCTCTCGCCGCCGTAGTACGAGAACGTGAAGTGACCGCCGTGGCCGTGGAGCGTCGGCGCGAGGTCCGCCAATCCCTGCCACCAGACGCCGAAGAGGAGACAGGCACCGCCCAGCCCGAGCATCGCGACGGTCTGGCCGGGTTTGGCGTCGGCGACCTCGATATCGCTCTCGCCGTGGAAGAAGACGTAGTAGCCGAGCTTGATAAAGGACAGCAGCGTCCCGATCGCGCCGAGCCAGAGCAGCCAGTACAGCGCTTGATACTCGGGTTGGCCGTAGTATCCTGGATTGGCAGCGTCGAAGATCATCCCTTTGCTCACGTAGCCGTTGAACCCCGGGATCGCGGTGATCGAGAGCGCGCCGAGCCCGAATCCGATCGCGGTCAGGGGCATCTCGCGCCAGAGCCCGCCGAGGTGATAGAGATCCTCCTCGCCGGTCCGGTAGATGACGACCCCGACGGCCATGAACAGCAGACTCTTGAACAGCACGTTGTTGAACAGGTGGCTCATCGACCCCGCGACGGCCAGCTGCGATCCGATCCCGATTCCGGCGACGATGTAGCCGAGCTGGGCCTGGATGTGATAGGATAGCAGCGCCCGCATGTCGTGTTGCAGCAGGGCGAAGGTCGCGCCGTAGACGGCCATCAGCCCGCCCATATACGCGATGTATATCGAGAGGTCGTGGGAGCCCTCTACCGGGAACGCCCGGTAGAGGATGAACGCGCTCGTCTTCGTCGTGTACACGGAGAGGAACACCGAGGCCGCGATGTGCGGTCGCGGATAGGTGTCGGGCAGCCACGTGTGGAAACCGATGAAGGCGACGTTGACGCCCATCCCGAGCACCGCGAGCAGCGCCGGGATTCCGGTGGCGATTCCGTCGGTGGCCGTATAGAGGAACGACCCGACCTCGACGTAGTGGACGGCGACCGCAAGCATCACGAGCACGCCGCCGGTGCCGTGGAAGAGCGCGTACCGGAAGCCGGCCCGAACGGCCTCGCCACCGTAGTGCCAGACCACGAGCGTACTCGTCACCGCCATCAGCTCCCACATGAACAGGAGCACGAGCCAGTCGCCGGCGAAGGCCGCCCCGATCGACGAGGAGACGTAGACGAGTGCGAACGCGACTAACGTCTTACTGGCCTCGCTCGAGTAGGCGTAGATGACGCTACAGACGCCCAAAAAGCCGAGTCCGATGCCTACCATCCGGGAGAAGTCGTCGATGTAGAACGGGACGACGTCGAATCCGAGGAAGGACCCGGCCAAGTGTTGGCCCTCCGGCGCGACCAGCGAGATCGCGAGCACGGCCGCGAGACTGAGCGCGCCGACGGTGAAGCCGGCGATCCGCGGCAGAACGAGCACGAGCAGCGCCGCCGCGAAGACCAAAAGCGGCGGGTAGGCGAGCGACAGGGATTCGACCGCCATTAGCCGCTCACCTCCGTGATGAGGTCATCGAACGGACCGCCCAGTTCCTCGAAGGGCAGCCCGAAGACTGTCTCTTATACACATCTCTGAGCGGGCTGGCA
>NZ_AOID01000031.1 GCF_000337195.1 Natrinema versiforme JCM 10478 | reverse complement strand
CCCGCTCAGAGATGTGTATAAGAGACAGGTGGTGGTCCGTGGCGTCGACGGACTCGCCCGTCGAATCATCCCCGTCGGACACCGTGTGATCGCTCGGGTTCTGGTCGACGGCGTACTCGAACGTTTCGTCTCCCGTGGCCTCAGCATCCGTTTCCTCGGCCGTCTCGCTTCGCTCGCGTTCGCTATCGGGTCGTTCGCCCCCGTCGGTGGCGACGTGGCCGTCGTCCGGCTCGCTCCCGTCGGACTGGAGCAGGCCGCCTCCGGGGAACTCGAGGAACGGTTTGGCGTTGTGCCGGTCCTCGCTCTCGAAGAAGGCGGTGTAGACGACCGGCCAGAAGTAGCCGATGTTGAGCACGGCCGAGAGCAGCAGTGCGCCGGCGAACAGCCAGTACTCGCCGCCCATGTAGCCGGCCCCGATCAGCATGTAGAACTTGCTGACGAAACCGGCAAGCGGCGGCAGCCCGGCCATCCCGGCCGCACCGACGGTAAAGGCGGTCATCGTCAGCGGCATCCGCTTCCCGATGCCGGCCATCTCGCTGATGTAGTCCGTGTGGGTCTCGACGTGGATCGAGCCCGCACAGAAGAACAGCGTGAGTTTCGCGAACGCGTGCGCGGGAATGTGGAACAACGCCCCGACCATCGCGTAGGGATGTAACATCGAGAGTCCGAGCACGATGTAGGAGAGCTGTGCCGTCGTCGAGTAGGCGAGCCGGCGCTTGAGGTGGTCCTTGCGCAAGGCGATGACACTCGCCGCGGTCAGCGTGAACGCGGCGACGAGGGCGACCGGGATGTTCAGCCCGACCTCGCCGATTCCGGGCACGTCCAGCGGCAGGTCGTGGATCAGCCCGGGTCCGTAGACCTCGAGGATGACGCGAGCGATGCCGAAGGCACCGGACTTGACGACTGCGACCGCGTGGAGCAAGCCGGAGACGGGGGTCGGCGCGACCATCGCGTCGGCGAGCCACGAGTGGATCGGCATCAGCGCGGCCTTGACGCCGAAGCCGGCGATAAGCAGGAAGAAGGCGGCCTGCGCGTAGACCGGCTCGACCTGTGCGGCCGCGGCCAGCGCCTCCATGCCGCCCGCCTCGAAGGCGAGGGTCGGCCCGCCGACCAGCCCCGTTAGCCAGTAGATCAGGACCGTGCCGGCGAGCAGGAAGACCCCGCCGCCGAAGAACGTGTAGGTCAGGTACTTTCGACCGGCGATGCGGGCCTCGCTGTCCTCGTTGTGGGCGACCAGCGGGTAGGTCACGAGCGACAGCAGTTCGTAGAAAACGAAGATCGTCACCAGGTTCGCCGCGAAGGCGATCCCGACGGCGGCGGAGAGGCTGGCCGCGAACGACGCGAAGAACCGCGTCTGGGAGTGTTCGTCGAGCCCGCGCATGTACCCCGTCGCGTAAAACGACGTGAAGATCCAGAGGAAGCTCGCGAGCAGGGCGAAGAAGATGCCAAGCGGGTCGGCCCGCAGGGCGAAGTCGATCCCCTCGAGGAACTGGATCCCCGTCGAGTCCGCGAGACTCCACCGGAAGACGGTGCCGTCCATGACGGCGGGGAGCATGCTCGCCACGATGGCGAACTTCGCGAGGGCGGCCAGGACGGACCAGCCCTCGCGGAGGTTCGGTCGGCGATGCGACGCGACGATCAGGACGATGGCGACCGCCGACACCAACACGGCGGCGAGCGGTCGGATGTCTGCAACCATTAGTTGAACACCTCCGTGAGGAACGGCGAGAGCAAGTC
Source organism: Natrinema versiforme JCM 10478 (assembly GCF_000337195.1). GTDB lineage: Archaea > Halobacteriota > Halobacteria > Halobacteriales > Natrialbaceae > Natrinema > Natrinema versiforme. Next base: position 133,535 of record NZ_AOID01000031.1, on the reverse strand, counting down.
GGCGAGCGTGCCGCCGGCGAATCCGAGCGCGACGGCAGCGAGCGCGGCGACGACGACGATCGCGACCATGCCGGTCGAAACGGGGTCCCGCGTCTCCCCGCCGCGGATCGCGTCGGCAGCGGTCGCGGTTCCGTTCCCGTCGAGGTCCGGATCGGCGGCGGAGTCGTCGCGATCGGCGTCACCGCCGTCGGTCGCCACCGCTCCCGGCGCGTGCGGTCGGTCGACCGCCGCGGGCGGCGTGAAGTACATCTTCTCGAGCAGGCGGGCGGCGTAGGCTAAGGTGAGCATGGTACTGAGGAAGATCACGGCGGCGACGGGCCAGAGCTGGGACTCGACGGCACCCAGCGCGATGTACCACTTGCTGACGAAGCCGATACCCGGCGGGACGCCGACGAGCGCGAACAGGAGCACGGCTATGGACCCGGCGATGACCGGGCGCTCCGTGGCGAGGCCGGCGTACTCGTCGACGGTGCGGGCTCCGTAGCTCGCCGCGACGAGTGCAGCCCCGAGGAAGAGGCCGGCTTTCAGCAGGCCGTGGCCGACGAGGTGGATCGCGGCACCGACGAAGGCCGTCTCGGAGTTGCCGGCGATGACGACCCCGTAGGCGGCCACGACCAGCCCGAACTGCGAGACCGACGAGTACGCGAGCATGCGTTTGACCTCGGTCTGGATCACGGCGAGGACGGTGCCCGCGAGGACGCTCACGCAGCCGATCATGAGGACGACCGCGGCGGCGTTGGGCATCGTCGCGAGGTACTCGACCTCGAAGACGGTGACGATCAGCCGGCCGAACGCGTAGGCCGACGCCGTCGAGACGAGCGCCGCGATCAGCGGCGTCACGCCGTCGGGAGCCTGCCGGTAGGCGCTCGGTTGCCACGTGTGCAGCGGCCACTGGGCGACCTTGACGGCGAAGCCGACGACCATGAACGCAAAGCCGGCGTGAATCAAGGTCTGTGCCTCTGCCCCCGGAATCGCCTCAGCGAGTTCGACCATGTTGAGCGTCCCCGTCGCCATGAACACGAAGGCGACGCCGATCAGGTACATCGACGCGGCGACGGTCCCCAAGATCAGATACTTCAGGGCGGCGACCGCCGACTCGGGGCCGTCGCCGCTGGCGACCAGCGCGTAGGTCGCGAGGCTCGTGATCTCGAGGAAGACGAAGAGGTTGAACACGTCGCCGGTCAGCGAGATGCCGAGCAGGCCGCCGACCAGCAGCAGGTAGGCGGTGTAGAACGTGTTTCCGCGCGGGCCGCCCCGACGCGTGTATGCGAGGACGCCGGTGGCGACGGCGGTCACGAGCAGGACGATCAGCATCGAGAACTCGTCGGCGACGAGTTCGATCCCGTACTCGCGGGGGTAGCCGCCGAGTTCGTGGGTCACTGCTTCGTTGCCAGCGTAGACCTCGCTCGCGAGGACCGCAGCGCCGGCGAACAGCCCGAGCGTGGTGAGTCCCGCGACGGGCCATCCAGTGCGGTCGAACCGCAGGCCGAGCGCGATCGGCAGCGTCGCCGCGAGGATCGGCGTGGCGATCAACAGCGGGAGCAGCAGATCGACGTTACTCATCGGCGCGCACCTCCCGAAGCGTGTCTTCGCGAAGCGTCCCGTACTCCGCGTAGATGCGGATGATCAGCGCCAACCCGACCGCCGTCAGCGCGATGCCGACGACGATGGCGGTCAGCACGATGACCTGCGGCAGCGGGCTCGCGACCATGACCTCCCCCGGTTCACCGTGATGGGGGACGATCGGTGCCGACGCGCCCTCAACGTCGATATAGGCCATCGAGATGAAAAACAGGAAGATGGCCGTCTGGAAGAGGCTCACCCCGATCAGCTTCTTCACGAGGTTCTCGCTGGCGATCACCATGTAGATGCCAAGTCCCAGCAAGACGAACATCAGGACGTAGGTGTAGCGATCCATCAGGAGTTCAATCATCGTCTCCCACCTCCGCAACGGGCGAATCCGGCCCCTCGGCGGCGTTATCGGCACTGCTGATGCCGCCGGTCCCGCTCGGCCGCTCGGGCGAAAAGCCGGCTGCCATCGTAAAGAAGAGGCTGATGATGACCCCCGAAACGATCAGCGAGATGCCGGCGATCTCGACGGCCTCGAGCCCCCACTTCGGTTTGATGTGGAAGACTTCTTTGAGCATGGTGAACTCGAGGAAGTCCCCGCCGAGCGCGATCATCCCGAGGCCGATCGCGCCGAAGATGACGACGCCGCCGGCGACGAGGCCGGTGAGAACGGAATTTTTGAGCCACTGTCGGGTCGGCTCGATGCCGAAGGCGAAGGCGAGCATGAGGACGGTGACGCCGACGATGGTCCCGCCTTGGAACCCGCCGCCGGGGGCGTCACCCCCGTGGAAGGTCATGAACAGCCCGTAGGTGAGCGTAAACGGTGCGATGATCTTGACGGCAGTCATGATCACCTGACTCTCGGTGTAGGTATCGTCGTAGTCGGACATTCAGGCGAACACCTCGCGTTTCAGGACGAGCAGGGTCGAGACGCCGGCGGCGAAGACGACGACCGCCTCGCCGAAGGTGTCGAACCCACGGTAGGCGGCGAGGACGGACGTGACCGCGTTCTCGACGCCCGTCTGCTCGTAGGTCTCCGTGATGTAGTGTTGGGTCACGTCGGGGTTCGACCAGACCGGCGTGGACGTGCTCCCGACCGGGTACATGTCGGGGAGCACTGCGGTACACAGCAGGAGGACGAACGCGCCGACGACGACGACCGCGGGCACGTGAATCCGCTCTCTGAGCGCGTCGGTCGTGGGCCGGGTCGTGCGCGCGATCGTCAACAGGAGCAACAGCGTCGTGACGCCGGCACCGATCGCGGCCTCGGTCATCGCCACGTCGGGAGCCAGCAGGAACGTATAGAGGATGGCCATGCCGAGGCTGTACGCGCCGAAGACGATGATGACCGACAGCACGTCCCGGAACAGCACCGTGGCGACGGCCGTCGCGAGGATGAATATCACGAGCGAATACGCGAACAGGCTCATTGTGTCTCACCGTCGGTTTCGGTCGGAACGTCGCGTTCGGCGGACGCTTCGGGTTCGGCCGCATTCTCCTCCGTGAGGACCGGTTCGACGCCGGTCTCCGCGGCCGAACGGGCGATCGCGTGGGCCGCCGTCGGGTTCGTGATGAACACGAAAAACAGCAGTAAGACGGTGTAGACCGCCGCGTGCTGCCAGCCGAAGGCCACTGCGACGCCGGCGAGTGCGAAGCCGGCTCCGAGCGTGTCCGTCTGGGAGGCCGTGTGGGCCCGGGCGTAGATGTCCGGAAGCCGGAGGACGCCGACCGTCGAGACGAGCGTGAAGAACACGCCGAGTCCGAGCAAGAGGACGATCGCCCAGAACCGGACGGTCCCGACGGTCGACTGGAGCGCGATCGGTTCGATCACAGCACACCACCCCGTTCGACGGTGAACTTCGAGATGGCGATCGACATCAGGAAGTTCAACAGGGCGTAGATCAGCGCGACGTCGAGGAACCACGACTGATCGAGCCCCGCGGCCAGCAGGGCGAGGATGACGACCGTGTTCGTCCCGAGGACGTTCACCGCCAGCAGCCGGTCTTGGGTCGTCGGCCCGACGACGGCGCGATAGAACATCGCGATCGCCAGCACGACGAACAGCCCGGCCGCGACGAGGAAGACGTTCTCGAGCGAGGTCGGCGTCACAGTTCCTCACCCCCGACGATTTCGGCGTCGTCGCGTTCGCGCGGCGAGGGGATCGCCGCCGATTCGCGGCCGTAGAAGACGAAGCGAATTCCCTTCTCTAAGCCGCCGTCGAAGAGGTCGTCGCGTGCGGCGGGAATCAGCGTGTGGACGAGCAGCTGCTGGTTGTTGGCCCGGACCGTCAGCGTGCCCGGGGTAAGCGTGATGCTGTTTGCCAGTGCGGTCAGCGGCAGCCCGCTCCGGACGCGGGTGTTGACCCGCGTCAGCGAGGGCTCGATCGGCATCGACGGCCGGAGGATGACCGCCGAGACCGCGATGTTGGCCTTGACGATCTCCCAGAGCAGATAGGGGATGTAGAACACGAATCGAACGACGCGGATCGGCGACTGGACGCGGTCGAGCGGCACGGTAAACGTCACCCGGGCGAGCGAGATAGCGGTGATTCCGGCGACCGCCGCGCCCGTGAGGAGATCGAACCAGTAGGTCGGATCGCCCAACACGAGATAGAAGCCGTAGGAGATCAGGAACGTCGCGAACAGCCGGTCGAAATCCTCGGTGCCGCCGGCGAGACGGCTGTGTCGAGCCGAGCGCTCGACCGGGGCCTCGTCGTAGGCCAGCCCGATGCGCTCGAGTTCGCGCTCGAGCGGCTGGAGCAGCTGTGCGGTAACACCGGGTTGGTACTCCGGATCGATGATGACTCGGTCGATCCCGTGTTCGTCGGCGTAGGCGTCGAAGATTTCGGCGTAATCTCGGGGACCGAAGAGGTACTCGTCGGCACCGATCGTCGCGGTTTCGATCGTCACGTCGGCGTCGCCGGCGTCCTCTTCGACCCAGTTTCGCGCCCGGGAGAGCAGCCCCTCGGCGTCCTCGAGTTGCTGATCGCCCTCGGGCACGTCGCCGTCGTAGGGGAGCGCGACGACCAGATGACACTCGAGCGAATCGGCCTCCTCGAGCCCGGACTGGACGGCGTAGCCGACCGTTTGCCTGACGGTTACCGTATCAGACAGCGGGACAAGCAGGCGGTTAGCCGCCACGGCGTCTCCCTCCTGGGGACCGACATTGGGTACTCATGGCTCTCGTTGGTAGTCGAATCAAGCGGTAGCCGTAGGAAAACGATTTCGTTATCCACCGGTAGTCACGGATTCCGACGGGTTCAACCGGGAGCACCTGACAGACGTTGACCGTTCGGACCGTCTCCCCGTCGAACGGTCGGTACGAGCACGATCCGCCGTCGTCGCTGTGCGATCGGTAGTTTTACAATCGCAGTTTCAGTAGAGAAAACTGACTTGCATGACGACCGAAACCGTTCACGGTCGAATCGGGGCCGCCCGTGACGACCTCACGACAGCACAGCTACTGGCCGTCTTCGCGTTCGCCGCGGCGCTTTCGTTCGCGCTGCTGTTCCTCCAGGAACCGTTGATCCACGATTCGATGCACAACTTCCGCCACGCGGCCGGCGTCGTCTGTCACTGAGACCAATGCTCGTCGACTACCTCGAGCGGGGCGTCCTCGCCGGCGCGATCGCGGGAATCGCATACGGAGCCTACATGGCCGTCGTTGCGAACCCGTTGATCGGCTATATGGAGACGGTTGCAGCGGGCGGCGATCACGCTCACGCCGGTGAACACGCCCACGAGGCCGGGGAGCACGCCCATGCCGCCGGCGAACACGCTCACGCGGTGAGCGAAGCGACGACCGCCGCGGTAAGCGTCGGCAGCGGCGTCCTCTGGGGGATCTTGCTTGGCGGCGTCTTCGCGCTCGCCTTCTACTTCCTCGAGCCGGCCCTGCCCGGTCGTGGACGGGTCAAGACCTACGTCCTGGCCGGTGCCGGCTTCCTCACCGTCTCGGTCGCGCCGTGGCTGGTGCTCCCGCCGACGACGCCGGGTGCCGAACAGGCGTTCGATCCCACGCTCCGGATCGCGATCTACGCAGGGCTGATGGCCGTCGGCGCGGTCGTCGCCGTGCTCTCGGTCTACGCCTACCGGCGTGTCTCGGCGCGAAGCCGTCCGCTCGGTGGAGTCGCAGCCGCGCTCCCGATCGTCGCGCTCGTCGCGGTCACCGCGATCGCGGCACCGACGATTGTCGAGTCCGGCTCGATGCCGGCGGATCTCGTGACCGCCTTCCGCGGACTGACCGCGCTGAGCCAGGCCGCGCTCTGGGCGCTCGTCGCGGGCTGTTTCGGCTGGCTCCAGACGCGGGCCGGCGTGCACTCGACCGCCGAGCGACGCGACGACCTCCTGGCCAGTCCATGAAAGACCGGACCGAGGAACACCGCGAGCGCCTCGAGGCGCACGTTTTCGTCTGTACGAACGACCGCGACGGCGAGTACGCGAGTTGCGGCGCGGTCGGGGCCGAGGAAACCGTCGCGGCGGTCAAAGACTGGCTCCGCGAGCGCGACGCCTTCTGGACGGCGGTTTCGGTCAGCGAAACCGACTGCCTGGGGCTGTGCAGCGATGACGGCACCGCGATTTCGATTCAGCCGCGAAACACCTGGTACTCGGACGTGACCCCCGAGACGGTCCCCGAGTTGCTCGAGTCGGAGTTCGGGCCCGACGCGGCAGCGGTTCGCGGCGAGAACTGAATCGACGAGCGCCGAAGCGACGGCACGGCACTCCAAAATTCCGGATGCCGGGACACAGTTTTTCGAGGGACAGGGTCGACACGGTCTCGAGCGCTTCGAGACGTTTACCTGTCGGCCATCCCCACGTGGTGGCAATGACGCTGTACTCGCGGGTTCGCCCTCTCGCGTTCACACTCCCAGCCGAGACGGCTCACGATCTCGGCAAACGGACGCTCCGGGCGGCCCAGTCCACGCGGCCGACGCGGGCGGCGCTGTCCTACGCGTATCGGTACGACGACCCCGCGCTCGAGGTTGACCTGTTCGATACCACGTTCCCGAACCCGGTCGGCGTGGCCGCCGGCTTCGACAAGAACGCCGAAGTGACCCACGCGCTCGCGGCACTGGGCTTTGGCTTCGTCGAAATCGGAACCGTCACGCCCTACCCGCAGTCGGGCAACGACCGACCTCGGCTCTTCCGCCTGCGCGAGGACGAGGCGATGGTCAACCGGATGGGGTTCAACGGGCAGGGGATGGAGCGGGTCAAGTCGCGACTCGAGGCCGACGGCACCCCTTCTATCCCGCTCGGGGTCAACGTCGGCAAGATGAACTCATCGGACGAGCGGGAAGCGATCGAGGACTACCGGCGGGTCTTCGATCGACTCTCGCCCTTCGCCGACTACGTCGTCGTAAACGTCTCCTGCCCGAACACGCCCGAGGAGTTCGACGAGGGTTCGCCCGAGCACCTGCGAGCGATTTTCGAGACGCTCGAGGCCGAAAACGATCGCGACGTGCCGATACTGGTGAAGATCGGCCCCGACGAACCCGAGGAGTCCGTCTTCGATCTCGTCGATATCGTTCGGGAGTTCGACCTCGACGGTATCGTCGCGACGAACACCTCGACGAGCCGCGAGGGACTCGACTCGCCCCGACAGGAAGAATGGGGCGGACTCAGCGGGAAGCCACTCGAGGACCGCTCGACGGCGGTCATCCGGTCGCTCGCGGAATACACCGACGGCGAACTCCCGATTATCGGCGTGGGCGGCGTCGACTCGGCCGAAAGCGCCTACGCGAAGATCCGCGCCGGTGCCTCGCTGGTCCAGTTGTACACCGGGTTCGTCTACGAGGGGCCGTCGACTGCAAAACGGATCAATCGAGGACTCTCGGCACTGCTCGAGCGGGACGGCTTTTCGTCGGTTGAGGACGCGGTGGGCGCGGACCTCGAGTGAGCGGGCCCGGTCAGTCCGCGGGCTCTGGATCGTCGAGCGCGTCCTCGAGTCCGTGGTGTTCGGCGGGGCCGACGGCCTCGTCGCTCCGTTCTTCGCGTATTTCTCGCGTATGTGACTCTTCTCGTTGGGACTCGACGATCGGCTCCGCGTCGCCGTCGGTGACCGAGAGGAACACCGACCTGAGCTGTTCGGTCTTGTCCGTCTCGGTCGGTCCGTCCGATTCCGCCTGCTCGTCTGGCTCGGATGCTGTCTCAGTCATGGCGAGTGAGCGTCATTGCGGTCGGACGGGCGGGACGAGAATATAAACCGACCGCCGCTTTCACGAACTGAAAACAGTCGCGGCGAACGGTATCGGCGACTCGCCGGGTTCGAAGTGCAGTTCGGGCTCAGTCGACGTCGACGCGTGTCCCGTATCCCGACTCGCCGACGACGGCTCCGTCTTCGAAAACGGGCTCGCCGCGGACGACCGTCGCGACCGCTTTCCCGGTGAAGGACTCGCCCTCGAACGGCGTGACGCAGTTCTTCGAGTGGAGGTCCCGTCGGTCCTCGAGCGTCCACTCGCGGTCCGGGTCGACGATCGTGAAGTCCGCGTCCGTGCCGACCTGTAGCGAGCCCTTCTGCGGGTACATCCCCCACACTTGAGCCGGGCGCGCCGAGTGCCGGCGGACCCACTCCTCGAGCGTGAACCGGCCCTGATCGACGAAGCTGAGCATGGCCGGGACTTCGGTCTCGAGGCCGACGAAGCCCGAGATCGCGTCCCACGTGTTGCCGAAGGGGTCGTCGACTTTCTTCTCCTCAGCGGTGTGGGGCGCGTGGTCGGTAGCGATGCAGTCGATCGCGCCGTTGTCGATACCGACGCGCCAGAGTTCGTCGCGTTCCGCGGCGTCCCGGATCGGCGGCTGCACTCGAGCGACGTTACCCTTCTCGCGCATCACGTCCTCGGTGAACCAGAGGTAGTGGGGCGTCGTCTCCGCGGTCACGTCGACGCCGCGGTCTTTGCCTCGCGCGACGGCCTCGGCGGCCGACCCCGACGAGACGTGGAACATGTGGATCTTCGTGCCGGTCTCCTCGGCGAAGGTGATCATCCGCTCGACCGCCTCCTGCTCGGCGATGACGGGCCGCGAGTGGGAGTGGTCGATCGGCTCGTTTCGCCCCTCGGCTTTGAACCGCTCCGTGTAGTGGTCGATGATCTCGCCGTTTTCCTCGTGGAAGCCGAGTCGCTTGCCCGTCTCCCGGATCTCCTCCATGGCCTCGAGGATCTTGCCGTCGCTCGGCGGCGGCACGTCGCCGACCGTCGAGCCGAGGAAGATCTTGAATCCGAGCGCGCCGGTCGCGTCGAGTTCCGGGATCAGATCGAGGTTCTCGCTCGTGACGACCGCGTAGCTCTGGAAGTCGACGTGGGCCGACGCCTCGCCGCGGTCGAACTTGAGCTCAAGGTGTTCGGGCCGGTCGATGACCGGGTCCGTGTTCGGCATCCCGACGACGGTCGTCACGCCGCCGGCCGCGGCCGCCCGGGTCGCGGACTCCCAGTCTTCCTTGTACTCGAGGCCGGGCTCGCGGTTGTGGATGTGACAGTCCACGATGCCAGGGACCAGCACGTTGCCATCGCCGTCGAGGACCCGATCCGCGTCGGGGAGTCGGTCGCTCCGGCCGACGGCGACGATTCGGCCGTCTTCGACGGCGACCCCCGAGTCGGGCGAGCGACCCGCGGGCGTGACGACGGTGCAGTTGCGCACGACGAGGTCGACGGTCATTGGCGTGGGATTGCCGAGGGCCGCGCATATAGCTTCCCCAACCGGCTCGCGGCCGTCGCCGGGCGAGTCCAGCGTATCGGCCGCGGGGCCGACGGGTCGGCGCTTAAGCACCGCATTACGCGGGTCGGCCCTTGCGCGTGCGAGGGTACGAATGTGATACTAAACAGCGAGGAACTGGTCGGCCCAGGAAATGGACTCGCCAGTAATCAGCGACAAGACGATCCTCGTGACCGGCGGTGCGGGCTTCATCGGCAGCCACCTCGTCGAGGCGCTGGCACCGCGCAACGATGTCAGGATCCTCGATAACTTCACGACCGGCGACCGGGTCCACCTCCCCGACGACGTGACGATCATCGAGGGCGACGTTCGCGATCCGATCGCGCTCCAGCGAGCGGCCCGCGGCGTCGACGTGATCTTCCACCACGCCGCCGTCGTCAGCGTTACCCAAAGCGTCGACGAGCCACGGCAGAGCAACCGGACGAATCTCGAGGCGGGTCTCCTCGTCCTCGAGCAGGCCCGCCAGGAGGATGCCCGGGTCGTCGTCGCCTCGAGCGCGGCCGTCTACGGACACCCCGAGGAGCTGCCGGTGCCGGAGACGGCATCGACGAAGCCGACCTCGCCCTACGGCGTTCAAAAGCTCGCGCTCGACCAGTACGCTCGGCTCTACGAGGAGCTGTACGATCTGCCGACCGTGGCGTTACGGTACTTCAACGTCTACGGCCCCCGCCAGCAAGGGCCCTACAGCGGCGTTATCTCGACGTTCCTCGAGCAGGCGCGGGCGGACGAGCCGATCACGATTCAGGGCGACGGCCAGCAGAGCCGCGACTTCGTCCACGTCAGCGACGTCGTCCGAGCGAACCTGCGGGCGGCGACGACGGACGCGGTCGGCGAGGCGTACAACGTCGGGACGGGCGAGCGCACGACGATCCGGGAACTCGCCGAGACGGTCCGCGACGCGACCGGGTCGTCCTCGACGATCGTCAACCGCGACCCGCGGGCCGGCGATATCAGACACAGCGGCGCGGACACGTCGAAGGCGGCTTGCGACCTCGGATTCGATGCCCGCGTCGGCCTCGAGTCGGGCATCCGATCGCTAGTCGGCGACGGGCAATCCGATGCCGCCGACATGGACGCCGGGTCCGCGCTCGAGCCGAATCGGGAGGGCAGCTCGTACAGCTAGGGCGGCTCGAAGCGAGTGGCTGCTGCCCGCGGTTCGACGCTGAGGTCGGGAGACCGTCGGAGTCGACCGAAATCGAGGGCGACGATGGTCGCCCGGGCGGGAGACGGTCGCAGTCGTGTTCGATTACCGGAGACTCTCGCTAACATTGTCTTACCGGCTGAATCCGGGACGAATCCGCGCTAGCCGTTCCAAACGTCCGATCGAGTTTATTCAATCCGTCGAGCAAAGGCGGCCTATACCATGCCTGGCGAGTGTTACAGTACCATCCTCACGAACCGCGTTGCTCCGATCCCGCCGCCATCGAAACCGACCGTCAGCCGGCGCAGACAACGGCGGAGCGCCCGTCTGCGTCGATATCACAGTTGTCGTGATATACTCGTCGGGGACTATCAGTCCCTGCCTTATAAAAACCGATTTGTAGAGCGGTCACGACGGTACTGGACATGAATCACGCGACTACAGACCGTTCGAAGCCATGACAATCGGACGAGGGGGTTTTATTCGCTCCGACTCGAGGGGGTCGTCGATCAGCGGTGCAGTCGCGTCGATCGGTCCCGCGTGGTCCGGGTACGTCCCGAGTGGTGCCCAGCCGCTCCAACTGGATGGCGGTGCCCATCTCGCGGCTCTCGCCGGAATGGCCGCGCTCGCACTGCTTGGGGGGATACTCGTCGCTCGCAACCGCTACGAGGAACCGGACTCGCTCGCGAACGAGGCCGAGTCGAACCGCGAGGAGTTCGTGACCGATCGGGAGCGGGTGCGCCAACTCCTCACGGAGAACGGCGGACGGATGAAACAGTCGAATATCGTCGACTCGGTCGACTGGTCGAAAGCCAAAGTCAGTCGCTTACTCGCCGATCTCGAGGACGATGGTCAGATAACCAAACTGCGACTCGGGCGCGAGAACTTGGTCTGCCTGCCGGGACACGAACCGACGGCGTCGAAGTCGCCCGAACAGGCAAACGACGACTAACCGGCCGGCCGTTCCTATCAGCAATCGTTGTTTTCCGTCGGTGGCCACACAACGGAACCCGGCACTGTCGGGCCGTAGTATCCGATTTCTCAGCGTAATGGTTCTGCCGGTTTATCCGCCAAACCAACGACGAGAGTGATGCCTTCACGGCAACTATGAACGCACGCAATCAGTTACTCGTTGTACTTACTGCACTGATGCTCGTCTGCTCGAGCGGGGCGATGGTCGCGGCGGCCGCGACTGGCGGGAACCAGAGCAGCGACGTCAGTCAGGACGAGTATAACGGAACAGACACCGAATCGGCGAACGAATCAGTAGCGACGGCAGAGAGCGCGGACACGGCGACCGGACTCCAGGAGGGCGAGAACGATACCGAGTCCGACACCGGCGATACCGGGCTCGAAAACGAAACGGAATCAGACGGCCAACAGGGCGCGTATGTGACGTTTAACGATCAGACGATCGAGAACGACACGGTCGTTGTCGAGAACGTCTCCCTCGCGAGTGGCGGCTTCGTGACGATCCACGACAGCAGCCTCCTCGTGGGCAACGTCTTCGAGAGCGTCAGCGGCACGTCGGAATACCTCGAGGCGGGCACGTACGAGAGCGTCGAGATCACGCTCAACGAGTCGCTCGAGGAGGACGAGACGCTGATCGCGATGCCACACCGCGATACGAACGACAACCAGCAGTACGACTTCGTCGAAACCGAAGGGCAGGCTGACGGACCGTTCGTCACGCCCGAGGACGAGCCCGTGACCGACGACGCGATGGTTACCGTCGGCGGGGTAGACGACGAAGCACCGGCTGACGAGGAACCGGTCGACGATAACGAGACCGACGTCGACGAACCGGTCCAGGAGCCAGTTGACGATAACGAGACTGACGTCGACGAACCGGTCCAAGAGCCGGTCGACGATAACGAAACCAACGAGACTCCGGTCGACGGGGAACCCGTTGACGAAGAACCGGTCGATAACGAAACTGACGAAGAGCCGGTTGACGACAACGAAACCGACGAGACTCCGATCGACGAGGAGCCCGTCGATGAAGAACCGATCGACGATAACGAAACCGACGAGGAGCCTGTCGACGAGGAACCCGTCGACGAAGAGCCAATCGACGATAACGAAACCGACGAGGAACCCGTCGAAGAGGAACCCGTCGACGAAGAGCCGGTCGAGGATAACGTAACCGACGAAGAACCGATGGACGAAATGCCGATCGACGCCGAGGATCGTCCGATCTTCGTTACGGTTGAGGACCTGACCGTCGAAAATCTGAACGTCGAAAACGCGAGCGTTTACGTCCTCGTCGTCGGTGAGAATCTCAGCGCCGACGATCTGCCGGACGGCATGGACAACATCACCGACGAGGTGCCGGTCGACGATAACGAAACCGTCGACGATAACGTAACCGACGAGGAACCCGTCGATGAGGAGCCCGTTGAGGAAGAGCCGGTTGAGGAAGAGCCGGTTGACGATAACGAAACCAACGAGACTCCGATCGATGAGGAACCCGTCGACGAGGAGCCAGTTGACGACAACGAAACCAACGAGACTCCAGTCGACGAGGAACCCGTTGAAGAAGAGCCGGTCGACGATAACGAAACCGTCGACGACAACGAAACCAACGAGACTCCAATCGACGAGGAACCCGTTGAGGAAGAGCCGGTCGACGATAACGAAACCGACGAGCTTCCGGTCGACGAGGTACCCGTTGACGACAACGAAACCAACGAGACCCCGGTCGATGACGAACCAGTCGAAGAGGAACCGGTTGACGACAACGAAACCAACGAAACGCCGCTCGACGAGGAACCCGTCGACAACGAAACCGCTGACGAGGCAGTGACAGCCGATTCGTTCAACGTCAGTGATCTCGAGGCACCCGAGAGCGCTACGGTCGGCGATACGCTCACGGTAACGGCGACGATCGAGAACCCGACTGACGAGGAGCACACCGAGGCGGCCCAGTTCCGTCTCGACGGTGACCTTGTCGCCGAGCAGAACGTGACGCTCGAGGGCGGCGAGAGCGACACTGTCGAATTCGAGGTCGAAACGACCGATCTCGAGGCCGGCAGCTACGTCCACATGGTGCTGACCGACCAGTCCGGTGAAGTCGCGATGATCGAGCTGACCGAGGAGACCGAGGACGGACTCGACGACACCGAGTCTAACGAGTCGGAACTCGGAACCGATGAGAACGAAACGAACGAGACCGACGACGGGCTCGACACCGATAACGAGACTGACGGTGTGACGACCGACGACTCCGCCGCGATCGGATTCGTCGTCGCCTAAGGAGAGCGATCCAACGGCCAGCGCGTCTTTTTAGGCCGTCACGGCGCGGCGGTGCCGGAACACGATTTTTCGAGGATACCACCATCGGCTACCGGAGAGCGGTGCCGCCGGACTGGGAGCGGGGCTGTCGATACAACTCCTCTTCGAGCGGGTATCGAACCGGCGAGTCCACCGAGGACCCGAGCGTGCCGTGGCCCTAACCGAGCAGCCGGTAGAGGCTGCTCGCGGCGACCGCGAGAAACACGAGCACGCTCGAGAGCACCGGATCGATGCTCGAGGCAAGCGGGAGGTTGAGTCCGGCCAACGCGATGACGGCGAGGCCGAAGACACAGAGCACGAGGTGGAGTCCCAGCACCTGCGAGTGATCGGCGGCGTGGCCGTCGACGTACTGCAGCACCTCGTCGAAGTGGCGACCGGGTTGGATCGTCTTCGCGTCGGAATCGTACTCGATCACGGCGTCTTCCTCGAGTTGGGGAAGGTGTGTCTGCTGGAGTGAGACGTAGACGCTCTTGTAGAGGTTGTTCGGCACAGGCGTCGTGTCGGATTCGGTCGCGGCGATCTCGGTCGCGACGTCGGAGACGTCGATCTGTCCGCCCTCCTCCGCGAGGAGTTGGACGATAGCCCGCCGTCTGTCGTTGCCGAGGATGTGAAACACCTCACTCTCCGCGAGCGGTTCAGTTCTGTCGGTTTGAACTGACATCGATCAGAGAGAAGGGGAACAGGCGCTCGACGGACAATCCACCACCAGTGACCATGTATCCCACTTCACTCACCACTAACTTTAACTTTTGCAGGTTACGCCCTCGTTCGATTCCCGCGGCGAACGACCGGGATTCGCGAGCGACGGTAAGGAGCGGATACGGGCGGCTACGCCGCGGGATGAGCGATCGAATCGTTTCTAGCGGGGAGACGACGGACGAACCGACGTGGCGAATGACGGCGCAGCCGATGGGGCGGCAAAAGCAGATCGAACCGGTGTACGGTCTCGAGTCGGTCGAACCGACCAGGTGGCCACTCAAAACGAGTCGGAACGTCGAACGGTTGCGGTCGAAAACGGGAATCCGAGAAGGCGACGGGGCTCAGTCGCCGGGGAGATGCCCGCCGGATTGCATCTCCCGATAGGTCGTACAGGACGGACAGCCGTGGACGATGTCACCGTTATCACCGAAGACGCGGGCGAACTGCTGTGTCACGTGTGTGCCGCAGTTTCGACACCGAGCGCCGGCTGTCGACGATTCCATGGGCTTCCAGTCGTGTTGTGTGGAGTTCATGGTTTGGGGGGTGTACTCGGACGCGTATCCCGCCGCGTGGACCGAGCGATCGGTGTCCGCCGCGTGGACCGAGCGATCGGTGTCCACCGCGACGGCCTCGAGTCGACGGCGACCGTCGATCCGACGCGATACCCGTCCGGGCATCATCGTATCGAGGGGAGCAAACGCGAATAAAGGACGTTGACCGTTCACTCGCGGCGGCGGCGTGGGAACCAAGAAACACCCTCTTTCCGGCCGATATGTCCCGCGAGACGTTTTAAAACAGCGGAATCGGGGATAATCGTTCGATCGACCTCAATCCGGATTCAGTTGTCTTGGGACGTATTGGGCGGTCAAACGCTGCGTTGATCGAGTCGGAAATGGACCGAAAGCAGTGATTTCTGGATCGAAATATGATCTTACGTCGCGCAACGAAATAGCGCCGGACGGTAAGGTACATCGTTATAAAATACCACTATCGCTTACCGATTTTTGTGCTGGAATGTAATGGTGGAACCCCGGACAGTGGTGGCCCAACTGCCGACCGCTTCGAATCGTTACCTCTCACGGAGAGCGAACGGAGCCTGCCCGTTATCGACGGGTGAGTACGACTATGTCAACGCAAGCGAGTAACACGAACACGCGATCGGAGTCGACTGCCAACCCATCGGCCCAGCTCGACGTCCTCGGGGACGACTGTGCCCGGACGATCCTCATGGCGACGAGCGACGGCCCGAAGACGGCAAAGGAACTGACCAAACGGACGGATAGCTCGTCGGCGACGGTCTACCGACGAATCAACAACCTCCTCGAGAGTGACCTCATCGCGGAGTGCGTGCGGTTCGACGACGACGGGTCGCATACGACCGCCTACGAGGCGACCGTCGACGTCCTCCGCGTCCGGATCGGCGCGGACGGGATCGAAGTCGTGGTTTCGGATACGGAAGAGTAAGCGCTGTCCGTCTCAGGAACGGTTATCCGGCTTATGGATACGAATTCGTCTCGGTCGCGACCGGCTCTCGACCGACTCGAGTCCGGAATCGATCGTGTTTCCGAATCCCTCGACCAGTTGCGGAATAGTCAGTTTCGCTCGGGTAACTTCGTTTGAATGGAACGAACGGAACCTGTATGAGACGGATAACAAATATCTATTCAGTAGAACGGTCAGTGTGATTGAGCAATGCACGACCTGACCGGCTTCCAGCGTGATCTGTTGTACGTGATCGCAGGTGCTGACCGACCGTCGGGGCAGACCGTCAAGGACGAAGTCGAGAAGTACTATAGTTCGGAGATCAATCACGGGCGGCTGTATCCGAATTTGGACACCCTCGTCAACAAGGAGCTGGTCGAGAAGGGGCAACTCGACAGACGAACGAATTACTACGCGATCACAGACGCCGGTCGACAGCGGATCGAAGAGCGCCGGGAATGGGAGGCACAGTACGTCGACTTTTAGGAAGCGGCCGGATCCGAAGGGAGACACAGCGTTCCGATGAGTGTGCTCTATCGCGTTCTGAGGGTGTCAGCGACCGGTTTGTATCGGTAACCCGGCCATAACAAAGCACTGAAGCGTGGAGCGATGCCACGAGAATGGCATTCGTATGGTCCGGACGTAGATCGAACGCCGAACGGCGAACACCGGTGTATCGTCGATGAGCCATGGGACGAATAGCTGGACGCGGTTCGGGGTCGTTCGTCACTACCCGGTCGACCTCGCGGCGGTCTCGATCGGCGCGGTGCTGGCGTCGCTCGTCGTGACGTCGTTCGCGAGCGAGAGCACGCTGCGGTTGGCCGTGACGTTTCCGCTCGCCCTCTTTCTGCCGGGCTATGCGCTCGTTTCGGTCCTGTTCCCGGCCGGCGCGCGAGACGCGAGCGAGACGGCGACGACGGCCGAAGAGAGTCGCCCCCGCGGGATCGACGCCACCGAGCGAGCGGGGCTTGGCTTCGTGCTGTCACTGGCGATCGTTCCGCTCGTCGTCGTGGCGTTGCCGCTCATGGGGGTCGCGCTGACTGCGACATCGATCGCCGCCGCCCTCGTCGTCGTCACGGTCGTCACCGCACAGGTCGGTGTGCTGCGACGGCTCCGAACGCCGGCCGGCGAGCGCTTTTCAGTCTCGCCGATCGCGACGCTCGGGTCGTTCGGACGCGGCGAGAGCGCGGTCGCGACGGCCTCGTCGATACTGCTCGTACTGGCGGTTGGTACGGCGGTCAGCGCGCTGCTCGTGGCGTTTCTGGTGCCCGCGTCGGGAGGCGGGTTCACCGAACTCGCACTCTACAGCGAAGACGAAGACGGGGAGATCGTCGCGGGCGAACTGCCCAGTGAAGTCGAGCCGGGCGAGTCAATCCCGCTGACGATCGCGATCGAGAACCAAGAGGGAACCGACCAGGACTACACGGTCGTCGTCCAAGAACAGCGCCTCGAGGACAGGGAGGTCGTCGATCGAACCGAGTTACGGCGGATCGACGCGAGCGTCTCGGACGGCGCGACCGGAACCGGGGAGCGGTCGGTGACGCCGACGGCGGAGTCGGGCGAGACGGTCCGGATCAGCGTGTTGCTCTACGCGGACGAGCCGCCGGCGACCCCGACGAACGAGAACGCGGACGAGGCGACCCACTTCTGGGTGACGGTGACCGGCGAGTAACGCGCTTCCGGATCGTTCGAGTCGCGGTCGGCGCGTCGTATCTCGACAGATAATAGCCGTAGTGCGGCTCGAGTCGCTGTTTTTTGACGGGGTCGACCATCCGGGAGTCGATGGGGTCGCGATCGGGAACCCATTGTCGCGCGCGACGAGCAGCAACAGCGCCAGTACGACCCGGTCAGTCGGCAGTGTCGCGCCTCGCCGTCTCGAGCGCCGACGCTGTGCGGGGCCGGCAGACGAGACACAGACGACTACAGGAGGAGTGTGACGGGGACCGAAACTGACACCGAGCAGCGGTTATCGGCTCGCACGTCCGAACGGACGGGCGAGTCCTGGACGACGCGAGACGTGCTGTACGATCGAGAGAACGAGGACGGCGAAACAGAGCCCCAGTGCGACGACCGGCGCGGCGGCCGTCGTCAGCGGACCGACCGCGAGCGCCGAGAGCCCGAACGCGACGACGCCGACCGCGGTCACGGCGGCGTAGAGGCGGTGCCACTGGCGCTGGTCTTCGAGATGGCGATCGAGGTACGGCTCGAAGCGGTCTTCGCTCGGCAAAAGCTCTATTTCGTGTCCGTCCGGGTCCCAGTCGACGATCCCGTGGTCCTCAAGCATCGGCAGGTGGGTCTGGTACAACGAGATGTAGACCCGCCGGCGCTGGGTCCGGGTCACGTCGTCGGGGTCGGTGTCGTTCTCCCAAGCGGCGACCTGCTCCACGAGCGGTGCGAGATCGCAGGAACCGCCCTGTCGTTTCAGGAACTGAACCGTGCGCCGCCTGCGTGCGTTGCTGAATACGTCGAACAGTTTGGCTTGCGTGAGTTCGCTGTCAGACATGTGTGTCCTCGTCGTCTCGGATCGGATCCCGTTCCCGTCTGACGGGTGTAGTCGAATTCCTCACACCACCGGATGCCAGCCTGTGACACTTTACTATCACTCGGCTACCCGTCCGAAAGGGAATTGTACCAGTTAGCGGCGATGACTGACTCCTACGCCGATGTTTCAACGTTCGAGACGAGTGTCAACGTACGATCACGGCTGTAGGCGGGCCGCTCCCGGTGATCGCGCTTTTCCCCCTCGGTGAGGCTGTAGTTCGCGGCTACGGGACCCTCAGGCCGGGGATAACAAAGCCTCGTTACCGGCTGTGTGAGCACGATTGCCCACGCGGGTATCGATTCACTATGAAACGAATACGCGACCGACCACGATGTCGATCAGCGGTCCGAACGGACGCGACGACGCGGTATCGCGTTCGCTCGAGCGAGGCCCGGAACGACTCCCGTCAGGACGGCGGTGGTCCGCGATGAGCGAGGCGATTCGCGACGTCGTCCGCGGCGACGACTGTACGATCGAGGACGCGACGGTCGGCTACGGCGAGTTCGACGAGCCGACGCGGATCGGCGACGACGCGACGATCAGGGCCGGATCGATTATCTACGGCGACGTGACGATCGGCGACGGCTTCGCGACGGGACACGACGTCCTCGTCCGCGAGGGGACGACGATCGGCGACGACGTGCTCGTCGGCACCAAGACGGTCATCGACGGGCAGACAACGATCGGCTCGCACGTCAGCCTCCAGACGAACGTCTACGTCCCGACCCAGACGACGATCGGCGACAACGTTTTCGTCGGGCCAGGGGCCGTGCTGACGAACGATCAGTACCCCGTCCGGACTGACGACGGGCTCGAGGGGCCGACGATCGCGGACGGCGCGTCGATCGGCGCGAACGCGACGCTGTTACCCGGCGTTACGATCGGCGAGAACGCGTTCGTCGCGGCCGGTGCCGTCGTCACGGAGGACGTGCCGGCGGACAGCATGGCCGTCGGGTCGCCGGCGACCATCCAAGCGCTACCGGACCCGCTCGAGGGGGCGAACCAACTCGCATGACCGACACCGAGACGAACGCCGAGACCGAGACGAGCATCGACGCCGGCACCGGTTCCGGTGCGGGAACCGACACGGCCGACGCCGAGATCGACCCCGACCGGGAGGCGACGACGCCGGTGCCGATCGCCGATCCCGAACTCAGCGCCGAGGCCGTGGGGCGAGTCGAATCGATCCTCGAGGACGGCCGGCTCGCCGACGGCCCGGAAGTCAGGGCGTTCGAGGAGGAATTCGCGGCCTACTGTGGGACCGAGACGGGCGTCGCGACCGCAAACGGGACGACCGCGCTCCACGCCGCGCTCGAGGCCGTCGGACTCGAGGACGGCGACGCGGTCATCACCTCGCCGTTTTCGTTCGTCGCGAGCGCGAACGCGATCCGGCTGGCGGGCGGGACACCGGTCTTCGCCGATATCGATCCCGAGACGTACACGCTGGACCCGGCCGATGTCGAACGGGTGCTCGACGAGCGGGACGATATCGTCGGCATCCTCCCGGTTCACCTCTACGGGCTGCCGGCCGACATGCCGGCGCTGTGTGACATCGCCGACGCGCGGGACCTGTTCGTCATCGAGGACGCCTGTCAGGCCCACGGGGCGAAGATCGACGGCCGGCGAGTCGGCGAGTTCGGCGACGCCGCGTGTTTCTCGTTCTATCCGACCAAGAACATGACGACCGGCGAGGGCGGGATGGTCGTCACCGACCGCGACGACGTCGCCGACCGCGCCGCGAGCTACGTCAATCACGGCCGAGATATGAGCGGTACCGGGAGCTACGACCACGTCGCCCTCGGCCACAACTACCGCATGACGAGCGTCGCGGCGGCGATCGGCCGCGTCCAACTCGAGCGGGTCGCCGAATTCAACCGCGCGCGCCGCGAGAACGCCGCGTTCTACGACGAGCGACTCGGCGATCTCCCGCTCGAGACGCCGACGGAACCGACCGGCTCCCGCCACGTCTACCACCAGTACACCGTTCGAACCGACGACCGGGACGCGCTCGCGGAGACGCTCTCCGAGCGCGAGGTCGGGACCGGCATCTACTACGAGACGCCGATCCACCGCCAGCCGGCCTACGAGACGGTCAGCACGGCCGCAGCGTCGCTGCCCGAGGCCGAACGGGCGGGCGACGAGGTTCTCTCGCTGCCGGTCCACCCCGCCCTCTCCGAGCGCGACCAACGGACCGTCGTCGAAGCAGTCCGCGATCACTTCACCACCCAATGAGCACCACCAGACGGACGGACGAGACGACCGACGAACCGATCCGAGCCGGCGTCATCGGCGTCGGCTCGATGGGCGAAAACCACGCGCGCGTCTACGACGAACTGCCGGCGGTCGAACTCGCCGGCATCACCGACCGCGACGAGGAAATCGCGCGGCGGGTCGCCGCCGAGTACGGAACCGAACCGGTCGACCTCGAGACGCTCCTCGAGCGCTGTGATGTCGTAACGGTCGCGGTGCCGACACACGCCCACTACGAGACGGTCTCGACCTGTCTCGAGGCGGGCGTCGACGTGCTCGTCGAGAAACCGATCGCGGAGACCGTCGAACAGGGCCAGCAACTCGCCGAGCAGGCCCGCGAGGGGGGACTGGTCTTACAGGTCGGCCACATCGAACGGTTCAACCCCGCGGTCCAGACGGTCGCTGACCTGATCGACGATCTGGACGTGATCAGCGTCGAAGCCGAACGACTCGGGCCGCCGATCGATCGGACCGCGCCGGGCAACGTCATCTTCGACCTGATGGTCCACGACGTCGACATCGTCGGCTCGATCCTCGGCGAGCGGCCCCACTCGGTCACCGCCATGGGGACCGAAAGCGGCCAGTACGCCACCGCGACCATCGAGTACGACGACGTCGTCGCGACGGTGACCGCGAGCCGCGTCACCCAGAAGAAGGTGCGCAAACTCACCGTCACCGCCCGCGAGTGTCTCGTCGAGGTCGACTATCTCGAGCAGTCGGTGTTGATCCACCGCGACTCCTACCCCGAGTACCTCACGGACGACGGCCAGTCCCGGTACCGCCACGAGAGCGTCGTCGAGCGGCCCCGCGTCGACACCGGCGAGCCGCTCCGGAACGAACTCGAGTCGTTCGTCGCGGCCGCTCGAGACGGCTCCGAACCGGCGGTCACCGCCGAGGACGGCATCGCCGCCCTCGAGACGGCCCAGTTGATCGACCGGCTCGCCACGGGGCCGGAAGACGAAACCGACGACGAGACCGACGACGAGACGCGCCGAGAGCCGGAGGTGGAGGCCTGATGGCGGAGTCCTCGACCGAGGGAGAGGGACTCTACGGCTCGAGCCAGTCGCCGAGCCGACAGCGCGACCGGGTAACGAGCGGTGACGTTCCGGTCGCCGTCTACGGGCTCGGCAAGATGGGGCTCCCGCTCGCGGCGGTCTACGCCGAGACGATGGGGAACGTGACCGGCGTCGACGTCGATCCGGCCGTCGTCGAGACGGTTTCGGACGGCGAGAGCCACGTCGTCGGCGAGCCCGGCCTCGACGACCTGGTCGCCGAACAGGTCGACGCCGGCCGGCTCACGGCAACGACCGACGGATCGGCGGCCGCCGACGCGGCGCGGATCCACGTCATCATCGTCCCGACGCTGCTGGACGACGACAACGAGCCGAACCTCGCGACGGTCGAGTCGGTCGCCGACGACATCGCGGCCGGCCTCGCGCCCGGCGATCTGGTGATCGCCGAGTCGACGCTCCCGCCGGGCACCTGTCGGGACGTCCTCCGGCCCCACCTCGCGAGCGAGAGCGGCCTCGAGCCCGACGAGTTCGGGCTCGCGTTCTGTCCGGAGCGGACGTCCTCTGGGACGGCGCTCCGGGACATCCGCGGCCAGTACCCCAAGGTCGTCGGCGGCGTCGACGACGAGAGCACGCGCGCGGCGGCGATCGTCTACGACGAACTCTCGGACAACGAGGTCCATCCTGTCTCGGACGCGACGACCGCGGAGTCCGTCAAGGTGTTCGAGGGGCTCTACCGCGACGTGAACATCGGGCTGGCAAACGAGTTGGGGCGGCTCGCGGACGAACTCGAGATCTCCGTTCGTGAGGCGATCGACACGGCCAACGACCTGCCGATGTGCCAGCTCCACGATCCCGGCCCGGGCGTCGGCGGCCACTGCATTCCGTACTACCCGCACTTCCTGCTCGGCCGCACCGACGAGCCGATGGCCGTGACCGAGACGGCTCGCCGGGTCAACGACGAAATGCCAGCGGTCGTCGTCGACCGCCTCGAGCGGGAACTCGCGGCGACCGGCACCGACCTCGCGGACGCCTCGGTCATCGTCCTCGGCGTGACGTATCGACCGGGCGTCGAGGAGACCCGCGCATCGCCCGCGCTGGGAATCATCGACGGCCTGCGTGAGCGGGGGGCCGATATCGCGGGCGTCGACCCGCTCGTCGATCCGGCCGATTACGGCGCTCGAGCCGTGGGAATCGACGAAATCGCCGACGAAGGGTTCGACGCCGCCGTGATCGTCACCCCGCACGCGGACTTCGATCGCATCGACTGGCCCGCCCTCGAGCCGATGGTGGTCCTCGACGGCCGGGACGCGGTCGACCTCTCGGAAACGCCACACCGCGAGTACGATCTCGGCGGCTCGAGCGACGGCCGACCGCCGCGGGGATCGCCCGATAGCGCGGGCGAGACCGGCTCGGCGGAGCCGACCGAACGAGCGGCGGCCGCCGACGGCGAACCGGCGGCCCACCGCACGGACGGAGGCAACGATGTATAAGGGCAAGCAGATCGGCGTCGTCGTGACGGCCTACGACGAGGCGGCCTTCGTCGGCCGCGTCATCGAGACGGTCCCGGACTTCGTCGACCGCATCTACGCCGTCGACGACAGGTCGCCGGACGAGAGCTGGAACGTGATCCAGCGGATCGCCGACCGGGTCAACGAGGAGACGGACGACGAGACCGCCGACTCGGAGCTGGCGGTAGCCGACGGCGGCGACGGTCGGCGCGTCGTGCCGATCCGCCACGAGGAAAACCACGGCTACGGCGCGGCGGTCAAGACCGGCTACCGGCGCGCCGCCGAGGACGGGATCGACGTCGTCGCGGTGATGAACGGCGACGGGCAGATGGACCCCGCCATCCTCGACCGGATCATCGACCCGGTCGTCACGGGCGAGGCAGACTACGCCAAGGGCAACCGGCTGCGCAGCGCCGAGGACCGCGCGGACATGTCGACGTTCCGCCTCGTCGGGAACGCGATGCTCACCGGCCTCTCGAAGTTCGCCTCGGGCTACTGGTCGATCGGCGACCCGCAGAACGGCTACACGGCCATCTCGCGCGAGGCGATCGAGGAACTCGACCTCGAGTCGATCACCGACCAGTACGGCTTCCTCAATCACCTCCTGACCCACCTCAACGTGGCGGGCTGTCGGGTCGCAGACGTACCCATGTCGGCCGTCTACGGCGACGAGGAGAGCAGCATCAAGTACGTGCCGTTCGTCCGGTTCGTCTCGCTGCTGTTGCTCCGGAGCTTCTGCTGGCGGCTGAAGACGCGGTACGTGGTCCGGTCGTTCAACCCGGCCGTTGTCTACTACGCCGCCGGGACCGCGGGGCTCGTCGGCGGCGCGGCGGGCGTTCTCGGCTCCGTCGCGCGAGCGATCGACGGCAACGACGGCTTCACGGCCGGCATCGCCTCGTTCGTCGCCGGCCTGCTCGGGTTGGTCTCGCTCGGCACCGCGATCAGGCTCGACGCCGAGGCCAACGAGGACCTCGAGGTGCAGTGTGCCGACGCGACGGAACAGGCCCGGCCCGACGAGCCCGACGGGGATCGCGACGAGCGAGTGCCGGCGCGGAGCGAGCCGCGGTAACGGGGTCCCCTTCGAGCGCGTGCGACGGCCGGACGGAAGGGCGCTATTTTCGGGGGTAGTGTGCGGCTGTGAGCAACCGGAGACGTTTCTGCTGCGAGGTTCGAACGGCCGAACGATCCCTCTCCCGATGGACCGAGCGATCGCCGTCGGCCGTCGATCACTCGATCGAGTACGTCACGATGTCATCGCCCTCGCAGGCGGGACACTGCGTCGTGCCGGCCGAGACGTTCGTCCCGCAGTTTCGACACTCGTGGACGACCGTGACCGAGGGCACGTTCTCGCCGCCCTCCGGGGCTGTATCGGGTGATTCAGCGGCTGTCTCATCGCCGGAGAACAGCTCACTGAGGAGTGTAGAGAGACTCATAGAACGGGGGGACTAGTCGGCTCTTTTCCGGAGATGGCCAAAAGTGTTTCGTGACCGGCGAACCGACGGAATCGTCGATATCGCCGCGAAAGCCGGTCGAGCGCCGCTACATCGACCGCGAACGGGGTTGCAACACGCGCTTCGTCGAGCGGTCGAGTCGCTCGAGTTCCCCACGGGAGGTGGCTACGTCAACGAGCAGGTCGGTGAGGTTCACGAGATCGGCCGCGTACTCCCGCCGTTTGCGTTGCCACCGGGCGTCCGCGTCGTCGGCAGCGAGGATCTCGAGGGAGCGATCGCGGACCGCGTCGTAGCTATCGAACTGCTCGGCCAGCCCGGCGCGCTCGAGTTCCTGGAACTCGCCGTACTCGTGGTCGTCGGTGCCGCGATAGCGGAACGCGGGCGTGCCGAGCAGCGCGGCCTCGGTGGCCATCGTGCCGGTGTCGGCCACCAGCAGGTCGGCCTCGGCCATCGCGTCGTGAATCAGTGCGGGATGGAGGTCGTAGGACCGCGCGGGGAGGTCCCGCAGGTCCATCTCGCCGCCCTCGTCGGAGACGAAGACCGTCGCGTCCTCGCTCAGGCGCTCGATCAGGTCCCGTCGCTGCTCGGGACGGAACCCCTCGAGATCGGTGTCGTGGAGTGCGTCGAGGGCGTTGAAGCGGACGAGAACGTACGGTTCGTCGGGTTCGACGTCGAGGTACTCCCGGACATCGTCGTCGGCCTCGAAGACGTCGGGGTGGAGATAAGCGCACTCCTTGAAGCCGTCGAAGGTGTAGTGAGCGTCGCCGAGATCGCGGCGGGTGACTTCCGGGGAGAGGATGCAGTCGGCGAAGGGCCGCGAGACGGTGTGGTTGAAGTCGCCGGGCTCGTCGTCGAGGACGAGCACGACCGGCGACCGCGAGAGCGTGCCGGCGTAGGCCGCGTAGGGACCCCGGCCGAAGATCACGTCGGGATCGAACCGGACCGCTTCGGTCCCGATGGTGAGGAACTGGCCGCCGAGTTCGCGAGCGAACCCGAGCGCCGAGTAGCCGTCGGTTTCGTGGTCACCGTACACCCGGTAGGGCATGTCGAAATAGTCGAGTAGGTCGGTCGTACAGGCGTACTCCCGGGTCAGCACGAGCACGTCGTGTCCCGCTCGTTCGAGGCGGTCGACGGCGTGTCGATACAGGTGGACGTGTGCTGGCGTATTCGCCAAGACGAGGATCCGCATCGAGGATAGCTACCCGTCGTCGACCCTTTGTAATAGCATCGCTACGGGGGGTCTCGCACGGAAGTCGCCGGATACGGCCCGCACGTCTAGGTGTACGTGAAGAAAACTCGAGCGGGCCCTGCGGATAACAAAACGCCGCGAGGTCGTCTCTTTCCCCACCGAGATGCACGTCCTCACGCTCACCGCGAACGCCGACGCTCCCTTCATGAACCAGCAGATGGCGGCACTCGAGGAGCGAGGCGTCTCCTTTACCACGGTGCCGGTGGCCGGCGAGGTCGCCGCCGACACCGACCGGAGCCCGGCGGATTACATCCGGACGGTGCCGGAGGTCATCAGGGAGGCCGGAAACGGCTACGACCTGATCCACGCCCACTACGGGCTGACGGCACCGATGGCGCTCGCACAGCTCCGCAAGCCGGTCGTCCTCTCGCTGTGGGGGTCGGACGTTCACGGCCCCATCGCCCCCGTCAGCCGAGCGTCCGCGCCGTTCTGTGACGAGGTCGTCGTCATGTCCGAGGAGATGCGGGAGGTGCTCGGCCGCGACTGTACGGTGATCCCCGACGGGGTGGACTTGGAGATGTTCCGGCCGGAGCCACAGGAGCGAGCGAAAGAAACCGTGGGCTGGGACGAGGACGAATCTGCATACGACGTGTTGTTCCCGTACTCGCCCGCACGCGGGGTGAAAAATCATCCGCGGGCCGAACGCGTCGTGAACGTCGTCGACAACCTCCTCAAGCGTCCGGTCCGACTCCGGACTGTCTCCGGCGTCGATCACGACGCGGTCTCGGACTACATGAACGCGGCCGACGCCCTCGTCCTGACCTCCGACAGCGAGGGCTCGCCCAACTCTGTCAAGGAGGCGCTCGCCTGCAACCTCCCCGTCGTCGCCGTCGACGTCGGCGACGTCCGGGAGCGACTGGCCGGCGTCGACCCCTCCCGCGTCGCGACGAGCGACGAGGACCTCGTTCGCGGACTGATCGACGTCCTCGAGCGTAACGAACGGTCGAACGGCCGCGAGGCCGCTCACGAGGTCAGCATCGAGCGGACGGCCGACCGAATGCTCGCGG
Source organism: Natrinema versiforme JCM 10478 (assembly GCF_000337195.1). Classification (GTDB taxonomy): domain Archaea; phylum Halobacteriota; class Halobacteria; order Halobacteriales; family Natrialbaceae; genus Natrinema; species Natrinema versiforme. Next base: position 106,627 of record NZ_AOID01000031.1, on the reverse strand, counting down.
TCTACGAGCGGGTCGCCGGGACGGTGATCGAAACCGAGGCCGGCAGCGAGAAAACGCGGGTGCAGGGCGCGACCGGGCTCGAGTGAGCGGTTCGCTTTGGGCAGCGTGCCACCACCGTCTCAAAGTATAATTTTCGGCCCAAAACATATCTTTTGCCAGTGCGTGGGATGAGCTATGACGGAGAACGATTCGCGAGTCACCGATATCGATCCGTTTCCGGAATCGGATGCCGGCGACGACGCGAACGACGCGGCCGAACGCAAGTGGACGGCCGCGACGACGGCGTTCGAGCGCGTCGAAGCGGTCCTCGCTCGGACGACTGACTGGCAGAGTGCGAGCGAGATCGCCGATCGGGCGCGCGTTTCCGAACCGACCGCACGCAAACACCTCACGGCGCTCGCCGAGACGGGACGTGCAGCGACGACGGACGACGGAAACGCGACGCGATTCCGCCGCAATCCCGATCAGCGGCGGCTCGAGCGAGTGCAACGGCTCGCCGACGAGCACTCGCGCGAGGAGTTAGAACGGTCGATCCGCGAGATGAAATCGCGGATTCGGGAGTTCGAAGACGCGTACGACGCCACGAGCCCGGACGAACTCGTCGCCGGCTTGGAGCCGGACGACGAGGACGGGTGGGACGATCTCTCTCGATGGAAAACGACGCGTCGGAACTTGGCGTTCGCGAAAACCGCACTTTCGTTTACCGAAACACGACTCGTCGACTCGCGAAGTATCCGCGGAGAGCGCGCGGAGAATGTCTGAGGAGCGAGGCCCGGTCGACTGGGACGCGTTACGCGCAGTCGAGGGCGTTTTTCGGAATCGACTAAACGGGCTGGTCACCGACGTCGACTACGTTCCGAGCGCGATCGATCCGGTCGAACTGCAGGTCACGCTCGCCACCGGGTTCGAAGCGGATACCTGCCGATTCGACGTTCAGTGGTGGACGAATCACGGATACAAGTACCACTACAGCGAGCGCGATCTCGAGTTCCGGTTCGGATGGGAGATTCGACCGGACTACCCCGACAAACACTTCCATCCGCCCGAGAATCCCGCCGAGCACCGGGAGTCGTGTATCGCTCACGAGGAACCGGAACTGGTCACGCTCGCCGTCATCAAGTGCTGGTGGGACGCGCTCGAGGCCGGCGATCCGTCGACGCTGAACGGCCACGAAAACCCGCCGTAGCTGCGATCGACTCGAGACGGCCGCTGCCCGCGGCTCCGTTCCGTCTCGGCTCTTGGTCTCAGAAGCGGGGCACGACGACTACCGCACTTCCGTCCGATACCACTCCATCGCTTCCGGTACGTGGTCTTCGATCGGCCGGTACTCGTAACCCAGTTCCTCGCTCGCTTTCCGCGAGCTGTAGAACAGCCGCTGGGTCGCGAGGTCGGCCATCTGCCGGTCGAAGGGGAACATCCGGCGGTTGGCGACGGCGTCGACGGCCTCGGCGACGGGGCCGGCGGCCCGAATCGCGGTCGCCGGGACGCGGATTCGGGCGGGGGTGCCGTCGGCGGCGTTGGCGATCCGGGAGACGGCACACTCGTAGGAGAGGTTCTCGCCACCGAGGATGTAGTGCTCCCCGCTGGTCCCGTGCTCGTATGCGGCGAGAATGCCATCGATGACATCCGAGACACCGACGATGCTCAGCCCGCCCGGGAGGTGGGCTGGCATCGTCCGGTCGACGCCCATCGAGAGCAGTTGGGCGGTGAACTCCTCGTCGCCGGGGCCGAAGATCGAGGTCGGATGAACCGTGACGGCGTCCCCACCCGTGTCGGCGTACCGATCGACGAGGCCCTCCGCCTCGGCCTTCGACGCCTGATAGGCACCGATCGGCTCGGCCACATCCGTCTCGTCGGCGAGGTCGGCGTCCACCGGCGGCCGGCGCGTCCCGGCGGTGCTGGTGAAGACGACGCGACCTGTGTCGCCGTCGCGACAGGCCTCGAGCACACGCTCGGTCCCGTCGCGGTTGACGTTCCAGACGGTCTCGGGACCGGCGTTCCAGAGGCCGATCCCCGCGAGGTGGAAGACCGCATCGGCTCCGTCGACGAGATCGCGCAGCGTCTCCCGATCGGAGAGATCGCCGACGTACCACTCGACGCCCTCGAGGTCGCCCCGGTCCGAGGTCGGGCGGCTGAGCCCGCGGACGGTCCAACCCTTCGCGAGCAAGCGGTCACAGAGCCGCGAGCCGAGAAAGCCGGTGGCACCGGTGACCGCGGCCGTGCGTGCGTCGGTCATCGCGGTCATCGACCGCCCTCGAGTTGCGGCGGGACGGCGTCGCCGGCCACCGCTGCGTAGACGCGGTAGGCGGTCGAGACGGCGGGATGGGTCTCGTCCGGCGGCGGCAACTCGCCGTCGGGAACCCGTTCTCGGAGCCGGTCGAAGTCGACGTCGCCCTCGACGGAGACCGGGCCGTCGTCACCGCGGGCCGTCTCGAGGGCCGCGTCGGTCTCGAGCGAGCGCCCGAGCAACGCGGTCGCGACGGCGTCGACGTCGACGGGGGAGCCCGCGAACAGGGTATCGCCCGCAGCGGGTGCGCCGCCGTAGGCGGTCGTCGCGTCGAGGACGGCGAGCGCGGGGTCGACGGCGCGCGTCGCCGCGACCGGCACCCGCGCGGGATCGGCGTCGCAGTCGACGGTTCCGGCGAGCGTTCGCATCGCGCCCGCGACGGGCCCGTCCTCGGACGGCCGCAGCGACGGGACGACGACTGCGGTGCTCTCGGCGAGCCGGCTCGGGACCGAGACCGCGGTCGGGTTCCGATCGACTTCGCAGATGTCGTCCACGCGGCGGTCGTCCGTCAGATCGACGAGATCCGCGTCGAACCGCTCGAGCAGGCTCGCGTAGCCGAGGTACTCGGCGGTCCGATCGAAGGCGATCCGGTCGTTGCTCGCGCCGGCGACGGCGATGTCGGCGTCCGTCCGCCCCTCGAGGCGCGCGACGATCGCTCCGATCACGGCGGGGTCGGTGACCATGCCCGAGGAGGGATGAAACGGGTAGTGGGCGTCCGGGACGAGCGTGATCCGGTCGGCGTCGGCCAGCGTCTCGAGGGACGGCTCGAGGAGGTCCCGAACGGGCGGCTCGAAGGCCGCCATCCGGGCGTCGATGTCGGGAATCCAGCTGCCGCGCCGATCGGCAGCGTCGACCGCGGTCGCGCGGACCGGCGTCGCGCTCATAGGGTCACCTCCGGGGTCTCGGGTTCGGCCGCCTCGCCGTCGCTCTCGGCGGCCAGTTCGTAGGCCGTTTCGGCGAGTTCGATGGTTCGCCGGCCGTCGGCGCCGTCGACCGGTGGCCGCTCGCCCTCGCGGATCGCGTCACAGAAGTCCGCCAGCGCGTCGTAATGGGCCTGCAGGTAGAACGTCGGTCCGAAGACGTCCGGCTCGTCGTTCGTGAATCGGCCGCCGACGTTCGACAGAGCAGACTTTGCAGCGCCGGCGTAGAAGTTCTCGGGCAGGTGCTCCTGATTGCTGATCGTCCCCGTCACGCCCTCGAGGCGCAGCCGGGTGTTTACCTCCGGCAGTTGCTCCCACTGGTAGGTGCCACAGTGGAGCGTGATCGTCGTCCCCGTCTCGGGAGCCGCCATGAGCACGGTCGCGGCGTCCTCGGCCTCGGTCTCCAGCGTTCGGCCCATCGACGCGTCTTGGACCTCGAGGTCGCCGAACAGCCACTCGAGGAGGTCGAAACAGTGGACGCCGAGTTCGACGAGGGAGCCGCCGCCGGCGGCGTCGGGGTCCATCGGCCACTCCGGCGGCGCCTCGTCGGCGGGTGGCTTCCCCAGCGGATGGTCGTTGAGCCGCGTGATCGAGGCGTAGGGGACGTGGCCGACGCCGCCCTCGTCGTAGGCCGCCTTGACGCCGGCCATGTCCGGCTGGTAGCGCAGCGTGTGATCGACGCCGACGGCGATGCCCGCCTCGCGGGCGGTCTCGAGCATCTCGTCGGCCTCCTCGGTCGAGCGCGCGAGCGGTTTCTCGACGAAGACGTCGACGCCGGCCGCGGCGGCCCGTTCGACGGCCTCGGCGTGGAGGAACGGCGGCAGTGCGACGACGGCCGCGTCCAGGTCCTCGGACTCGAGCAGCGTCGCGTAGTCGTCGTAGGTGCGAGACACGCCGGCGCGTTCGGCTCGATCGCGGTTCCCGGGGACGGCGTCGGCGGCCGCGACGACCTCGACATCGGGCATCGCGACTGCGGACTTCAAGTGTACCAGGCCGATGTTGCCGACGCCGAGGATCCCGAGGGACAGTGCACTCGAGTCGGTCCATCGATTCAGAAGCGGTAGTGCCATCTGCCCGAAAACGGGTCGCCTGCGGGCTTTGTTATCGTCGTCATACCCGTTCGCGACGGCGAGTAGCACCCCCATTCGACCGCCGAGTGGCGGTTAGTTCCAACTCACCGTCGCCTGCTCCTCAAAACCCGCGGGACCGACGATCCGGTCGGCGACATCGGCTAGCGTCTCGACGGTGAGATCGGTCGCGGAGCGCCGGCGCTCGAGGTGAGAGAGGATCGCTCGCATCCGCTTGTCGTCCCGCTCGTGAGTCAGGTTGTTCGGATGGAGCCACATGTGAAAGAGCCCGTCTGTGCGTGCGGCCTCGTCGATCCCGCGGCGGGCCAACGCGACCATCGGGTCCTCCCAGATCGATTCCGCGACCGTCCGCGCCGGCCCTTCGAACCCGAAGAGGAACATCGACGCGGGGACGTTGACTAGCCCGTGCTCGTCGACGGCCGGTTCGACCAGCATCGACTGATCCCGGATGGTCGAGTCGAAGACGCCGCGAACGCCGTCTCGCGTCGGTGATTTACCGCGGTAGGCCCTGATACCCTGCTCGGCCAGCACGTCGCGGTGGCCGATATCGTTGCGCGGATAGATGAACGAGTCGACCGACTGGTTCCAGTCGGCCGCGATCTCGCGGCTGCGCTCGAGTTCGGCGACGGCGAGCTCGCGGTCGGTTTCCGGGCGGCCGAACAGGACGTGGGAAAACGAGTGGCTGGCGAACTCGTGATCGACATCGGACTCGAGGACGTCGCTGACGAGGTCGGGACCGAACCGAAGTTCCTCGCGGTCGGCCCAGTCGGTCCGCTCGTGTTCGAACCAGCCGTCGGGAGCCGGATGGTCGGTGTGGCTGCCGTCACAGGAGTCGAGCATGAGGTGGCCGACGACGGCCCACGTCGCGGGCACGTCAAATTCCTCGAGGAGTTCGACCATGACCGACCAACCGCGGCGGCCGGCGTCGACGCGGTCACTCGGCGGTTCGGCGAGGTCGTGAAATCCCCAGCCGAGTTCGGCGTCGAGGGAGATTACGACGCTGCCCACTGATCCCACCACGATTGAACGCGTTTCATATCCGAACGGTCGCGTTTGGATGGCTTTGTTATGGAGGCCTTGTCGGGACCGCGATCGGACGCCGCTGGGCACGCGTACGGGCCGCACAGCGCCGGGAGACGAGCGAGCGGCGAGCGAGCCGGTAACGTCACCGAACAGGGTCGCCTCGATCGGAGACGCCCCTGAAACCTCTCTATAACAAAGCGCTCATCGGGCGACCCACAGGACAGCAGGCGTCTTCGACGTCTCATACAATACCCATGAGCGGATCTACGACTCCCTCCGAGCGAGCGTTCGTGCTCGGACTCGACGGCGTGCCGTGGAGACTCATCGAGCGATGGAGCGACGAGGGGGAACTCCCCAACTTCGCTCGGATGCGCGAGGAAGGCGCGTCCGGAACGCTCGATAGCACTCGCCCACCGACGACGCCGCTTGCGTGGCCGTCGATCGCCACGGGGGTCTGGCCGGACAAACACGGCATATACGGGTTCCAGAACCTCTCGTCGGAATATAGCCACGAGATGTATACGAGCCAGGATCTGGCACAGCCGGCCCTGTGGGACCAGCTCGGGCCCGCCCACGTCGGGAACGTCCCGATGACGTATCCGGCCCGCGAGATCGACGGCACCATGGTCACGGGAATGATGACGCCCTCGACGGATCGGGAGTTCGCGCATCCGCCCGACCTGCAAGACGAGATCGACTCCCGGATCCCCGACTACGACATCAGCCTCGACTATCCGGAGTACGCCGATCGGCTGGACGACTTCGAGGTCGCCGTCGACGACATGCTCGCGAAGCGCCGCGAACTGATGCGGACCCAGATGGATCGGGCGGGCGACGACTGGCAGCTGTTCTTTTTCGTCTACACCGCCCCGGACCGGTTCCAACACCTCATCTGGGACATGGATCGGTTGCTGGCTCACTACAAGAAACTCGACGAGATCCTCGGCGAGGTCATGGACTATACGGACGATCACGACGCGGACCTCTACGTCGTCTCCGACCACGGCTTCGGCCCGATCGAGGAGCTCGTCTACGTCAACCGCATCTTAGAACAGGAGGGCTACCTGTTCCGGCGCGAGGACGACGGCACCCGCGGCGCGCTCGCGAGCCTCGGCATCTCCCGGGACGCCATCACCGGGGCACTCAATCGGGTCGGGATCACCGAGGAGACGCTCGTCCAATCGCTGCCCCGACGGCTGGTCGACTCCGTCGCCGAACAGATCCCCGGCGATCACGCCCTCTACGACGTCGACTACGACCGGACCGTCGCCTTCGTCCACGACACGGGTAACTGTTATATCAACGACACCGAGCGCTTCGACAGCGGCGTCGTCTCGCCGAGCGAAGTGCCACAGGTGAAAGCCGACATCCGCGCCGCCTTCGAGTCGGCGACCGACGACGACGGCGAGGCGCTGCTCGAGGTCCACGACGGCGACGAGCTGTTCCCGACGGACGAGGACTCGCCGGATCTGGTGGTCGGCGGCCGCGGCGTCTACGAGTCCCGCAGCGGGATGGCAGACGAGGTGCTCGGCGACACGGGGACCTACGACGCGAGCCACCGCAGCGAGGGGATCGTCCTCTGTCGCGGGCCGTCGATCGCCCCCGGCGCGGAACTCCGCGGGGCTCGAGTGGTCGACGTCGCCCCGACGCTGCTCCACGGGATCGGCGAGCCGGTCCCGGAGAACGCCGACGGGCGGGTACTGTTCGACGCCTTCGACGAGGCGGGCACGCCCGCGCGGACCAAAGTCGAGCGCACGACGCTGACGCGGATCGAGAACGACGAGGAGGTCGACGAGGACTTCGACGATGTCGAGGATCGGCTGAAGGGCCTCGGCTACATGGAGTAACGCGGCCGATTGGCGACCGCGACCGGTCCGAGCACTGTTCTACGCCCCCGCTGTCGGGGTCCGTGTCCGGCTCTTCGGTGGGAGCCACTGGACTGCGACTACGGCTGGCCGCGGGGCAGCGTCACGGTGATCTCGTTTCCCGTCTCGGTGCGCTCGAACGCGATGTGGCCGTCCGAGAGGTCGACGACCCAGTAGACGAGCCACAGCCCGAGCCCCGATGTGTGATAGACGTCGTTCATTGCCCAGTCGCCGGTCAGGACGCGAAACTCGACTTCCGGAACCGGCGGACAACTGTCCCGGATCTCGATATCGACCGTTTCAGGCCGAGATCGAACGGTAACCGAGATGTCCGACGATTCGTCCGGCGCGTGGTCGATGGCGTTCTCGAGCAGTTCCGTCACGGCCAGTTGAATCTCGTACAGCGCGGTGGCGGTGGCCGAGGCGGGAAGCACCGCCTCGATCGTCGCGTTCGGAGACGCCTCGCGGACCGTTTCGACCGCGTCGGCGACGAGGGGCACGAGATCGATCTCGTCGGGGACCGCCCGCGCCGTGAGCAGATCGATGATTTCGCGTTGCTTGTCGGCGCTCTCGAGGAGGTCCGCTCCCTGCTGGCGGATGATTTCCGCGCGCCCGCGGGACGGCTCCTCGGCCTCGCGGGCGATACACTCGGCGTTGCCGAGGATGACCGCCAGATCGTTCCGCAGGTTGTGCCGGAGGAGGTTGTCCATGACGGCCAACTGGCGCTCCCGCCGCCGCCGATCGGTAATGTCTCGAGTGAAGCCGACGATCCGGACGACCTCGCCGTCCTCGACGATCGGTTCGGCCTGCACCCAGACCCAGCGGCCGTAGTCGGTGGTCGGATCGACGCGGTACTCGACGTCGACCGACTCACCGCTCGAGGCGCGGCCCATCGCCTCGCGAACGCAGGACACGTCGTCAGGATGGACGACCTCGAGAAACTGCTGTGGATCGGCCTCGAGGGCCGCGACGGATTGGCCGAAGATGTCCTCGTAGGCCGGGTTGACGAACAGGACCTCGGCCCAGTCGCCGTCGAACATCCAGAGGACGTCGCCGACAGTGCCGGCGATTGTTCGGAGCCGGCTCTCGGCGTCCCGGCGGTCTTGCTCCGCGGCCACCTGCTCGGAGATGTCGCGCGAACTGACGGCGTAGCCGTCGAGGGCATCGTCTGGCAGGACGGTAAAGCGACTCTCGAGCCACACCCACCCGCCGCTCCGTGTCGCGTGACGATACCGGACCGTCGACGACCGGTTGCCCGATGCGTTGAGCTGTGCGAATCGATCCGCGACCGCCTGCTTGTCGTCGGGATGAACGAAGTCCTGTGCACGCTCGCCGACGAGTTGGTGGGGCTCGTAGCCGAGAATGGGCGCGCTCGCGTCGTTGACGTAGAGGTACTCCCCTGACTCGTCGACCACGGCGAGTTTGTCCTGGGCGTGCTCGAGCAGGATCGAGGCCAGATCGCCGATGTCAACGTGCATCGTCTCACTGCGGGATACGTTCACACAGCGCGGAGAAAAGCGTGGCGGGCAGTATACGGACTCGGCCCGTCGGAAACAATCGGTCGCCCGTCGACCCAGGGGCTGGCAGGGAGACTCGGACCGCGAGACGACGACAGCGGACCAGTTCCGGGCCGAGCCAACCGGTTACCGATCTGATCGGACATGGCGGAGGCCGGTTTTCGCCGTGAGCCAGGCCGGGTAGACGGTGTTGTAGACGGTAGTCGGCGCGTTCCTCGCGCCGGCCCGGAGGAGCCGATGGGAGAGCGGCGGCTCCGAGGCCGAGATCAGTTCGTCCAGTTCGGCGGTCTCGAGCCACTCGAAGAACATCCGTTCGGCCGGCGTCGCGGGCTCGGTCTCGCTGGCGCGCTCGCGGATGTCCGCCCACATGTGTCGCTCGTCCTCGCCGAGCACCCAGTCGCCGCGCTCGAGGGAGCGGCGGAGTCGGTGGTAGTCCGAGTCGGCGAACGGGTAGCCGTGATCGGCGGGCTCGAGCCCGGCGAGGCGGAGTCCGACGGCGGTGCGGTAGCACTTCTCGCACTCGCCGCAGTTGCCCGCCATCTGCTCGTTGCAGGTCTGCAGCTGGAGGTCGGGGTCTTCGGTACGGACGTAGTCGGCGATGACATCGATCCGCTCCTGTCGGGTGAGTTCGTAGGCGTCGTGGTGACACTGCGTGCCGGCCCACCGGACGTGGTCGTCGATGTCGGGTCGGGACCCCCACTCGAGGTCGATCCCGTCCCAGTGAGTCGCGGCGACGTAGAGGTCGTCCATGCCGCGGGCGTAGGCCATTGGAGCGCAGAGACCGAGCAGCCCGAGCCCGTGGCCGACGGAACTGTACCAGCCGCCGTCGACGTGGCGCTTGTAGTGGGCCAACAGCATGGGATGGTCGAGAAAGGAGAGCATGTTCGACTCGACGAACGCGGTCTCGCAGTCGTGATCGGCGGCGAAGCTCGAGACGCGCGATCGCAGGGCGTCCCACTTCTCGTCGTCCGCGGAATCGGGAGTGATCGTCCAGCCGCGGATACTGACCAGCGTTGGCGATTCCTCGCGGTGGCGGACGTACGAACACGTTGAATCGACGCCGCCGGTAAAGAGCAGGCCGCTCTCGTCGCCCGTCGTCGGCTCCGGCTCGATCGTCCGCCGCGCGTAGAGGGTTCCCCCCTCGAGGAAGTCGTGCATCTCACACAGCGACTCCTTGACCTCTTCGAGCGCTCGAGCGAACGTCGCGTCGACCTCGTCGACGTAGACGTCCGCGCCGTTGGCCCACGCGACTGGACAGACCTGTGCGAGGACCGGGATCGCGAGCACCCCATCGGGCACGTCTGCGATCGAGACATCGTAGCTGGTCCGAAACGATTCGTCGCTGAAGAACCGCTCGAGGTCGGCCGAGGTACGCACCGAGCACTCGAGGGTCCCGTCATCGGCGGAGATCCGATCAATGATAATCGATGACATAGGTGAAAGGCGTGTAGCTCTCGAGTGAGCGGATCACGACCGGCTACAAAAACCACCAGAACCGTTGATCGGTACGGAATCGAGAATGCAATCCATAGCCGACTGTTCGGAATCGATAGGAACGGCATACCTCGGTTGTGGCGGAGAGTGACGCCAGCCCGGTCCGGTTACGGGCAGTCGCTTCCGGTTAGGGGACGAATCGCCGCTCGAGTCGCGGAACCCGCGGGGATCGACACCGATTGGTACTCGGATTTGCGATCGGAGGCCGCTGCCGCCCGGCGATTTCGACGGTAGGAGCCGTATAACAAACCACGCCAGCGCCGACCTCACGGGCAAGATGTATCTCGAGACTGGCCCGGACGAGCACGGTGAGAGGACATGAGACGGGCGACGCTCAACGCGACGATCGCGGCCGGGTTTCTCGCGGTCGCGGCGGGCGTTCTCGTGGCGAGAGCGAACCCGGCGACGGCCTATGAGTCCTCGGTCTACGTGGGGTCGCCGACGGTCGTCTGGGCCGGATTCGCGCTCGCGTTAGCCATCGCGGTCGGGACGGCCCTCTCGTGTCGCGGCCGCCAGCAGGGGCTCGGAATCGCACTCGGCGCGATGACGGTGACGGCCATCGTGAGTCTGCCCGTGATCCGGAACTACCGGTTTGCCGGCATGGGCGACGCGCTCACGCATCTGGGCTGGACGCGGGACATCGTCAGCGGTGGGACCGCACCGCACGAACTGTTCTATCCGGGACTCCACGCCATCGCGACCGTGCTGCACTTCCTCGGGGGTGTGCCGATCGAACGCGGCCTCCTGATCGGGATGGTCGTCCTGTTCGTCCCGTTCGCCATCTTCGTCCCGCTGACCGTCCGCGGCATGGCCGGCGGCGGACTGGCGGTCGGCCTCGCCGCGATCGTCTCGTGGATGGTGTTACCGGTCAACAATATCGCGACGTTCATGGGCGTCCACACCAACTCGAACGCGCTGTTTCTCGTCCCGCCCGTCGTCTTCGCGCTCGTCGCCTACCTCCGGCGGCGGTCGACGCTCGAGGGGCTCCCGTTCGGACTGTCGCCGTTCAGCGCGCTCGTCTATCTGACCGCGCTCGCGCTCCTGTTGGTCCATCCCCAGCAGATGTTCAATATCGTCATCCTCGTCGGCGCGATCAGCGGCGTCCAGTTCCTCGCCCGGTGGCGGTTCGACGACCACCCGATGCTCGAGCACCCGACGACGTACGCGCACACGATCACCCTCGGGGGGATGTTCGGGCTCTGGGCGCTCGGCAACGAACGGTTCAGAAGCGCCGCGAGCGGGCTCATTTCTGGCCTGCTGATGCAGGATATCGGTGCCGGGACCGAGGTCGACCAGCGGGGCGGGTCGCTTACTGATATCGGCGGCAGTCTCACCGAACTGTTCGTCAAACTCTTCCTCGACGCGGCGATCATCGGCCTCATCGTCGGCCTGTTCGTGCTGGCCGTCTGGCTCGGCCGGACGAGACTCGACGGCGAGACGAGGTCGTTCGTCAACTACATCGCGCTGGCGCTCGTCCCGCTTGGCGGGCTGTTCGCCGTCTACTTCGTCGGGACCCCGACGATGGCGTTCCGACAGGTCGGCTTCATCTACGTGCTCCTGACGATCCTCGCCGGGGTCGCGCTCGCACAGTTCATGGGGGGGCTCTCGGGCGTGATCTCGAGACCGGGCGCGAACGCGGTCACGGCACTGGTCCTCGGGGCCTGTCTCGTCCTCGGGCTGATGACGGTGTTCGCCTCGCCGCTGATCTACAATCCGGGCCAGCACGTGACCCCCGAAATGATGAGCGGCTACGAAAGCGGGTTAGACCACGGGGCTGAGGACGTTCCCTACGCCGGCATGGGGTACGACCCCTACCGGTACGATCACGGGATCAACGGTATCTCCGGCGGCGGCGACCGAATCGGCGGCGCGTCGGCGGCCACCGGCTCCGTCAACGCCACCGTGTTTTCCCAGGGCAACTACAGCGGGGCCTATCCGACCGACGAGTACTACTTCACCGTCACCGAGTGGGACAAGACGAAAGAGATCGCCGTCTACGAGGAACTCAACTACCGCAACGCCGCCCTCGAGGGCCTCAATACTGAGCCGGGCGCGAACAAGGTGATCTCGAACGACGAGTTCGAGATGTACGCGGTCAGCAGCGAGCCGTAGCGTTTCCCGCCCGCTCGAGGCCCGCGATTCGCTGTCAGCGCTGATTCGTCTCCGTTCGTCGAGACGAGCGCTCGGTCGTCCCACTCGTCGTCTTTCTCCCTCGAGTCGATATCTGAATCCAACCAGTCCACAGGCGACACTCTCCTCGAGGCGTGCCAATCGACCGCGGATCGATCAAAACAGAGTAAACCGGCCGGTAAAAGACGATTACGACTCGAGAAACACGATACTGTCCGGTCGAAACGGCCGCGTCGCTGCCGGACGGCCGATTACACCGACACTGGCGAATGCCGCGTCGAACACGGTTCTCCGGGCGATATTCTCGTATTTCCTCGGAAATTACGTGATTACGGGGCAGACGTTTGTCATCAATTCGTTCGTATCTTCGTGAGTGATTGCCGGTAGATTGTGTCCGATCCTACAGTGTTAGAAACACATTCTGTAAATTTAAGCAATATGTCCAAGGAAAAGTTTATGGGTATAAGTTGGTGTTACGGAATTGTATGGCGCAGAATCCCCGTACGTCCGACACGGAAGCGACCCCGACTGCAGGCCGTAACAGCGGATTAACCCGCCGGAACTACGTTCGCTCGCTCGCCGCGGTGGCGACCGCGGCAACTGCGATCGGCGGTGCCGGCACCGCCGCCGCTGCCCAGGACGACTACGAGGTCATCGAAGCCGAGGGCCAGACGATCACCATCGACGCCGGTGAGACCTGGGAGAACAAACTCATCGACATGACGACCGGCCAGGACATCATCGTCACCGCCCACAGCAGCGACTGGACGATTCGGAACGTCGGTTTCAAAGGCGAGAACACCTCCGGCTCCGGGACCGCCACGTTCGGCATCTCCGATACGGGCAACGGCACGTCCACCGTCGAAAACGTCTACCTCGGCGACGGCGCGAGCACGGGCAACACCAATCCGAACGGCCACGGGCAGACCGCCTTCTGGGTCGCCCCGGATCACAACGGCCACATCGACTTCGAGAACGTCAACATCCAGAACTTCTCGGACAACGCGATCTACGGCTCCGCCCCCGGCAACAAGGGCGGCGGCACGATCCACATCGACAGCAGCTTCGCCGCGAACTGTTACGTCTCGCACTTCCGTCTCGGCACCGAAGGGAGTAAGGTCACCAACTCGAGCGTCTACGTTGACGCCAGCGAGGGCTACGTGGGCCGCGGTATCTGGGCGTGGGCCCCCGGCACGGTCGAGGTCGAGGGCTGTCAGATCCAGATGAACGGCCAGAACAACGCCATCGTCGCCGGTGCGAACGGCAACCCGACGGAGGTCACCGTCGCGGAAACCGAGTACGACGAACAGGCCGGGATTTCCGAAGAGGCCGGCTCGAGCGTCCAACTCGGCGACAGCGTCGGCACCGACCCCGAGGCGGTCATCCCCGAGGGCGTGCCGACTAGCCCCGAAGAAGCGGCCGCCGGCTCCCAGAACTAACGCGACCGTCGCCGCGATCCCGCTGACGTCCCCTCCACCGATCCGCTGACGCCTCCCCCGCTGACGCCACCACCCCTCCGCTGACGTCCCTCCCTCCACGCCGTTGCAGTCCCCCGCTGACGCACCCTCCGCCGCGTGATGATGTGCACGCGGCTTCACCGCGCGATCGCGGACTCGTTTTTCGTACTTTGTACTGCTTTGCTTCGTTCGATCGGTGTGTCGACACCCATCAAGGAGAGCGAGAATTGTAGCCCAGCGTTCGTCGAGACCGTGGTATCGACCCGACTGTATGCAGCGCGGAGTGGGGAGTAGTGCTCAGTTGCAGTCCTCGAGTTCGATACTCGAGGCCGTCGGTCCGCTCGAGTCGGCCGTACGGCGAATCGCCATGCTCGTCCGGGGTCCGTAAGAGCCCAAAACCGGACTGACTGCTTGGCGAACTGCCGGCAACGACTCGACCCGTCAGCGTGTGGAATCCCACTACTCGAGCCACGTCGAGAAACGGGCCGGTTTGGAAAATCGGAGCGGAAGCGAGGGTGGAAATGAGTCTTGGCAGTCGGAGAGAACCCCACCCTCGTCCGGTCGGTGAACAGGAGGAAACCGTTTATTCGAGTCGGAAATCGGGACGTATCAGGTTCTCACGGGTCGAGAATCGAGAGGAAGCGCCGAAATAGACCGAACCGATCCGAACCGTCGTCGAAACCGCGACGGAATTACTGCTCGCGTGCGTTGTACTGGACGTCGACCGTGGCGTCGCCGAGGATCTTGAAGTCCTCGATGTCGCCGTCGAACCAGTAGGCGTCGAGCCAGCCGTCGACGCCGCCGCGGACCGTCGTGTCCTCGATGACGTCGGCGTCGTTGATCGATGCGTCTCGGTACTGAGCCTTGATGACCTTGCCCGTCACGCGGAACGAGTACGTACTCGGTCCGGCACCGGTGCCGTCGAAGACGATCGCGTGCGGGAGGAGTTCGGGGTCGCCGTACTCCTCGAGGTCGATCTCCTCGCCGTCGACCGTGACCGTCGCCTTGCCGCCGGTCATCGTGACATCGGTCAACGCCCCGGAGAAACGGAAGCGGAGACTGTCGCTGGTGACGGTGCTCTGGACCGTCGAGCCCGAGATGGTCGTCGCCTCGTCCTCGGGGTCGTCGTCGCCCGCGAACTCGATCTCGCCGTCGACCGTGATCTCGAAGCCGACCGGAACGCCCGGCCCCTGTACCTCGAGGACGTGAGGGAGGTCCGCACCGAAGTCCGTGGGATCGACTCGCTCGCCGTTGACGGAGGCCGTACCGGGGCCGTCGACGGTCAACTGTTCGATCTCGCCGCTGAATTTGAAGGCGTCCTTCCAGTCGGCGACGCCGCCGTAGACGGTGCCGTCCTCGATGGCGTCCTCGTCGTCGATCGAGGCACCGTCGTAGCTGCTTCGCTCGACCTCGCCGCTGACGGAGAACTCGTAGCGAGTCGAGTCCTCGTCGCTCCCGTTGATCAGGATGATGTTCTGCAGGACATCGTCGATATCGGCGGGATCGATCTCGACGCCGTTGACGCGGACGGTCGCGTCACCGTCGACCGACAGGCGCTCGATCTGGCCGTCGAACCGGAACGCGTCGAGGTAGTCGGCGACGGTGCCGCTGGCGCGGTTGCCGTCGACCGACGCCGCTTGGTCGATGGTCGCGTTTTCGTCGGTGCTCGCCTCGACCGCGTCGCTGACGACGAACTCGTAGCTCGTGGCGTCGGCCGTGCCGTTCCCGTCGAAGACGATCGTGTTCGCCAGCGACGATTCGGATGTGTCTTGCCCCGGTTCGGGGCCGGGCGAGGGCTCGGAGGAGCCGCCGCTCGCAGCCTCTTCGGCGGAGGTCGGGACGCCCTCGGGCATCGAGAGATCGGGGTTGGACCCGAGCCCGCTCCCGCGGGAGAGTTGGACGTTCCCGCGCTGGCTGATCCCGTCGAACTGCGTGTTGTCGATGCTGATTCGGGTCGTCTCGCCGTTCCGGCCGAGGTGAATCGCGTTGTTGTAGGACCCGGAACTGAAGTCGCAGTTCGAGACCTCCATCCGTCCGGGGTTCCAGCCCCAGAAACAGCGGCCGTTGTACCGGCCGTTGCCGTCGTTGTACGCCACGGAATTCGTACACTTCGAGCCGTCGGAGCTCAGTCGGAAGCTCGAGACGTAGTTGTTCGCCGCGTAGCAACTGTCGATGTGGACGGTGCCACCGTTGCCGTTGTAGCCGGGGGCGGACGCGTAGATCCCGTTGTTGGGCCAGTCCTGGACGTTGCAGTTCCGAATGTCGATGTGGCCGCTGTGTTCCGGGGCGACCCAGATCCCACACTGCCCGTGGGAACTGTAGCTGCTCGGCCGGATACAGCCGTCTCCCATGTAGACGTTTTCGATGGTCGACGTGTTGCCGCCGACGTCGGCGACCGCAATCGCGTGCCTGTCGTGGCGGTGGGTCCCGACGAAGCCGACGTTCCGAATGGTCCAGTTCGTCGAGTCTCGAGCGTAGAGGCCGAACCAGTTGCCGTTCGAGAAGTCGATGATCTTGTTCTCGAAGACCTCGCCGTCGTCGAGGCGGTACCACTCGTTGGAGGCTTCGATGACCTCGTAGTCCTCAGCGGCGGCCGCGCTGCCGGTCGCCAGTCCGCCGCCGACCACGGACGCCGCACCCGTCAGCTTCAGGTACGAGCGTCGGTCGAGTAATCTGTTATTACCGCTCCCATCGCCGCTCTCGAGGCCGCTATCCGATGATTCGTCGTCATCCAATACCGAATTGTCGCGTGCCATGCGTTCGGGTAACGAAAGTATGCCACCATAAACTTTCTCCTTAATTCTTCATAAAATAAACAGACTATCACGGATTCGTGTCTATTTCTTATTTAATATATTGTATTATAGTACGGTTGTTTTATATTGGAATCAGCAGACGGCTCCGAGGTAAGAGTCTATTACCGGCGTTTCATCCGGATACGCGGACCGTCTACACCGGCGATAAGTTACAAAACACGGACAAAATTGAACGCCGACTGAACGCCGATTGCGGCAATCGGCGGCTATCGAGTCCATTTACGAAACATTCGAGAAATAATATATCTGCGAGCCAGAACCCGCTGTAGGTGGAAGGGGACAGTGGAACAGCGGAGCGCAGCGATCGTGGGAGTCCGACGGAACTCCCGCGAGCAGCGACTCACGTGGGTGACCGAATCAGCCGACTCGAAGAAAACGACCGTCGACGCGATGAACGCGGCGCGTTATCGCCGATAGGCGGGTGTCGGGTTAGATGTGAGCTTTGATCTCGTAAACGTCGACGAGCCCGCTCGCGACGGACAGCACCGCCCAGACCGCGACGCCGGCGGCGATGACCGCGAGCAGGGTCGCGATTCCGGTGACGAACGGCTGTAAGGCGACGACGGCGGCGGTCATCGCGAGGGTCACGCCGCCGGCGGCCCCGATCGACTTCCCGAGTCGCCGCCAGTGAAGGTCGAGTTCGCGGTCGATGAGATAGACGTTGTACACCACCATGAGGCCGTAACAGAGCGCCGTCGAGGTCGCCGCGCCGACGACGCCGATCGCGGGGATCAAGAGGAGGTTCAGCCCGAAGTTCATCCCGCCGGTGATCCCTTTCCCGACCGCGCGTTCGGTCGCCCGCCCCAGGTAATCGAGGCTGTCGTTGGTGATCTTATCGATCGCCTGAAACAGGACGTAGACGCTAAACACCTGCAAGACCGGCGCAGCGCCGGCGTAGGCCTCGCCGAAGACGAACCGGATGCCGGGATCCGCGAGGAGGACGATCCCGGCGACCGCCGGCAGGTACAACAGGAGGACGTACTCGAGGGACTGCTCGTAGACGCGGGCGGCCCGCTCGAGTTGTTCGGACGACTTGTGCTCGCCGAACGTCGGCGCGACGGTAAAGCCGAGCGAGTCCGCGGGCGCGATCACGAACGTCGAGACCTGCTTGGCGAGTTCGTAGAAGCCGACGGCCACCGGGGTCAGGAAGAAGCCGACCATCAGCGTGTCAACGCGCTTGTACAGCGTGTTCGCGCCTTGGGAGGCCGTCAGCGGCAGGCTGTACCTGATGATGCGTTTCGAGAGGCCGGGCTCACCGGCGTCGGTTGCCGGATACGACGCAAGGATCTGATAAAGGAAGTAGCTCCCGACGAGCACGGAGCCCAGATAGCCGGCGACGAAGCCGGCCAGCGCGCCGTACGCGCCGAAGCCGGCGACCACAAAGAGGACGATGAAGCCGAGTCGCCCGACGCTCGAGACCGTACTGGTCGCCGCAGTCAGGGTGACTTTGCCGAAGCCCTGGAACGCGATCAGCAGGTAGCCGTGTGCGACCTTGACGACGATGTAGATGACACCGAGCGCCAGTAGCGGTTCCAGCCCCGGCTCGCCGTAGGCGGCGGCGATCACGTCCCGGAAGAGGAAGAACAGGACGCAGACGACCGCCACGGTGAAGACGTTGAACGCGATCGACGAGCGGACGATGTGACGGATCTGGGACTCGTCGGTGTTTCGATACTCGGTGACAAACTTCGCCATCGACTTCGGGATTCCGAGGGTTCCGAACAGGGTCCCGATCGAAAAGACGGCGATGGCGAGGAATATCAGCCCGTACTCGTCGGGCGAGAGGAAAACCCGCGTGAGCAACAGGGTGATCGCCCCTTGCGCGCCGAGTCGAAGCAGTTCGGCACCGAACGTGGCCTTGACTCCGCGGACGAGACGCTGTGAGAGTGACATTGGAAACGAGGAACTGGGCGGCTATCGCCGGTCGCTACAGGTCGGCCGGAACGGACTCCTCGTCGTCGGGCGTGACGGGCTCCTCCGCCAGCACGGTGTCGGCCGCTTCCGACGGGTCCGCCGCACTCCCCTCGCGGCTCGGTCGGGCAGCGTCGCGGATGGTCTCCATGATGCGGATCGTCCATTTCGACTGCTCGAGGGGCACCGGGACCTCGGCGTCGCCCTCGATCGCGTCGACGAACTCGTCGAAGATCGCACAGTGGGAGTTCGTCTTGGTCTCCGACTCCCAGCTGTCGTCGAACCGCGAGGTCGCGACCGCCTTGACGTTCTCGAGCGTGCTGGAGGCCTGTGCGAGGGAGACATCGAGGCTCTTCTTCGAACGGGCGATGACCGAGGACGTGTAGTCCTCGTCGACCTCGTAGAGCGACTGGTTGATCTCGTCGACGATGAGCGACTTCTCGGAGCCCGTGATCACGTGAAGGCGCTGGGGCAGCGTCCCCGAGAGCATCGTCACGTTACAGAGGGCACCCTCCGCGGAGACGTACTGCGCTTGGGCTTGGTCGTACTCGAAGTCCTCCTCGTAATTAGTCGAGAGGACAGTCTGTGCGGAGATATCTTCATCGCGTTCGGGCCAGCCGCCGATGCCGAGGACCGAGTAGATCGGGTGGGGAAGCCCCTCCTCGAATTCGCCGCCGGGGAGTTCGAACACCCACGACCCCCGATTGACCTGATCTGGCGGAGTGAGCCCCGCGTAGAGCGTATCCACGGACTTAACGTGGCCGAGTTCGCCGGCGTCGATCAGCTCGCGGGCCTTGCGGACCGCCGGGTAGAACAGGTGGTTGTGGATGACCGTAACTGGCGTGTCGTGTTCGCGCGAGAGCGTCTGTAGCTGTTCGACCTCCTCGGCCGTGACGGTCGCGGGTTTTTCGATGATGACGCCGACGCCGGCCTCGATCGCCTGCCGGGCGATCTCGAAGTGGGTCTGGACCGGCGTACACACGTGCAGGCAATCGAGCTCGTCGAGGAGTTCGGTGAAGTCCGTGACGGCCATCGTCCCGAACTCTCGAGCCCGTTCCCGAGCCAGTTCCTCGTCGAGATCACAGACCGCGACCAGTTCCATGTCAGGGTTGTTCTGCGCGCCCGCGAGATGCGCTCGCGAGACCGTTCCTGCGCCGACGACTGCGGTTCGAACGACCATGACAAAGCGGACAGTACTCCGATCATTAGTTTTAGACCGATTACTTCACGACCGCTAACCATCTCGCGGCGTGCCGACCCAGTACGGACCTGTTACTGATACCAACCCACTGCTGGGACGACTCGCACAGCGGTCGCTGGTTCGTTCCGTCGACACCAGAGAAGACGACTCGGCGTTGCGATTCGAGACCTGCCGGCTCGAGCGGGGTCACGATCGGTCAGAGACGGCTCTCGAAGGACACGCGTGGGACACTCGAAAAGCGGCTCCCGCGCCAGGAACAGCTGCTGGCACGCGACTGTTCCGGTAGTGGATGACGGTCGTCGGGAGCCGTCTGACCGTAGGGAATCAGGTAATAAAAAGCCTTCTTAGCGATCCGACACCAGCGGCCGTCGGTTGCCCCACCCGACTGGGGCGACCGGGACGCCTGCGCCGCTTGCGGGACGAAGGGTGAGACGCGGTCGGGTGGGTCGAGACGTTCGAGCGGCTCGAGGACCGAACAACCGTCACAGGACTCGAGACGAACGAGAGGAGTACTCCGGCCGGACGTTTGTAGTTAAGAGATGGACCGTCGGCGTGATCCTCGGATCACTCGATCCGGGAGAGCTTGCCGTCGACGTTGCGTTCTTGGGAACGGTTTCGGACGACGTGTGCGGTCGAGAGACAGAGGAAGGCGGCGACGACGACGCCCGCGAGGGCGGCAAGCGGCACGGCCGAAAGCAGCGGCGCGCCGAGAAGCGCCGCGCCGAGGAGGGTGGCACCGACCACGCTGAGTCCGGCGTACCACCGATCCCAGCGGTCCTGTCGGTGGGTGTCGGTGTCGAGGTACATCATGAGCAGGTCGGCGTTGTCCGCGAGCGAGATCAGCCCGCGGTCCTGATCGTACTCGACGATCCCGGCGTCGTCCATCTTCGGCAGGTGGGTCTGATAGAGGGCGACGTAGACCCGTTTGCGCTGGTCGGAGCTGAGCGCGTTGACCTCGGTGTCGTTTTCCCATGCCGCGATCTGTTCGGCGAGCTCCCCGAGGGTGACCGTTTCGTCGGCTTCCAGCAAGTACGCGAGGACTTCCCGGCGACGGCGATTCTTTAAGAGCTCGAAAATAACGTCCTTGGAGAGCCGTTCGTCCTCGTCGGCGTCGGCGACCGACGCGATCTCGTCCGGGAGCGACGTATCGATCGAGGACATTATGCCGCCCCTCCGGCTGTATAGACTCCATTCGAGCTGGGGGTCCCCTGACACCGAGCCTTCGTCGTCCCGAAGCGTCGGCCCAACGGCGACCGCTGTACGTTCGAACGGCAGGTCGAAATCACGATTGACACACCAAGTTGAACACCAACAGAGATACTCTTAAGCACAGCCACGTTTCGCACCGGCTGCAAAGGAGGTACGGGACGGCTTCTAGACGGTGTCGCCACACCGTCTGACCGCCGCTGTGACGGGCGGTTCCGGCCGCCGTCGAAGCCGCTCGGTATCACCTGATTGCGGTCGTATATCGGCGGCGTACGCCCACCCCGTCTGCGGGGGAACTCGACGCTAGTGCGGTCCGACGGACTGTTTTCAAACACGGCACTGGTACCGAACGTTCGAACCGATCACGATAAAGTCGAACGACAGTTCACAGCCGAACGACGGATTTACTCCGTGAACCATCGGTTTACGGGCCCGGCCCGGGACAACGATCGCCAGCTTTCATGTGTCATGCCCACATTGGCCATGATGGGTCGAAACGACCGGCTGACGGCCGTTTCGCCCGGACACGACCGATGGGACACGGTCGCGATACGACCGTCGTAGCTGTTCGCTCGAGGCAGTTGACGGTCGTATCGCTCTCTACCTCTCTTCGGAGCTATCGACCGGAACAGACCGGCGATTCCCGGTATATGAGTCGCCGTGATCGGTCCGGTGAATCGACACACTGACCGATACCCGGTGGGCTCGTAAGTCGGTGTTTCCCGCGAAACCATGTGAACCCCTTACAGTGGCAGCATGACTTTCCTCCGGTACTGATGACGCGGTCTATCATCGATCAACACAGCACCGAATCACAGTCCGAGGAGGTCGAGACCGGTCTGTGTCCCGACTGCGAGACCGACACGATCGTTCACGATCCGGACCGCGGGGAACAGGTCTGTGCGGAGTGTGGTCTCGTCCTTACCGAAGATCCCATCGATTACGGGCCGGAGTGGCGCGCGTTCAACGCACAGGAACACGACGAACTCTCCCGGGTCGGCGCGCCGCTGACCCAGTCGATGCACGACCGGGGGCTGACGACGACCATCGACTGGCGCAACAAGGACGCAAACGGCCACTCGATGTCGGCCGATAAACACGGCCAACTCCATCGACTCCGGGTCTGGCAGGAACGAATCCGAACGAAAAACGCGGGCGAACGCAACCTCAAGTACGCCCTCTCCGAGATCGACCGCATGGTAAGCGCGTTAGGCGTCCCCAAGCCAGTAAAAGAGACTGCAAGCGTCATCTACCGGCAGGCCCTCGAGCAGGACCTCATCCGCGGGCGCTCGATCGAGGGCGTCGCGACCAGCGCCCTCTACACGGCGTGTCGTAAGGAGGACATTCCCCGGAGCCTCGAGGAAGTAACGGCCGTTTCACGCGTCGACCAGCGGGAGATCGGCCGGACCTACCGCTACATCGCGGACGAGCTGGACATCAACTTGGAGCCGACGAACCCCCGGCAGTTCGTCCCGCGGTTTTGCTCGGAGTTAGACGTCGACAAGGACGTCGAAACCAAGGCCATCGACATCATCGATCGGACGACCGAGCAGGGGCTCCACTCCGGCAAGTCGCCGACGGGATTCGCCGCCGCAGCCATCTACGCCGCCGGCCTGCTCTGTGACGAGACCATCCCGCAGCGAGCGGTCGCCGACACCGCCCAGACGACCGTCGTCACGGTTCGGAACCGGTATCGCGAGCAACTCGAGGCGATCGATCAGCAGCCAGCTACATGATCGAGCGCTCGTCCTCGCTCGTGTCGCCGGTGTAGAGGTCCTCGTCGGCCAGCGCGTGGAGATTGGCGTAGGGCACGAAGGCGATGAACTGATCGTCTCCGTCGTAGAGATCGACGCCGTTTTCGCTCCGGTCGTACCGGTCGCATTCGATCTGTCCCTCGGGGAGGATCGCGCGGTACATACTATCACGGATGACGGCCAGTCGCATATAGGTACCACCCGTTTCGGCTTCCGGTTCGGTCTCGAGGAACCGTCGGCTCGAGCCCCCGCCGGAACGGAGCCCGGCACGGGCCGACCGCGAGCCGCCGTCGGCGAGCGAAATCCGTTTATCCGCACCGCCGTTAGGGCCGGGCAGTGACCGACGATCGTTCTCCGACCCCCGCAGACGAGCAGCGAGGCGAGCCCACAGCGTCGGGTGACGCGGCGCCGACCGACGCCGGCGACGAGGGAGCCGACGGCGACAGCGAGGCCGCCGCCGAGTTCACGATCGCCGACTTCCACGACGCCAGCCAGCGGGAGGGCCGCCCGGTCCTCACCGCCGCGGCCGTCTCTCGAGCCCTCGAGATCCCTCACGAAGCGGCCACCACTCGACTCGAGGCCCTCGCCGAGCGAGGCGAGCTACAGCGCCACGCCGTCTCGACCGATCCGGTGGTCTGGTATCCGACCGAACTCGAGGACCTCACCGATCGCGAGCGGGTGGTCGTCTTCCCGAAGCGCCGGGAGATTATCGTCGACCGCCCGGACCAGTTCACGCGCGCGCAACTCTCGCAGTTCGCCCACCTCGCGGACGGCAACGGCGAGCAGGGCTATCGCTACGTCGTTCGACCGGAGGACATCTGGGGGACCCCACACGACTCCTTCGAGGATCTCGCGCGGACGATGCGGCAGGCGCTGGGCCAGCGATCCGAGAAACTCGAGGACTGGGTCGAGAGCCAGTGGGACCGGGCCCACCAGTTCCGGCTTGTGACCCACGACGACGGCTACACCGTCCTCGAGGGCCAGAGCGCGGAGATCATGGGCAACGTCGCCCGCCAGAAGTTAGACGAGGAACACGTCCACGCGCCGATCTCCGAGACCGAAGACTGGGTCCAGGAGGGCTCCGAAGCCGCGATCAAGCGCATCCTCTACGAGGCCGGCTATCCGGTCCAGGACCACCGCGAACTCGAGTCCGGCGAGGAACTGCCGATCGATCTCGAGGTGTCGCTGCGGGACTACCAGCGGACGTGGGTCGATCGCTTCGCCGAGGCCGGCGAGGGCGTCTTCGTCGGCCCGCCGGGCAGCGGGAAGACCGTCGCCGCAATGGGCGCGATGGCCCACGTCGACGGCGAGACCCTCGTCTTGGTGCCGAGCCGCGACCTCGCCCAGCAGTGGGCCGATACGATCCTCGAGTACACCTCGCTCGAGGCCCACCAGATCGGCCAGTACCACGGCGGCCGCAAGGAGGTCCGCCCGGTGACGATCGCGACCTACCAGATCGCGGGGATGGATCGGCACCGCTCGCTGTTCGACGACCGCGAGTGGGGGTTGGTGATCTTCGACGAGTGCCAGCACGTCCCTTCGGACGTCTACCGGCGCAGTACGCACCTGCAGTCCAAACACCGACTCGGACTGTCGGCCAGTCCGATTCGGGAAGACGACCGCCAGACCGAGATCTTCACCCTCGTCGGGCCGCCGATCGGCACCGACTGGGAAGCGCTGTTCGACGCGGGCCACGTCGCCGAACCCGAACTCGAGATACGCTACGTGCCGTGGGGCGACGACGAACAGGCAAACGCCTACGGCTCGGCCGACGGCCGGGAAAAGTACCGGATCGCCGCGCGCAACCGAGGCAAGATCGACGAGGTCCGCTACCTGCTGTCGGCCCACCCCGACGCGAAGGCCATCGTCTTCGTCGACTACCTCGAACAGGGCCGGGAGCTCTCCGAGGCGCTCGAGGTCCCGTTCCTCAGCGGCGAGACGCCACACCACGAGCGCCGGCGGCTGTTGGACGAGTTCCGCCGGGACGAGCGCGATCTGTTGCTCATCTCTCGGGTCGGCGACGAGGGGATCGACCTGCCGACCGCCGACTTGGCGATCGTCGCCTCCGGGCTCGGCGGCTCCCGCCGGCAGGGGACTCAGCGGGCCGGACGGACGATGCGGCCAGCGGGCGGCGCGCTCGTCTACGTGCTCGCGACGCGGGGCACACGCGAGGAGGATTTCGCCCGAAAACAGCTCCAGCATCTGGGCCGCAAGGGGATGACGGTCCGCGAACAGACGGTCGAGCGCGACGAGGACTGAGCGGCCGGTCTTGGGAGTGTCCCGCAGTCCGGCGGCTATCGAGGACGGAGCCGAGGCCAATATTGAAGGTCGCGTATTCGAACTGTACTGATAGTATGAACGAGCCGCGCGGACGCGAGGTGGTGGGCCAGTGAGCGACGAGGAATCCAAGCAGCGACAGATCCTCGTCGGTGAGACGGACAGCGGTGCCGACCTCAAACTGCCCGTCGTCGAACTGCTGACCGGTCGCGGGTTCGTGACGGGGAAATCGGGCTCCGGCAAATCGAACACCGCATCGGTGATCGCCGAGGAACTGCTCGAGGCCGGCTACCCCCTCCTCATCGTCGACACGGACGGCGAGTACTACGGGCTCAAAGAGGAGTACGAGATGCTCCACGCGGGGGCCGACGAGGAGTGTGACATCCAGATCGGGCCGGAACACGCCGAGCAGATGGCCACGATCGCCCTCGAGGAGAACGTGCCCGTCATCCTCGACGTCTCGGGCTATCTCGACGAGGACGTGGCAGACGAGTTGCTCCGGGAAGTCGCCCGCCAGCTGTTCGTCAAGGAGAAGAAGATGAAGAAGCCGTTCCTGCTGGTCGTCGAGGAGGTCCACGAGTACATCCCGGAAGGCGGCGGCGTCGGCGAGACCGGCAACCTGCTGATCAAGATCAGCAAGCGCGGGCGCAAACACGGCCTCGGCATCGTCGGGATCAGCCAGCGGCCGGCCGACGTCAAGAAGGACTTCATCACGCAGGCGAACTGGCTCGTCTGGCACCGGCTGACCTGGGACAACGACACGAAGGTCGTCGGCCGGATCATCGACACCGAGTACAAGGAACTCGTCTCCGATCTCGACGACGGCCAGGCGTTCGTCCAGACCGATTGGACCGAGGTCGACGTCCGGAAGATCCAGTTCCGCCGCAAGCGGACCTTCGACGCCGGCGCGACCCCCGGCCTCGACGATTTCGAACGGCCCGAACTCAAGTCCGTCTCCGACGCGCTGGTCGGCGACCTCCAGAACATCTCCGAGCGCAAGGAGCGCGAACAGGACCGGATCAACGAACTCGAGACCGAACTCGAGAAAAAGGAGAAACGCATCGAGACCCTCGAAGACGAACTCTCGTCGGCGCGGGACGTCTCGAGTGCGGCCAGACAGATGGCCGACGCGCTGAGCAACACGGACACCGTCCAGTCGCAACTCCCCGCCGAGGGCGAGGACCTGCGCCGGCTTCACGAGGAAATCGCCGATCTCGAGGCCGAACGGGACGAGCTACAGGAGGAGCTCGAGGCACGCGACGAGCGGATCGAGCACCTCGAAGATCGACTCGCGGGACAGTCGGCGGAAGTCGATCGGCTCCGGGCGGAAAACGAGCAGTTGCGCGAGGTCGTCCGCGACCTCGAGAGCGAGGAAAGCGAATCGGCGACCGGCGAGGACGAGAACGCTGCAAGCGACGGCGATTCGGCGTCGTCGATCGTCCAAGCCGGCGGCGACGACATCGAGTTCGGCTACACGCCCGTCGACGAGGACCCGGATCAAGAGCCGGCGGCCGACGACGAGTCGGGGTTCGTCGTCGCGGACGAGGAGCGCGAACTGTCGGAGCTGCTCGAGGTGGCGTGGATCGGCGATCGAGTCACTCGCGCGTGCGAGGGCTCGCAGTGTTCGGCCGAGACGGCCGAGACGATTCTGGAACTGTTCGCAACGGAGGGCCGCCTCCGGACGGAGACCGTCGCTGCTCGAGTCGACCGTTCGCGGGTCGCCGTCCAAAGTCTTGTCTCGGAGCTTCGCACGGAGGGGCTGCTCGAGCGGTCGGCCGAACGGGCGTACGCGCTGAGCGACGACGTCCGCGCGGAACTGCCGGCGGCGGCCGCCGATCGGTAGCGCTGGATTCGCATTCGGTCGACCGGGAAGCACTCGCGTTCGATCGGCGGACGTGACAAAAGAGACGGCTTCACCGCCGCAGTCGGTCCCCGACGGCCTCGATCGCCGACGGCCCAATACCCTGATGGACCGGCAGCGCGACGAGTTCGTCCGCGAGCCGGGTCGACGTTTCGTAGGTCTCGTCCTCGCGGACGGACTGACGGAGGATCGGCCACGTGTGGGCACCGACGACACCACAGTCCTCGAGTTCCGCGAGAAACGCCTCCGACTCGCTTGCCCGCACCGGAAACTCGTACGGGCTGATTCCCGTCGGCAGCCGATCGTAGAGCGGGGTCAGATCGTCGCGCCCGTCTAGGATCTCCTGCCACGTCCGGAAGTTCTCCCGTCGAGTGGCCCGGATCGCCTCGGGATCGGCGGCGTCCGCGACGAGCGCCGCGAACCGCGACATGGGGACTTTCGCGGCCTCGTAGCGGCCGCTCGGGTCCACGGACGACGAGTCGTCGCCGCCGTCGGAGAGGAAGGCCTCGACCGACCGGTGGAGCGACGGGCTGGTCTCGAGGACGCGTTCGGCGACCGAACCAGCCACGTACCGGCAGTCGGCGGTCGCGATCCGGCCGGAACGGCCGGCCAGCGAGGAGGGAGTGAAGTTCGATGTGACCTCGTCGTCGGTGCAGTAGAGCACCGCGCCGTCGGGGACCGGCAGCAACTTCCGCAGCGTCGTGACGCCGAGGTCACCGTGAGTGCCGAGCAGCGTTCCGTCGTGAACACTGAGCGGCGAGTGGGCGTTGTCGTCGATGTGATAGCAGTCGTACTCGTCGGAAAGCGACGCGATTCGCTCGAGGCCGGGCTGTGGGAACCCGAAGTAGTTGACCGACATCACCGCGACGGTGTCGTCGTCGATCCGGGATTCGAGGTCCCCGAAATCCGGCGCGAGGGTCTCCTCGACGGCGTAGAACCGCGACTCGAGTCCGAGGTCGTGGAACGGTTCGACGACGGCCGGCGAGAGGTAGGCGGGAACGAGGACGTTTCCGCCGGGTTCGACGAGGCCGGCGAGGCCGTCCCGGAGCGCGACTTTCCCGGCACCGTAGTACGTGTGCGTGCTGTCGGGGGCGTGTCGTTCGACGAACCGGTCGATCCCCGGCCCCGATCGCGAGACGGAAACGTCGAAGACGGATGGAGTAGCGCTGATCATGCCTGAGATCGGTCCGAGGAGACGGGAGCGGTAGCGACGGTCATCGGCGTAATACGGCGTCGAGCGGGACCTTAGTGATAGGGACGGTACAACCCGCCGATCGCGCGGAAATCGGCGCGTACACGCGTCGATCAATCCTGACTGTCACGCGGGCTGATTTGCTATCCCGATCGTAGAGCGGGCAGCGCGAGCTTACGACTCCTGAGCGGGTTGCATAACAAAGCCGACCCGACCGGACAACGCCACCATGGCAGGTTCGACCGACAATAAAGACCTTCGTCTGCTCGTCGTTGGGCTCGACGCCGGCTGTTTACCGGTGCTCGAGCCGCTATTCGAGTCGGGCGAACTTCCGACCCTTCAGGGGGTGTTCGAGGGCGGGGCGGCGGGGCCACTCGAGTCCCAGATTCCGCCGTGGACGGCGAGCGCGTGGCCGTCGCTGTACACGGGCAAGAATCCGGGCAAGCACGGCGTCTACGACTTCCTCTCGTTCGACGGCTACGACTGGAGCGTCGTCAACGGCACCCACGTCCGGGAGCGTCCCGTCTGGGAACTCCTGAGCGATCACGGTCTCTCGAGCGTCGTCGTCAACGTTCCCGTGACCCATCCCGCGCGGGCCTTCGACGGCGCGTTGATTCCTGGGCTGACCGCCCCCGAAGACCCGGACTGTCACCCGGAGGGGATCCTCGAGGACGTCAAGTTCGCCTGCGGCGGCGACTACTGGCTCTACCCACGGAGCGGGCCGGCACCGGCCCGCTCGATCGATGGGTACGAACGCACGATCGAACTCCGCGGGAAGGCGTTCCGGTATCTCTGCCGGCGGATGGAACCCGATTTCGGCTTTCTGCAGTTCCAGCAGACCGACTCCGTGTTTCACGAGCGACCCGGGGACAAGCGAGCGATCGAGGCGGTCTACCGCGCGGTCGACCGCCAGCTCGCCGAGACACTCGAGCGGACCGATCCCGACAACGTCCTCGTGGTCAGCGACCACGGCATGGGGAAAGTGTCCGGCGAGGCGTTCCGGATCAACGAACTCCTCCAGGCCGAGGGCTACGTGCAGTCCCGGAGCGGCGGCGCGGGGATGCCGAACTGGTCGACGTCCTGGGAGAACGACCTCCTCGAGGGGGCCGAAGCCGGTGAGAGCGAGGCGAGTCCGCTCGAGCGGGCGATGAACCTCGCCGCGACGGCCGGGCTCACGACCCAGCGCGTCGCGAGCGCGCTCGACCGCGTGGGCCTGAAAGAAGCCATCGGCACGCGGGTGCCAAACGACATGATCCGGGCAGCGAGCGAACAGGTCGACTTTCCGGCGTCTCGGGCCTACGTCCGCTCGAAGAGCGAACTCGGCGTCCGCATCAACCTCGCCGGCCGCGAGCCCAACGGGCAGGTGCCCGAGTCGGCCTACGAGTCCGTCCGCGAGGACCTCATCGAGACGCTCTCGGCCGTGCGGACACCCGACGGGAAGCCGGTGTTCGACGCCGTCGAGCCCCGCGAGCGGTACTTCGAGGGAGAGTACGTCGACGACGCCCCCGATATCGTGACGGTTCCGGCGGGGTTCGACAACGAACTCGACGCCGACCTCGGTAAGCCGCGGTTCGGCGAGCCGATGGACTCGTGGAATCACAAGCGAACCGGCGTCGTCGCGGCCGCCGGCCCGGCGTTCGACGAATCCGCCTCGCTCGAGGGGGCGTCGATCTTCGACGTCGCACCGACGATCTGTTCGCTGTTCGACGTGCCGATCGACGCCGCGATGGACGGCGAGGCGCTCCCGGTCGTCGACGGGAGCGCAGAGGAACCGTACCCGGCCTACGACCGGGAGCCGATCACGGCGACCGACGACGGGACCGTCGAAGACCGACTGTCCGACCTTGGCTATCTATGAGTATCGAGATACGCGTCCTTGATCCGCGCACCGATGCGGACGAGTGGAACCGCTACGTCGAGCGATCCGACGGCACGAACCCGTTCTTCCGGGCCGAAGCGCTCCGGTTGCAGGCCGAGGACACCGGATCGACGCCGCACCTGCTCGCCGGCTTCAAGGGGCAGGAACCGGTCGGCGTCTTCCCGGTTTTCGAGTACACCAAGGGGCCAGTCACCGGGGCCTTCTCGCCGCCCCCACACTCGTGGACATCGTACCTCGGCCCGTCGCTGCTGAACGTCGACAAGCTGAAACAGCGCAAGGTCGACCGCCGGACCAAGCGGTTCATCGAGGGCTGTCTCGAGTGGGTCGACGACGAGATCTCGCCGCTGTACTGCAAGTTCGTCACGGCGGAGTTCGACGACATCCGGCCGTTCGTCTGGAGCGAGTACGACGTCGAACCCGGAAACACGTACGTCGTCGACCTCGAGGGCAGCGAGGACGACCTATTGAAGCGGTTCAGCAGCGACGCGCGGAGCAACATCCGGAACGCCGACGAGGACAGTTACACGATCGAGGAGGGCGACGCCGACGACGTCGAGCGCATCGTCGAGAAGGTCAGGGAGCGCTACCAGAGCCAGGACGAACCGTTCCGGCTGAGTACCGACTTCGCTCGCTCGCTCTACGAAACGCTTCCCGACGGGGCGATCCGGCCCTACGTCTGTCGCGTCGACGGCGAGTTCCTCGGGGGGATCTTGGTCGTCGAGTCCGAGCGGACGCGGTACCGGTGGCAAGGCGGCGTCAAACCCGACGCCGACGTCGATATCGCGATCAACGATCTGCTGGACTGGCACGTCATGCGCGACGGCCTGCACGGCTCGGCCGAGGAGTACGACCTCGTCGGGGCCGGCGTGCCGAGCATCAACCGGTACAAGGCGAAGTTCAACCCGCGACTCGAGACCTACTACGAGATCACGTCCGGCTCCTTCGGGGTCGACCTGCTGGTCGATCGGTACCAGAAACACCGGTAACGGCGATCGTCACGGCGGCCGCTCCGCGCTCTACTCGGCGATCCGATACTTCGACTGCCGGGCGTCCTCGAGACAGACGCGGCTGGTGACGAGGTCCCGATCCGCTAATTTCCCGAGCGCGTAGCGAACGGTCCGGGGACAGAGCCGGGATTCGGCCGCGATCCCCTCTTGGGTCAGCGGCGCTTCGTACTCGAGGACTTTGTAGACCAGTTTCGCGCTGGGCGGGAGTTCGGCGAGCGCGTCGTCGCTGTCGCCGTCGCCGCTGTTCTCGCCGGACTCGGCCGCCTCCTCCAGTTCAGGATCCGGTTCGGTCGCGCTCATAGGTGGCGGTCGATGGAATCGGCCGGTGTAGGTTCGGATCGCGGCGCTCGAGTCGGCGATCGATCGACGCTTCTCGTCCCGGTCGGCCGGAGCCGAGTCGCGGTGCCGTCGGCTCGCGAATGCCGTCCGTCGGCGGCGTGCTGTGCCGGTTTCATTCTCACTCGAGCGTACCGGTGTAACTCATATATACGGCACTGACAGTTCAGAACGACAGGGAGGAACTAACGATGGGGCGATCGACCGGGAACGAGCGGCAGTCGCTGCGAGCGGTCGCTGTCGAATGGCACGGACGATGCCGGAGCGGCCTCGAGACCGGGATCTGGCTCCGTTTCGGACGGGGGATCGGATTAACCCGTGCATAGTAAGGCGCTCGCCGCTGTCAGAGGGAGGTATGTTCGGAACCAGCGGTATCCGCGGACGGGTCGGCAGCGAGGTGACGGCGGCCGTGGCACTGTCGGTCGGCCGCGCGGTCGCCTCGGAGGGACACGATCGGGTCGTCGTCGGTCGCGACGTCCGCGAGAGCGGATCGATGTTCGTCGACGCGGTCGGTGCGGGACTGCGCGAGTGCGGCGCGGACGTGCTGACGGTCGACATCGAGGCGACGCCGACGATCGCCCGCGCGATCGACCACCTCGAGGCCGACGCGGGCGTCGTCGTGACGGCCTCGCACAACCCGGCGACGGACAACGGGATCAAGCTCTGGAATCCCTCGGGGAAGGCGTTCGGACCCGACCAGCGTGCGGCGATCGAACGGCGGATTCGCGAGGACGACTACGAACTGGCCGATTGGGACGGCGTCGGCGACCGATACCGTCGCGAGGGCGTCCGGGATCACCACGCCGCCGCGCTCCGAGACGCGGTCGACCTCGAGCGCGAACCCAGCGTCGTCGTCGACGTAGGCAACGGGGCCGGCGGGATCACGGCGGCGGTGCTCGACGAGCTCGGCTGTCAAGTGCGGACCCTGAACGGACAGGAGGACGGCTCGTTCCCCGGACGGCCCAGCGAGCCGACCGAGGAGACCCTCGCGACGCTGTCGACACTGGTCGCGGCGACGGACGCCGAACTCGGGGTCGCCCACGACGGCGACGCCGATCGGATGCTGGCCGTCGACGGAACCGGGACGTTCGTGCCGAAAGACGCGCTCCTCGCCATCTTCGCTCGCGAGGCGGCGGGCGAGGATGACCGCGTCGCCGCGCCGGTCGATACCAGTCTCGCCGTCGACGACGCGCTGGCCGGCGTCGGCGCGTCGCTGACGCGCACGCAGGTCGGTGACGTCTACGTCGCAGAGCGGACGACCGAGCCCGATGTCGTCTTCGGCGGCGAACCGAGCGGTGCGTGGATCTGGCCCGAGGAGACCCGCTGTCCGGACGGCCCGTTCGCGGCCTGCAAGCTGGTCGAACTGGTCGCCGAACGGGGATCGCTGTCCGAACTCGTCGCCGATATCGAGCAGTATCCGATCCGGCGGACATCGATCGAAGTCGAGGACAAAGCGGAAGTGATGGCCGACGTGGCCGAGCGGGTTCGCGAGCGATACGACGACATCGAAACGCTCGACGGCGTCAGAGTCGAAACCGAGCGCGGCTGGTTCCTGCTCCGTGCGAGCGGCACGCAGCCGCTGATCCGCGTGACCGCGGAGGCGCGGTCGGCGGCCGACGCCGAGGAACTGTTCGAGACCGCACGGGCACTCGTTACCGAGACGGTCGCGGTGGACGCCTGATACGGATCGCTGTAACGGGTTTCCGGCCCGATCCCAGCGGTCGGCGTTGGGCCGGCAATGACTTACGGCGAACCGTATGAAAAGGACGTGCTGTCCCGCGAAATTCACGATTCGGCGGCGAACGAAGGCCTTGGGACGGCGCTCGAGGCGGGGTGAGCGTACGAAACGGCTATCTCGCTTCTTTCGGGATGAAATCGGAGGTCTTCATCTCGCGGTACGTCGCGCAGTCGGGACAGGCGTGGACGACATCGCGGTTGTCGCCGAAGACGCGGGCGAACTGTCGCGTCACCTGGTTGCCACAGTTGACACACCGAGGGGCGGTCGTTTGCTGGCCGGACGTCATGGGCGTCCACTTGGCGGATGGATCCGTCGACATCAACAACCCGTAGCGACAGAACGGTATTTACTATAGACCGCATAATTCACCTCGCGATGGTTAGTCGATGATTTCGGCGGTGATGGACCGGCCGGAGAGACAGTCCCGACATCGAGAGTTTCAGCGGCTCTTTCGTGAGAAATACGATATTTCGAGACGGTAACTAGATATTTCACCGGCGATAAATGGCAGGCTGACTAGAAGATCTGGGGGCGTCGACCGGGATCGGCGAGAGCGGCGACTCGAGGGTGACTCGGATTCGGGACCGACTGGAATCGAGTGGGCAGTCGATGCCGTCAGCGGCGTAGAAATCAGTCAGAAAGAAATCAATTCAGTTCTGTGCTATAACAGCCGTGTGAGCTACCCACCGCTAAAGCGGTGGGTTTCGCCTTACACGTTCTACAATTATCCGTCGGACCGAACGCGTGCGTTCGCGGCGCGACGACCGAACCCGGCGAAACAGTCGATCGAGACCGGTAGGCGCGGCTCGATCCGGTCGCGGCCGGGTCTCGCGCGACTTTCGTTTTACCTATGGTGTCTGATATACCACGGTTATCAGGTAGTCCCTTTATATCGTCTCGAACACCTAGTCCAACTGGAGGGTATCGGTCGATACCCACGAGTCCGGTGGTGCCGCCATCGGACTGTTCGATCACCGCAGTGACCCTCCACGTTCGATTCCGACATCGTTCGAGTACGGGTCGTACTACCGACGCCGTGCGGACCGGACTACGGGGGTGGTCTCGGGTCCTGCGGCCTCGCTGACCCCTACTCGAGTCCGATTGTCTTCTGCCGTAGCGCCGAGATGAACGATATCCGGGAGCGGTCGGGTTCGACCGCGAGACGAAACCGGGACTCGAGCGCAGCGGATCGAATCACGAGGACGCCGACACCCGAAAACCAGCGAGCGGCGGAACCGAACTGTGCTCCGGCGCTATTCAACAGTGACGCTCTTCGCGAGGTTTCGCGGCTTATCGATCGGTCGGTCGAGCAGGTCGGCCGCGTAGTAGGAGACCAGTTGGAGCTGGACGTTCGCGAGCAGCCCCGCCAGGTTCGGCTCGGTCTCGGGAATCGAGAGGTGCTCGTCGGCGGCCTTGACGGCCGGGTGGCCGTCCGGACAGACCGCGATGACGGGCGCGCCGCGGGTCTGGGCCTCCTCGGCGTTTTTCAGTGTCTTCTCGTCCTCTTGACCCGTGAAGATCGCGAACACCGGCGTCTCGGGCGTGACCAGCGCCAGCGGCCCGTGTTTGAGTTCGCCCGAGGCGAAGCCTTCGGCGTGCTCGTAGGTGATCTCCTTGAACTTCAGCGCCCCCTCGAGCGCCACGGGGAAGCCGAGGCCGCGGCCGATGAAGAAGTACGACTGACTGTCGCTGTACTGTTCGGCGATCGACTCGGCGGCCGACGACGCGAGCAAGTCGTCGAGCCGTCCGGGCATCGACTCGAGTTCCGGCAGCAGCGACTTGAGATCGGCCGGCGGCTCGCCCTGCAGGTCGCCGGCGATGCGCTGGCCGAGCAGCGTGAGCATGACGGCCTGGGAGGAGAACGTCTTCGTCGCGGCGACGCCGATCTCCGGCCCGGCGCGGATGAACAGCGCGTCGTCGGCCTCGCGGGCGGCCGTCGACCCGACGACGTTCGTCACCGTGAGCGTGCGAGCGCCCTCGGCGTCGGCCCGTCGAAGCGCAGTGAGCGTGTCGGCCGTCTCGCCGCTCTGGGTGACCGCGATCACCAGCGTGTCGTCATCGATCGGCGGCGCGGACACGCTGTACTCGTTTGCGAGCAGCGCGGTCGACTGCACGCCGGCCTGATTCAGCGTGAGCGAGCCGTACAGGGCGGCGTGGTAGGAGGTACCACAGGCGACGAACTGGACGCTGTCGACGTCCTCGAAGGTGTCGGGTTCGAAATCGGACAGGGCGATCCGTTCGGTCGCAGAATCAACCCGTCCCTCGATCGCTTGGGCCAGCGAGGTCGGCTGTTCGTTGATCTCCTTGAGCATGAAGTGATCGTACTCGCCTTTCCCCGCCTGCTCGGGGTCCCACTCGACCGTCTCGGGCGTGCGCACGACGGAGTCCCCCTCGAGGTCGGTGAACTCGACGCCGTCCTCGTCGACGACGACGACGTCGCCGTCCTCGAGGTAGACCACGTTGTCGGTGTACTCGAGGAAGGCCGGCACGTCGCTCGCGAGGAAGTACTCGCCGTCTTCCATGCCGACCACGAGCGGGGAGCCCTGCCGGGCGGCGTAGAGGACGTGCTCGCCCGAGACCATCGCGGTGACGGCGTAGCTGCCCTCGAGTTCGTCGATCGCCTGCCGGAACGCCGCCTCGCTGTCGAAGCCCGCGTCGAGGTAGTACTGGACGAGGTGGGGGATGACCTCGGTGTCGGTGTCGCTCGTGAACTCGTAGCCGTTTGCCGCCAGCCGTTCCCGGAGCGCGGCGTAGTTCTCGATAATCCCGTTGTGGACGACCGCGACGTCTTCGCTTTCGTCCGTGTGCGGGTGGGCGTTCGCGTCGGTCGGCGGCCCGTGGGTCGACCAGCGCGTGTGGCCGATCCCGACCTCGCCCGTGAGTGGGTCGCCGATCGATTCCTTCAGTTCCTCGACCCGCCCGGACCGTTTCTGGACCTTGATACCGGAGCCGTTCTGGACGGCGACGCCGGCCGAGTCGTAGCCCCGATACTCGAGGTTCTCCAGTCCGGTCAGAAGCGGCTCGAGGGCGTTACCGTCGCCGACGCGGCCGATGATTCCACACATCTGCTGATCACCGACCGTCGGGCCGTTCGAGACTGACGTGTGGCCCGGACACGAGAGCGGTTCCTGCAGACGACGCGTCGTTGGACCCGCCGGCCTCCGGCGGAGAGCGGGAATGGGACGGGGCGGTCCGGCGGTCCACAGCGGTCGGTCGAGAGGGTGGGCGGTACGCAACCATAATCGAATTGCAAACCTCCCGAACCCATTACTATAGACGGACTACTGAATCCCGTAGTCCGCGTGTACTCCGCCGCTGGCCGGTCGTGACGGGCGTCTCAAATACTGCGCGGTGACGATATTTCTATCGTTAATTTCCGACAGTAAATTTCTCAGAGCGGCTCACGCGTCGGATTTCCGGGCGCTGGCGCGGTCGTCGGAATCGTATGCCGACCGAACAGCCACCCGGTGTTCGAGTACGGAGCGACGAACGAGCGGTATTCGTCGCCAACCAGCGGTAGGGAGCGGGAACAAGCGCCGTTCGATCGGCGGGTCGAACGGCGACCGCGACGGTGGCCCGAACCGGCCACGAACGAGCCTCGAGCGGACTGTGAGTCCGCTACGGACGACCGGAACAGAGAGCGTCGATCGCGCGGCCGGCCGCGCAGTGCGGAGCGCGTCGAGATAGAATAAACCGCCACACCTTTTGGGGTGGGGCGAGACTACCACGTATGGGTTTTGGTAGCTACGACGAATCCGAACAAAAAGAGCAGACGACCGACGACGAGGACGTAGATGCCGTTAACGTCCACGAAAACGATCATCAGGGCGAAATGTCGTTCGAGTCCGACGTCTCGACGGACGAGCTGGTCGACCAGCTCGGCTCGATGAAAGACGACGACGAAGAC
Source organism: Natrinema versiforme JCM 10478 (assembly GCF_000337195.1). GTDB lineage: Archaea > Halobacteriota > Halobacteria > Halobacteriales > Natrialbaceae > Natrinema > Natrinema versiforme. The sequence goes on along the minus strand of NZ_AOID01000031.1, from coordinate 69,761 downwards.
GAAGAGTAAGTCGTCCGGAGGCGTCGGGACGAGCCCGGTCGCACTCGTTCGATCCCGCCTCGAGACGCCCCGTCCGGCTCCGATCGACTCGGTCCGTGGTTCGATTTTCTCATTTCAGACTCGACACGGAGCGATGGGTATGGATCGTCTCGAAGACGAGCCCGAGAAACCGGTCGACTGCAGCCGATTGCGTTCAGGAAAGCGTCGCCGCACAGAGTTCGCCGATCGCCCGCCGGAGCCGTTGGGAGACGGCCGACTTCGAGACGTCGAGCCGGTCCGCGAGTTCGTCCTGGGAGATGCCGCGGGGAACGTCGAAGTACCCCTCCTCGTGGGCGACGGCGAGTAACTCCTGTTGCTTGTCGGTCAGGGCGACGACGCCGTCGCCCTCGTCGTCGGAGACGCGGAGGTGATCGACCGTGACCGAGATATCTCGCTCGCGACAGTACTCGTTGAACGAAACGAGGCGCTCGCGGTCGGGGAACCGAAGTTGAACGAGCCACCCGTTCCGAGCGCTCGAGAGTTCGAGGACCCGGCCGCCGACGGCGGCGGTTTCGGCAGTGAAGGTGCGCGCGCAGTCGGTGACCGCGACGCGGTAGACCCGCCGGTCGGGATAGCGATCGACGAGGACCGGCTCGGCGACGGTGGGGTCCGTCTCGAGGGCGGCTTCGAAGTCGTCGAAGTCGGAGCCGTAGGCGGTGACGAAGACGAGAGTCCGCCCCGGTTCGACGGTCGTCCAGTACTCGGGCTCGACGGTGATATCCGAGGCCCGTCGCAACGTCGAGCGCAGGAACAGGTCCGGGTGGTCGAGCCGGAGTTGGGCGACGATTCCGCCCTCGGCCTCGGACGGGATTCCGGACCGACTGCCGGTTTCGGCAGCGGGTTCGGAGTCGATGTCGGTTACGTCTTCGGCCTCGGTCACACCCTCGGTATCGGCCACCTCCTCCGCGTCGGCGATATCGATACTCATCGGCACATCTGCCATCCGGAGAGATGACCGCCATAATTACTGCTTACCTCGAACGCACTCATTGAACGATGTATTACGAGCCGAGTACATGGTCGTGGACGCTATACACGGAACTCGAGCCGAACCCGACCGCTATATTGATTCATCTATCAGCGAGTCATCCGCTTTGATTGAAACGGAAAGAGTGAATTATCGGGCTCGAACGGCCGGTAAGAACGGACTACCGAGTGACCCCGACGGCTCACTCGCCGCCGCGGCCGTCGAACAGCAGCGTGAACAGCTTTCGCTGTGCGATCCGCAGATGCCGGCTGAACGTGGGCTGTGAGACGCCGAGCGACTCGGCGACTTCCTCGCCGGTGCGCTCGCGGGGCCACTCGAAAAAACCGCCGTAATAGGCCGCCTCGAGCGTGCGACGCTGTCGCTCCGAGAGATCCGCGGCGAGCGTTTCGAACGGCCGCGTCGCCCGCGGCGGCCGGTCCCGGTCCCGGCGCGCGACCAGTTCCGTGCCGGGGTGGATCGCCTCGAGCGCCCGGAGAAACGACCGGACACTGACCGGCTCCCCGAGGTCGATCGTGAGCCTGGTCCGGTCGTCGACCGGAGCGAGCGATCGGAGGACGCCGCCGTGGTCCGCGATCGTCCGCGCGACGGACGGCTCGGCGGACTCGGCCAGCCCGATCTCGAGGACGGTCTCACCGGACCCGCGGCCGGCGATCGAGAGCGAGTCGACCGCGGGCAGCGAGCCGACGGTCTCGCGAACCGCATCCCTCTCCGCGTCGACCGCGGCCTCGGGGAGCGAGCAGAACACCGTCGAGCCGCCCGACGACCGCGGGATCACGGCCCGAACGTCGACCCGTCGGCCGAGCCGGTGAGCGATCGCCGAGAGCGGCTCCGCATCGTCCCGGCAGACGACCTCGAGTTCGGTGACGCGGTCGGCGAGGAGCGCGCGTCTCGTCTCGATCGCGGCGATCGCTTCACCGGCGATCGTCGCGAGGCGGTCACAAGCGCGGCGGGTGGCGTCGTCGAACGCCGCGGACCGCCCCGCGTACGCCGTGAGCGTTCCGTACCGTCGGTCGTCTGATTCGATCGGGACGCGCAGCGCGGCCCGAAACCCGCGCTCGAGCAGGCGGTTGCGGCGATCGTCCCCGTCGCCATCCGGCGGCCGACCGGCAGCATCCGTCTCGAGGGTCTCGACAACGGCTGGGTCGCGGGTCGTCGCGGCCGTTCCGGTTGGCGAGTCGGCGGCCCGATCCAGCGGCACCGTCATCGACTCGAGGAACTCGCCGTCGCGACCGGCCCACGTCTCGGGGACGATCCGCTCGCGAGCGTCGTCCGCGCGACCGACCCACGCGAGTTCGATCCCGTCGGCTGGTTCGGTCGGCTCGAGGGAGACGACCGCCTCGCAGAGCCGCCGCTCGACCGTTTCGCGCGTGTCGGCGTCAAGCAACGTCCGCGCGTCGTCCCACACATGCTCGGCCCGCTCCGCGGCGCTCCGCACTCGATCCCGGTCGCGCTGGCACGTCCGAAGACTCTCGGCGCACTCGAGGGCCGCGAGCGCTGGCCCGGCGGCGTCGGAGAGAATCTCGAGCGACTCCGTCTCGATCCCGTCGAACGCCATCGGCTCCGTACTCGTCGCGAGGACGAGCCCCCGATCCGCGACCGGGACGGCGAGGAGTCGCTCGGCGCGGAGGCCGGCCCGGGAGAGCGCGTCGCCGAATTCCGCGCGGTCGTAGACGGTCGGCTCGCCGCTCTCGAGGAGTCCCGCAAACGGCGTGTCGGCGGGGTTGATCGGTGATGGCTCGATCCCCGGCCCGTCACCGCCGGGAGCCCGTTCCGCTGTCGTCTCTCTCGTCGTCACGGTCGCCGGTCGGAGGTGGTCGTCGTCGGCGCGGTACCAGACGGCCGCGTCGGCGTCGGCACACTCGCGGACGGCGTCGGTGACACTTTCTCGAATAGCGGCCGGCGTTTCGGCGCGGCGAAGCGTCGCGACGGTCCGCCGGATCGTCGACAGTGCGGCGGCGCGGGACTCTCGCCTGTCGCGGACGACACAGAGCGTTCGATCCGGATCGGGCAAGGGCGCGACGAACACGTCGACCGAAGCGGTCGCGTCGGTCGCGAACTCGCCCGTCACGGGGTCCATCCACCTGACGACCGGCGACTGAGCCCGCTCTCGGATCGTTGCCGCGAGGTCGTCGTCGAACACCACCTCGAGGTCCCGGCCGACGAGCGAGTCCGTCTCCGCGAGGTCCAGCAGGGCCGGATTCGCCAGCTGAACCGTCGAGCCCTCGAGGACGGCGATGCCCTCGTCTAACGCATCGACGACCGACTCGAGGAGCGCGAGGCGGTCCCGGTCAGTCGCGGCCGCGTCGGACGCGGCACCGGGTGAGGACTCCCGCACGTGGACCGAGATGCCGTCGTCGCCGGGATGGACGGCGACGAAGAGATCGGCCTCGAGTTCGGGATCGGTCGGCTCGAACTCGACGACCGACTCGGTCGTCTCGGCCTCGCGAACCCGATCGGCGAGCGTCGTACCGAACCGATCGGGCAGCAGTTCCCAGACGACCGTTCCCGTCCGAATATCGCCGTCGATCGATCGATCCGCGATGCCGGCGAGCAGTCGCTCGGCCGCTCGGTTTGCGTACCGGATCTCGCCCCGCGGGCCGAGGGTGAAAAACGCGTCTTCGAGCCGCTCGAGCCCCGCTCGAGCGTCGTCGCTGCCGGCCGTCGCGTCGGTCGCCGCTCCGGGACCGGTTCGAGTGACGACGACGCCCTCGAGGGCCGGATCAGCGAGCCGGTTCGTACAGACCAGGTCCGCGACGTGCCACGTGCCGTCGGCGTGGCCCAGCCGGCACGTGACCCGGTCGGTCGTCCCGATCGGGGCCGCCGCGGCGGACGCGATCGTCTCGCGGACCGCCTCGCGATCGTCCGGGTGGACGAGCCGGGTGATGGTCGTTCGCTCGAGTTCGGTCGGCGTGTACCCCATCCGTGACTCGACGGCCGGGCTCGCGTACTCGATTTCCCCGTTGGCGTCGCAGACCCAGACCGCCGCCGCGGCGTGCTCGAGGATCGACCGGTGGCGGCGGTCCGAGCGCTCGGCGACCAGCCGATACCGCTCCCGCTCGGCGGCGTTCCCGACGCGTGCGGCGAGCACCGCCGCGGACTCGTCGCGTCCGACGACGTCGCTCGCTCCGGCCTCGAGCGCCCGATCAGCAGCTGTCTCGTCCGTGACGGCGATGATCGGCCGGTCGTCGGCCCGGGCCGCGAGCCGCTCGAGGGTCGCGTCGGCCGGCGTCGGTCCGTCCTCGGTCGGCGCGAACGGACAGACGACGCAGTGTACCTCCCGGTCGGCGAGTCGCTGGCGGGCTCCCTCGAGCGTTCGCTCCCTGAGCAGCGAGACGCCGTCGAACCGCGCGGCGAGTGCGGCCATCGCGTCGTCGGCCGGGTCGGAGTCGCCGGCCACGAGCACGCACAGCGCGTCGCCGACGACGGTCGCGGTGCCGTCGCTCACGGGAAGAACACCTCGGACGGTCGCGTCCGGGACTCGAGTACGGCGAGACGCGTGGACGCGTAGCCAGCCGGTAGCGTCGGCCGAGGGTATCGGTCCGTCTCACCGCTCCGTGTCTGTGAGCCGGCGGGGGGACGAGCGAGACGAGCGGCCACGATAGCGGCCGCATCGGTCGCTCGCCGATTAAGTATCTGTTTCGTACTCGCGAGTAACACGGGAGTAGGAGTCCGCGTCACCGATTCGATCACGCTATCGGCCCGGGACGTCAGGGACGTTCGCGAACGGTGAGGACCGGCACCGGCGCGTTCCGGACGATTTCCTCGGCGACGCTACCCGAGATCAGGTGATCGAGCCCGGATCGGCCCGCCGTCCCGACGATGATCATATCGGTCGGGTTCGTCTCCGCGAAGTCGACGACCTGCTCCTGTGGGACGCCGTGTCGGATGTCCGCGGTCACCTCGACGCCGTTTTGCGACGCCGCGTCTCTGGCGCGTTCGGCGGCCGTTTCGGCTTCGCTCTCCGGGTCCGAACGCAGCTTGTCCTCCTTGTTCCCGGCTTGTGGCCCGTCCTCGGAGACGGACAGGACGTGCAGGGTCGCGTCGAGTCCGCTCGCCAGTTCGATCGCGTGATCGGTCGCCCGGTCGGCGGCGTCGCTCCCGTCCGTCGCGAGCAGCAAATCCTGGTACATCGCTTGCGTACTCGTTCGGGAGACGGCCGGATAGGTTCCTGACCTGCCGTTGCCTGCCGGACTCACGGCCCGATCCTCAGAAGACCACGTCCCAGACGTGCTCGCAGTTCCGACACTCGAACTGTCGCTTCAACCCATCATCTGTTACCGCTCGATCGACCTCCACTCCCGACTCCTCGAGGCAGTTCGGGCACCGATATCGGCTCACGAACCGGACCCTGTACGTGATCGGAGATAAAACAATCACACTCATGGTTTGGAGTAATAGTCGAAAATGGCAGTTTCAATACCGTCTGTCGATATCGGTTACGGGATCAGGCGGCTTCGGACGAGTCGGACGGTTGCGGACGACGAATGTGGTCTCTGCGCACCGCGATCAGGGGATGAGGACGACGATGGCGGGATACAGTTGCTTGATGATATCGATGACATTGATGACATCGAGGACGACGATGGCGAGATACAGTTGCCCGATGCCGGCGGCAATCATGACTGCACCGGCGATGCGCTTGAGCGTGCCAGTGTAGGCCGCGAGCCGGCCGGCGCTGGCGACCAGCCCCATCCCGGTCGCGACGGTCAGCGAGACCATGAGTACGACGAAACTCCCGACGTACGTTCCGAGGAGGATGGCCGCCGGAGTCGTCGGGAGCGATAACGAACGGGTGACGACGCCGAAGAAAACCGGTGCGACACAGCCCGCCGCCGCCAGCGCGTAGCCGACGCCGAAGATCGCGAACCCGAGGACGCTCGAGCGGCGCTTCGGAAGCGCGATCGACGGCGACGGCGCACGGCCGACGACGACCAGAACCCCGAACGCGATCAGGACGATCCCAGCGACGAGTTCGAACCACGTAACGGCCGACAGCGTCTCGTGTCCGATCCAGAACGTCGCCCCGAGCAAGACACCGAAGGTGACGAGCACACCGAGACCGGCGACCAACCCGCGACTCAGTGCACCGCCCAGCGACGCCCGATCGCCCTCGGTCTGGCTGACATAGAAGCCGACGTACCCCGGGAGGAGCGGATAGGAACACGGAGAGAAAAAGGTCGCAACACCGGATATCAATCCGAACGAGATCGACGTCACGAGCGCCGAATCGATCATGCTACTCGTCCCCGTCGGCAGTGTCGCCGTCCCCGAAGGCCCGTTCGATTCCGGCGACGAGTTCGTCCGCGCTCTTAACGCCGGTCTCGGCCCACCGAACGCGCCCCGAGGCGTCGATCGAGACGGCGGAGGGGTAGGGCGTCCCCCAGTAGAGGGAGGTGAGTTCCGCGGTCGGGTCGAGGCCGATCGTCCAGTCGCCGTCATGCTCGTCCCACCACGCGGCGAGTTCGCTATCGCTGATCGATTCGCTCGTCACGGACAGAAAGCGGACCTCGTCGCCGACCCGCTGGTGTGCCTCGACGAGCGCGTCCATCTGTTTCTCACAGGGCGCACACCACGTCGCGAAGAAGTCGATGAAAGTCGGCTGATCCGACGCCGGAACCCGAACGGTACCGGCCTCGCTCCCGGGCGCGTCGACCGTCTCGATCTCGAGGGGTTCGCGTCGCTTCCCGACGATACCGGACGAGTCGTCGGAGTCGTTTTCCCCGTTAGTGGAGTTGCTAGGAGACGGGATACCGAACGCGGCGACGGCACCGCCGCCGACGAGCACGCCCGCGCTGCCGATACCGGCGAGGAGGTCACGTCGCCGCATCCTATTCGTTCACCCCCACGACCGTTCGCACGTCCTCGACCATCACCTGCGTGTTGACACCGTCGCGCTGGTTGGACGCTTTCGGGTAGGCACGTTCGACGATGCCGCGATCGTTGACGAGTTGGACGAGAGCGGAGTGGGTAAACGTGTACTCGCCACCGGTATCGGACGATTCGTTCGCCGATTCATTCGTCGATTCGTTCGCCGACCCGTCCGACGTCTCGTCGTCTCGCCTGAGCGGGAGTCCGAACGTCTCTTCGAGGAGGGTTTTGGCCGTCTCGTTGTCCGACGGGCGGAGGAAGTGCCAGTGGCCCGCATCGACGTCGATCCCCATCTGCGTCCCGTACGTTCGGAGGGGTTCGGCGGTGTCTCGGTCGGGATCGAACGTCATCGCGAGCAACCCGAGTTCGTCCGCGTAGTCGCTTTCGATGGCGTCTTCCTGTATCCGATGGAGATGCTGGAGGAGCTGTTGACACATGCCGTCCGGGCAGGACGAATAGAAGTACGTGATCACGAACGGGCGTTCGCCGACGATGTCCTCGAGAGAAACAGTCTCCTCCGCGAGTGGGTCCCGAAGCGAGAACGACGGAAACTCCTCGCCGTGAATCGGATATGAGGGATCGCCTCGGTTCATCTCCGGGCTGCCGAGGGTCGTATTCGACTCGCCCGTGTTCTCCCCGCTGAGTACCCCGCCGAGGCAGCCAGCAACGCTGGTCAACCCTGCGATTCCGACTGTGCCGAGGTATGTCCGCCGGTCCATATGTGGATCGTGGGAACGCCGAATCAAAGGTTCATTGGTTCGATTCACGAAGGAGAGCGGTCACGAGACTGTGTCTCTGAGAGACTGGACCGTTCGTCGGCCAGCGAGGACGGCGGCGTTGCCGCCCGTTCGAGCGGTGAACCAACAGGCGTTTTGTCGCCGGTTCCCAACGACCACTAATGAATCGTCGGGGTTTCCTCCGTGGCGCGGCCGGGATCGGAGCCGTCGGAACCGCCGGGCTCGCCGGCTGTCTCGAGCGACTCGGATTCGAAGAAGAATCCGCGTGGGCGAACCCGCCGCTCGTGGAGAATCGCCCCGACGCCGTCTATCTCCCATCCTCGAGCGAGGAGATGCGGAGCTACGGGATGGCCGCCGACGGCGACTACGCGGTCGCGCTCTCGTATACCTTCCCGCACCGCTTTTGGCTCGTCAACGGCGACGAGACGGAACTCGTCGAGGTCGGCACCGACGACAGCCTGCACCTCATGGTTACCGTCTGGGACCGCGAGACACGAACCGTTCTGCCGACGGACATGCAACTCGAGATCCGACAAGACGGTTCCCCGATCGACGACGGCATCTCTTCGCCGTGGCCCATGATCTCCCAGCGGATGGGCTTTCACTACGGAGACAACGTCCAACTGCCCGGCGAGGGGGAGTACACGGTCCGCGTTCGAGCCGGTCCGGTCGGGGGCAGCCTCGAGCGTACCGGCGGCTTCGAGGGGCGACTGGAATCGCAGGGGTCGCTCGAGGTCGACTTCGAGTACGCCCGGTCGGACATCAATGGCCTCTCGTTCCAGACGATCGACGAGGATCGGTGGGGGGAGGAGGGCGCGCTGTCGCTGATGGACCACGGCGACGGTGGCGGCGAACTCGGCCCGCCGCCGATGGGGCAGGCCCCCGCGTTCGAGGAACTTCCCGGCGAGTCGCTGGGTACCGAGCGCAGCGGCGACGCGGCGTTTGCCGCACTCGTCACCGACGCCGATCGGTTCGCCGACGGCGGCTCGTATCTGGCGGTATCCCCTAGAACGCCGTACAACGACGTCCTGCTCCCGCTTACCTCGCTCTCTGCGACCGTCGAACGCGACGGGATGGTGGTCGGCGAGGGACCGCTTTCGCAGGCGCTCGACGACGAGATTGGGTATCACTACGGGCTCGCGGTCGACGAACTCGCGACCGGGGACCGCGTGACGATTACCGTCGACTCGCCGCCGCAGGTTTCCCGCCACGACGGCTACGAGACGACCTTTTTCGAGTTCGAAGACATCACGTACACCGTATAGTCGCACCGCGGCAGTCGATTTCGACCCGGAAAGACCGGCTTTCAGTGAGAAACGATCCACGGACGGAGTCGAACGGCCGGCGACCGGCCGAAGGGAACCGCTACTCGGTTCCGGCGTGTGGGGCGTAAATCCGATGCTATAGTGCGCGAACGATCGGAAGGGAGCGCCAGTGATTCCGTACGGCTCCGATAACTATCGGGGATCACGGCATACGCTCGAGCGATGTCTCGCACAGGTCACGCAGATATGCATATCGGCTGTCCGGAGTGTGATGCAACAGTCGACGCGTCCGTTCCCCCAGGTCCGGGGATCCACGCGGAAAGCGACTCGAACCGACTGCTGGGGAAGGAAACCCAGTGTCGGAACTGCGGTCACGAACTCGAGCTCTACTACTACTGAGCGACCCGGGGCAACCGGGACCGGATGCGGTCCGGTACGCATCGCCGAACGAGCACTATTCGGCAGAGTCGGCCGGTGAGCGGGAAAGGCCGGCCGATCACCGATCGACCGGTGAACGGTATCGCGAGTCGCCACGTCACCCAGGGAGATCTCCGGATCGGGCGTCGCGAGGCCCCCACACCGTGTTTCCGGTGAAAGTCACGCGGATCGGGAAGGAAGTAAGGCCATGACAGTGTAACACACCGGGTTTCCGGTGAAAGGTGCGCGGCGATCGGGTTCGATAGTCAAGACTGTGGTTAGCGGGACCAGAGCCAGTTGTGCGGACACCGTCTTTCCGGTGGATTCCCGTCACTGACGAACGTGTTCTCGACGGACGAGTCCGTCGCGGGCGGACACACCGTGTTTCCGGTGAATCCGGTTTTCGGCGATCGGGAGACGGAATCGAGTCTCGAGCGAACGATTCGCTCAGAGATCGTTCGGAGCGACTGCACTCACACCACGTTTCCGGTGAAACGGCACGAAGCGGGTCGGACGATAGCAGCGAGTGGGGTGAGACGGCACCCGAGAAATCTCGGGGTGTAGTGAGAGGGGAGACGGCATGTAGCGGAACCGAACCGTCAGGGCTCGTCGTTCCGCAGGGAATTCAGCGGTCACACACCGGGTTTCCGGTGAAAGCCGGCAACGGACCGCCGCTGTGAACAGCGAACTGATTGCGAGAACTCGATTCAATCGACTCCGCTCTCTAACTACCTCCGTCTTGATCGATATCCGCGAATGACGCTCCGATCACGATCTATTATAGTTACATATATGTATATGTTATGTCTATAGTCCACTAAGTAGATCAGAATAGTGGTTCGGAAAAGGGAGTCAGAATGACCGTCCACTCGAGCCGATAGCCGGATTCGATGCTGTCGTAATCGATGATTCCCGCCGCTGTCGGTGATCTCGTCTCCTATTCTCTCGGTTGGGAAGGTCAAACCCCCGTTTCAACTGCACCCCTCACCCGCCATTTTCCCGTTTCACCGGAAACACGGTGTGTGTCCACACCCGATCGATCACCGGAGGCAGTCAACACATGTGAATCCAATCGAGCAAATCAACTGAAAATTGAGCAGGCGATTCTACCCGTTTCAGGACTCAGTACTCTCCGTCTCCGTTTGGACTCGAGCCCGCGCTGCCAAACGGAAACACTATTTCACCGGAAACCCGGTGTTCGACCATGTCGAGTTCCGGCGACGACCTGTTCACGCGCGACGACCCGATCTTCGAGAACAAGGAACTACTCGAGATCAACCACCTCCCCGCGGAGGGGCGAATCGTCGGCCGGGGCGACGAGATTTCGGAACTCGCGAACGCGGTCAACCCCGCGATCTTCGGCCAGAGCCCGAGCAACCTCCTCATCTACGGCAAGACGGGGACGGGAAAGTCCCTCTGTGCGAAGTACATCTCGGAACGGGCCGTCCGCGTCGCGGGCGACGAGGACGTCACCTCGGCGTTTGCCTACGTCGACTGCGCACAGGACAACACGGAGACCCAGGCCGTCCAGACGATCGCCCACGCGCTGAACGAACCGGCGCGCACCGACGTGCGAATCCCCGATAAGGGGCTCAGCACCTCGACGTACTACAAGCGACTTTGGAAAGTACTCGACTCCCAGTACGACGTCGTCCTCGTGATTCTGGACGAGGTCGACAAACTCGACGACGACGACATTCTCATGCAACTCTCGCGTGCGGGCGAGGCCGGCAAACTCGAGTCGTGTAAGATCGGGGTGATCGGCATCAGTAACAAGATCAAGTACAAGGATCGACTGGACGAGCGGGTGAAGTCCAGCCTCTGTGAGCGTGAATTCGTCTTCCCGCCTTACGACGCAAACCAGCTCAGGGACATCATGCAGGCCCGCAGCGACGCGTTCAAGGATGGGGTCCTCGAGCCCTCGGTGATCCCCCGGGCCGCGGCGCTGGCCGCCCGGGAACACGGCGACGCGCGGAAGGCGATCGACATCCTCCGTTACGCCGGCGAGATCGCCCAGTCGAAGGGCAGCGAGACCGTCCGCGAGGAGTTCGTCGTGCAGGCCCGCGAGCGGGCCGAGACCGATCGCTTCCGCGAACTCATCCGCGGCTCGACCCCGCACTCGCGGTACGTCCTGCAGGCGCTCGCGGTGCTCTCGCTCAACGCGACCGAGGAAGACGGGTTCCGGACGACGAAGATCTACGACGTCTACGAGGAGATCTGCCGACAGGAGCGCTCCGAACCGCTCTCGCTCCGACGGGTGCGCGACCTGCTGAAAGAACACGCGTTCCTCGACATCTTGGAGCAGGCCCGCCGGAGCGGCGGCAGCGCCGAGGGGAGTTACACCGAACACCAGTTACTCGAGGATCCGGAGGTCGTGCGGACGGTCCTCGTCGAGACCGACGAGTCCTAGCGCCGCGAACCGCCGAGCCACGCCAAAGCTTGTCGAGGCATTTCGACGCGATTGCCACCGTTCAGTGGGCAACAAACCGACATTTCACCGGAAACCCGGTGTCCCCGTTCCACTGCCTCGAGTCATCGCACCGTTTCGAACACTGTCTGTCGCTCTACTCAGCAATAGTTCCTCACTCAGCGGTGGCTCCCTACTCAGCGATAACTCCTCGCTCAGCGGTAGCTTCCCATTCAGCGCCCAGTCTCCCAGCCGCGCGGCGTATCGTTCAGTCGCTCGGCACCGTCCTCGGTCACCACAACGAGGTCCTCGATCCGGACGCCAAACTCGCCCTCGAGGTAGATCCCCGGTTCGACGCTAAAGACCATGCCGGGCTCGAGCTCGCGGTCGTTGCCCGCGACGATGTATGGCGGTTCGTGGACCTCGAGACCGACGCCGTGGCCGGTCCGGTGGACGAAGGCGTCGCCATAGCCGGCGTCCTCGATGACTTCTCTGGCAGCGCGGTCGACCGAGCCGGCCGTGACACCCGGCTCGATCGCGTCGACCGCAGCTTGTTGGGCCTGCCTGACGATATCGTGGACCCGCTCGTACTCGGCGGGCGGTTCGCCGACGACGATCGTCCGCGTCTGGTCGCCGGGATAGCGGGCCGTTCCGGCCTCGAGTTCGGACTCGACGAACGCGCCGAAGTCCAAGACGATCGGATCGCCGGCCTCGATCTCCCGCGAGCCGCCGTGGTGGTGAGGCCGGGCACCGTTCGGGCCGGCGGCGACGATCGTTTCGAACGCCGGCTCCTCACCGCCGGCCGCGGCGAGCAGTCGATCGATCTCGCTCGCCAGTTCTGCTTCGGTCATCCCGAGCAGGTCGTCCCCGCGTGCGCGGATCTCGAGCGAGACGCGGTCCGCGAGGTCGCCGGCCCGCCGAAGCGCCGCGAGTTCGACGTCGTCCTTGCGGATTCGCAGCGGCTCGAGGACGGCACTCGCGAGGCCGAACTCGGCGTCGGGAAGGAGTTCCCGCAAATCCTGCGTGAACGTCGCCCACATCCGGTCGTCGACGAGGACGGTCGCCGGGCCGAGCGAATAGGCCTCCAGTACGTCTTCGGCGACCTCGAGCGGGTCGTCCGCGTCGGTCCAGCACCGCAGTCGAAGCTCCGAAAGCGGAAGCTCGGACAGCTGTTCCTCGTACATCGCCGGCGCGACCAGCGCGGGGTCGCCGGTGTCGGGAACGAACAGCAACAGGTGCCGTTCGGACGGCGACTCCTCGAAGCCGGTCAGATAGGTCAGGTTCGGACTCGGGAAGCAGACGACCAGATCGGCTCCATTGCGCTCGAGTCGGCGCTGACAGGCCGCGATCCGGCGCTCGAACGGGAATTCCATGGGGGAGAGTTCGCTCGAGCCGAAAATCAACGTTTGGTTGGGAGGTGAGTGCGGTAGCCAGCTCGGTGACTTTCACGCAGACCGAACAGTCCGGATAGCCCGGTTACTAGCGGGAACCTATTAACCCCCCGGCGATCGCAGGCCGCGAGGCAACACGTCGGGACGCTGTGCTATTTCAGCGAATGCGAGTTACCGAGCGGTTGTCGTCGACGACTGTACGCAAACGACAGCGGCGGGCCGACGGTCGCGGCCGAACGGACGAAGCATCCGGCTCGAGCGGTCCAAGCTGTCCCGGTTCGTTGATCGTGGTCTCGAACCGGCAACCGTATCGTCACGAGTACGAAGACGACGCTTCGGCGGCGGACGCCAATTCCGCGAGCGATGACGGCTCCCCGCCGACGGGGACCGACGGCGGCGCGCGCTCGACGGCCGACGCGCGATCGATCACGGTCGACGAACCGACCGGCGGCCTGACGGCGGGCCTCGATCCCGTCGTCAAGAAGACCGACGGCACGTGGATCGCGTGGGGCGACGGCGAGGCCGACTTCGACGTGACGGACGAGCGGAACTGCGTCGCCGTCCCGCCGGACGAGGAAGCCTACACGCTGCGCCGCCTCGATCTCTCCGAGGAAGCCGTCGATTCCTACTACTACGGGTTCAGCAATCGGGTCCTCTGGCCGCTCTGTCACGGCTTTCCCGACCTGATCGAGGACCGATCGAACGACTTCGAGTGGTACCGGACGGTCAACGAGCGGTTCGCCGAGGCGGTCGCCGACCACGCGACCGACGACTCGGTGATCTGGCTGCAGGACTACCACCTCGCGCTCGCGCCGCGGATGATCCGGGAGTCGGTCCCCGCCGGCGCGACCGTCGCGCAGTTCTGGCACATCCCGTGGCCGTCGCCGTCGACGTTTCGGCACTGCCCGGCCGGCGGTCCCGTCCTCGAGGGACTGCTCGGCAACGATCTGCTCGGCTTCCACGTCGAGCGGTACGCCGATCAGTTCCTGGATTGCGTCGACCGGTTCCTGGCCGGAGCAGCCGTCGATTACGCTCACCGAACGGTCCGGTACGAGGGAACGACGACCCGGGTCGTCGCGACGCCGATGGGCGTCGACGCCGAATCGTACGACCGGGGAGCGCGGTCGACCGATCCCGACCGGCTTTCCGACCTGTTCGACGAGTACGGGATTCAGCAGGGCACCATGCTCGGGTTGGGGCTCGATCGCCTCGACTACAGCAAGGGGATTCCGGAGCGGCTTGCGGCCCTCGAGCGGTTCTTCGAGCGGAACCCGGACTGGCGTGGCGACTTTACGTTCCTCCAGAAGGCGACACCGTCGCGCACGGAGATCGAGACCTACGAGCAGTACGGCGAACTCGTCCGCAGCGAAGTAACGCGGATCAACCGCCGCTTCGAGACCGACGAGTGGCAACCGATCGTCTACACCGAGGACGTGCTGCCCGAGGAAGACCTCTATGCACTCTACCGGCGCGCGGATACGATGATCGTGAGCCCGCTGATCGACGGCATGAACTTGGTGGCACAGGAGTACCTCGCCGCCAGTGTCGATGGCGACGGGACGTTGCTACTGAGTAATCGGACCGGCGCACACGATCGCTTTGGCTCCCACGCCCTGACGATCGATCCGACCGATGTCGACGGATTCGCGTCCCAACTCGAGCACGCGCTCTCGATGCCGCCGTACGAGCGCCGGCGGCGGATGAACACGCTTCGCCAGCGCGTCTTCAACGGCGACATCGAGGCGTGGATGGACACGCAGTTCGACTGGATCAGACGCGTCCACGGCGACCGCCGGACGGGCGATGCGAGTGCGGAAAACAGCGCTGGCTCCGGCTCGGACACAGATTCGGATTCAGACTCGAAAGAACCGACTCCCCCAGCATAATCGATGGCTGAAACCGAGTCACAGCCGCGGCCGCTCGAGGAGCGACGACCGCAACTCCACAATCGGCTCGCGGACGCCGCCGGACTCCTCGTCTGTCTGGACTTCGACGGAACCCTCGCGCCGATCGTCGAGGATCCCGACGCCGCGGTGCCGACCGAACGCAACCGAAACGCGGTGGCCACCCTTGCGGCGACGCCGGGGATAACGACGGCGGTCGTCAGCGGCCGCGCGCTGACGGATGTCCGCGAGCGCGTCGACGGCCCGGCGATCTACGCCGGCAACCACGGGCTCGAACTCGCCCGCAACGGATCGATCGCCGTCCACCCGGTCGCGCGCAAACGCGCCGCCCGGATCGACCGCCTCTGCTCGATCCTCGAGACCGCCCTCTCGTCGGTCCCGAACTGCCGGATCGAGAACAAGCGCCTGACGGGGACGGTTCACTTCCGGTCCGTACCGCCGGCCGCCGAACCGACCGTGCGCCGGATCACGCACGGCGTCGTCGACCGCTTCGGCGGTGATGCCGTCGAGATTTCGACCGGGAAACGGATCCTCGAGATCGGGCCGGACTTCCCGTGGGGTAAAGGGAACGCGGTCGAGTTGATCGCCGCCGACGAGCCACCGGCCACGACCGTCGTCTACATCGGTGACGACGTCACCGACGAATCGGCGTTTCGAGCGGTCGAACCGGACGGGATCGGGATCCGCGTCGGTGGTACCGGTCCCTCGAGTGCCTCCTATCGGGTCGAGTCCCCCGTCGAGGTCGCGTCGTTTCTCTCGTGGCTCGGTTCGACCGGGGCCGAACTGGCCGCCGCCGATGAGCCGCCGGCTGCGACCGCCGACTGATACCGGCGACCGGTCGTGGCAGCGCGATTCCGCCAGTGCCCGTACTGTTGGCACTCTGCTGTAATACCCGACAATTGGAGGACAGATGGGGGAGGGGTGGGAGCCGAGTAGGGGCAGGTGGCGGCCGAGCCCGATACCGGGGAGCAACGGGTGTGAACCGGGCTCGGTTCGGGTGCGACGATGGGGGATCCGTCGCGGGTTGCTCGACCCACCCGCTCGAGACCTACGTCGGACAGCAACTTAATAGTACGGATGGAAATAACCGACGAAAACAGCGGGCCTCGAGCCGAAAGTATTAGTTACCACTGGAAATATAGACCGGTACGAGAGTGAACGAGAGTGAAACTCCGCCAACCAACTGATTTCCTGATCCTCGAGGCGCTCGAGGACAAGGGACGAAACGTCGCAACGAATCTGGCTGCCCACACGGGCAAGAGCCGAAAGAACATCAACACCAGACTGCCGGTGCTCGAGGACTACGGGCTCGTCACCAAGATCGGCCCCGCCGAACGGTCCGGGCTCTACGAGATCACCTCCGCGGGAAAGGCGGCGCTGGTGTACCGAGACCAGTACGACGAGGTCGACGACTTCGAAGCGCTCATCGAAGGGCCAAACGCCGGCACGGACCAGGAGGGCGAGCCACAGGCTAGCTTCGCCCGCGGCGAGGACGACGACGCCGACGAGTAACGACGCGCTACTCGAGTACGTCCCGATCCCGTTGCCGATCGTTCGGCGCTGTGTCTCGGTCCGCGCCACCGGGAGCCTTCGGCTCGACTCTCTGCAGGGTGCCGTCCGAGAAGAGCCCGCCCTCGTAGGTCGCGAGGTCGCGGCGGGCACACGACGAAAAGGCAAGACTGAGTTTCCGTGTTCTGTTCTCCGTGTTCGGAATCGCCGCCCCGCAGTGCGGGCGGTCGGTCTCGTACGCCGGGTCCCACACGTAGCTTCCGAGCATCGGCGTCGGGATGACGGCCTCGCCGTCGCGAAACGCGACGCCGTGGTCGTGTTCCAATCCGAGCGCGTGCCCGATTTCGTGGACGAGCACCTGGATCGACCGCGTCGGCGTCGCGTACGGAACGATCGAGCGCGCGTCGTCGCCGGCCAGTTCGTCGAACGGCTCGAGGGCGGCGATGTGGCGAGCCCCGCCGACCGAGGCGATGTGGGGGATTCCGTACCCGGTCGGTGCCCGTTCCATCCCCCCGTCGGTCACCAGCAGGTTGGCATCCGCCACCGGCTCGAGGTCGCGGCGGTCGAGCGCGCCCGCCGCGACGGCCGTCGGCCACTCGCCGCGGGCGGTGAGCCGCGCGGCGTCCTCGGTCGAGACCGAGACGGAGCCGCCAAGAGAGACCTCGAGTTTCCAGTGCTCGAGGGCGAGCGTCGCCCCGAGATACTCGTGGACGCGGTCGCCGACCCCGTCGTAGCCCGCGGCCCGCTCCGAGAACCAGATCCGGACCGCGAGCGTCTCGCTCGGGTCGCGGGTCGCGTACGCCAGCGTGGTGAGCGAGGCCGCCGACCCGACCGTGCCGAGGAACACGCGACGCTTCACGGCCGATGTCGGTCGGGCGAGACCCAGTGTTCGCGGGTGAACGACGACACGTATTATCGCTCGGCTGGTGCCGTCTCGTTCCTGTCTCTTATACACATCTCTGANCGGCCGATGTCGGTCGGGCGAGACCCAGTGTTCGCGGGTGAACGACGACACGTATTATCGCTCGGCTGGTGCCGTCTCGTTCCGGTCGATGGCGGGTCTCGGGAGACACGATCTCGTTGCCGGCGATCCCTCTCGAGGGTCGACGACTCGAGCGCGATCGTCGGCGACGCGAATCTCGAGTCGGGTCGGCAACTCGGCCGGTTCGATCGGCGACAGCGAGAGCAACGCCTCGGCTTCGGTTTCGACCAGCCACCGGTCCGGCGCTCGCTGTCGCATGCAGAGCGCCCACGCGCCGGTCCGCAGCCGCCGCCTGACCTGCCAGTCGGTGTAGTATCGGTTATTCGAACCTTCGAAGAGAGTCTCGAACGGGAGTGCTACCACGGCAATCTCACCCCCACGCCTCCCCGCCATCCACGGCCGAACTGCGTCCCCCGGACGGTCGTCATTCCTACCCGATCGATCGGGCGTCGCCCGCATCGCTACTGGGGTTCATATGGGCTACTTTTAAGAAAACGTGAGAGTCACTCCAGCCTGAATTCGGTCCCGAAATCGAACCGCGAGTCCCGTGAGCCACGGATCGCCGGGCTCGTACAGCGCAATCGCCGACGACAGGACGGTTCGCGGCCGCCTAGCTGTGTCCGCCACCCTCGAAGAATTCGCCGAGGATCGCCTCGAGCCCCTTCCGAAGGTGTTGGTGCATCGTCGGCGGCGAGATGTCCATCGACTCGGCGATCTCTTCGCCGGTGCTCTCGCGGGGCCACTCGAAGAAGCCGCCGTAGTAGGCGAGTCGCAGCGTCGTGAGTTGACGGTCGGTGAGCCGGTCGAGAATTCGGCTCCGGCGCTGGGCCGCCGTCCGAACCGGTCGGTCGACTTCCCGCCGAGCGACGAGTTCGGTGTTCTCGTAGATGCGGGTCAGCGCCTCGGCGATCTCTCGAACGTCGGCATCCTGCGAGACCTCGACCAGACAGGTCCCGACGCCGTCCTCGACCACGACGTCTCGGATCGTCGCGCCGTGTTTCGTCAGCGTTCGGACGCCCGACTCCGACAGCCGCATCTCGATCGTACAGCTCTCCTCGCCGTCGTGAATGAGCCGACACTCCTCGACGGACTCGTGATCGCTCGCCGCTTTGCAGACCGTCTCGCCGTCAAGCCCGTCGATCGTGACGTACTGGAAGGTCCGTCCGTTCGCCGTGGTGCCCGCCCACTCGAGCGAGCAGGGACAGCCGTACTCCTCGGAGAGATCGAACGCGAACGTGTCGCCGCCGTCGATCCGGAACTCGAGTTCGACGACGGTGTCGGCAAAGAGCAGTTGGCGGTTCTTGACGGCCATGATCGTAAAGCCGATCGTCTCGCCGAGCAGCCTGAATCCGGCCCGTTCGCGTTCGCTGAACGCGTCATCCCGACTCGCGAGGACGGTGAGCACGCCGTAGGTCGCGTCCTCGTGGGTGATCGGAACGGCGATAGCGGACCGGACATCGTCCTCACGGGCGGCCTCCTGTAGCGGCTCCGGGATCGTCTCTGCCTCGAGAATCCGGTTCGTCGTCTGGATCTCGCCGGTTCGGATCGCCCGCGCGACCGGTCGCTCGGCTCCGCCCTCGAGGTCGCGCACGCGGTCGAGGTAGGTCTCGGCCTCGCCGGCTCCGGTCCGGACGGACAGTCGGCCGTCGCCGGTCCGTTCGGCGATCCACGAGCCGCAGTACAGCTCCGAGTCGACGAGTTGTTCACAGACCTCGTCTTCGATCGCGTCGCGGGCCGGCGCTTCGACCAGCGTCTCGATCACCTGCCGGACGACCGCGTTGATCCGGTTGAGCGTCTCGAGTTGGTCCTGTCGCGAGCGGAGTTTCCGCTCGCGCTGGACCCGTTCGGTGATGTCTCGTGCCAGCCAGACGACGGCCCGTCGGCCCTGAATTCGCTGGCCGATCGGGACGACGCGCCCCTCGAACCGACGGCGGCCCTCGGTCGTCTTCACGTCGTACTCGACCGACTGAACGTCGTCGGTCCTGATCGCCCGATCGAGACAGTCCTGTAGCTTCGCGGCGACCTGATCGGGGAACGCAGCCTCAAGTCGGGTTCCCGGAAGGTCGTCGACGGTCATCGAGTAGAGATCGGCCGAGTCGGGTCTGACCTTCGCCTCGAGATACGTGCCGTCCTCGCCGATGACGAAGGCCTCGTCGGGCAGTTCGTTGGCGAGGATGCGGCGGTATCGGCCGTCGTCGCCGTCCGACGGCGGCTGTGGCCGCGATCGAATCGTCGAGACGATCCGATCGATCGGGTCCTCGTCGCGTTCGGTCGGGACGTACTCCGTCGCATCGGCCCTGAGCGCGACCGTGGCGAGCCGTTCGCTCCCCTCCCGTGGCGCGACGATCGTCGGGACAGTCGGACCCACGGCGTGGACGCGCTGCAGGACCGTCTGTATCTCGCCGGGACAGTCGAGTTCGAGGACGACGGCACGTGGAGTCGATACCGCCTCTTCGTCGGCCGACGACGCCGCCGCTGCCGTGGTCTCGCCGGCGTCGAAGACATCCGTCTCGCTCCCCGCCGGGTTCACATCGATCGCACCGTCGCCATCGCCGTTCTCGCTCGGCGGTGCCGATCCGAGGGCACCCTCGAGATCGCCCGAGGCGGGGACCGTTCGAACGCCGTATTCGGTCGCCGTCTCGAGGCGCGGGCGGAGATAGCTCTCTCCCGCTCGCGTATCCGTCACGACCACGATCGATCCCGATCGGTCTGTCCCGGTCATCCGTTACCCTCTGTTCGCGCAGTTGCGACCGTTTTCGTCCGTCACCGTACTCCGTTCTATCAAGACGGATTCGGAATAAAAGCCTGCTGGTCATTTGTTACCCGCCAGCAGGATGCAGCCGAGAGCCGTCGTCCGGGAGCGGCCGGGTTACAACTCGCCTCGCTCTCGCAGTTGTGCGAGCAAGTCGTCGACGAGCGACTCAACGTTATCGTAGGGAAAGTCGCCGCCGGAGGTCTTGGTGTTCAGTTCCATCGCGGTCATCGAGAAGTCGCCGGATTCGAACTTCGTCCCGGGCCCGTTCGGCAGCGCCGGAACGAGGTCCATCGGCCCCGAGACCGGATAGTCGGCGTCCTCGAAGGCGTCGATCATCTGCTCGCGGAGTTCGGCTTCGTCTGCCATTACGTACCACGATTTGGGGCCCGAAATAATAAAGCTGCAGGTGGGTGCGAACGGAGCGGAGCCGCCGGTTGTGACTCGGCAGCCGGGTGATCAGAGCCGGCGCATGAACTCGGGGAGAATCCCCCGCTCGCTCGAGTCGGCGGCCGCGGCCGGTTCGCCGGCGGGACGATCGGTTCCGCCGTCGTCGCGGGCCTCGGTGAACGGGTCGGATTCCGTGCCGTCAGCACTCGCAGTGGCCGCTGTCCCGGTGTCGCTTTCAGTCGGCGTCGCGGCGTCGGTATTAGTGTCCGCCGTCGCGTGCTCGCTCGTTCCCGTCCCTGCGTCCGTTTCGGCGGCGGCTTCGACGGCGGACTCGAACGCCGCCTCGGATTCGGGGCCGAAGTAGTAGGGATCGTTCGGGGACAGGTACTCCCGGAGCTGGATGTTGCCGTAGCCCGCCAGCGCGAGTGCGGGGACGAACAGCGGCTCGATCCCGAACAGCGTCGGTCCCGCGGTCAAGATTACGAGGAAGACCGACAGCGGCGAGTAGAGCAAAAACGCGACGAGCCGAAAGGCGTTCCCGACGTAGGCGTCGATGACGTAGGCGTACACGCCGTACGCGCCGACGAGCAGGCCGATATCGGCGTAGAGCCCGACCAGGAGCCCGACTTCGCCGGCGACGAAACCGTGGATGTGGACCGCGATCGCGCCCGTCAACACCGTCGTCCGGTTGACGTAGGTCTCGTCGAGCGCCATCCCGAACACCAGCACCGCGAGCTGGACCAGCGGTGCCGCGATCCACCACGGGAGGGAGCTGAGGAGAACGCCGGGATACACGTCGATCCACACGTTCGAGTGAACCCAGTCCGATCCCTTTAACGTTCGTTCCGTTTCGAGACTCGATACGGACCCGCAGAATCGCTCGAGACCGCGGACGCTGCGCTACGTTCCATAACGTATCCGAACCGACACATACGTTGAACAGTAGAAACAATAATTAGTCAGCAGCGAGCAGTATCCGGATATGGCGAAAGATACCGTCAGGTACCCCGACGACGTGGTCGAAGAGATCGACGCGCTCGTCGAAGACGGTATGTTCGAGAGCAAATCCGAGTTCTATCGCTTCTCCGCGGAGTACGTTCTCGCCCTGATCGACTCCGAGCACGAGGTGAAGACGTTCAACTTCGACGAGATCAAGTCGGAACTCGACATCAGCGACGAAGACCACGCCAAAGCGCTCGGGGCCGACGGTGGCACGTTCTTCCTCGACGCCGTGATCAACGTCCGAAAGCACGGGCTGCGCGGCAACTACGAGGCCGCTGAACGGTTCATCGATACCCATTACGAAGAGACCGATCAGGAGTGTATCATCCTCGAGGAACTGCTCGGGACCTACCGCGGCGACTCGGCGTAATCGACCGAACGGCTGCTGTAGCCGCTGCAAACCGGCTTACTCCGCTTCTCCATCTCCCGAACCGAACGGCTCTCCGAGCGCATCCAGATCGACGTGCTCGCGAACGAGCCGTGCCGCCCGGTCGGACGGCGTCGATCCGGTTTCGTCTCCCGCCATCGACGATGCCGCCGAATCCTCGCCGGTCGGCCGGTCGACGCCCGCCCGCTCCGCAACGGCCTCGAGAAACGCCGTCCGCACCGATTCGTTGTCGAACAGGCCGTGCAGGTACGTTCCGAGTACCTGCCCGCGGGCCGCACTCGAGTCGCCGAGCGGTCGGCTCACGTCCTCGAGCGCCCGCGTTCGGCCGGCATGGATCTCGTATCCCGACGCGGTGCCGTCGGCCCCCGAAAGCAGCGGCGAGGCCGCGCCGTCGACGGGAACCGACGTCTGCTCGAGGCGCTTCTCGCCCTCGAAGCGAGTTTCGACGGGCAACAGGCCAAGTCCCTCGACGACGTCGTCCTCGCCCGTTCCCTCGAGCGCGGCGTTGGTGATCCGCTCGCCGAGCAGCTGGTAGCCGCCGCAGACGCCGACGACCGGCCCGTCGAAGGCTGCGAGCGCGTCGGCGAACCCGGCCTCGTGGAGCGCCAGCAGGTCGTCGACCGTATTCTTCGTGCCCGGCACCACGACCGCGTCAGCGTCGACGCCCGCGAGCGGATCGCCCCGCCCCTCGCCGTCGACCGGTACATAGACCACCGAGACGCCGGGTTCGGCTGCCAGCGCCTCGAGGTCAGTCGCGTTCGAAATTCGGGGGAGGCGGGGCACGGCGATCCGAATCCGTCGCTCGTCCGGGACTCCGTCGTCGTCGCCGACGACGCCCCGTTCCTCGCTGCCCGGGAGGCCGACGCTGTCTTCCTCCGGGAGTCCGGGATCGTCGTAGGGAAGGACCCCCAGAATCGGCACGCCGGTCTTCGATTCGATCTCCTCGATACCGGGCTCGAGGAGCGACGGGTCACCGCGGAATTTCGTGATGAGCGCGCCGACGATGCGGTCCCGGATAGCCTCGGGGACGAGTTCGATCGTCCCGTAGAGACTGGCGAAGGCCCCGCCGCGTTCGATGTCGACTAACAGGAGGATGTCGGCGTCCGCGAACGCGGCGGTCTCGACGTTCGCGAGGTCCCGGTCGTGGAGGTTGATCTCGCCGATACTGCCCGCGCCCTCGGCGACGATCACGTCGTTGTCGGCCGCCAGCCTGCGGTAGGACGCCTCGGCGGCCTCGCGAGCTCGCTCCCAGTACTCCTCGTAGTAGGTGCCGGCCGGGACGTGGTCGTAGGCCTCTCCTTGGAGCACCAGTTGGCTCTCGCCGTCGCCGCGGGGCTTGAGGAGCACGGGATTACAGTCCGTGGTCGGGGTGGTCCGGGCCGCTCGAGCCTGGACGAACTGGGAGACGCCGATTTCGCCCCACTGGCCGGCCGCATCGTCGTCGGCTCCCTCGCCGTCATCCGGTCGAACGACGACGCGGGCGTTGTTGCTCATGTTCTGGCCCTTGAACGGGGCGACGTCGACGCCGCGGTCGGCCAGCAGCCGACAGAGACCGGCCGCGACCGTCGACTTGCCGACGTGGCTCGCGGTTCCGGCGACGAGAAGGGTTCTGGTCATCCGCGTTGGGACGTATTCACGCGGCCGGTAGTATCGTCCTATCGGTTCGCGTTCACGGAGGGTTGGTGGCCGTATTGAGGATCGAGGGGTCGTCCTGCTCGTAGGCTCGCCGCCACAATTTCGCGACCGCTCGAGCGACCAGACGGTGTTCCTCGACCTCGATACATGATCGTGCTGCCGTCTCGGCGGGTGCGTCGGGCGGTTCGTGAAAGTGTTTCTCCGGAGAATGGGAGTTCGGATGGCGGTCGAATCGCCAGTTTACGTCGTTTCCGTCGACGTAATGGAAGCGATACGCGCCCGATTTGTACCACGTGATATCCAGTCGGCACCACTCCGCGGCCCCGATCCCGTCTCCATATTCGACACGGAGCTCTTGGGGATCGAGAACGTCGTCGAATTCAGCTGTCTCGACGAGCGGCTCCGCCTGCCGGAAGAACTCGCGGAGGCGACGCATCGTTGTGACATCGGGCGCGCCGAGATCGGTTGTTCGTTCTTCGGGCGGAATGCCACCTGACTCGTCACGATCCATCCGTTACGCCGAGAGGTCCCCGGTCTCGCCGGCGAATGCGCCTCGAGACGTATCAGTGTCGTCCGACTGCGCCGCTTCATCGCCGTGCTCACCGTCCGGATCGAAGTCGTACAGCGACAGCGCCGCCTGCGCGATTTTCAGATTCTCCTCGAGCGCCCGCCAGCGCGAGATCGCGGCCCACCCCTCGCCGTCCTCGGCCTCGAGTTCGAGCGCGAGGTCGTCCGGGTCCGTCACGCCGTATTCCTCGCGGTAGGTCTCGATCTTCCCCTTCAGGTCTCGGATGCCGTCGACGAGTTCCGCCTTGGTGAGTTCCGCGTGCAACTCGCGGATCCGACCCATCGCAACCGTTTCGCGCGAGCGTTTGTATCTCGTCCCGCGACCGGTGTCCTCGCGCTCGGCGAGGCCGGCATTGGCGAGCGTCTGCAGATGCTTGCGGGCGCTGGGCTCGCTGACACGTGCCCGTTCGGCGATTGCCCCCGCATACCGGGGTGCCGTCGTCGCCAGCAACACCTCTTTGACCCGATCGAACGGTGACGTTTCGGCCCGCCACTCCTCGATGACTGCGTCGTTTACGTCCCCGTTCCACGGGGCATCGAGATCACTCATCGCTATCGTATTAGGGACGTAACGCAAAATAGTTTGCCACAGCCACACTATAGTTTGCTATAGCCGCCCGATACATCGAACTCGAGCCCGGTTTGGATCACTATTCCGTTCTGTATCGCGCGTCCCAGCGCGGCCCGGCACGACTCGAGAGGACGATCCCGACGACGCCCAGCCCGATCCCGGCGACGCCGAGACCGGCGACGAGTTCGAGCGACGGCGGGATGACGACGAAGCCGGCGACCAGCGTCGGCACGAGCGCGACGGCGACGCCGAGGGTGAAGGTCGCGAAGCGGACGGCGTCGAAGAGGAACTCGTTGGGATCGAAGCCGGCGATGTAGACGGTCAGCCCGTAGTAGTACAGCGCGTAGCCGGCCAGCAACACCGCCCCGACGACGGCGTCAGGCAGCGTCGCGTCGAACCAGAGCACGGCCGCCAGATAGGGCACGGCGACCGTCGGCGCGCCGACCAAGACGAACGCGATCCGCTTCGCTCGGAAGACGTCCTCGATCGAGACGGGGTAGGTGAGGTAGGCCTCGAGCGAATCGAACTGAGTCAGCCAGTTGTACGTGGTAAAGGCCGAGAGGCCGAGGACGCCACCGAAGAAAATCCCCGGAGCGGGCGCGATACCGGTGATCGAGTCGACGACGCCGACGAGTGCGGCCACGAGCGCGAGCAGGATGCCGGCCGAGACGAACGGTTTCCAGACGCCGCCCGACGAGCGTGCCAGGTCGAGCAGCGACTTCGTGACGAGCGCCGCGTTGTCGATGGGGAGGGCCTCGCTGAGCGCGGCGAAGCGGTCGGTCGCGGTCCGCGAGGGGCGGCCGTAGGTCGGATCGTACAGCAGGAGCGAGCCCGCAGCGACGACGAGGGTGACGGCGGTCAGCCCGCCGGCGGTGACCGCGGAGCCGTCGATCGGGACGAGCACGGTCCGGAGCGTGCCGAGTCCGCCCGTCGCCCAGATACCGACGACGGCGACCGCGATCGCCAGTCCGATCGCCCACGGCGGCGCGCCGCGCGTGCGCACGGTGATCAGCGCGACCGTCGTCGCCATCCCGACCGCGAAGACGAGACACAGCGAGAGCCAGAACAGTCCGATCGAAAGCGGCGTCGTCGCCGAGAGGCCGTCGACGGCCACGCTCCCCAGCGCCATCGGCAACACGAACGCGACGCCGTAAAACAGCGCGTCCTTCAGGAGGAACGCGCCCAGTAACCGCCGGCGCGAGAGCGGCAGCGTCGTCGACGACGAGAGCAGCAGCGACAGCCGGCCGAACACGTTCTCGAGCATGTCCGAGCCGGCGAAGCCCGCGGTGCCGCTGTAGAGCCCGAACGCGAACGCGAGGACGTGCAGGCCGCCGATCACCGTCTCCGTCGCAGTGCCGGTCTCGACGAGCGCCACGGTCCCGCTCACGGCCAGTACGGCGATGACCAACGGGAACAGCGCGAACCGCCAGCCGCCGAACAACTGCGTGTGGAGCCGCCACTCCTCGCGGAAGAGCACCGCGAGCAGCCGCCGCGTCGAGAGGCCGGCTCCCGTCCCCGACCCGACCTGCTCAGGAGTCGTGGCCTCCGTCATGCGTCGAGGTGCTCGAGCGTCGGGGTATCTCGCGCGTCCTCGCCCTCGACGCGGTCGAGGAACACCTCGAGCAGCGACTCGTCGCCGTCGTCGTCGGTGAGCGACCGTTCGGTCACGAGTTGGCCGTCGGCGACGATGCCGACGCGGGTACAGATCTCCTCGGCGACGTCGATGTTGTGCGTCGAGACGAAGACGGCGTTGTCGCCGGCCGCATAGGAGACGAGGAACTGCTTGACCTGTTCCTGGACGAGCGGGTCGAGGTTCGCCAGCGGTTCGTCGATGAAGACCACGTCGGGCTCGTGGACGAACGCCTGCGCGATCATCACCTTCTGTTGCTGGCCCCGAGAGAGATCGGTGTGTAGCGTGTCGAGTTTACTTTCGAACCCGAGGCGGTCGGCCCACATCGCGGTCTGCTCTGCGACCCGCTCCGGCTCGAGGTCGCGCACTTCGCCGACGAACTCGAGGTACTCGCGGGGCGTGAGAAAGCTCGGTGGGGACCCCTGCTCCGGCAGGATACCGACGTTCCGACGCGTCTCGATCGGCTCCGCGACCGGGTCCGTCTCGAGGACGGAGATGTCGCCCGAGTCCGGCTGTATTTGGCCGGTTAACACTCGGATCGTGGTTGTCTTGCCGGCACCGTTCGGGCCGAGAAAACCGTACAGTTCCCCTCGATCGACGGCGAATTCCATTCCGTCCACGGCGGTGACGGAGCCGTAGGACTTCCGCAGCCCGTCTACGTGAATCGCACCCATTGAACAGCGATTCGTTCTCAGTATTTGATGTTAACTGTGTTGGTAGGGGAATAGTAACAGCTCGGCATCACCGCCGGCCGTCGCGGATTGTGTGGCGACGTGATCAGAATTCGGTCCCGCGTCGCGCCCGCTGGCCGTCGTCGATCGGGTGTTTGCCCTTGCGGACGTTCGTGATCAGGTCGGCATGGTCCTCGAGATACGCGGGTTCCGTATGACTTCCCGACAGCACTAACTCGAGGTCGTCCGGCTTCGCGTCGACGAGATCGAGAACGTCCCGCTCCGAGAGCAGACCGCGATCCGCGGCGTAGAGCACTTCGTCGAGGAGCAGCATGTGCATCCCTGCCTCCGGCGGCGCGTCGAGGTCGATCGGCGCGTCGAGGTCGGCGTCGCTCGCCGCATCGAGCAACTCGCGAGCGCGCTCGAGGCCAGCCTGGGCTTCGGCCTCGTGGTCGGCTTCGTCGCTGCCGTCTGCCATCCCGTGCCAGCCGTAGTGGCCGAGGTTCTCGTAGCTGATCCCCGGCAGCGCAGCCATTGCGTTGTACTCGCCACGGACGGCGTCGACGCTCGAGGCCCCGCCTTTCATGAACTGGAGCATGTGAACCCGGTAGCCGTGGCCCGCGGCTCGCATCCCCATGCCGAGGGCGGCCGTCGTCTTTCCCTTCCCGTCTCCCCACCAGACCTGGACGAGGCCGAACTCCTCGGGGGCGGCGGGTTCGATTCGCTCGGCCTCGGGCGTTCGGCCCTGTCCCGGCGTGTTCTCGACCGCGGATTCGGGCGGTTGATCGTCGCTCATACGGAGTCGGTCGGCCCCGTCGCACATGTAGTTGCTCCATCCGACTCTCTCGGTGTCGGGTCGCCTCCATCCAGTGACACCCCCAACCAAACGTGTCTTTAGGCCTCGCTCCTAACGTGGCGGCACCCAATGTCCCTCGAGTTCTCCTCGTCCGACGGCTCCCCGGAGTTCGGGCGCGTGATCGCCGCACTCGACGACGGTGCCTGCCGGGAGATCATCGCGGTGCTCGAGGACCCGATGACCGTCGAGGACATCGCCGAGGCGGCCGACCGCCCGCTCTCGACGACCTACCGGAAACTCGACTGTCTGACCGAGGCCGGACTGGTCGAGGAAGCCGTCGGCGTCCGCGAGGGCCGCCATCAGAAGGCCCGGTACGTCGCCAATCTCGAGCGGATCTCGATCGGCTTCGACGACGCAAACGAGTTGCGCGTCGAGATCGATCGCTCGACGGAACACGACTTCTGGTCGGAACTCAGCCGCGACTTCTGATCCGTCAGTCACTCGCTCGACTCGAGGGCCGATGTTACCGCTATTCTCCGACAATATCGGCGTCTGTCGGGCCCTGCCCGTCGAACTGCCGGACGAACTCGTCGAGTCGGGCCGGCTCCGACGCGCCCGGGAGCTGTCTGTCGGCGGTGACGCAGTCGGCGTCGACGCCGAGCCGATCGCAGACGAGATCCGTCGCGGCCTCGGCCATCCGCCGGTAGGTCGTCAGCTTCCCGCCGACGACGCTACAGCAGTTCTCGAGGCCCGCGTCGGCGTGATCGAGCAGGTGAAAGCCCCGCGAGATCCCGCGGCCGCCGCGGGCGGCCTCGTCGGGTTCGTACAGCGGGCGGACGCCCCACCACGTCCGGACGTGATCGGCGTCGGCGACCGGCGGGAGCATCGCCGCACACTCCCTCACCGTCTCCTCGATCTCCCAGTCGGCCCGTTCGTAGTCGTCTGGATCGCCGACCGGAACGCTCGTCGTCCCGAGGACGACTTCGCCGCCGTGCGGAACGATGATGTCGCCGTCGTCGGGCTCGCGACACCGGTTGCACACCGGCTCGAGGCCGTCGTATTCGACCGAGACCATGACGCCGCGGGTCGGGCGCATCTCGACGGACACGCCCGCCATCTCGGCGATCCGCTCCGCGTAGGGACCGGTCGCGTTCACGACGTAGCTCGGCCGCACCGTCTCGTCGGCGTCGCCGCCGAGCGCGACCGCCGTAATCCGGCCGTCTTCACGCCGAATCGACTCGACCGGCGCGTGGGGGCGAACGTCCGCCCCGTGCGCTCGAGCGTCGGCCGCGTTCGCGGCGACCAACCGCGACGGCAGGACCACGCCGTCGGGGACCCACATCGCGCGTTCGACGTCGTCGGAGAGGTCCGGAACCGCCTCGCGGGCGGCGTCGCCGTCGACGACTTCAGTCGGAATCCCCACGTCCTCGCAAGCCTCGCGCTTCGCGTCGAAGTAGGCCGGATCGTCATCGGCGAGTTGCACGAAGAGTCCCTCCGTCTCTCGGATGCACGCACCCGCGATCCGGCGCAGGATTCGATTTTCCGCGAGGCACTCTCGAGCCTCCGGCCCGTCGGCCTCGGCGTAGCGCGCGCCGCTGTGGAGCAACCCGTGCGAGCGGCCCGAGGTTCCCGACGTGAGCCCGTCCCGCTCGACGAGCGTGACGTCGACGCCCCTGAGCGCGAGGTCTCTGGCGATCCCCGCCCCGGTGGCCCCGCCGCCGATCACGAGAACGTCCGTTTCACTGTCCATACTCGAGCGAGGATGCCCAGACGGACGTACCTTTCACTGCTCGGGCACGAGTCCGAAGAACTGTCCGCATAGGATACCGGGACGACGGTGAACTACGGGCTGTAGTCGGGCGACTGGGCCTCGATCGTCTCGGCGACGTTGTCGAGTTCCTCGCCGATCGTGGCGACCAGATCGTCGAGCGTCGCGACGCCGGCCAGTTCGCCGTCGTCGTCGACGACCGGGAACCGGCGGACGTTGTTGTCCCGGATCGCCTCCGAGATGGTGACCGGGTCGTCGTCCTCGTGGACCGTCACCGGCCGTTCGGTCATCACGTCCGCGACCGATACCGACCCGACATCGTTGTGGTCGTGAATCGCGAGTGCGGCGTCGCGGTCGGTGAGCATCCCGATCGGTTCGTCGTTCTCGGTGACGATGACCGAGCCGACGTTTTCCGCCTCGAGCCGCTGGGTAACCTCCTCGAGCTGGCTGTCGGGACTGGTCGTGACGACGTCTTGGGGGCCGAGTTTGCCGACGGACATGGTTCGACTCGACCGATGCCCGGCTCGGTATTCAGTGGTGAGCTTTCAAGCGAAACCGTCGCGCCGGGACGAGCGGCGTTCCGACTCGAGTACGGACCGACCGCTCGTCACCGATAGCCCAGTACTCGGAGCTTTTCGGTCACCTCCTCCTCGTCCATCCGAACGGATTCGATCGGCACGTCTTCGACGATCCGTCTCCGATCGTCGCTGTCGACGATGTGCCACGGGACCCGTCGCAACTCGTCGGCCGCCAGATACTCGAAGTGGCCGTACTTTCTGTCCGTAAACGGCAGGAGCCGTTCTCCCAGAAGCTCGCCGTGGTCGGCGGAGATGACGGATTTTCCGGAGAGCTCTCGCGTCAACTGTTCGGCGTACGGGAGAACGAGATCGAGGGTTTCGGCGTACGCTTGCCGGAGGTCACCGATGTCGATATCGAACGCCTCGTCCTCGACGACGCGGTACAGTTGCACGTTCAACGCGCCGAACCGGTCCCCGCGACCGCCGCGTGACAGCGACGAGAGGTCGCCTTCGGACGCAATCTGCTGGTAGATCTCCAGTCCGGTCTCGCCGATGAGCGGAACGTGTGGCTGGAGGAAGTGGACAATCAGCCGCTTTCGCGGATGCCGCTCGTGGGCTTCGATCGCCTTCTCGACGACGGTTTCCGGACGGATCACGTAACTGTCCTCCAATATTTCGGGGTTCGTGATCGCGTCCGCGTCGACGGCTTCGGCCTCCGTGACCGGTTCGGGCGGCACCGTGTAGATCGCGTGAAACACGTCGTCGTCGATGTCGGCCGTGAACGCGTTCCCGCTGACGTAGACGGTATCGTGGTGGGTCTCTCCCGAGAAGTTCGCGTCGATCCACCCCGGGCTGCTCGAGCCGGCGGACAGCCGGGACTCGAGGGTGCCGTCGATCCGATTGCGGGCCGCGAAGGCGTCGTATCGACAGGCGTCGAGTATCAGCAGATCGTCCCAGTCTTCCGCCAGTACGTCGACCCCGTCACCGTGACGGAGTTCGTAGGCGGTCCGATGGGCCGACCAGAGGTACTTGCAGAGCTCCGTCCAGACGAGGTCGGGGTTGCGGAGCCCTCTCCGCACGCTCCCCAGCGAATACTTTGTGTGCGGCATTCCCACGTTAGGACGTTTCGGCGAAATCCGATATAGTGCAGGGGTGGACCCGCAAGCACTGAGAGAACCGCCGCGGGTCTCTCGACGAAGAGTGGAAAACTCCGTTCCCCGTTTTCGGTCACGCCACTGGGTACCCGCCTCCGCTGACGGTCTCTAGTGTTCCGCGGCGACGTTCTCGGCGAACTTCTCGCGGACCTTCTCGACCTTCGGGGCCGCGTGCATCGTACAGTAGGCGTCGTTGGGATTCTTCTCGAAGTAGTCCTGATGTTTCTCCTCGGCGCGGTAGAACGTCTCGAGCGGCTCCAACTCGGTCACTACGTCATCGTCGTATTCGGAGTCGAGCGCGTCGATGTAGGCCTCGGCTTGGGTCCGTTGGTCGTCGTCGTGATACAGCACGATGGAGCGGTACTGCGTTCCGACGTCCGGTCCCTGCCGATTGAGTTGCGTCGGGTCGTGGGTGGCGAAGAAGACCTCGAGCAGTTCGTCGTAGCCGATCGCGTCGGGATCGTACTCGACCTGGACGACCTCCGCGTGCCCGGTGTTACCCGAACAGACCTCGCGGTAGGAGGGGTCCTCGGTATGCCCGCCGGCGTAGCCGGACGTGACCGAGTCGACGCCCTCGAGTTCCTTCATCGCCGCTTCGGTACACCAGAAACACCCGCCGCCGAACGTGGCTCGTTCCATAGCCGTCCGTAGGGCGCGACCGAGGAAAGGTGTGACGGGTGGCCGTCGGGCGGCGCGCCGGCGCCGGCCGCGGTCGCCGCCGTGCCAACTGATTTCACGGTGGCTCGCAAACGGCGGGATATGTCGTGGGATACAGTCCGACTCGAGTGGGACGACGACGTGGCGACGCTGACCGTGGACCGACCCGACGCGCTCAACGCCTTGAACGTCGCGACGCTCGAGGCGATGGGCGAGGCGATCGAGGAAGCGGCCGCGGACGGCGCGCGGGCGCTCGTCCTGACGGGGGCCGGCGACGCGTTCATCGCCGGCGCGGACATCACCTACATGCAGGACCTCTCCGCGGAGGCGGCACAGGAGTGGGGCGAACTCGGCCACGACGTGGCCGACGCGCTCGAGGCGTTTCCCGCGCCGACGATCGCGGCGGTCAACGGTTACGCGTTCGGCGGCGGCTGCGAGATGGCGCTGGCCTGCGATCTCCGCGTGGCGAGCGAGTCGGCGCTGATCGGTAACACCGAGATCGATCTCGGGATCATCCCCGGCTGGGGAGCCACCCAGCGGCTGCCGCGGCTGGTCGGCGACGCGACCGCGCGCCGGATGATCTTCCTCGGCGAACGGCTCGACGCCGACTCGGCCGCCGAGGCGGGCCTGTTCGGCGAGGTCGTGGCGGACGACGAACTCGAGTCAGTCGCCGACGAATTGGCCGCTCGACTCGCCGCGAAACCGGCCTTTGCCATGCGGACCGCCAAACAGGCGCTCAATCAGGGCTACGAGGGGTCACAGGAAAGCGGCCTCGCCTACGAGAAGCGCGCCTTCGCGAGCCTCTTCGGCACGCACGACCAGCGCGAGGGAATGGACGCGTTCGTCGAGGATCGGGAGCCGGAGTTCGAGTAACTTATAGTAGCCACTGAAAGTCAATGCGCACCTGATCGCCAGACGACGTTGCGATCAGAGTGTGCATCGTTTCAGTGGCTACTACCGGTCGTCGACGCGCCACGTGAGCACGACCCCGTCGTCCAGCCGGTCGACCGCCTCGAGGTCGAGCGCCGGGAACTTGGCGACGAACCCCTCGCCGTCGGCCAGCGTCGGGGCGTCGCGGCCGCCGATGATCGTCGGGCCGACGAACACCCGGAGTTCGTCGACCAGCCCGGCCTCGAACAGCGAGAAGATGAGTTCGCCGCCGCCTTCGACCATGAGCTGCTCGATTCCCTGCTCCTGTAGCGCCGCGAACGCGCGTAGGAGGTCGACCCGATCGTCGCCGGCCGTAACCAACTCGGCCTCCTCGGCGAGTTCCATCCGTCGGTCGACGGGCGCGGCCTCGCTCAGGCAGAGGTAGGTCGTCGCCGCGTCGTCGAGGATCGCTGCGTCGGTCGGCGTGCGCCCGCTCGAGTCGACGACGACCCGCGCGGGGTTCGCCGGCCGGCTGTCCTCGCGGCGCTGGGCCCGCAACTCGTCGTCCTTGACGGTCAGGTGCGGATCGTCCGCGAGGACGGTACCGACGCCGACCGCGACGGCGTCGCTCTCGGCGCGCAACCGGTCGACGCGGGCGAAGTCGTCCGCGCCGCTGATCGCGATCTGCTCGCGCCGGCGCGAGGAGAGCTTGCCGTCCGCGCTCGCGGCGGCGTTGACGATGACGTACATATCCGTGCTGTGGTAGCGATCGTACAGAAATCCCCCGGTCTCGACACCGCGGTTCGACGCGCTGTACGCTGCGAATTCGGTGTCTCGTGACCGCTATACGTCCCTATATACCGGACAATACGGAACATATAAACGACTTATCCGGTCTCGACTGACTGTTCGAACGCATAACACGTGACGACCGCCAACTCCGCGTTCGACGACACGGTATCGTTCGACCACCGGCACATCGACCTTGAAAACCGAGACGACGTCTACGTCATCGGTGACGTTCACGGCTGTCTCGACGCCCTCGAGGAGTTGCTGGAAACGCTCGATCTCGGCGCGAACGATCTCGCCGTGTTCGTCGGTGATCTGGTCCGAAAGGGACCGGAGAGCAAGGCCGTCCTCGACCGCGTCAGGCGGTCGCCGCGGCTGATCTCGGTCCGCGGCAACAACGAGCGAAAGCTACTCGAGGGCGACGCCTCGTTGCCGGCACTCGACGCGGTCGATCACCAGTACATCGAGTCGCTTCCGACGGCGATTTCGTGGGACGGCGGACTCGTCGTTCACGGTGGGGTCGATCCGAGCCGACCGCTGTCGGGCCACTCGGGCGACGACGTGCTGACGATGCGGTCGCCGGACGGCGACGGCTACGACGGCCCGTTCTGGTTCGAGACGTACGATGGGCCGCCGCGGGTCTTTTTCGGCCACACGGTCCTCGAGGAGCCAATCGAGCGGGAGTGGGCGGTCGGACTCGATACGGGCTGTGTCTACGGCGGCGATCTCACGGCCTACGATGTCCGCCGCGACGAGTTGTGTAGCGTCTCCGGGACGGGCCACGTGGAGCGGCCGTCCGAGAAGTTCGTCACGGCAGATGACTGACTGCGATGGGGGATTTCGGGATGAACGAACGAGATTCGGGAGCAAACGACGAGACAGTGTCACCGACGGACGAACAGGCGACCGACGAGGCGGCGAGCGGATGCACGGAGTTCGCGTTCCACTCGCTGTTCGACGGCGGAGACGACGCTGAGGGCGATTCCCGCTCGCCCACTCGAGACGGGTGGGGAGGGAACGCCGAGTCCGCGGAGGAGACAGTCGAGACCGAGGAGTGCGAAGAAAGCAGAGAAGGCGAAACGGCGACGGAACCGGCGGTAGAAACGGAGACTACAGTCGAGGCGACGGCGGCTGCGGACGCCGAGTCGACGACTGGCACCGACGAGGTCGACCTGGTCTCCGATCCGAAGTCGGATCTCGAGGCGGTGCTCGATTCCGGTCCGGAGCCGGACGGGCTCGACGAATCCGAGGAAGCCGACGAATCCGACGACTCCAACGAGTCCAGCGACGCCGTCGAGATCGAGCAACCCGATGTGACCGACGGAGTCGACTCGGCGGCGGACGCCGATCGAAACGAGTTACCGGTCGTCAGGGACGACGTTTCGGAGCCGGATCGGCCGGATGTCGATCTCTCGGACCCGTCGTATTACCTGAACCGCGAACTCAGCGAACTCGCCTTTCAGCGTCGCGTCCTCCACGAGGTGCTTGACGCGGACAACCCGCTGTTAGAGCGCGTGAAGTTCCTCGCGATCGTCACGACGAACTTAGACGAGTTCTTCCGCAAGCGCGTCGGCGGGCTGAAACAGCAGATCGCGGCCGGCGTCACCGAGGAGACGCCGGACGGCCGCACGCCCCGCGAGCAGTGGGAGGCGGCCCTCGAAGAGGCCCGACCGCTGTTCGAACGGCAGGCCGAGTGCTACCGCGAGGAGATTCGGCCGGCGCTGGCCGACGCGGGAATTCACATCGTCGACTACGACGACCTCACGGTTATCGAGCGCCAGCAACTGCGCGAGTATTTCGAGAGTTCCGTCCTGCCGACCCTGACCCCGCTGACGTTCGATCCGGCCCACCCGTTCCCGTTCATCTCGAACCAGAGCCTCTCGCTTGCGGTGCTGACGCGAGAACGACCCGACGCGGAACTGACCTTCTCCCGCGTAAAGATCCCGCGCAACCAGCTCCGGTTCGTCCAGTTCGGCGACGACACCCGGTACGTCCTCTTGGAGGACATCGTCCGGGCGAACCTCGATCTGCTCTTCCCGGACGTCGACGTCGTCGACACCGCCCTCTTCCGGGTAACGCGCAACGCCGAGGTCAGACGCGACGAGGAGGTCGCCGAGGACCTGATCGAGATGATCGAGGAGGTCATCGAGGAGCGCCGTTTCGCTACCGCCGTCCGGCTCGAGATCGAGCCCGACGCGCCCGAGCGGATCCGCGAGATCCTCACGCGTGAACTGGATCTCGACGACCGGGAGGTGTTCGACCTCGAGGGGCCGCTCGACTATCGGGACTTCGCCGACCTGACCGATCTTGATCGCCCCGAGTTGAAACTGCCCGAGTGGTCCCCACAGCCCCATCCGCGATTGGGACGGGAGGACGCGACGAACGTGTTCGACGCGATCAGTAACGACGACGTGCTCGTCCACCACCCCTATCACTCCTTCGAGGCGACCGTCCAGCGGTTCCTCGAGGCGGCGGCTAACGACCCCGACGTGCTCGCGATCAAGGCGGCGATCTACCGCACCGCGAGCGATTCACAGATCATCGAGAGCCTGATCGAGGCCGCTCGCAACGGCAAGCAGGTCGCCGTTATGGTCGAGCTCAAGGCCCGCTTCGACGAGGAGAACAACCTCGAGTGGGCGAAAAAACTCGAGGAGGAGGGGATCCACGTCGCCTACGGGACGATCGGCTACAAGACCCACACGAAGACCTCGCTGGTCGTCCGCGAGGAAGACGACGGGGTGCGACTCTACTCCCATATCGGGACCGGCAACTACCACTCCGGGACCGCAAAGAGCTACGAAGATCTTGGGTTACTGACGGCCGATCGGGACATCGGTCAGGACCTCGTCAAACTCTTCAACTACTTCACCGGTCACTCGATGCCCCGAGATTACCGGGAACTGCTCATCGCGCCCGGGAACATGCGCGATCGCTTCGTCGATCTCGTCCGCGCCGAAGCCGAGCGGGCACGCAACGGCGAAGCGGCGCGCATCGTCGCCAAGATGAACCGGTTGGAGGACCCCGAACTCGTCCGGGAACTCTACGAGGCGTCGATGGCCGGCGTCGACATCGACCTGATCGTCCGGGACATCTGTCGGCTCCGGCCGGGCATCGACGGCGTCAGCGAGACGATCGACGTCTACAGCGTCGTCGGTCGCTTCCTCGAGCACTCGCGGATCTTCTACTTCCGAGCGGGCGGCGAGGGCCGATACTACATCGGCTCGGCCGACTGGATGACCCGCAACCTCGACAACCGGGTCGAGGCGATCACGCCGATCGACGAGCCGCGACTCCAGCGTCGGCTCAACGGCATCCTCGAGACGCTGCTCTCGGACGATCAGAACCGGTGGGTGATGCGATCGGACGGGAGCTACGAGCGGTGCCAACCCGCCGGAGACGGCTCGACGACGAACGTCCACGAGACGTTCATGCGGTCTGCACTCGACGATGTGCGGACCAGCGCTCGTAAGTAGCGATCGTCGAGTTGCGAGAGCGGCCCGCGACCCTGACTCAGTTTTTCGGTCCAGCGAGGTTCCGTCCCTCGGTTCGCAGCGGTAGTCGGCGGAACGCACGACCCCGCTGTCGATTCCCGCCGTTGGATCTATGGAGCGGGCGGCGACCACCGCGCGCTGGGTGAGGACCGGCACCGATAGGGAGTCCCTATGATAGGTACGGACTGCTCAATATCACAATTAGCAGTGGCTTTGTACGTGTCCTCGGTCGGTTCACACACGCGACTGCTCCTGACCCATGACCGGATCCACCACCGATTACGACGACCGTTCATCTCGCAAGCGACTGGCCGCGGCCGCGGACCACGCCGACGAGACGATCGACCTCGAGTCGATCGTCGTCCGATACGAGAACCGACCCGACCGGTGTACGATCACGCCGCGTGAGTGTCCCGAGGCGGAGCGGATGACGACGTGGCTGTCGGCGAACACCGGTGTCGTCGTCGACCTCGCTGACGCGCGGTAATCCGGCCCAGTGCCGTCTCGGAACGAGTCCGAGGACCGATCGTCGGTGCGCCGTTCTCGAGCACAACCGTACGGACTCGACTGCTTCGATCGTCGATTTCCGTCCCCCCAAATTTTGCTATATACAACTATATATGTCAACCATTGTCGATTGAGGTGTACTGACCAATGGGTACCGAAAATGCCGCTAAGAGCCCGATTTACGCGGCTAAATCGCTAGTCAATATGGCTCTATAGACTAGTGGATTTATATTGTTGCAGTCGAAAGCTGTCCGTATGGAGACGCGAAAGGTTCAGGTGACGGGAGGGTCGACCTTCACCGTCTCGTTGCCGAAGACCTGGGCGACGGACAACGACGTCAGCAGCGGAACCACAGTCGAATTCTATCCCGAAGGGGACGAACTCCTCCTGACGCCCGAACGGGAAACACACCGCGAGGAAGGGACCATCGATGTCTCGGGACTCGAGGGCGAGGAACTGATGCGAGCCGTGATGACGATGTACGTCAGCGGCTTCGACGAGATCACGCTCCAGGCCGGCCGGATCACGACCGAACAGCGCAGCGCGATCCGTGACGCGACCCAGCGACTCGTCGGCGTCGAAGTCTTAGAGGAGACGGGCGACAGCGTGGTCATTCAGGACCTGCTCGATTCCTCGGAACTGTCGATCGTCAACGCCGTCACACGTATGCGGCTGATTGCCCAATCGATGCTCGAGGACGCGGTGACCGCGCTGATCGAGAACGACGACGACATCGCGTACGACGTGATCGATCGCGACGACGACGTCGACCGGCTCTGGCTGGTCGTCTCGCGGATCTTCCGCGCGACGCTGCGCTCGCCCCGGGCCGTCGAGGAACTCGGCGTCTCCCGTGAGGACTGCTTCGACTTCCACTCGAGCGCCCGCCAACTCGAGCGGATCGCCGACCACGCCGTCAAGATCAGCGACATCGCGCTCAAGCTCGACGACCTCCCCGCCGACGTGGCCGACGCAATCCACGGGCTTCACGCCGAAGCCGCGACCGTCTTCGAGCAGTCGATGGACGCGCTGTTCGCCGAGGAGTCCGACGAAGCGAACCGGCTCGGCCACGACGCTCTTGCGGCCGTCGTCGACATCGACGAACACACGCGCCAGATCGACGATATGCTCCGCGATCTCGAGCCCGCACAGGCCCAGTCGCTGGGGCTGATCGTCGACTCGCTGTCCAGAAGCGCCGACTACGGCGGCAACATCGCCGAAACGGCGTTACAGAAGGCGGCACCGCGGCCCTGACCCGCGCTCGGAACTCGAGTGGAGCCGCAACTCGGTTCGTTTTTCGTCGTCTCAACCCGAAGAGCCCCGTCTCTGTGTCCTCCAGATCGGGACAATGACGACGACTCAAGGACACGTCTCTCGGTAACGGAATCGACGAGACGACTCGCTGGCGGACGACACGCTCACGAGTGACGGCGAATCGAAACTGGGAGCGACGTTACTCGAGGAGAACGGCGTTGACCTGACCGGTCTGGCCTGGACGGGAGGTAACGCGAGCCTGGCCTTCGCTCGTCTCGATGACGGCACCCTTCGTGATGATGTTCCGGCGGATGTAGTTCGGGTTGGCGTCGTTCTCGACGACATCTTCGATCTCCGCGGAGACCGTCTCGCCGCCCTTGTTGACGCTTGCAACGTCCGTCGCGAGCGCTCGAGTCTTCGTGACGTTTCCGCGAGCGTCGACGGTTCGGAATCGCTGGTCGCCGACCTCAGTCTCGGTCGGGAGCCGACCGAGCTCGTTCTTGCGGCGCTTCCGAACGTTCTTCAGTCGACCACCGGTTCGCTTGCGCGTAGAGCGTCCCTGATCTTGCATACCCGGTAAAAATCCGGGCGGATACTTGAATGCACTGCTACGAAATTTTACTCTGCGAGCGCGGCCAAGCCGCGCTCTCGGTAAAATTTCGATCAAAAGCACTCCTCCCTCCGTTCCGGGCCGCTTCGCGGCCCTCCACATCGGTCGTCGGCCCGCTCGCTCCCTGCGGTCGCTCGCGGTGAGTGCCAGTGGACCGCACTCATTCGTCCGGCACCAGACAGTAGGCGTGGCCGCGCTCCTCGAGCACCGTCTCCTCGTCCTCGTCGTAATGGTTCGAGAAGACGCCCCGTTCGGCGTAGTAGATGCGGCCGTCTCGCGGGATCGCGCCGCTGGTCACGTGGCCGCGGTTTTCGACCCGCCAGCGCCGTTCGCCGGTCTCTCTATCGAGGGCGTAGAGATGGGTGTCGTAGCTGCCGACGAGAATCGTCTCCGCGGTCGCGGTTATCGACCCGATGACGCGACCGCCGACGTTCGTCGCCCACAGTTCGTCGCCGGTATCGGTGTCGAGGGCGTACACGTGGCGGTCGTCGCTTCCGACGTAGACGACTCCGTCCTCGGGAACGATCGCCGGATTCGACATGACGATGTTGTCCGTCTGGAACGACCACTCCTCGCTGCCGTCTTCGAGATCGAGGCGGTAGAACCGGCCGTCCCACGAGCCGACGAACGCCGCGCCGTCGTAGACCGGGATCGTCCCCTTGATCTGCGCGCCGAGGTTGAACCGGCCGCCCGCCATGGAGTCGCCGTTCGGGCCGCCCTCGCCGCCGGCCTGAAACGACCACGCGAACTCGAGGGAGGGAAACTCCCAGCAGTAGACGACGCCGTCGTTCGAGCCGGTGACGAGCCGGCCGGCTCGACAGTCGATCGCTGGCGAGGGATGGGGCATCCCCCAGATGCGGTCGTCGCTCCACGTGGGGTTCCCGGTCGCGGCGTCGATCTCCCAGAGCGTGCCGCTGGCCGGATTCTTGTGCTCGGTGAGCAGGTACAGGTTGCCGTCGACGTAGGCGGGACTCGAGCCGATCGCGATCGCGCCGCCGAACTCGCGGGCCGACGTTCGCCAGATCACGTCGCCGGAAGCGATGTCGATGGCGTAGCAGTCGCCGTCGTAGCCGCCGATGTAGGCGGTGCCGTCGACGATCGCCGGCGTCCCGTGAAAGCCGAGGCTTCTGGACGCGCCGGTATCGATGCGCCAGCGGCGTTCGCCGGTCGGCGTGACGGCGTCGATCCGGCCGGTGTCGCTCGCGATGAGGACGGTCTCGCCGTCCGGCGTCGGCCGGGGCGTCGACTTGGCCGCGGTGTGACCGATCCCGTTGGTCGGGAACGACCAGTCGACGCGGACCGCGTCTGGAACGGTCTCCTCGGGGTAGTAGCCGTATCGGCGCAGGCCGCGCCGGAACATCGAGATGTCGTCGTCTGCCGGAAGCGGGACGTAGCCGTCCGCGTCGGCAGCGGACGCGATCGGCGAACAGTCCGGCCGCGAGCGGTACTGTCGTCCGGCACAGCCGGCGAGTCCGATCGTCCCGGCAGTTCCCGCGGTACAGAGGAGTCGCCGCCTCGAGAGCTGCCTGTCGCCGGCGCCACGGCCCTGTCGCTCCGCAACGGCCGTTGCCGAGGGGTGATCAGCCCCCGCGTCTCGGCGGCCGGGACTCGAGTCGACGTCCCGGCGGTCGGCGGCGTCCTCGCTCACGCGTTACTCCTGTTGGGCGTCAACGACCGCCACGCCCGCCAGATTCACGATGTCCTTGACCTCGTCGCCCCGCTGGAGGACGTGGACCGGCTTGTCCATGCCGACCAGCATCGGGCCGATGGCGTCCGCGCCGCCCAGCCGCTGGAGCAGTTTGTAGCCGATGTTGCCCGACTCGAGGTTGGGGAAGACCAGCACGTTCGCGGGCTCGTCGAGGTCGGAGAAGCCGTAGGTGCCCTCGAGGATGTCCTCGACGACGGCGGTGTCGGCCTGCATCTCACCGTCGACGGGGAAGTCGACCTCGGCGTCGTCCTGCAACATTGCGGCCGCCTTACGCGGCTTTCGGGTTCCCTCGTTGTCGACGCTGCCGAAGTTCGAGTACGAGAGCAGGGCCGCACGCGGTTCGATGTTGAACCGTCGCGCCAGCTTGCCGGTCTGTTTGGTGACCTCGGCGAGGACCTCCTCGTCGGGGTCCTGATTGACCGTCGCGTCAGCGATGAAGATCACGCGGTTCTTGAACGTGAGCATGTAGACGCCGGCGGCGTAGTCGACGTCGTCGTCGGTGCCGACGACCTGCAGCGGCGGTCGCAGCGCCGAGGGGTAGTGATGGGAGAGCCCGGTCAGCAAGGCGTCGGCGTCGTCCTGCTCGACCATCACGCTCCCGAAGTAGTTCGAGTCGCGCTCGATGAGTTCGCCGGCTTCGCTCCGCGTGATCCCCTTCCGGGCGCGGAGTTCGTGCAACCGGTCGGCGTACTCCTCGTAGTCGCCGACGGACGGATCGGCGACCTGGGGCTCGAAGTCCAGCCCGAGGTTAGCGGCGGTCCCCTTGATCTCGTCTTCGTCGCCGATCAGGATCGGCAGGGCGATCCCCTGCTCTTTGATCTGGTAGGCCGCCCGGATCATCTTCTCGTTTTCGCCCTCCGCGAGCGCGACCGTCTTGGGGTCGCTCTTGGCCTTGTTGAGGACGACGCGCATCATCTCGCGGGACTTGCCGAGGCGGGCCTCGAGTTGCTCTTCGTACTCCTCGAGGTCGATTTCGGTGCGTGCGGCACCGGACTCCATCGCGGCCTCGGCGATCGAGGGCGCGACGCGGAAGAGCACCCGGGGATCGACGGGCTTCGGGATGATGTAGTTGGGGCCGTACTGAATCGGCTCGTCGCCGTAGGCCTTGACGACCGCGTCGGGCACGTCCTGTCTGGCGAGTTCGGCCAGCGCCTCGGCGCAGGCGACTTTCATCTCCTCGTTGATCTCGGTCGCGCGCACGTCGAGCGCGCCCCGGAAGATGAAGGGGAACCCGAGCACGTTGTTGACCTGGTTCGGGTAGTCCGAGCGGCCGGTAGCCATGATGACGGTGTCGTCGCGGGCGTCCTTGGCCTCCTCGTAGCCGATCTCGGGATCGGGGTTGGCCATCGCGAAAATGATCGGATCGTCGGCCATCGAGCGGACCATGTCCTGCGAGACGATGCCGCCGATCGAGAGGCCGACAAAGACGTCCGCGCCCTCCATCGCGTCAGCCAGCCCGCCTTCGGGCAGGTCGCGGGCGAACTGCTCTTTGTACTCGTTGACGTCGCCCGCGTCCGCGCGTTCCTCGGTGATGATTCCTGAGGAGTCACACATCGTGATGTTTTCCTTCTGTATGCCGAGTGACTCGTAGAAGCGAGCCGACGCGATCGCGCTCGCGCCGGCACCGGAGAAGACGACCTCGAGTTCCTCGAGGCTCTTCCCGGCGATGTCGGCGGCGTTGAGTAGCGCCGCGCCCGAGATGATCGCGGTGCCGTGCTGGTCGTCGTGGAAGACCGGGATGTCGATCTCCTCGCGCAGGCGCTCCTCGATGGTGAAACAGCCCGGTGCCTTGATGTCCTCCAAGTTGACGCCGCCGAAGGTCGGCTCCATCATTTTGATGGCTTCGACGATCTTGTCAGGGTCTGCCTCGTCGAGTTCAACGTCGAAGACGTCGATATCGGCGAAGCGCTTGAATAGCACACCCTTGCCTTCCATGACGGGCTTCGAGGCCTGTGCGCCGATGTCTCCGAGACCGAGCACGGCCGAGCCGTTCGAGACGACGCCGACGAGATTGCCCTTCGCCGTGTAGCTGTAGGCGTCGGTCTCGTCCTCGTCGATCTCGAGACACGGCGCGGCGACGCCGGGCGAGTACGCGAGCGAGAGGTCCCGCTGCGTGTTCGTCGGCTTCGTGGTCGAGATTTCGATCTTTCCGGGCGGATCGGTGCGATGGTACTCCAGTGCGTCCTCGTCTAGTCCCATACCGGGTGACACTGCAGGGGACTACTAAAAACAATGCGAAGGGGAGTTTCGACAGTCGTCGAAAACTTGTGGTCGAAGCAGGAATCCGAGCCACCCCGCGAGGAAATACGGCGTTTCGACCGTTTTATACGCACCGCGGCAGTGACGTGGGGTATGGACGTCGCGCTTGGTGGGACCTTCGACCCTGTTCATGACGGCCACCGGCGGCTGTTCGAACGGGCGTTCGAACTCGGAGACGTGACGGTCGGGTTGACTAGCGACGAACTCGCGCCGAAGACGCGAGATGTCGACCGACGCGTCCGCTCCTACGACGAACGGAACGCTGACCTCGAGACCGAACTCGAGTCGATCGCGGCCGATTACGACCGCGAGTTCGAGGTCCGAAAGCTCGAGTCGCCGACGGGAATCGCGACCGAACCGCAGTACGACTACCTCGTCGTCTCCCCCGAGACCCGCGAGGGCGGCGAGCGGATCAACGAGATCCGCCGCGAGCGCGGCCACGACCCGCTCGAGGTCGTCGTCGTCCCGCACGTACTCGCCGACGACGGCGACATCATCTCGAGCACCCGGATCGTCAAGGGCGAGATCGACGAACACGGAAACATCGTCACCGACGACTGACGCGGTCGCGGACCGATACGGGTCGGTCTCCGGTTCGACGTGGACTGGCCGGCCAGTGCGGCGAGGAGCGCGATACCGCTCGAACGACGTTTCTTCTGCCAATTTCCGATAGAAACTCGCCGCTCCCTCCGTTCTCGTATCGTATACTTATGGCGACCCCAGTCCGCCACTGTGCCGGTAACGGTCCCTGTACGAGCGTCTTACCATCGCGGCGGCTCCAGTCCGGCCGACTCGAGGAGGTCCTTCCAGCGCGATTGGATCGAGAGCCGGGAGACATCTGCAGCCTCGGCGACCGCCCCTTGCGTGCGACCGTCACCGGCGACGAGCGAGCCGGCATAGAGGCTGGCGGCCAGCACCGCCCGTTTCGAGCGATCGGCCGCAGGAACGTCGGTGAGGAAGAGATCGACCGCACACGACCGCGCTTCCGATGAGAGTTCCAGTCGGTCGGCGACGGTCTCGAGTTCCTCGAGCCACGGTTCGTACTCGACGCGATCCCGGGCGCTGTGCATGCAACCGGCTACCGGAGCGGCCGGCATAAACGTACGGACCGCGGCCTCGGCGATGCCGATCGGCCGGCGCGAGACCGTGTCGTTCACCAATGGCCCACTACG
The DNA here is from genome assembly GCF_000337195.1 of Natrinema versiforme JCM 10478. Taxonomy (GTDB): domain Archaea; phylum Halobacteriota; class Halobacteria; order Halobacteriales; family Natrialbaceae; genus Natrinema; species Natrinema versiforme. Next base: position 25,098 of record NZ_AOID01000031.1, on the reverse strand, counting down.
GACGGCAACGTTCAGATACGAATACCTCGGAAATACGGCCGTTCTCGGTCGATTTCACTAGGAGACGACTACTAAACCAGCCGTCGGCCCAAGGTGAGACCAGCACCCGTCGGCGGCGGCGGTCCCATCTCCATGAAAGAGCCAACCTGCAAACTCGTCTGTACCGGCTGCGGGCTCGAGATGCCCTACCGGGAGCGGTCGCTGGCCGAACAGGCCGCGGAACTCCACCAGCTTCGGGACCCCGAACACGTGACGTTTATCGTCCCGCCGGACTGGTCGCCGGAGGAGCCGGTCAAACACAGTTAGCTCGGACCGACAGGTACTTACTCGATTCGTGAAAATCGGGATACGAGCGCGGGTAGCCAAGCTAGGCCAACGGCGCAGCGCTTAGGACGCTGTCCCGTAGGGGTCCGCCGGTTCGAATCCGGTCCCGCGCATTCTCACGGCGAACAATTCCGTGAGCCGTGAGTATCGCCGACCGGTTCGAACCCTGCAAGGAACGCGCAGCGACAATCGGGAGCGAGCATTTCTTGCTTCGGTTCGAATCCGGTCCCGCGCGTTTTCACAGCGAAACTCTCGAGACCCGTAAGACTCGCCGATCGGTTCGAATCCTGGTAATCACAGCACTCGAGCGGCCCCAAGAACCCAAATCTTCACCCATACTGAATCCGACCCTGACACTAAACCCAGCCTCGAGCGCTCGCGACCATGAACAGACAGAGTCGGGCACGGGTTCACGAGCGACTCGTGCCTGCACGACGATCGATCCAGCCGGTGACCGCTAATCGGTCCGAATGCCAGGCTGACTCGGAGAAGATCGGCAGACGTGCGTCAGACACTCCACAACGCTTATTCGCGCAGGCCCGGGTTGTATCACCAATGGCCGGGTTAGACGACGTGTTCGGGGAGCTCTTTGCGAGTGTCGATGCAGTCGTGCTCTTTTCTCCGAGTGGTTCATACTACGAACGGTTCACGGCCGTCGAGGATCTCGACGTGATCGTCGTCGGGACCGAAAACGCCGTCGGCGCGGAGACGTTCGTCGAACTCCCGCTCGAGTTCGAGAACATCTCCGAGCGAATCCGGTACGGCCTCGAGGGGGCCCTCGAACAGGGCGTGATCGAGGACGGCGACGAGTTGGCCTGTGCGACCAGCGTCTTCGGCGACGGGATCGATACCGTCTCGCGGGTACGGGCCGACGCGGAGACCCGGACGGGGATCTACGACCTGTTCGTCAAGTCCCGGGCGGACCCGGAAGTGGTCAAATCGGTGCTTGAGGTGGCGATCGAACTGGGACAGAAGGGCCAGAAGGGGAAACCGGTCGGCGCGCTGTTCGTCGTCGGCGACGCGGGGAAGGTGATGAACAAGTCCCGCCCGCTTTCGTACAACCCCTTCGAGAAGTCCCACGTCCACGTCGGCGATCCGATCGTGAACGTCATGCTCAAGGAGTTCTCACGGCTCGACGGCGCGTTTATCATCTCCGATGCGGGCAAGATCGTCTCGGCCTATCGCTACCTCGAGCCGTCGGCCGAGGGGGTCGACATCCCGAAGGGACTCGGTGCACGACACATGGCCGGCGGTGCGATCACGCGGGATACCAACGCGATTTCGATCGTGCTTTCCGAAAGCGACGGGCTCGTCCGGGCGTTCAAGGCCGGTGAACTTATCTTGGAGGTCGATCCGGAGGCCTACTGATATGGTAGCGTGGCAGCCGCTGTTCAACGAGCCGGCCGTGATAGCGGCAGCGGTACTGGCGCTTGGATTCGTCGTCGGCTACCTCGTCGGCCGGCTCAACGAGGAACTGCTCTCGGCGTCGGGCGTGCCCGAGGCCGTCGAGGGGACGCCGTTCGAGCGGACCGCACAGTCGATCGGTACCTCGACGGTCGAGATCGTCGCCCGCCTGAGTTCGTGGTTCATCTACGGGATCGCGGTGCTGACCGCGATCCACATCGCGCAGTTGCTCGATACCGATGCGTTCTGGCTCCGCGTTACGGAGTTCATCCCGCAGCTGTTTATCGCCGTCCTCGTGCTCATTCTCGGCTTTATCGTCGCGGACAAGTCGGAACTGATCGTCAGCGAGTACCTGCGCGGCGTCAAGCTCCCCGAGGTGTCGGTCATCCCGAAACTGGTGAAGTACTCGGTGCTGTACGTCACCTTCATCATCGCGCTCGGGCAGGTCGGCGTCCACGTGCTGGCCCTGCTGATCTTGCTGACGGTCTATGCGGTCGGCATCGTCATCGTCGGCACCGTCGCCTTCAAGGACTTCCTCGTCTCGAGTGCGGCGGGGATCTACCTGCTGCTCAACCAGCCCTACGGGATCGGCGACGAGATCCGGATCGGCGACCAGACGGGTATCGTCCAGGAGGTCGACCTGTTCGTCACCAAGATCGAGGACGACTCCGAGGAGTACATCGTCCCGAACCGGAAGGTCTTCGAGAACGGAATCGTCCGGATGCGAGACTAACGGGACGTTGTTTCTCTCGGTTTCTCGGGCGAAAAACGGCTATCGCTACTCGAGCGAGAGTCCGGCGTGCCAGCGATCGACGCCGGCCTCGCGTTTGACCGCGTCCATTTTCGCCAGGAGTTGCGTCGCGAGCGACGCCGCCTCGGCGGCGCGAGATTCGCCTTCGGTGCGAAACTCGCCGGTCTCGCGGTTGGCGTAGACAGTACAGACCGCACCCGCACGGAGTCCGTACAGGTTCGCGAGCGTCAGGACGGCGCTGGCCTCCATTTCGATGTTTTTGACGTTCGCTTCTTTGAGTTCCTCGAGCAGGTCGTCCGCGCCGGCGGCTTCGAAGCCCTCGAAGCCGGGGCGGCCCTGCCCGGCGTAGAACGAGTCCGCACTCATCGTGACGCCGGTGTGGTAGTCGTAGCCGAGGCGTTCGGCGGCGGCGACCAGCGCGGAGACGACCTCGTGATCGGCGGCGGCCGGGTAGTCCTCCCGGACGTACTCGTCGCTGGTTCCCTCTTGGCGGACCGCACCCGTGGTGATCACCAGATCACCGACAGCCATTTCGGGTTGGATCGCCCCACAGGAGCCGACCCGAACGAAGGTGTCGACGCCGACTCGAGCCAGTTCCTCGACGGCGATTGCGGCGGAGGGACTGCCGATCCCGGTCGAGGTGACCGAGATCGGCGTCCCCTCGTAGGTGCCCGTCGCCGTTCGGTACTCGCGGTGGTGGGCCCGGATCTCGTGGTCGTCCCAGAACGCGACGATCTTCTCGAGGCGCTCGGGATTGCCGGGGAGGAGCACGGTGTCGGCTACGTCCTCGGGGCGGACCTCGAGGTGGTACTGGACATCGGCGTTCGGGTCTTCGCTGTCGCGAGCCATTGAGTACCGGCGGTTCGATCCGACGGTGTATATAAATGCGGGGCGTGCGTGGCTCCCGGTATGGAACGCGGGACGCTCGCGGACACCTACGTCGCGGCGATCCAGCACGACCTCGCCGAGGTGCCGGCCGAGGCGACGCGCGTCGGCGTCGTCCGCCAGCCGACATCGTGGTTTCACACGGCCGTCGACGAGAACCGGCCCGAACTCGGGCCACCGGCCGACCTGCTCGAGTCGTTCCGCCAGCGCGAGGAGGACATGAAGATGCAGGGGCTCTGCGAGGAGGGTGCCCACAACGCCGCGTGGGATCAGGTCGGGTTCGAGGACGCGTATCGGACGTATCTCGAGGACTCGAGCGAAGCTCAAGACGCAATCGCGACGCTGGACGAACGGCTGGCCGCCGGCGAGTCGCTGGCCCTGGTCTGTTTCGAGAACACCGAGAAAAAGCGGTGTCACCGGACGATTCTCAGGGAGTTCCTCGAGGAAGCGACAGCATAGCGGAAGCGCGGTTGCGGGGCCGCTCAGGACAGATCCGGACCGCCGTCTCCGTTACTCCCGTTACTCGAGGGTTTCCTGCGTGATCGTGTTCGGCAGGAGTTCGCCGAGGGTGTACTCGGTCGGCTCTTCCCCCTCGCCTTCGTCACAGCGCACGACGAGGTCGTCGTCGCAGAACTCGGTGAGCGTCTGCCGGCACATGCCACAGGGCGTAACGGCGTCCCGGCGACCCGAGCTCACGGCGAGCCGCGAGAACTCGCGGTGGCCGTTCTTGACCGCCTCCGCCACGGCGACTTCCTCGGCGTGGAGGCTGTTGCTGAAGTTCGCGTTCTCGAGGTTACAGCCCACGAAGACCTCGCCGTCGGCGGTCTCGAGGGCGGCACCGACCGGGTACTCGGAGTAGGGGACGTGCGCTCGCTCCTGAACGTCACGAGCGGCGTCGATGAGTTCGTGTTCGGTCACGACGAGTGGTAGCTTGAGCGGATGCAAGAAGGCATCGACCGGTGCGGCTCCGACGGCCGCTGTGGCCGGCGGCGATCAGTCCTCGCCGGACTCGTAGTGGTCGCCGGCGGCGTCCGGCAGGCGGGTGCGCCCGACGAGCACGAGGACGACGATGACCGTCATGTGCGGAATCGTCCGAATGAGTTCCGTCGGAACGGAGTAGCCCGCCGTCTGCAGCATGTCCTGCATCGAATTGAGTCCCGCGAAGAGGAACGACCCGATGAGGGCACCGATCGGGTGGTAGTTCGCGAGCAGGTAGGTCGCGATCGCGATGAACCCGCGGCCGTTGATCGCGGTGTCGCCGGCACCGGAGAACGTGCCGAGGGTTCCGAGGGCAAAGCCCGCGCCCCCGAGTCCGGCGAAGACGCCCGAAAGGAGCACCGCGGCGTAGCGGACCCTGTGAACGTCGATACCGGCCGTATCCAGCGCCTTCGGATTCTCGCCGCTCGCGACCACCCATCGCCCGAAGTTCGTCCGGGAGAGGAGATACCAGCCCGCGACGGCACCGACGAGCATGATGTACACCTGCGGTTCGGTGTCGAACAGCAGATAGCCGACGAGCGGAATCTCCGACAGCACCGGGACGGTCACGTTGTCGAACCGAGCGACGTTCGCGGTGTTCGGGCTCTCGAAGAGGATCTGCGAAGCGAACGGTGCCAGCCCGAGCGAGATGAGCCAGACCGCTAGCCCGGCGATGATCTGGTCGGCCTCGAACTCGAGACAGACGATCGCGAAGACGAGTGCGAAGAGGACGCTGACGAGGACGCCGGCTAGCATTCCCCACCACAGATTCGTCAGACCGAGCGTCGCGCCCGCGTCGCCGAGCCAGTTGACGACGACGATCGAGGAGAACGCCGAGACGATCAGCAGGCCCTCGATACCGATGTTGATGACGCCGCTCTTCTCGGCGAAGATGCCGCCGATCGCCGCGAGGGCGATCGGAACGGCGAGTCGGAGCGTCGCGGTCTGCCAGCTCGCCGGCGTCAGCCAGAGCCCGAGCAGGAGGGCGGCCGCGGCACCGAGTGCCGCCGCCAGCGGCCGCCGAGCGAAGGCTTCCTGCATCCGGTAGAGCGGGTTACGCATCGCCGTCACCCCCGTCGTCGACCGCCGGGTCACCGCCGTCGGTCCGTACCGGCTCCGTCGTCCCGGGAGCGACGTATCGTCGGCCGATCAGCCGGAAGAACTCCGGCATCGCGACGAAGAGGATGATGAGTCCGGTCAGGACGCCGACCAGTTCCTTTGGAACGCTCGTGGCGGTGCTGATCGATTGCGAGCCGCTCTGGAAGACGCCGAACAGAAACGCCGCCGCGCCGACGCCGATCGGGCTGTTACCGGCAAGCACCGAGACGGCGATGCCGTCGAACCCGAGCGACGGCACGTTCTCGAGCCACTGGCCGTGGACCATCAGTACCCAGAAGGCTCCGCCAATCCCGCCGAGCGCGCCCGAGAGGGTCATGCTGGCGACGGTCATCCGCTTCTCGTCGACGCCGCCGTAGGCGGCCGCGCCCGGCTGCTCGCCGCTCGTCCGGAGCTCGTAGCCGAACGACGTCCGAGCGAGCAGCCACGCCATGCCGATCATGAGCACGACGGCGAACGCGAGCGCGAGCAGCGAGAAATTCACCTCTTCGAACCCGATCACGGGAATGTTCGGTATCTCGGCGTACTCGGGGACCGGTCTCGTCTCCGGGTTGCTACTGTCGGGGTCCTGGAACTGCCAGGAGAGCAGCGTCGACGTGATGCCGGCCGCGATGATGTTGAGCATGATCGTCGTGATGACCTCGTTGGCGTCGGCGTAGGCCTTGAGCGCGCCCGGAATCGCGCCGTAGAGCCCGCCGCCGACCGCGCCGGCGAGGACGCCGAGCGGGATGAGGACGACCGTCCCGACGAAGCCGCCGGGAACGATCGATGCCGCGTAGACGACGGTCACGGCCGTCGCGAGGCCGCCGACGACCAACTGTCCCTGCGTCCCGATGTTGAGCAGCCCGGCGCGGAACGCGACCGCGACCGACAGCCCCGCGAAGATCAGCAGGGTCGTCTGCTGGAGCGTCCGTCCGAGGCTGTAATTGGTCAGCGACCAGCCGCCCTCGAGCGGGTGGCCCAGGGCCCCGAGGAAGAGCTCGTAGTAGACCTGCATCGGGTTGTAACAGAACGTCGTGCCGCCCAGTTGGAGGCCGCTCCGACAGGAGGCAAAGGCCCCGGAGACGAAGACGAGGACCCCGCCAACGAGGACGGCGGCCAACAGCGCCGCGAGACTGATGACTATCCGGTCGAGGACCGACAGCCCAGCGAGGCGCTCGAGGAGCGACTCGAATCGGTTACTCACTGCGACTCACCCGTGTCGGGGCCGTCGTGGGTCTCCTCGTCCGGCCGTTGGCCGGCCATGCGGAGCCCGAGGTCCTCTTCGGTGATGTCGTCGGGGTCGGTGACGTCGATGAACTCGCCCTCGTAGATGACCGCCAACCGGTCCGACAGCGACCGGATTTCGTCGAGGTTCGAGGAGACGAGGAGGACCGCGACCCCCTCGCGCCGAAGCTCGAGCAGGCGGTCGTGGATGAACTCGGTCGACCCGATGTCGACCCCGCGGGTCGGATGGGTCGCGACGACGAGCGAGGGATCGCGTTCGAACTCGCGGCCGACGATGAACTTCTGCTGGTTGCCCCCGGAGAACGACTGCGCCGCCGCGTTGGCGTCCGGCGGTCGGACGTCGTAGGTCTCGATGATGTCCTCGGTGTGGTCGCGGACGCCGTCCCAGTCGATGCGGCCGCCGGCCGCGAACTGCGGCGATCGCTGGCTCCCGAGGAGGCCGTTTTCGACGAGGTCGAACGGCATCACGAGCCCGTTTTCCTGGCGGTCCTCCGGGATGTAGGCCATCCCGTTCTCGATTCGGCGGCGACGGGACCACGCCGTGATGTCCGTTCCGTCGTAGGTGATCGTCCCCTCGTCGGGGGTTCTGAGACCGGTGATCGCCTCGATCAGTTCGCTCTGTCCGTTGCCGTCGACGCCGGCGATGCCGAGTACCTCGCCCGCGTGCACGTCGAGGTCGATCCCGGAGACCGCCTCGATGCCGCGGGCGTCCTCGACGGTGACGTCTCGCGTCGAGAGGACGGCCTCGCCCGTCTCGACCGGCTCCGATTCCGCCTCGAGGATGACTTCACGGCCCACCATGCGCTCGGCCAGGGCTTCCCGATTCGTCTGCCCGGGGTCGACCGTTCCGACGGATTCCCCGTCCCGGAGGACGGTGATTGCGTCGGCGGCGTGGGTCGCCTCCTCGAGTTTGTGCGTGATGAAGATGATCGTCTTCCCCTGGTCCGTGAGTTCCTCGAGAACGTCGTAGAGACCTTCGACCTCTTGGGGTGTGAGGACGGCGGTCGGCTCGTCGAGAATGAGGACGTCCGCACCGCGAAACAGCGCCTTGAGAATCTCGACGCGTTGTTGGACGCCGACGCTTGCATCTTCGACGACGGCGTTCGGATCGACATTGAACCCGTATCGATCACAGAGGTCGCGGATCTCGCTGCGGATACGGTCGCGATCGATCGCCATCCCGAACCACTTCGTCGGTTCGTTCCCCAGGGCGATGTTCTCGGCGATCGTCATGGGATCGACCAGCATGAAGTGCTGGTGGATCATCCCGATACCGGCGTCGATGGCGTCCCGGGGCGAGTCGAACGCGCGTTCCTCGCCGTCGACGACGACCCGTCCAGCCTCGGGTTCGTAGAGCCCGTAGAGGACGTTCATCAACGTCGTCTTGCCGGCCCCGTTCTCGCCGAGCAGCGCGTGGACGGTCCCCCGTTCGACCCGGAGGTCCACGTCGTCGTTCGCCACGACACCTGGAAACCGCTTGGTGATACCGTCGAGATGGACAGCGAGGTCACTCCCCGTCTCTGAGAGACCAGCAGCGTCCCGCCCCACCCCTTCGGTCGATCTCGTCCCGTCAGTCGTTTCCACGTCCGACTCAGTCATGCGGTTACAGTTCGCTTGGGACGGAAATCTCGCCGTCGATAATTGCTTGCCGGGACTCCTCGAGCTGGTCTTTGATCTCCTGTGGGATCTCGTCGCCGAGTTGGTCACCGTAGACGGCACCGACGCCGTCTTCCTCGAGGCCGAGGGTTTCGGACTCGCCGCCCTCGAAGTTGCCGTTGACGACGGATTCGATGGCGTTGTAGACGGCGCTGTCGACGCGCTTGACCATGCTCGCGAGGATAACGTCGGCGAAGCTCTCGTTGGAGAGCGACTGGTCGTCGTCGACGCCGAGCGCGAACCGACCCTCGTCTTGGGCCGCCTGGAAGACGCCGATACCGGTTCGACCGGCCGCGTGGAAGACGATGTCCGCGTCGTTGTTCTGGTACATCGATCGGGCGGTCGACTGTCCCTGGCCCGTGTCGTTGAAGTCGCCGACGTACGAGGAGACGACTTCGGCGTCGTCGTTCGCGTACTCGACGCCGGCCCGGAAGCCGGCCTCGAACGACTGGATCAGCGGCGTTTCGGTGCCGCCGACGAAGCCGACCGTGCTGGCGTCGGGGTTCGTCTCACCGGCACCGGCGGCGAACTCGCGATCGGTTAGCAGGCCGGCCAGGTGACCGACTTGGAACGAGCCTTCGGGCTCGCCGAAGGTGTAGCTCCGGACGTTGTCTTCCTCGACGACCTCGTCGACGATGATGAAGTTCTGGTCCGGATAGTCGGGGGCGTTCTCCGAGAGCGCACCCGCTTGAGCGTAGCCGATACAGTTGATCAGATCGTAGTCGCCGGACTCGGCGAAGTCCCGCTGTGCGCCCTCGAACTGGCCTTCGTTGTCCGGTTCCGTTTCGTCGAACGACAGGTCGAACTCGTCGCGTGCGTCTCTGGCTCCCTGCTGTGCCATGTCGTTGAACGAGTCGTCGCCAGTGCCGCCGGTCGCGTACACCATCCCGACCTGATACGCCGCGTCGCCTTCGTCGCCGAACCCGCCGACGCAGCCGGCGATACCGGCGAGCCCGACCGCACTCGCGCCCTCGAGAAACCGTCGTCGATTCTGTACCATGAGCCGAAATAGCGTAGACGGTCGGTATATACCCGTCGAAACTTCGAAATTAGAGTGCCCGGCTGTCAACTATTCACTGTGATCTGTCGGTGATAACTGCTGGGGCCAGCTTACGCGGTTTCGCTGACTGCCGTCTCGATGACTGCTCGAGCCTCGGCGACGAGTTCGTCGACGGTGTCGCTCTCCGCGTAGAGGCGCACGTAGGGTTCGGTGCCGCTGGGGCGGACCAGCAGCCACGAGGCGTCCGCGAACTCGAGGCGGACGCCGTAGTCCGTGTCGACGGTCGCGTCCGGGAACGCCTCGGGGAGGTCGCCCTCGAGGGCGGCCATGACATCGGATTTGGCCGGGTCCGGACACTCGACGCTGACCTTCCGGTAGGGGCGTTCGGTGACCGGCTCCCGAAGCGACTCGGTGTTGCCGGCCTCGGCGACGAGCGCAGCGACGACCGCGGCGCTGGCGACGCCGTCGATCCAGCCGCCGAAAGCGGTGTGGATGTGTTTCCACGGCTCGGCGGCGAAGACGATCTCGGTGTCGTCGCTCCCGCGAGCGCGCTCCCGGGCGATCCCCTCGTGAAGCGACCCCAGTCGGACCCGTTCGACCCGGCCGCCGGCCACCCGGACCCGCTCGTCGATGCGCGCGGAGGCGTTCGGCGTGGTGACGACGACGGGATCGTCGGCATCACTGTCGGCCGCGTAGCGGGCCGCGACGACGGCGAGGACGGTGTCCTCGTGGATCACGTCGCCGTCGGGACCGAGGACGACGAGCCGGTCGGCGTCGCCGTCGTGTGCCAGCCCGAGGTCGAAATCGCCGCTCGCCCCGTCCCGGCCGCGTCGGGCCTCGCTCCCCCCGGCAAGGAACTCGGTGAACTCCGAGAGCGTCTCCGGGGTCGGTTTGCTCTCCCGGCCGTGGAAGTGGCCATCGACCGAGGCGTTGATCGCGACGACTTCGGCCCCGAGGCGCTCGAGAACCTGCGGCGTCGCGAGCGCGCCGACGCCGTTCCCGCAGTCGACGGCGATCCGAAGCCCCGCGAGGGGGTCGGCCAGAGCGTCGTCGTCCCGCGACCGAGCACCGAACTGCTCGCGCACGTAGGTTTCGACGGCCGAGCGGTAGCGATCGAGCACTGCGAGCCGCTCGGACTCGCCCCACTCGTCCCAGCGGGCGAGTCGGGAGTCGTCGCTCGCGACGCGGTCGTCGATCGTCTGTTCGGCGTCGCTATCGTACTCGACGCCGTCGACGAAAAGCTTGATTCCGTTGTCCTCTGGCGGGTTGTGGCTCGCGGTGAGCATCACGCCGCGACGCCCCTGCGAGGCAAAAGCGAGTGCGGGCGTCGGCACCTCCCCGACGCGGCGGACGTCCGCACCGGCGCTCTCGAGGCCGGCTTCCATCGCCGCCGCGAGCGCCGGTCCCGTTTCCCGACCGTCGCGGCCGACGACGAACGTTTCGCCGGGCTCGCCGGCGGCGCGGCCGATCGAAAGCGCCAGTGACGGCGATACCTCATCGACCGGACCGCGGATTCCCGCGGTTCCAAAGAGAGTCATGTCCGCCCGTTCCGCGAGCAGCTACTTAGCAACGTTGCAACGGCTTGCTCGGCCCCAACGCGGTCTCGAGCCGCCGAAACCGGCTATTCGGCCGGCAGGTCGTCGATCAGGACGACGGCCTCGCCGTCGATCACGGTCGCGTCGTCGTCCTCGTCGCGGACGACCGTCTCCAGTCGGTACTGGTCGTTGCCGAGGTCCTCGACGATCTCGACGCGGGCGGACACCCGATCGCCGACGCCGACGGGACCGCTGAACTCGAGGTCTTGCGAGAGGTAGATAGTGAGGCCGGGGAGCCGAGCGAGGGCGGCGCTGATGAGTCCGGAGACGAGCGTGCCGTGGACGATTCGCTCGCCGAAGCGGGTATCGGCCGCGAACTCTTCGTCGAGGTGGAGTCGGTTCGTGTCGCCGCTGACGGCGGCGAAGGCCCGGACGTCCTCGTCGGTCAGGCTCTTCTCGAAGGTGACGGTGTCGCCGACGCTGATGTGGTCCGGGTCGTCGACGGTCCGGTCGAACTGCCAGTCGAGGTCGGAGTAGTCGACCGACGGGATCGACGGCGTGACTCTGTCGGCCTCCGCGTCGTCCTTGCTGTCGGTGGAGGGGACCATTGCGGAGACGGCCGCACGATTCGCCGCGGTCGCAGTTCGAAGAAACCCGCGCGTCATCGCCGACCACGCGTCGGTCATGGCGGTCAGGTTGTCTTCGCCGGCGTTCTGGTATGGCATCTACGGGCGGTAAGAGTGGGGTGTACATTACTTCTTTGGCTGTCACAACCGGGTTTTACCGTCTCGAAATACCGGTAATAGGCTCTTGGAACGGCGCTTATCGCCAGATTCTGTCTCACATCGCGTCTCGTTCGAGCCGGGTCTAGCCGATCCTGACGGTCATCGGCTCCGTCAGTCGACGGGCCACTCCCCGTGATACCATCTTGTACCATTCAATGGTATCTAGTGGAAAGGCTTATCACGTCGGCGATCCAATGTTCTGTCGATGACGGACGACTCCGACCGATCGCCGTGGTTCCCGCCTGCGATGTTTACCGAGCAGATGCAGGAAGCCGGCGAGCAGGTCGCCGAATCCCAGCAGGAGATGATGAAACAGTTGCTGCAGGCCACGTCGGCGAACCCGCTCGAGGACACGTCGGCCTTCGGGCCGATGAACATGGGCACGGCCACGTTCAAAGCCCGCGTCCAAAGCGGCGGTCGGATCAGCATTCCCGGCCCCGAACGGGAGGCCCTCGACATCGAAGAGGGAGATATCGTCCAGACGATCGTCGTCCCCGTCAAACGCGACCGAGAGGAGTAATTACAACCATGACCCAAAACCCATTCACCGCAGTCTTCGACGCACAGCGCACCGCACTCGAACAGAGCCAATCCCTGACCCACGACGCCCTCGAGGCCCAGCAGACCTCGATCAACGCCTTCGCCGACGCGATCGAGACCTCGAGTTCGATCGCCGAATCCAACGCCGAGCTGACCAAGGGCGCGGTCCACGCCTACTTCGACGCCCTCGAGGCCTCGCTGCCCGAGGAGGCCGCCGATTTCGGCGAACTCCGCGAACTCGTCGACGAGAGCTTCGAGTCGGCCACCGAGGCCCAGTCCCAGTCGATCGACGCCTACCTCGAGGCCCTCGAGGAGTCCGAAGTCGCCTACGAGGAGTTCGCAGCGAGCTACTCCGAGGTCGTCGATACCTCCTTCGATGCAGCACTCGAGGCCCACGAGCAGGTCGAGGAGAACGTCAGCGCCGTCGCCGAAAACGTCGAAGAGGCCGCCGAAGAGTTCGACGCCTCGGCATAACTCGGGGAACCGCTTTTTACAGTACACCGTCAATTTTCACCCATGTCAGACTCACAACCCTCCATGCAAGACTGGAACGCGTTCGCCGAACAGTGGAACGAGCAATTTCTCGAGGCCCTCGAAGACAACATGGAGGCCCAGGCGCAGTTCGTCGAAAGCTGGTCGGAGACGGTCGGCGAGGTCACCGAAGAGAACGAACTCTCCGACGGCGTCGAGGGCTACGCCCGCGCCTACGAGACGTGGATGAACGCCTCCCAGCAGATGGTCGACCGGATGAACGACCAACTCGAGGGCGAAGATGTCGATATCGAAGAGTTCCGCGACATCTGGCTCAACACCGCAAACGACGCGTTCAAAGACGTCATGTCGACGACCGCCTTCGCCAAAATGACCGGCGAGACGGTCGGCGACGTGCTCGAACTCCAACAGCAGGCCGACGAAGCGGCCCAGGAAACGCTGCGAACGCTCGGTTTCGCGACCGAGGACGACGTGGTCGAGATCGGTGACCGCCTCGTCGAACTCGAGCGCCGCCAGCACGCCGTCGAGCAGAAACTCGACCGCGTCCTCGAGCATTTAGAAGACGAGCAATGAACAACCCCTTCGCAACCGCACTGAACATGCAACGGCAGGCCTGGGAGGCGACCGCTGACCTGGCCGAAAAGTCCCGGGTCGCACCCGAGCGCACCGAAACCGTCGAGAACATCGAAGTCGGACAGACGCCGAGCGAGGTCGTCTACGAGGAGAACAAACTCCGGCTCCTCCACTACGAGCCGATGACCGAGGAGCAACACGACATCCCCATCCTCGTCGTCTACGCGCTGATCAACAAGCCCTACATCCTCGATCTCCAGCCCGACCGCTCGGTCGTCCAGACGCTACTCGAGGCCGGCTTCGACGTCTACCTGATCGACTGGGGCGAGCCGTCCAAACTGGACCGCTCGCTCTCGCTCGACGACTACGTCAACCGGTACATCGACAACTGCGTCGACGAGGTTCGCGAGCGCTCCGGACGGGACTCGATCAACATCCTCGGCTACTGCATGGGCGGCACGAAGTCGGCCATGTACGCCTCGCTGTACCCCGAAAAGGTCGAGAACCTCGCGCTAATGGCCGCCGGCCTCTGCTTTGCAGGCGACGGCGGCGTCCTCGAGCTCTGGGGGGCCGAAGACTACTACGATCCCGAAACCGTCACCGAGACCTTCGACAACGTCCCCGCCGGGTTCTTAGATGTCGGCTTCGCGCTGATGGACCCCGTCGCGAACAACGTGACGAAGTACGTCCGGTTCTACGACAACATGGCGGACGAAGACTTCGTCGAGAACTTCGCGCGCATGGAGCGCTGGCTCGATGAGGGGATCGACATGGCCGGCGAGACCTACGAGGAGTTCATCGGGGACATCTACCAGGACAACAAGCTCTACGAGAACGAGCTTCGACTGGGCGGCGAACACGTCGATATCACGAACATCGACATGCCCGTCCTCCAGATCGTCGCCGAGTACGACCACCTCATCCCCCCGGAGGCCTCGAAACCGTTCAACGACGCGATCGCCTCGACCGACACCGAGATCCTCGAGTTCCCGACGGGCCACATCGGGATGTCCGTCTCCTCGCGGAGCCACGAGGAACTCTGGCCGCAGGTCTGTGAGTGGTTCGAGGAGCGCTCGAACGGAACCGAGGTCGAGTCGGAGCCGTCGACGCCCGAACCCACGGACGCGGACGCCGCCATCGCCGAGGACGTCGACGGCGACGAATCCGGTGCCGAGGATCTCGCGGACGGCGGGACGGCTGTCGAGACAGGATCCGATACCGACCTCGACGCCGAGACGAGCGAGCATCACGGTGAAGACCGCTCCGAGGCGGAAATCGTCGAACGTGGCGACGACGACGTTCAGGAGGAACCCGCAGAACCCGGCGAGATGGCCGTCGACGAGGATGTCGTCGAGGAGGTCGCAGGCGAGGACGCTGCGTCCGAAATCGAATCCGAAACCGACGATCTCACGGACCTGACCGGCGTCGGTCAAGCCTACGCCGCCGACCTCACGGCGGCCGGGATCGAGACGTTCGACCAACTCGCCGCGGCCGACGTAGCCGAACTCGCCGCCGAGACCGGTATCTCACCTAGTCGGCTCGAGGACTGGATCGAACAGGCTCGAGAACTGTAGCGCCGCTGCACTTTCTCTCGGGGACGGCCAGTCGGGTTATTATCCCCCGAATTTGATAGAATCTAACGGGTCGTTATTTATCGTCGGCCATAGAATGTGTGAACTATGTCCATGGATGGTCGTACCTGCGTAATCACGGGCTCGGCGAAGGGGATCGGTCGCGGAATCGCCGAGTACCTCGGCGAAGAGGGGGCGAACGTGGTGATCAACTACCGGACCTCCGAGGGGGACGCCTACGAGGCCGTCGACGCCATCGAGTCGGCGGGCGGCTCCGCCGTCGCGGCCCAAGCCGACGTGTCCACCCGCGAAGACGTCGAACACATGCGCGAGGTCTGTCACGAGGCGTTCGGTCAGTGCGACGTGCTGGTGAACAACGCCGGCATCACCGCCGACAAGCAGTTCACCGAGATGTCCCGCGAGGAGTGGGACCGCGTGATGGATGTCAACCTCGGCGGCATGTTCAACTGCACGCAACTGTTCTACGACGACATCTGGAACGCTGACGAGGGCCGACTGATCAACATCTCGAGCGTCGTCGGCAAGCAGGGCAACTTCGGACAGGCCAACTACGCGGCCGCCAAAAGCGGCATGTTCGGTTTCACGCGGACGATTGCCCTCGAACTCGCCAAGGGCGGGTCGACGGCCAACTGCGTCGCACCCGGCTTTACCGCCACCGACATGCTCGAGAGCGTCCCCGACGCAGTGCTCGAACGGATCGTCTCGGGCATCCCGCTCGAGCGGTTGGCGGAGGTTGAGGACATCGCCGCGGTGGTCCGATTCCTCGCGAGCGAGGATTCGTCGTACGTGACGGGGGAAGTGATCGACGTCAACGGCGGGATGGACCTCTAATCCATCGAGTTTCGGAACTTCTCAAGACTCCGCCGTAAACGGAGACCAATCGTCGCCAAGACGGCGGTAGTGAGATGGTAATAAGAGTGCTACACGGGACTCTGGAAGGAGCGGCAGTTATACTGTAATATATCGCCAAATCCGTAGTTTCTAATTCTCTTATAGGAAATCATACATGGGTTCGATCGGAGGGTAAGCATCTGCCAATACGGCGCGTTGTAATATCAGAACCTTACTTTCTGCCTCTCTTCCAGAATGTAATCTTCTGGGAAACACCATCTATCGTCTACTAGGGTGCACTCCTTATCGAACCATTTTAGTAATATCACTTATCATTCATAGCTATGGAAAACAACCATATCTTGGTGACTGGGGGAGCAGGATTTATCGGCTCGAACCTGGCGAACCACCTCACTGCGGACAATGACGTTACCGTTGTCGACGACCAGTATCTGGGCACGCCGGAGAACCTCGCCGAGGACATTAAGTTCGTCGACGCGAGCGTGCTCGAGGACGACCTGCCGACGGATGTTGACATCGTCTTCCACTTGGCAGCGCTGTCGTCGTATGCGATGCACGAGGAAGATCCGACCACGGGTGCTCGCGTGAATGTCGAAGGGTTCGTCAACGTAGTCGAACAGGCCCGACAGGACGGCTGTGACACGGTGGTCTACGCCTCGACCTCGTCGATCTACGGCAGCCGTACCGAGCTTTCGCCCGAGGACATGCCGGTCAGCGTGAACACCGGCTACGAGGCTTCGAAACTGGCCCGCGAGCGCTATGGGGAGTACTTCTCGAACCACTACGACATGTCGATGACGGCAATGCGGTTTTTCTCAGTCTACCAGGGCTACGGCGGTGCGGAGGAACACAAGGGTGAGTACGCCAATGTGATCGCGCAGTTTGCCGACGACATCGCCACCGGCGAGGCACCCGTTCTCTACGGCGACGGCACCCAGACGCGGGACTTCACGCACGTCTCTGACATCGTCCGCGGGCTCGAGGGGGCCGCGACGGCCAAGCTCGACGGGATCTACAACTTGGGAACGGGGGACGCCTACGACTTCAACACGGTCGTCGAGATGATCAACGACGAACTGGGGACGGCGGTGGAGCCGGAGTACGTTGAGAACCCGATTCCCGAGGACATTTACGTCCATGATACTTGCGCCGATACCACGAAGATCCGCGAGGCGATCGGCTGGAAACCCCAAATCGACTTCGAAGAGGGAATTCGACGGGTCTGTGCCCAATACCAGACGTAACGGTCACAGCTCCGCGGATTGATGTCTGCTAGTATCGATTGCTGATTAACAAGATATCTGTGAAAATTCAGAATTGAGTCGATGAGGGGATAAATGTCAGTCCCGTAATAAATGGGACTTGAATACCGTCTCTGCAGCGGTATTGGCTAGGGGCAGTACGTGTCTTAAAGGTCAGATTATTCGCAGCTATACGTGATGACGGGTATGAGTCAACGTTGCTCAAGGCTGCTATCGAAATCAGCAACTGGCGGCTCAGCCAGATGGTCAAGCCACATAGATTCCATAACTCAAATAATAATAATAATATTTAATTATCTAATAGTTGGGGTGGCAGACTAACCTCCAAAGGAAGGCTGCGGCGCGTTTGTTCTAATAGATTGGTGATAGATAGGGACTCCATTCTCAAGCTTTGGTAAGTACAAACCAGAGGAATGGTGTTATACTGGCCACCCAATTAACAAGCAGGATTTCACTATTAGAACAGAGAACTTATATCACTGGATACGCGCCTGTACTACGATGAAAACCGGTTGGCGCTACCGGATACTGAGCATGGCCGGTGTGTGTGTAATCACGGCAGCAGCTGCTCTAGTAGCAAATCACCGTTTCCCTCAGTCACTGTTCACTACGTACATCCCTGTTTTTAACCAGTTATCTGTAACCGTCCTGACTGGACGAGATTTAGCACAGGCACTAGGCCTCAGCATTGGGTTTACCGCTATGGCACTCTTGCCGTTATATAAACCTCGCCCCCGTAGACATGTAGACATAGTCATATTTACTCAAAAGCGGATACTAGTCGCTAGCTTGGGACTCGCGACGCTGGGCTACTTCAATTGGTCACACAGGCTTCCTCGAGCGACACTGGTCATGGTAACCGTACTCCTGGCGGTCGCCATTCCACTTTGGTTTGTGGTGATTCGACGAGCGCCGTCAACTGATCCGGACCGCATAATAATCATAGGTGATGATATTGATCAGATACGACGTATCTATCAAGAGGTATCGATGTCTTTTCTCGGTTACCTATGTCCAACCACTGTTTCAAGCCCCTCCTCCGGTTGGCAGGTTAAGACTATCTCCGATGGAGGGAATCCAGTCCATAATCTTGAACGGCTCGGTGGTCTTTCTCGACTTGACGATACACTCATTGAACGAGATATTGATACAGCTGTCCTCGCATTTCGGCATACTGATCGTGAAGACTTTTTCGGCGCTCTCAACGTCTGTTATGACCACGGTGTTAGAACCAAAGTTCATCGCGAGTATGCCGACACTATACTAACCTCGGAGAACAATTCAGGACCGCTCGTCGATGTAGATGTTGAACCTTGGGATTTCCAAGACTATCTCCTCAAACGTGGGTTTGATGTTACATTCGCTGTAGTAGGGATGATCGTGTTCGCTCCCTTACTCGCATTTATCCCAGTGCTCATCAAACTTGATAGTGAGGGGCCAGTACTGTACCGACAAGAACGGACGGCTGGGCTCGGTGGGCGTCTCACCGTATTTAAGTTCCGAACTATGTATCCACAGGGTGAGTCACCGATCCCAATAGAGGATAATGAAAACGACCGTATTACTCGGGTCGGACGTATTCTCCGCAAGACACACCTTGATGAGTTGCCCCAATTATGGTTGATACTTGTCGGGAATATGAGCACTGTTGGTCCGCGACCCGTGTGGACTGATGAGGAAACACTGCTGGAAGCCGAGACAGATGTGTGGCGGAAACGCTGGTTCGTGAAGCCCGGATTAACTGGATTAGCACAGATCCGCGGGGCAGGAAGTACATCACCCGAGGCCAAACTACGGTCGGATTTAGAGTATATACGACGGCAGTCATTTTCACTGGACTGTTACATTCTCTTTAAACAGATCTGGCTCGTCGTGATAGATATAGCTGTCTTTCTAGGAATTACTGTGGAGTAGTGACGTTACTTCATCTGAATGCTGCTTTCATATTTCTAGTAAGCTTTGAACGTATTGACGGCGATAAGAGAAGAAAGAGGCCATAGAAGATAGCGCCACTTGTGATGACACCCCCGAGTTGAGGGATGGTTTCTATCGGGATGTAGAAAGTGACGACAGAGAGGACAGCAACCATTCCAAGCGCCGAGACGATACACCAACCTATCTCACTTTGATCAACCCGAATAGTCAGAAATCTCTCTAGGTACCGAACGTGTAGATAGGAGCTAAGGGTAGCGGCGATCAGTGTCGCGACGGCGGCACCAGTGAGACCGAAAGCCCAGACGAACGAGACGTTCAAGCCTAAATTTGCGACAATACTCACCATCGTCGCTCTTGCCGCTAAATCAGGTCGGTCAATTGCCTGCAGTGAACGTCCCATAACCATGTGGATAGCCTGGAATAC
The DNA here is from genome assembly GCF_000337195.1 of Natrinema versiforme JCM 10478. Classification (GTDB taxonomy): domain Archaea; phylum Halobacteriota; class Halobacteria; order Halobacteriales; family Natrialbaceae; genus Natrinema; species Natrinema versiforme. Next base: position 5,767 of record NZ_AOID01000031.1, on the reverse strand, counting down.
TTTCTCAAGCAACAGAATGATAAGAACCAGCCATGCGATCTCGAACTCGGAACCGAAGACGATCCGTAGAATGTCTCGGGAGAACAACAGAGCACCAAAAAAGGCAGGAATTACGAGCGCTAATGAAGCGGTCGTTGCGTCTGGAATGATGCGTTCGATCTTAGCTGCGGCATTTTGCGCATTCCACTTGCTTACTTGCGGGAAAATCGCAGTTGCAGTCGCTTCGCTTAATAGTACGACAGCTACGCTAATACGCCATGCGACCTCGTATGCACCGACGTGCACCTGGGTGAGGAAAATTCCAATCACAAGAACATCCATCCAACTGTAAAATAAACTTCCGATGGACGAAATAGAGTTATATTTAGAGTAACTGAGAAGATTGCGGGCGTACGTCTTTGTAGGTCGGTCGAAAGTTGTTTCACTTCGATACCAACCCCAGACAAGAAGGACGATCATACCTGCAATGAGACCGTACACAAGGGCACGTACTTGGTATCCGACCAACACTAATCCGCCACCTACGAGTAGCCAGCAGACCTTCTGTGCAGACTCAAGTACGGCCGTCTCCCCGACTCTTAATTCCCCTTTCAATACGCTAATCATCATCCTAGAAACTTCCTGAAGGAATAGCGCTACAATGAGCAAGCCTACGAGACCGGCACCGAGATATGCCGCGATATAGCCTCTAGCTACGATAAGCACTACCACCACCAGACTGATCGGGACCGTCTTGAGAAGGAGGGCCGTCGTGAATACAATATCAGGCGTGTTTCCCTCGCTTATCCTCTTCTCAACAGCCCCTCTAAGCCCAAAATCGGCTGGAACAGTAAGTATGCCGAGAAGTGCAACGAATAGAAAGTAGCTACCGATCTGTGAGGCCCCGAGTGCTCTGGCGAAGAGTGCAATCCCGAGAAACGAGATCGCGGCGTTGATGACGTTCGCAGAAAAGAGTTTGAGAGCGGCTTTGGCGAGATTCATAGGGAAACATCTTCACTGAAATCTCAAGCGATAACAGTGAATCGATGGCTCGTCCTCCGGTTGAAGACGCAATAGACAAAAACCATGCTATTCAGGATACTCATGAGTCATCGACTGCGGTCCAGAGATGCCGAGCACTGAAGGCCTGTCATTCAGCATCAGTAGAAACACCTATACACCGACTCCGGTTATCTCTCGATGATGACTGGAACGGTGGATAGTTTTTCACAATTCTTGATGTACTTCTATATCGAGTCCCATGGCTAATATCGCAGTATTCCATCCCGATCTCTCTTCACGCGGCGGTGGCGAGGCGGTTTGCATGAACGTTCTTGATGCTCTCGAAAACGAGCACACCGTTACTTTATATACACTTGTTCGGCCCGATTTCGAGAGCTTAAATGACTACTATCGAACCAGCGTTTCCGATGTCGCAATCGATCACTTTGGGACCACTGGCCGGTTGTTAGCGAAGACAGGGAGCGTCGCAGCGGAGTACGCAGACGTGACATTCGGGCGACTCCAAAGTTCTATTCTCAACCGGTATCTAGACCGTCGTAATCATGATCTTGTAGTAAGTACATATAATGAGTTCAGCTTTGAATCTCCTGCAATCCAGTATATTCATTTTCCTAACTTCGGAGTAACCCGCAATAGTCTTCTCTACCAAGTATACGATCGAATCTGTGACGCCATTGACGGGTTTAACAAAATGAAAATACGGGAAAGCGCGCTGTTGGCAAACTCTGAGTGGACGGCGGAAGTCGTTGAAGGGATCTACGGCGTTCGCCCGGATGTTGTGTATCCGCCAATCGATACCGAAGGTTTCGATAGACTACCGTGGAACGACCGAGAGTCGGGGTTCATCTCCATCGGCCGTGTCGAACCTAGCAAACACGTCCTCCGAAACATCGAGATCGTTTTGCGACTCCGTCAACGGGGACACGATGTCCATCTCCACCATGTTGGCCCAGTTTCTCACGACCGCTATGCTCAGAAAGTTCGAGCGGTCGCCGATGGTCGCGACCACATTCATCTGGAAGGCATGGTTCCTCGCCAAGAACTCGTTGATCTCATCTGTTCACACCAGTATGGCCTCCACGGAAAAGAACAGGAGCACTTCGGTATGGCGGTTGCGGAACTCGCAGCTGGACGGACACTACCATTCGTCCACGACAGCGGTGGCCAACGCGAGATCGTTGACAACCAGCCAGAATTGCTCTATGACGATACCGAGGCAGCGGTTGACACGCTTGACCGAGTTCTCGTCGATACGGATCTCCAAGAACACCTTCAGACAGTGCTCCCGGATGTCGAAGCGCGATACGGCCGAGACCGGTTCCGCGAGACTATTCGGACTGCAGTCAACCGGAGACTCGAATCATGATTTCCCAACCGACAATTCTGCAGGTCAGCAAGTACTACCCGCCAGCAGTCGGTGGCATCGAACAGGTCGTCCAAACACTCGCGGAAGGCCTCCCTTCTGACGTACGGGTCTTAGCGGCAGCCGACCGTGGAATCGGTCACCGCGAGTACGTAAACGATGTTCAGGTAACCCGTGCTGGCCGGCTTAGTGTAGTGAAATCGGTGCCGATTGCGCCGACATTTCCGATCCGACTCGCAACGATGAGCCGTGATACTGACCTCGTTCACTACCATCTGCCAAATCCACTCGCTGTCGTGTCGCACTTCCTCACTGGATCCGATACGGCTCCCCTCGTAGCCACCTATCATAGCGATGTCGTGCGGCAACGAACGGCATTACAGGCTTACCGTCCTCTGCTCAACCGCTTCCTCGAGCGACTCGACGCTATCATCGTCACGTCACCGGCGATGCTCGAACACTCCGACTGTCTCCAGGAGCACGCTGATAAGTGTACGGTTATTCCGCTCTCCGTCGACCTCGAGACTTTCGGCGGCAATACACCGAGTGTCGACCTTCCGATCGATGAGCGACCGACGCTACTGTTCGTCGGTCGGCTAACCTACTACAAGGGTGTCGACCGTCTGATCGATGCTGTCGTAGATATCGATGCGAACGTGCTGCTCGTCGGGGACGGTAACCAGCGGGAATCACTCGAACGTCGCGTTCGAGACCTTGGAATATCCGACCGAGTTCAGTTCCTCGGACGCGTCGATGATCGCACGCTCCACGCGTGTTACGATGCCGCCGACGTGTTCGTTCTCCCGTCGGTCGCCGAGAGCGAAGCGTTCGGAATCGTCCAGCTCGAGGCGATGGCGTACGGTACGCCCGTGATCAACACCGACCTACCGACCGGCGTTCCTTGGGTCAGTCGCGACGGGAAGACGGGAGTGACGGTCCCACCGGACGACTCCGAGGCACTCGCCGACGCCATCGCCGTGCTGCTCGACGACCCCAAGCGGCGAGCAACGTACGGTGAGGCCGCCCGGCGGCGTGTCGAAGCGGAATTTTCGCGCGAGCGGATGCTCGAACGGACCGAGGAACTCTACGACCGACTGCTCAACAAAGGGGAGTGGCTATAAATGCTTATAGCGAACCGAAGGAAACTACGCCGTGACCATCCCCCAACGACGGTGTTCGATTCGATGAACACAGGTCTCAGAGAACGATGACGCGAGAGACGACCGGTGACACAGTCGACTGGGAGATCCTGGGCGACATGCTTGCGCTTACTGTAGCCGCCGTACTGCTCTATCTCGCGTTCGTAATGAAGGTCGCCCTCGACGTTTCGAGCAGTCCGGCAGTTGCCGTTACAATCCTGGTGGTGTTTCTGGTCGCCTTTTCGCTTCTCGTAGAGGCCGTCTCCGATCTGGAAGTCTTCGACCGCGGACAGACGTACGCAGCGGTGCTAACGGTCGTCCTGTTGGGCAGCGTCGTGACGATCAGAGCGAGCGGTGGGCTGTACACGCTCGCGTCGTACGGCGTTCTCTCGGCCGCAGTTCTCTTATTGCTTTCAGGCGCGTGGCGCGAACGGTGAGGTGGCATCCTATCAGGGGACAGTCACCCACCACTGCTTCGGACGGATGACAGCGTCGCCGAGAGCTCCGATCGCAGAGAACGGTGGCAAACGGCATCACGATTCAGCAAGATGGCGTAGTACGCCACCGGCAGGAAGAAGATGAAGTAGTTGTATAGCGACCGGTAGTTGAACCACAGCACGAACGCCGGAGCGATCCAGACGAGCCACTTCACATGGTCGAAGAACCGTGCGTACGCGAACAGCGAGCCGAACAGTGACAGCGCCACGAGCGCGGTGAACGTGGATTTGCTCACTGCGAGCAGGTCAGTCTGAACGAGTAGTGCCGGCCCCATCCCCTCAGTCACCAGCGCTGGACCGCCCGCGACGGGTGTGAAGACGCTCGTGAGCCAGGCCATCGGGTCCCAGAGGATAAATGGCAGGTTCGGCGCGAGAAACGCACCGAGCCCGGCACCGAGTGTGATCCCAGCGTCACGGACGAACGTCCGGAGGTCATCCCTCTCGACATACAGCCAGACGGCGAGGTACGGCGTCACGATCCAGGGCGTTTGCTTGACTGCACAGGCCAGTCCAACCCAGATCGCGGCGACCATGAGTTGCTCTCGATACCAGTACCGCATCCCCAGCAAGAGCGGCAGCACCCACAGAATGTCGAAGACACCACCGGTAGTAAACCGAAGCAGGTCCGGGTTGGCGAACAGCACAAGAAACGGCAAGAACGCTAGGCGCGGAGGCGACTCGTGGAGCAGGAATCCCAGGACTAGCAGGAGCACGACGACACTCGTCCGGTTCAGGTTCGGAACCCCTAGAAGCGTCTGCGGAACGAAGTACAGCACCGAGAGTGCGGGGTACGACAGCGAGGTCACGATGTCGCCGCCGACCGTGTGTGTGCCGTACGCTGCCGGCGAGATACCGTACTTCTCAAACGCCGGCCGCATTGACGCAGCGTATGGATTCCGGCCGTCGAAGAGGAGGTCAACAGAGTACTGAGAGAACAGCATCGCGTCAGTACCGATTTGGGTGTTCCAGTTAATGATGAACGCTACAACAAGGGCTACGAAGTATCCAGTCCAAACCGTCTGCTTAGACTCGCCGTCAGAACAAACTGTGCAGTATAGGAAAATAATGGAGGTAAGAATAGGTAGAACCCCCATCTGAAAGAGAGAACTACGGAGAAACTCAATAGCGAGAAAAGCAGAAAACATCATCAATTTCCCAGCTCTGGCAGGTGGCCCAGAATATCATTCCTTGAGAGCCCACCAATACATAAATCTTTATTGTTGTAAGATATCCCCCTTATGTTTATTCACACTGCGGTATCGGCTACAGATACTTCAGCGGATTTCGATCGGAGTTGTATTCGTTGAAGAAACGCTCCTGCCACTGGCCTTCGCACTTTCCGGAAACGATGTCGTGATGCTCCCAGTGACCCTCCCGGCAGATCCCAACCAGATTGTCGAGATCGCCGTTGCGAGTGTTCTGGTCTTTATGGTGGACCTAGAACTCATCGACCTCGTCCCAGTCTCGATCGCACCATGAGCACGTGTACTCGTCTTTATCGTGGTGCTCCCAGAACTTCTCTCGGTGTCCATCTCGCTCTTTCATCGTCAGTGGATCTCATGGGGTACTCGAGCGGTGTTCGTCCTGTTCGCTTTCACGTATCGGTGCGCGGTTCCGATCTGCGCCCAGTCCATGAAGCTCTGCAACGGGAACACGTCCAGCCCACGGCCGGCGTGATATCGTAAGCGTTAGAAATAATTGCCCACTTTTGGAATCGAAAGTTGGTCTAGAGCGGTATCGATCGCGGGGGTCAGTTGCTCAAGCGA
>NZ_AOID01000030.1 GCF_000337195.1 Natrinema versiforme JCM 10478 | reverse complement strand
GTCTTGGAGTTCTTCGACAGAGATCTCGTCGAGATGGTCCATTGACTATAGCAACAATCTCTGAGCGGAAAATTCTAACGGATACTATAACTCGCTGCTGTCGCGCGAAGTGTGTGGGAGTAGGCATTACACTCAAGGCCGGAGAGTTCCCCTGCCTTCGCGACCCGTCAATTGACCGCATTGGCGCTCGCTGGCCACACGTCGTACTCGTCAAAGAAGTCCTTGATAATCAGCGAGACGCGAGGATGGAAGCCGAATGGGATGTCACGAACGGCATCCTCCGTTTTTGGAATCAGGCCAGTTCCTCAGCGTCATCTCGTCGTTGTGTTCTACGCGCTGTTTCACCTGCTGGCGGCAGGAACCGCAGATTCCCATCGACTCCCGACCCTTGATGCAGCGTTCGTGAACTGGAATGCAGATCATATTCCGATCGAGGTCGACCCACCGCTCAACGAGGTGGGCGATCTCGCCTTGTCGCATCCCCAACTGTCCAGCAAAGTGGAGCACAAACCCGGTTTGTAGTGAGTAGAAGTCGTCCATCTGGTGAGAGCCTCAAACCAACCGCTCAAACTCGTGTTGATTCAACGCATCTTCTCTCGAGTGGTGGACTTCATTGTAGTTTGATAAGTAAATAACACCATGCTCACATCAATAAGATGTATAATTACGCTGCTTGCAGCGCTGATTCACCCGTCCAATCCGCTCCTCAATATCAAATGGCTACCAGTTCTGCTTAGTCCGAACAGCTGTGTGTTGTTACCTGCTCAAACCCACTGATAACTGATGTGTTGTCCATAGGTGGCCATGCAGCGACACCGGCGTTGAGGGTGTAGCTATCGCTGACTGCCCAGCCACGCTCACGATATACGCTTGCGGGCGAAATTGTTGTTTTCTGCTTTGGTGTTAGTATAATAACATATTCAACATCGCCCTCAATATGCACCGTTGTGCGTTTATCAACGTTCTCAGAGTACCCGAGCCAGATTCGCTTGTTCTCTGTTGGATCAACGAATCGAACCCCGACGAACTCTGCTGGCAGGCCGTCACGATCCCCGTCGCGCCAGACTGTCGAATCTGAATAAGGCGCGAACTCAACAGAGAGGCGGTCCGGTACGTCCGTCATAGACTGAGCGTAGCTGGCCTGTGTCCACGTCCCTGTCTCACGGTTTGGCGCTTCGACCGTCAGCATCGCAGAACCGTTATTTGGTCCTGACTGACTCGTGAAGCTGCCGTTTGGTTCAAGCCCTGGTCTCCAGACGTTTAGTGACCACAGGGCTGGCCGTTGGTCGCCAAATTCGTTATCGTACATCCAGTATTCGAACGAGCTATCTTTGACTGCTGGTTCGCAGACTGCATTTGGATAGAGCCCGCTGAGTGCTTTCCGAGCTGTGTTCTCCCTGTCGTTCACTCTGACTTTGAAGCTGGTATCTTGTGGAATACCTTGCTGGATATACTTCACGTTCAGCGTGGCCTTCGTCGTCTCTCCTGCCGGTATTCGTGATATGTTAGACACCCAGTTGTAGTTGTTCTCTGATTTCCCAATGACGGAGAAAACAGGGTCAACTGGCTGGTCTCCGGTATTTCTCACTTTGACGGTGATCTCAGTGACTTGTCCAGTGCCGTTTGGATCAGCTGCACCAACGACGTCAATTTCTAAGTCCGACCCCGCTTGATCGACTACAGAGAGGCCAAAGACGAGGCCGACGAATACTGTGAAGCCAATCGCAAGACCAAGGGCCGGTGATATCTTCTTACGCATACTCCACCTCCGGGGACGTGTCGGCATCATCGCCTTGGTATCTATACATGCTTATAATTACGATGATCGCGATTGGGAGTAGCATTGTATAGTATTTCTGTGACCCTCGGTAATTCAGGAACATAAGTAGCATCGGGACAACCCACATCACATCTTTCAGTTCGTCAAGATAGAGGACGTAGGCGATAGCCGCAAACGCAAGTCCACCAAGGAGGACGTACGAATACGCTGATTTTGCAATCGGAACTAATCCTGCCCAAGAAAGGGCCGCGAGTCCCTGTCCATAAAATATCAGTGGCGCTCCTTCGCCAGCAATCGGTGTGAAAACGCCTTGGAACCAGGCTTCTGGGCTGGAGATGAGAAATGGTACATTCGGAATGAGGAATACTATTGATGAGATGCCGCCATATCTAATTGAGCGTTTGAGCCCTGTCCGATAATCGTCTGCACCAAAGACAAAGCGCAGGACGATGAACGGCCCGATAAGCCACGGATTTTGCTTTGCTGCACAGGTGATACCAAACCAGACGGCAGACAGGTCAAGATCGCGGTACCAGAACATAGCAGCCAGCATCAACGGCAGCACCCACAACATCTCGTAGTCGACGACGACTGTATTGAGGAAGCCCTGGTTAGCGAACAAGGGGAGAACTGGAATAACGCCCCACTCATCAGGCGCGTACCAGTAGATCAGCAGCACGACGATCGGGAATAGTATGACTGCACCCAAAAGACGGACATCTAATCCCATCCAGACGACGGGTACATACGCCAAAAATGAGAACGCGGGATACGACAATGACACGACGTGTGTCCCATCACGTTTTGGCGTGCTGACGTACTCATTGTGGCGCAGTAATTCATGAACTCCGTCGAAAGGAATTTGATACGGGTTGACGCCTTCGAGAACTTGCATCGCTGCATATCGTGTGAAGAGTGGAACATCGCTCCCAAGATGCGTCGGGCTCACTATGTATATGGTCCCCAATGCGAAGACGGTCGTTGAAACCAACAGCAAGCCGACCGAGCTGTGTTCCACGAACCGGAGCCGGGTTGAGCGAAAGAGTAGATGTGCGCCGATAATAAGAGCACCTGCCCAGAGAACGAGAACGATAATTGCGATAGTGGGGTGTTCGTGAATCCGGGAGCGCCGATAGATGCTCATCGAATATCCAAAGAGTATCATCACTGCAATGACGACCCCGATCCGCCTTAGATACCGCATTGACCGTTGAAGGTCTGAATCTGAAGTCATTCTATTGAATATGAGAGGCCACTGATGAGGACCCCTTTTTAACGTAGTGATATGCTGTCGGAACGAAAAGGAACAGAAACGTGGCTACAAGTGCAAGTGTTGCTGTACCACTGAATTCCATGTTGCGCTAATTCGACAGTCGATACATAAATGTATTGAAGCACTGGAAGTAGGATCCCCTTCTGCGCCGCCCTCTGTAACTTAGATTAGTTGATGGATCGTGGACGGTTCAGCACTGCTCGTCTCTACAACCATCTGTCGACTGCGCCCAGTCTTCCATGCGTGCAGCGATTCGAGCGAGCAACTTCTGGACCATCTCGAAGTGTTAGCCGTCATATGGGGTGACGGCCGCAGAAACAGTATACGACCCGGGTTCAAATTCGAGAGTCCCATTCGCTCCGGCAGCATCACACTTTGCCTGAAGATCATCGCAGGGACTGACCTGAACGCGATTATTAATTGTGTTCTCTCAATTGAGTACTTATCAAACGCTGGCTCCATCGAGTGTGCATACGGATTCTCCCCCTGTAACAGAAGGACAACCGAAAATTGGCAGGACAGCATCGCATCGGTACCGAGAGTACCCTGAAACGGATTCAGGAAGAACGCTATTATAAGCCCTGTGAAGATGACTGCAATCGAGACGTATGCTAGAGGTCAACCCCATTTAGAGAGATTGAGTTTAAGAACTCCAGCAATCGTGAGAGGAAAAACGAGACCGTAAATCGACCACAGAGTTAGTAACGTTGTAGAACCTCCGATTGGAGACGCATATCCTCTCGATGTCAACCAAAAATCATCAGCGCCGCTGCAGATACGATAAGACGATACTACCGATAGCAAGAGGAAGTTCAGGCTCTGGATCACTCATAATTATGTCCTAGGTGTTGGGGAGGAACGCAAACTTCTCCGCGCCGAGGAAGTTCCACAGCGAACTTCCGCCAATCGCGGCGAGATTAGCGATCAGATCAGGCGTTCCGAGTCCCTGAATGGCTACCGCGAGCAGCCCCGTGTAGATCAGGAACCCGGCGACAGACACTAGATTGAACCGCAGGTACTTCCCGAGGAGTCCATTCTCTGGTTGGTCGAACGTGATCAACCAATTTCCGAGGAAATTCCAGTGGACCGCAGCGACGAACGCGGCCGTCGCCGCTAGGAGGTAGTGGGAACCGATTCCGCGTCCGGCCATGAACACGAGTGTGTTCACGACGACGCCGATCCCACCGACGGCTCCGAACTCGAGCGCTCGAGTCGCGCGCTCCGGTTCGACGAACCGCTCGAGTTCACGACTACTCATACCGAGCATCGCGACGTGCTCGGCAAACTTCACGTACTCGTCGTGGGTGAGGTTCGACTCGCCACGTTCGCGTTCGGTGAACACGTACGGCACTTCGGCGACACCGTCAGGATCGCACTTCGCGAGTACTTCTAGCAGGATCTTATAGCCCTTCGGGTTCAGTTCGGCCTCGGCGAGAATATCCTGTCGGACGGCGAAGAACCCGGACATCGGATCTGAGATACCCCTGGCTTCGGGGACGCCCAGACGAGCAGCGCTTGTCGCACCGGCGCTTACGACGCGCCTGAACCGCGACCATCCTTCGATGCCACCGCCATCGATATGACGGCTGCCGATCACGACATCGGTCCCCTCCTCGAACGCGTCAAGGAGTTCGGGGAGCTTCTCAGGTGGGTGTTGGAGATCGGCGTCGATGACGGCGCAGAACTCGTAGGACGCTTCCGAGAAGCCGCGCAACACTGCCGTTCCGAGTCCGCTTTCCTCGGTTCGCCGGATCACCCGAACTCGGTCGTCGTTCGTGTATGCTTCACGTGCGATCCGCCATGTTTCGTCCGGCGAATCATCGTCGACGATGACAATCTCGACTGCGTGCTCCGATAACGCAGTGAGGCACCGATCGATTATTGGTTCGACGTTATCTCGTTCATTGTACGTCGGGATGACAAGCGTGACGCTCTTACTGTCTGCGAGAACTTCATCGACGGATTCGGACCGCGGATAAGCTATTGTCTCTGCGGAGCGTACTTGTTGCTCTGCAGTATCAGTCTGCTCTATCAGTATATTTTCTTCCGCCATTTAACTATATGGTTATATATGGCGTAGAGCAGATCTTACACCTGACTGCATAATCAGGATTATCTGATGATCTGATCTCCCCATGAGCACACCCTATCTTCGATCCTTCTAGCACGGAGCAAGACTTCCCCCTGTTATCCCCCGTATATTTCTCACGACCCATATTTTTTCCATACATTTTCTCACGTGGCACGTGCTGACTGTCAGAGGTGTTCTGACGAACGTAATATAATCTTAATGGCCGATCGGTCGCCCTCTTCTGAGAAAATCATGGGAGGAAAACGACAGGCCAACTCAATGAATGTGGGAAAACAATAATAAAAATTGACTTTGTGTCCGTTATTTACATATAGTATTTTATATTCATGTATAGGACCTATTTAGATATGTAAATGAGGGTTCGGAAATTGATCTAGAAACCGCTGATGGGGGTCACCGATAAAATAGTTTATTCCACGTGATTGACTGTGTTTCCGTTCAGTACGTCTTCTTGGGTGACAGTGACCGTTTCATTTCCGATAACATACTCGCCAGTATAGGGGACTGTCACCGTAATTTGACCGTTCTCGCTGACTGTCACCGTCCGTTCGTATGTGAATGATTCGGCCGATACGGACACGTCAGTACTGAGGGTTACAGCCTCGCCTTCGTAGCCAGACATGGTGATCGTCGCTCCGGGCACTACCGCGAACGCCGCGACATCATCGGCGGCGTATACCGCTTGATAGTGGGCGAGCGCATCGGTATTGGATCCGCCGGCACCCCAGTTCTCGAGCAAGCGGGCCTGCGCGCTACTAGCCGGACGTTCCCCGTCGGTCGCCGTCACGACGACGTAACCGACCCGGCCATCGAACCGGTCGTACCAGCCGTCGGGATCGGACGTCGACTGAAACGCATCGTAGTTGGTTCGGGCGTAGCTGTAACTATTGGCTTCCCCGTTGACGAGATAGTTGTACATCCGGTTGTCGCCCCACTCGCTCAGCACGTAGGTTTCGGGATACGTGCGGTCCGTCGTCGCGGCGTGGTCGTCGATCGCGCCCGCGGCTTCGACCTGTGCCTCGCTGTGGGTCACGTCCGCCGTCAGTCCAGGGACGTAGATGAGGCTTAGTCCGAAGACGAGCAACCCGATCACGATCACGTACCCGACTGCACGCTTGTCGGGTAGCGAAATCGACGGCTCGAGCCCCCGGCCACCGTCCGCGGCAACCATCTCCCTCTCTCGAGAACCACCGGTTGAACCAGAATTTCGGCCCTGAAACGGAACTGGCGTACGCGCCAGTTCGACGACCGAAAGCAGGTGGACGATGCCGAGGCCGGTAAGCACGGCCAGCGGGATCGCGAGTTGGCCGGCAAATCGCACCTGAATACCTGCCAACACGAGGAGATAGCCTGCGTAGGTACCAACGAGTAGCCACCCGGGTTCGTACTCACGGGTAACGGTCCATGCTACCCAACCCAGTACTGCCAACGCGACATAGAACCCCATGCCGAGCTGGTATAGCGGACCGAAGATCACGACGTATTCCATTGCGAACAGGGAGGCCGTCTCAGTCGCTCCACCGCGGAAAAAGAGATCGGTCGCCCGTTCGGCCGCGTTGGTCCACGCCGCAGGACGGAGGATTCGAAACCCGACGAGTCCGACGATCGCGACGACCGCTTCGAGAGCGATCAGTCCTCGAGATCGGACGTCGAACCGCTGCCATAGTTCCCCAAGCGCGGTCACGGCAGCCCCCCCTCCGAACACCAGCATTGGTGTGACTGCGACGAACGATGCGTGCCACCCCCACTGGTGGTGGACGACAAGCGAAAGACTACTGCCGACGAGCAATCCGCCGAGGAGTGGCAGATTCGCACGCACTGGTGAAAGCCCCGCTCGAACGTCGAGTGCGACGCGGAATCCGATGTACGCTGCAAGTGGAACCAGCAGTAGTGGCGAGCCACCCCACGTATGGACTCCGGCCACGACTGAGAGTCCGAAAAGGACGGCGATACTCCATGTCGTCGGTGATCGGAGGTGTTCTCGAACGGCTGTATCCTGATTGGTGCTACTCTCGAGTCGTCGCTGCAGGTCGACGGCGAGCCACGTGAGCGTTACCAGCGTGATTCCGAGCCAGAAATACTGATGGGCATTGTGATCGAGGAAGCCAAGCCCCGTATAGACCGCGTGGATCGGCGTCACCGCAAAGACGAGAACCGATGTGATCCCAACTCGGACATCCCGTGTCAGCAGGATGGTAAGCTCGTAGAGTACGAGGGCGAGCGCAACGGACGCGAAGATAGGCAGCCACGCCGCAACTGTATCGGCCGCGCCTTGGCCACCGCCAAGCAACTCGGCGAGGAACCAGTTCGTTGCGTGCGAGAGCGGCCGTCGGCTGGCCCCTTCGGTTGGAAGATTGATAAGAACTCCGTAGTCCGCCGGTCCCGCACTCGCCGCCAACAACTCCTCCATCCAGTATCGGAAGTAGTACGGGTCATTTCCTGGTGACACGATGTAGCCCTGCTGGAACACTGACCCATAGGCCGTCAGTCGAGCCGCAGCCACGACCAGTAGGCACCCCAGCAGCCCCGTCAGGGCCCGGAAGTCAACCGTGTCCCGAAACTGCTCGAGGTCAATTTCAAGCCCGCCGTCGTCCGCCCCCGCCTCCGGCTCGACCTCCTCACCCGTCAGCGCGGCCTCGACGATCGTCGGCTCCGCGACCTGATATGCGTCGTCGGCCTTTGAGACGATCCCTCGCGAGACGAGCTCCCCGAAGGTACCAGAGTCCAGGTCCACATCGTCGAAGGTCCACGTCTCGTGGTCAGCGTCAACTGCGAGGACGGCCTCAAGCGCCTGTTCGCCGTCATCGTGATCCGCGAGAAATGATGCGGTCACGTCCGCGAGGCGGCCCGCATCGCCGTCAGTAGGCATTGTGCTGCAGGAGAGCAGACAGGGCTATCATGCTTTCGCTCTGAACGAACGGTAACGGCCACGCCTGTAGACTTACCACACCTGTGCGCCCGGTGTACCACATTCGTCACAAATCACTGCTTCGTTCCCCTTGTAGCTGTCCTGCACGAGTCGTCCCCCCTTGCAGTAGGAACAAGCATTCCCCTCGAGCGCCTCGAGGAGAGGGTGTCCAGAAGCCGTATTCTCCGTCAGTTGCATCTCGTTAGCATCAAGTCACGATCTTTGTATAGTTCTTTTGCCCAGGTTGGTCATAAGCTAGGTAGTTCTCTGGAAGCGCCTTGGGATTAGCTTCGACGGAACGGTCACCTAACGAGTCTTACGAACGCCCCGCCTCTGGACACACGTCGCTCCTCAGACCAGTATAGAGACCATGCCGCCGCCGACAATCGCGAACGTTCCCAGACCGAAACAAACGAGCCAGAACGGAACGCGATCGACGGCCTTCATAAGCGCATCGATCGTGCAATAGCCAACGACAGCGCTGAGACTCAACGCCACCAATGCCGGCCCTAGTGCGATTCCCGGGAGGCCGCCGGCTCCCGCGACGGTGAGCGCGGCCGCCCCCAGGCTTGCGGGGATCGACAGCAAAAACGACAGGCGGAACGCGGTCGGTGGGTCGTAGCTGCGAAACAGCAGTGCACTCGTCGTGACGCCTGACCGCGAGATGCCGGGCAGGATCGCGACGCCCTGGACGGCCCCGACCAGCACCGAATCCAGCAGCGTCGGTGCGTCGCGGATCCCTATCGACATCGATTCAGATACCAGCTGCAGGCCACCCGTAAGAACCAACAGGACGCCGATAACTGCGATGAAGACGCCACCGGTGAGCTGGCCGGCGAGGTCGACCGCATAGACGTATAACGGAATGCCGACGAGTCCGGTCATCAGCGTGGCGACGACGACGTACGACGCGATGGCGTTCTCGCCACGGTACGCATCGCCAGGCCGCCAACTGGGCACCGCGCGGACGGCCGCCGCGATGTCGTCGCGGTAGTAGGTCGCCGCCGAGAGCGTCGTCCCGACCTGCAGGAACAGCGCCAACTGCACGGCGACCGCGGGATCGGTCCCGGCGAGTGTCAGAAACAGCGAGAGGTTGCCCTGACTCGAGACGGGGAGCCACTCGACGACTCCTTGGACGATCCCGGCGAGTATCGCGACGACGAATTCAATTCGACTCACTGCCGGGAATTCGGTAGTGATTTCACTCGACTGTTACGCTCTTCGCTAAGTGCCGCGGCTTGTCGATCGATCGCTCCAAACCATGTGCAATCCAGTAGGCTACCAGTTGTAGCTGAACGTTCGCGAGCACCGATCCACCGAGGTCGTCGGTGGCAGGAATCTCGAGGACGTGGTCTGCATAACGTGTCACCCTAGATTTGCCGTCGGTGACCACCACGATGGGCGCATCCCGAGACGCAATCTGTTTGACGTTCCCGATCGTCTTTCGGGCGGTCTCGCCGTCACCGGTGACGATCGCGAACACCGGCGTGTTCTCGGTCACGAGTGCGAGCGGGCCGTGTTTGAGTTCGCCGGCCGCGAACCCCTCCGCGTGCCGGTAGGTGATCTCCTTCATCTTCAGCGCCCCCTCGAGTGCGACGGGGTAGTGATACCCCCGTCCGACGGAGAAGTACGCGTCCGCGTCGACGTACGCCTCGGCGACCGCCTTGGCGTCGGTCGTCTCGAGGACGGTCTGGACCTGTCCGGGAACGTCCCGGAGCGCCTCGAGTTCGGCGCGCGTGGGATCGTCGCCGAGTTCGAACGCCAGCATCGCGAGCGCGAGTTGCTGGCTCGCGAACGTCTTCGTCGCGGCGACGCCGATCTCGGGACCGGCCCGGATATAGAGGGCGTGGTCGCACTCCCGCGCGGCCGAACTCGCGACGGTGTTGGTCACCGCGAGCGTCGTCGCCCCGGCCCGGGCGGCCTCGCGCAGGGCGCGCAACGTGTCGGCGGTTTCCCCGCTCTGGGTGACGCCGACGACGAGCGTGTCGCCGTCGACGGGAACGCGATCGCTCGCGTACTCGCTGGCGAGGAACGCCTGCGCGCTCACGCAGCCGGCCCGGAGCCGTTCCGCGCCGAACATCGCCGCGTGATAGGAAGTGCCACAGGCGACGAACTGGACCGGCCCGTCGTGGTCGATATCGCTCAGTTCCTCGAGATTGACCGTCCCCTCGAGTTCGTCGATCCGGCCGCGGAGACACTGGCGGAGCGAGGACGGCTGCTCGTGGATCTCCTTGAGCATGTAGTGGTCGTAGCCGCTTTTCTCCGCGTCTTCGGGATCCCACGCGACCGTTTCGATCGGTCGGTCGACGGTCTCCCCCTCCCCGTCGGTGACGACCGCACCGTCGGCGGTCAGTCGGACGAAGTCACCGTCCTCGAGGTAACAGACGCGGTCGGTGTGGTCGACGAACGCGGGGACGTCGCTCGCGAGGTACGTGCCAGTCTCGCCGAGGCCGACGACGAGCGGGGAGTCCTGCCGGGCCGCGTACACCGTCTCCGATCCGTCGAACACTGCGGCGATCGCGTAACTACCCTCGAGTTGGTCGATCGCCGACCGGAACGCCGTTTCGGGGTCCGCGCCGCGGTCGAGGTAGCGTCTGATCAGGTGCGGGACCACTTCGGTGTCGGTCTCACTCTGGAACGCGACGCCCGCGTCGGCGAGGTCGTCGCGCAGTCGCTGGTAGTTCTCGATGATCCCGTTGTGGACGACGGCGACGCGCTCCGCCTCGTCGCTGTGGGGGTGGGCGTTGGCATCCGTCGGCGCGCCGTGGGTGCTCCAGCGCGTGTGTCCGATTCCGACCGATTCGCCCGCGAGGTCGTCTCGGGGAACTGTTTCCTCGAGGGCCGAGAGTTCGCCGGCGGCCTTGTGGACCGCCATCGACGGGGTCGGCACGGCCAGCCCCGCGGAGTCGTAGCCGCGGTACTCGAGCGTCGAGAGGCCATCGAGGACCACGTCGACGGCGTCGTCACCGCCGGTAGACCCGACGTATCCGACGATTCCGCACATCGTTACTGCACCTCGGTCCCCTCTTCGACCGTCCCGCGAACGGTCGTTCCGGCGTTGATGACGGCGTCGGAGCCGACGATCGTTCCCGGCGCGTAGGTCACGCCGCCGTCGTCGCGAACGCGGTCCGCGAGCAGCGCACCCAGTTGCTCGCCCTCGTGGACGCGGTCGCCGACGCGGACATCTCCGGGCCCGCCGACGACAGTCGACCCGGTGCCGACGCGGACGTTGCGGCCGGTGACGCAGTCGACGAGCGCCGCCCCCGACCCGACGCGCGTGTCGGCATCGACGACGCTGTGCTCGACGACGGCGTTCGCCCCAACCGTCACGTTCTCGCCGAGCGCGACGTTGGGTCCGACGACGGCCCCGGGGCCCACGACGCAGTCCGCCGAAATCACGGTCGGCTCAACGATCGTCGCCGACTCGTGGACTCGCGCGGTCGACGATACCGTACTCTCGACGCCGTCCGCGCTCTCGAAGAGGGTCTCCGTGACCTCGAGTAAGTCCCACGGATACGTCGCGTCGATCCAGATCCCGTCGGAGGTGACGCCGCGGACGGTCTCCTCGGCGTCGACCGCGTTCGCGATGCCGTCGACGAGCGAGTACTCGTTGAGGTGCGGTTCCGGACCGTGGAGATAGTCGAAGAGTTCCGGCTCGAACGCGTAGACCCCCGCGTTGAGCTTATAAGTGCGGTCATCACGGGGCCGTTCGACGATAGTCTCGACGGTGCCGTCGTCCTCGCAGATCACGCCGCCGTACTCGCCGACGTCCGCATGCCGAATGAGCCCGAGCGTCGCGAGCGCGTCGTCGTCGTTCTCGTGGGCGTCGAGAACATCCTCGACGATCTGTCCGGCGACGAGTTGGTCACCGTTGAGGACGAGCCGCGGCTCCGAAACCGCGGATTCGGCCGCCAGCAGCGCGTGGCCGCTACCGAGTTGCTTGTCCTGGACGACGTACTCCAGAGAGGAATCGCGGTACGTCGACCCGAAATGCGACTGGACGTGGGTGTGGCCGTAGCCGACGACGACGGTGATCTCCGTGATCCCGGCGTCGACGAGCGCGTCGAAAACGTGCTCGAGAATGGGTTTGGTCGCCGCGGGAAGCATCGGCTTCGGTCGATGCTTCGTCAGCGGCCGCAGCCGGGCTCCCTCGCCCGCCGCGAGAACCACCGCAGAACGGATACTCATGTCGACAGTGACAGTAAGGCACTACTATCAGTGTTGTGGCTCGGGTTTCGTCTCTCACTGACTCGAGCCCACCGGCGTCCGGACAGACGTGCTGGCCCGTTATGAGAAATCGACGCTTCCCTGACTCGAGTTCCCGACCGCGTTGCGCTCTGTGAGGCTTACCTCGGCACGTTCGAAATAGCGGTCCGCGTTTTCGAGACGAGGTCCTCGAGTAACGCTCCCGCCGGCCGAACCTCGTCGGTGAGACCGACGCTCTGGCCGGCGAACAACGCCATCTCCTTGATCTCGCCGTCGACGGCCGGCGTCGCGAGCGCTTCGTCGTAGCGTTCGATCGGCTCGCCGCTGCCGTCACCGTCGTCGGCCCGCGCGATGACATCGTTCTCGCCCGGCCGTTCTCCGGCGGGTGGCCGTCCCTCGCGGTCCCAGCGCTCGAGCGTCTCGTTTTCCAACACGCGGTGTGGGGTTCCGGGCCAGCCCTTGTCGAAGAGGATCGTGTGCTCGGTTTGGGTCTCGTCGCTCTCGCGGAGTCGCCGCTGGTACTCGTCGTGAACCGCCGCCTCCTCGGTCGCGACGAACCGGGTGCCAAGCCACGCGCCATCTGCGCCGAGGGCCAGCACGGCTGCGATCCCGCGACCGTCTGCGATCCCGCCGGCCGCGACGATCGGGACCTCGTTGCCCACCGCGTCCGCGACGCGGGGCACGAGCGCCGTCGTCGCCACCTCGCTCTGGACGTGGCCGCCCGCCTCGAGGCCCTGCGTGACGATCACGTCGACGCCGCCGTCGACGGCCGCGCGGGCCTGCTCGGCGCTGCCGACGGTCTGAGCGACGACCGCGCCCGCGTCGTGAATCCGATCGACGTAGGGGGCCGCCTCGCCGAACGAGAGGGTGACGACATCGACGCCTGCTTTGAGGATCGTCTCGAGGTGCTCGTCCGTGTCGACGACCGTCGTCGCGTCGTCGAGGACGAGGTTGACCGCGAACGGCTCGTCGGTCCGCTCGCGCGTGTCGCGGATCACTCGGCGGGTCTCCTCGAGATCGCGCCACGTGACCGCGAGGTGGCCGAGTCCGCCGGCGTTCGAGACGGCGGCCGCGAGTTCCGGCGTCGTCGCGCTCCCGATCGGTGCCTGTACGATCGGGTACTCGATCTCGAATGCCTCACAGAGCGGCGTCCGGAGCGCCGTCTCACCGCTCATGCCTGCTGTTTTTGCTTATCGAGCACACGAACGTTCTCGATTCCCGTCTCGGGGTACTGGCCGTCGTCGTCTTTCTCGACCGCTTTGACCATGTCCCAGACGACGTTCAGGCCGGTCGTCACGCCCTCGAGAGCCTCCATCTCGCAGCCCGTCTTGCCGGTGGTCTCGACGCCGACCCGGACCTCGACCCGGTCCTCGGCGAGCGAGAACTCGGTGTCGACGTTCGTGATCGGGATCTGGTGGCACATCGGGATCGTCTCCCACGTGTGCTTGACGGCCTGAATCGCGCCGATGCGAGCGGTCGCGAGCACGTCGCCTTTCCCGACCTCGTCCTCGCGGATCGCCTCGACAGTGGCGGGCCGGAGGCGGATCTCTCCGGCCGCGACCGCACGGCGCTCGCTGTCTGATTTGTCGCCGACGTCGACCATCTGGACATCGCCCTCGTCGGTGGTGTGCGTGAGGTCGTCGGCCGCGCGTTCGCCCTTGCTCGCATCGGCTGCATCGGTGTTTGACTCGTCGCGCGCGTCGTCGTTCTCACTCATCGGAATCACCCCACAAGGCCGCCGGGATCTCGTCTACCATCTCCGACGCGAGGAGCCCGTTCGTCTCGGTCTCGGCGAGTCGCTCGCCGGCGAGTCCATTGACGTACGCGCCCGCCGTCGCCGCGTCGAGCGGGTCGGCGTGCTCGAGCAGCGCCGCGACGATGCCGGCGAGCGTGTCGCCAGTGCCGCCGACTTTCATGCCGGGCGCGCCGGCGCGGCTGATTCGGGTCCGTTCGCCGTCGGTCGCCACGTCGTCGACGCCCTTCGCGAGCACGACGTGACCCAGTTCGGCCGCGAACCCCTCGATTTCGTCGACTGCATCGCGGAGCGAGTCGGTGTCCGGACCGCCCATCCGCGCGAGTTCGCGGCGGTTGGGCGTACAGACCAGCGTCGCGTCCGTCTCGAGGTCGGGAACGACCTCGAGCGCGTCGGCATCGACGACCGCCGGCCCGGTATAGGACTCGAGGAACGCGCGCGCGGCCTCGAGGGTTTCGTCGGCGGTGCCGAGGCCCGGACCGAGGACGACGATATCGTCGTGGCGCTCGGCCGTATCGACGAGGCCGTCGACCTGCTCCGGGGTGAGCCGGTCGTGCTCGTAGGGCTGGACGATGAGATCCTCGGCGTAGCCCTGGATCTCGCCGGCGACGGAGTCGGGCGCGGCGACGAAGGAGAGTTCCGTGCCGGCCCGGAGCGCCGCCTGCGCGGCCAGCGCCGGCGCGCCGGTGTAGGGACCGCCGCCGATGACGAACGCGCGGCCGTCGCGGCTCTCGGGGCGAGCGAGGGCGATATCGCCGGGGCCGGCGAACCGCTCCGCGGCGGCCGGAATCCCGATGTCCGCGACCGTCACGTCGGCCGCGAGGGCCTCGAGTCCCGGCTTCGTGTCGTGGAAGGTGACGACCCGGTCGGCCTCGACGCCGTTTGCCGCGTGGTCGCCCGCGTCGGCGTCGAAACCCGAGGGCACGTCGACCGCGACGACGGTGGCGTCGGCGTCGTTGATCGCGTCGGCCGCGGTCGCGGCAGGCTCTCGAAGGTCGCCGCTGATCCCCGTTCCGAGCATCGCGTCGACAACGACATCCGCGTCCGGGAGGGCGAACCCGCTCGAGTCCGTGATCTCTCGCGTGTCGTACTCGGCCTGCTCGAGGGCGTCCCAGTTCTTGCGGGCGATATCCGTGCCGATGGTCGCGGCGCGCCCGAGCAGCAATGTGGTGACGTCATATTCATCAAGGAACCGGGCGGCGACGAACGCGTCCCCACCGTTGTTCCCGCGGCCGGCGACGATGGCGACTCGAGCCCCGGGGTCGGCCGCCTCGCGGACCGCGCGGGCGACGGCGTGTCCGCTCGATTCCATCAACTGCTTTCGCGGCACGCCCAGCGCCGCGGCGTTCGCGTCGACGGCAGCCATTCGCTCGCCTGTGATCATGGGCGAGGGTTCGACGGGCCGTCCGTTCAACGTTGCGGACCCCGTCGGAACCCGGGAACGCAGTTAGGCGGCAGAGCCAATTCGATCGAGTCCCTACCGCCGACGTGAACGTCTTCTGGCTCGACGAGGACCCGCGGCTCGCGGCGCGCTATCACTGCGACCAGCACGTGAACAAGTTGCTGCTCGAGGCCGCGCAGGTGCTGTGTACCGCGGCTCGCGAGAACGGCTTCGAGGCTGACTTTCTCTATAAATCGACCCACGTCGATCACCCCGTTACGAAGTGGGCGACGGAGTCGCGGGCGAACTGGCTCCGACTGCGCGAGCACGCCGAGGCGCTCAACGCGGAGTTCGTCGAGCGCTACGACAAGGACGGCGACCACGCGAGTTGGGATGTCATCGACCGCATCGACCCCGACGAGATCGCGTTCCCCGCCGCCGAGCCGACGCCGCGTCCGCAGGCCATGCCCGACGAGTACAAACGACCCGACGACCCGGTGGCCGCCTACCGCGCCTACTACGCCGGCGAGAAGGCCGACTGGGCGGAGTGGCAGTACACCGAGGAGCCGCCGTGGCTCGAGGCATACCTACCCCAGCCCGAGTGACCCTCTCAGCCGGAACGTGACGGTCTCATCACTCGCGGAGCCGGTGTCACTGCTGTCGGTCGGCTCCCTTCGTTCCGTGAGCCCACGTTCCGTGCGAGGGTTACTCAATAACGATTGTTGGTTTGTTATCTCGGAACTATATTTCTGAATTCATAAATAGCCGCAGTTCGTAGCCGATTCATGGACACAGTCGAAGCCGACGACACCCTCGAATCCGCCGCTGGTGACTACCCCGGCATCCCGCTCGAGCAGTCCGAACCCGACTGCTACTTGCCGGGAACGCCGACGGTCTCGTTTCTCGAATACGTCGACATCGCCGTTCGAACGCTGTTTCGCTGAGACGATTTGTGGGCGCGGGTCAGTACCGAATCTCGAATCCGTCTTCTCCCTGCGGGTCTTCGTACTCCGCCTCGACGTTCTCGACGTCGGCTGCCGGACTCCCTGTATGACACCACTCGATCAGTTCCTCGACGGCACCTTCGGGTCCCTCGAAGACCGCTTCGACGCGGCCGTCGTCTAAGTTCTTCACCCAGCCGTCGACGCCGGCCTCGCGAGCCGTGTCGCGAGTGTTCGCGCGGTAGTAGACGCCCTGTACCGTCCCCGAGACGAAGACGTGTGCGCGGGTTCGTTCCGCCATGTGCGAGCCCTCGACCGCGACCGCCAAAAATCCGGCTCCGAGAGACCGATCGAAGCGACAACGGGAGGTGCCTCGAGCCCCTAGCCCTCCCAGTGATGGGGCGGCATAGAGACAGCATTCGCTTCGAGTGCGAGGGCGAGGAGCCGCGGATCGTTGGCGACATCCTCGCAACTCCAGCCGGCTCCCGGGCACAGCCGCTGAAGCGAAATCGGACGACACCGGGTGAATTCTGCTGATGGGAATTATCGACCGCTTCGAGAACGAGTACGTCGATGTCTCGAGCAATCGGGCATCGCTTCGGGAGCTACTCGAGTTGCTCGTCGGCGCGGTGCTGTTCGTCGTCGGCGCGAGCGCGCTGACGTACTTCCTGCTCGGCCAGCGGATCGCGCTCTGGGTCGCGGGGATCCTCGTCGTCGTCTTCGTGATCACGCTCGTCTCGCAGGCCTACTGGGCCGTGACCGGCCGCGACGATTACGAGTAAGGCCGAATCCCACGGTCACGTCGGCTCCTCGTAGCGGCGAGCGCCGACGATCATCCGGGCGGTGAGTACGGAGACGCCGACGGCGAACGCGAGCCAGACTACCTCGGTGCCTTCGAATGGGTCCGCATATTCGATTACGGCAACCAGTAGGACGAGCGCCGCGACGTACAGGGTGTTGGTGCCGACGAAATCCGCCAGCCCCTCCTCGTCGGCGACCCGGTCCGGATCGTAGCCCGCGATCAGTCGGACCATCCCGAACCACTTGATCAGGATGCCCAGTGCGCCGATGACCCCCGCGGTCGCGAGGAGCGGGAGGACCGATTCGGTGGCCATACGAGGATATTGACAAGCGATTCACAAAACCGTTCCGCGGAGATCTGCACGGACTGACAGGCGTCACTCCCCGGTTCGAAGGTGATGAAAGACGTACGTTTGGGCGTAGCCGGCGTACTCGCCGCCCAACCGTTCGCGGAGCGCTCGAGAGGTCGCAGCGTAGGACCCGCGGTCGCAGTCGGGAAAGTAGTCCTCGATCGCCGACTTGATCCACGTATCGAGCGGGACGGCCTCGTCGAATTCGAGCGAGAAGAGGAGCACGCAGTCGGCGACCTTGTCGCCGACCCCGACGAATTTGGTGAGGTACTCTCGCGCGGCTTCGTACTCGAGTTCGCGCGCGTCTTCGGGATGGGCCTCGCCGCTGGCGACCATCTCGGCGGTCCGGACGACGTAGGGGGCGCGGTAGCCGAGCCCCAGCTCACGGAGTTCCGCTTCGGTCGCGGTCGCGAGTTGGTCCGGTGTCGGGAACGCGTGATAGGTCTCCCCGTCGACGACGATTTCGTCGCCGTACTCGCTGGCCAGCGTCTTCACCATCGTGTGAATGCGCCCGACCCGCATCTGTGCCGAGCAGATAAACGAGATCAGACAGCCGAAAGCGGGATCCTGCACGAGGCGCATCCCGCGGTGGGCCTCGTAGGCCTCGCGGAGCAGTTGATCGTCCGGCCCGGCTGCGACGATCGCCTCGAGGTCGTCGTCGAGGCGCAACAGTCGGCGCACAGTCGGTTCGGCGTCGGTTGTCGACTCCCACTCGAGGCGGCCGTCGCGGGTTCTGACGCGGATCACGTCCCCGTCGACGACGGTCGAGTACCACGCGCCGGGTGCGGGCGTCCCGCCGTACATCTCGCCGTCGTCGCGCCGCCAGAGGTAGCTCTGGCCGCTCTCGAGCGTGCGATACAGGTCCAGTCCGCCGGCGAGGTCGTCGAGTGGGATCGTCCCCGTCTCCATTCGTTCGAGCCTTCGGGGGCGCGGGCTTTTGCCTTTCGAACTGCCCGGGCGTCGCGTCGTGGGGTCGGCCCCGACAGGCAGCACGGTCCAATTGCCCGTCGTCGGGCGAACCTTCTTACTGTAGGGCATACAACGTCTGTGTATGGATTGCAGGGTCGTCGTCGAAGCTGCCGTGCCGGTATTCGACGTGGAAACGGAAGACGAGGCGATCCGTATCGCCATCTCGAAGACGGGCGAGATGTTGAACCCTGACCTCAATTACGTCGAGATCAACATGGGTGAGCGAACCTCCCCATCGGGCGAGGAACTCCCGCCCGCGTTCATCGCGGCCGACGAAGCGCTCGTCGCGCTCGAGTTGGAGATGACCGTCTTCAACGTCGAGCGCGAGGAACACGCCTCGCGTATCGCGCGCAAAGAGATCGGCCAACTCCTCGAGAACATCCCGCTCGAGGTGACGCAGATCGACGTCATCGAAGACGAGGACGGCGACGAAGGCGACGAGGAGTCGGCCGAAACCGACGAGTCAACGGACGCTGCGCAGGCGGACGACCGGGCCGAGACGGCGAGCGATTCGGACGACGAGGAAGACGACGAAGAGATCCTCCCCGAGTTCGAGGACCTCGTCGAGTAACTGATCTCGTCGTCGAGACGTCACCATCCAGAACCGAGTCTCGCCAGTACGGGCTGTGATCGACCGGAGGATGCGACGAGTTGCTCAGTCTGCAGTGGCGGCGACTGCTTCCTGCTCCTCTTCCCGCATGTTCGTCGTAATTCCCTCGGCGATCGCAAAAACAGCGGCTTTGTGATCAGTCTTCGATTTGTGAATCGAGGTCGGCCGGATGCCTTTCGACTCGTACTTCTCGAGGTCAATCTGACAGTCGTTCCACTCTGCACACTGGTTCGATACCTCCGCCAGAAGGCCGTGAAGGTGAATGAGCTCCTGCTTCTTCATAACCATCCACTCCTACCCACTGCAGGGTTATATTATTATCTTGAGTCGCGTTAACACGCAGCTCGTGTTGACCGGCCGGTCTGTCATCGAATGAGACGGTTCGAATGCGGTCCCTACGCGAGAAAAACCGCAGGACAACACGGAGTTACCGATTGTTTTACTCCTGTAACGAGTGTTTTCGGTCCAGTTTCCGAGGGGGTCACTCCCGAGAGTTAAACCATGGCTAGTGCTGGTATGACGGTCGTACAGATGACGGGTCACAAAAATGGAAACGGACCGTGACCGACCGCGGCACTACCCGAGCTGTTTTAACGTCTGCAGATCGCGGTCCGTCCGCATGAACTCGGCCGTCCGACGGGACGCGTGACAGTTCGGACAGTGGAACATCTCGGCGGGCGCGGGTAATTCGTCCGGGGAAACCTGCCAGTCTTTCGCGCATTCAGGACACAACAGTTGGACGGTCGTTCTATCCATGTCACACACTTTCACATGAGCGGTGAAAAACGTTGCCGCAGTTCCGTTCAACCGAAAAGACCACCCGCGTCAGCGGGACGACAGATGACAGCCGTCGATGCCGACCGTTTAGGCGGGCGCA
The DNA here is from genome assembly GCF_000337195.1 of Natrinema versiforme JCM 10478. Lineage (GTDB taxonomy): Archaea > Halobacteriota > Halobacteria > Halobacteriales > Natrialbaceae > Natrinema > Natrinema versiforme. The sequence continues at coordinate 80,655 of NZ_AOID01000030.1, read as the reverse complement.
GCAGTGTCCGAGGCCTCGAGCAGTTCCTTGTACCGGTTCCGGATGGTCACTTCGGAGATGCTCGCGACTTCGCTGACCTCGTTCTGGGTGACCTTCTCGTTGGTCAGGAGCGCGGCGGCGTAGACGGCGGCGGCCGCGAGGCCGACCGGCGACTTACCGCTGTGGACGCCCTCCTGACGGGCCGACTCGAGCAGTTCGCGGGCCATGCGTTCGGTCTCGTCGGAGAGATCGAGGTCGCTGACGAACCGCGGCACGTAGTGTTCGGGGTCGGCCGGCTTGACCTCGAGGCCGAGTTCCCGGATGATGTAGCGGTACGTGCGGGTCAGCTCCATCTTCTCGACGCGGGAGACGGCCGAGATCTCGTCGAGGCTACGCGGCGTGCCGGCCTGTCGGGCGGCGGCGTACAGCGACGCGGTCGCGACGCCCTCGATCGAACGACCCGGCAGCAGGTCCTCCTCGAGCGCGCGGCGGTAGATGACCGACGCGGTCTCGCGGACGTTCTCCGGGAGACCGAGCGCGCTCGCCATTCGGTCGATCTCGCCGAGTGCCTGCTTGAGGTTGCGCTCCTTGGAGTCGCGGGTGCGGAACCGCTCGTTCCACGTGCGCAGGCGCTGCATCTTCTGGCGCTGGCGACTCGAGAGCGAGCGGCCGTAGGCGTCTTTGTCCTGCCAGCCGATGTTCGTCGAGAGCCCCTGGTCGTGCATCATGTTGGTCGTCGGCGCGCCGACGCGGGACTTCTCGTCTTTCTCGGCAGAGTCGAAGGCTCTCCATTCGGGGCCGCGGTCGATCTCGTCTTCCTCGACGACGAGCCCGCAGTCGGAACAGACCGTTTCGGCGTGTTCGTCGTCGGAGATGAGTCGGCCACCGCATTCGGGACAGTGCTCTTGCTCGTCGGATACCGCGGTGGTCTCCTCTTCGGTTTCGGTCTCTTGCTCGTTCGTATAGGTTCGGATGCTGGTGTCTGTCATGGTGTGTCGGGTGGGTTACTCGGGGCTCCCGGGTGGGGTAACCAGAAGAAACCCGGTCGCCTCAGCTAACATAGAGTAAGGTCGTAAGGCATATAAATGCTTCGCCTACTTTATAAGCTAATCGCCAAAGTTGGTATATATGTTCCGGTTACATAGTGATTAATCGTTTGAGATGGCAGGGACCACGTTCACGTCCCCGACTCGCGTCACTCGACGGTGAAGAGGTGGCCCTCCGTCGGGACGTCGAACAGGCCGACACGGGCCCCGGCGTCGAGCCACGCGTGCCCGTACGAGAACGAGGCCAATGCATTGACGAGATCATCTTGTTCCCGGAAGTGGGTCCCGTCCTCCAGATAGGACGCCGCCATCTCGTAGCAGTCGTCGGCCGCCTCGGCCATCGGCGTCCCCTCGGGCGGCGCGACCGACGCCTCCTCCAGCGCCGCCGCGAGCAACTCGCCGTACCGATTCGTCTTCTCCTCGAGATCGGCTGCCATGATCGTTCCTCGTCGCTTGCGTCCGTAAGTGCGTCGGCTCGGTGGACGGTCATCGACGAGGTCAGAACCGTCCTCGGTGACGGCGAATACGCTCACCTCGAGTTGGTCGAGGACCGAGCCCAGTCCAATGATGTCGGAATCGTCAGCGACGAAACGGTCATGACGGTCGTCGTCCAGCGGCCCACAGACCATCCGTATCCCAGCCTCGTCGACCGACTCGAGACGGCGCTCGAGGATCGAACCGAGCGAGAACTGACGGTCTCTCTCGAGTTCGTCGATGGCGCAACGTCGGCGACCGAGGACCCGCAGCCGTCGTCACAAGAGGGGGCGATTGCTGAGAGCGCAAGGGGTTTAGGCGCTCTATCCATACCTTGATACATGAGCGACCAGCCACGCGTCGAGATCTATACGAAGACGGACTGCCCGTATTGCGAGAAGGCCAAGGACCTCTTCGACAGCAAGGGAATCGAGTACGAGACGTACAACGTCACCGACGACGACGATCTCTTCGACGAGATGGTCGACCGAGCGGACGGCCGCAAAACTGCCCCCGAAGTATTCATCGACGACGAACTGATCGGCGGCTGGGACGACACCAGCGCGCTCAACGAGACCGGCGAACTCGACGAAAAACTCGGCATCGCGACCGACGACGATGACGAGGTCGTCGAACACCGCAAACTCATCATCGCCGGCACCGGCATCGCCGGGCTAACCGCCGCGATCTACGCCGGCCGCTCGAACAACGAGCCGCTCGTCATCGAGGGCGACGAACCCGGCGGCCAGCTCACCCTGACCACCGACGTGGCCAACTACCCCGGTTTCCCCGACGGCATCGGCGGCCCGGAACTGGTCAACAACATGAAAGAGCAGGCCGAACAGTTCGGAGCCGACCTGAAAAACGGGATCATCGAATCCGTCGATGACTCCAGCCGTCCCTTCCGCGTCGAGATGAAAGACGGCGACGTCTACACCGCCGACGCCGTCATCGCCGCCTCTGGTGCCAGCGCCCGCACGCTCGAGATCCCCGGCGAGGACGAACTCATGGGCTACGGCCTCTCGACGTGTGCGACCTGTGACGGCGCGTTCTTCCGCGGCGAAGACATGCTCGTCGTCGGCGGTGGCGACGCCGCCATGGAGGAGGCCACCTTCCTCACGAAGTTCGCCGACACCGTCTACATCGCCCACCGGCGCGAGGAGTTCCGCGCGGAGGACTACTGGGTCGACCGCGTCGAGGAGAAGGTCGACGACGGCGAGATCGAGATCATGAAAAACACCGAACTGATCGAGATCCACGGCTCCCAGGAGGAGGGCGTCGACCACGTCACCCTCGTCGAGAACGACAAGGGCCACCCCACCGACCGTCTCGAAGACCCCGAAACCGAGGAGTTCGGCTTCGACGTGGGAGCCGTCTTCTTCGCCATCGGCCACACGCCCAACACCGACTACCTCGAGGGCACCGGTGTCGAGACCGACGCCGACGGCTATCTGAAGACCAAAGGCGGCGAGGGCGGCGGCCAGACCGAAACCCACGTCCCCGGCATCTTCGGTGCCGGCGACGTCGTCGACTACCACTACCAGCAGGCCGTCACCGCCGCCGGCATGGGCTCAAAGGCCGCACTGGACGCCGACGAGTACCTCGAGGACCTCGAGCGAGCCGACTCGAGCGTGGAAGAGGTCGAACCGGCCGCGGCAGACGACTGATCGGTTTCAGCGGCTGCGCAGCGCGTTGTCTCTCTGTCTGAACCGGCTGTCTCGATCTTTGTTGCGACGTATCGTTTTGTCTTCTCAAACTGGATAGGGACACGGCTCTCGCACAGTGACGCTGGCCCTGTGTCGACTTGTCGTCTCGAGGCGAACTTGAAATCGCATAGGCATCAGTCTCGAGCACAGCAAGACGAACTGTGCCGTTGGCGGCGTCGGCTCAGTCTTGGTTCCTCGAGACAGCTCGAACGCGATCAACTCGAGCGTGTTCGATCAGCTGGTCTGTGAGCGACCAGCGTTGTGTTGGTCCACAAGGAGAGGGGACTCTCTCGAGCGGGTCAGTGTCTGTCACCGTCTCGAGTGCAACGCAGGTGTCACCGATTATCTCGTCGGTTCTCGCAGATAAGCGGAGACAATCATGGCTATCCCTGTGTCGTTGCATCGACTCGAGACGACTACACCTATCGCTAGTGGTGTGGTGCCCGATAAAAGAAAACCGCGAAAGTTAGGGCCGGCGTGAGCCGGTAGTTGTTACAGTTTAGTTCTGGCGGCGGAGTGCCAGCATGGCAGCGCCGAGCAGCGCGACGAGGGCGACGCCGACACCGAAGCCGGGCGTGCCGTCGTCGGAGCTACCGGAGTCGTCCGAACCGGAGTCGTCCGAACCGGAGTCGTCCGAACCGGAGTCGTCCGAGCCGGAGTCGTCCGAACCGGAGTCGTCCGAACCGGAGTCGTCCGAGCCACTGTCATCCGAGCCACTGTCGTCTTCGGCGACAGTCACCGTGCCGGAGTCTTCGGTTTCGCCGTCAACGATCAGTTCCCACTCGTAGTCGCCTTTCTCAGCGGTCTCGAGGAGGGTTGCGCCGTCGACGATCGTGTCGCTTGCGCCACTGTCGAGGTCGACAGTGTCGTTGTAGAGCGTCTCACCGTCGAAGACGAACTCGACGTCCTCGGACTTCTGAGCGTCGTTGGGGTTGTCAACGGAAACCGTACCGGTGACAGTGTCACCGACCGTCGGCTCTGCGGGGTCGGTGGAGACGTCGTAGTCGAAGGACTGGAGCGCGTCACCAGGGATGGTGGTGCCTTCGAGGTCATCTTCCGTGCCACCCTCTTCGTCGGCCTCGAGGGTATAATCGATACCTGCCTCGTACTCGCTGAGGTCGTGACCGATTTCGAAGGTCCCGTCGTCAGCGACGTAGGCATCGTTAGACTGCGTGAAGTTACCAGCCGAGCGCAGGCGGTCGCTAACTTCCGTGCCGGGTGCGACGTTGGTCTCGCCGGTCACAGTTGCCGTTGCGGAGGCGGGCAGCTCTTCGTTGCTGTCGTCGAGCTCGAATTCACGCTGTTCGAGGTCGAACGAGTCAACGGCTTCCTCGTTCTCTTCGTTGTCCTCAGCTTCTTCGCTTGCGTACTCCCAGTCGTAGTTGACGTTGAAGGTGGTGTCGTAGGAGTCACCAGTTTCGAATTCGGATCCGAATCCGCTGTAATCAACGTTGAAGAGCACGGTGCCCTCCGACTGGTTCGCAGCGACGACCTCTACAGAGTCATTGATCGTAGCGGTCTCATCACTACCAACGGTGTCACTCGTGGTCCAGACTGGCGGGTCAGCGTTCGGGCCGCTGTCCTCGCCCTCGATGGTGAGGTTGAAGTCCTGACCATTGGAGTTGGCAGCGCTGTTAATGTCTTCGAAGGTGTCTCCCTCTTCGAAGTAGCTGTGGAGTCCCTCAGTCTCGAGACTGACGAGCATACCATCACCGTCGGCAACCGTGTCGGTAGCCGTGATGTTCTCCTCTTCGATTAGGTCGTTGAGGGTCTCGTCGTCGTCAAGTTCGTCAGTGATGTCGTTGAGGTTGCCCTGCGGCGCAGTGTGCGCCGTGACAGCGTCCTCAGCGAGAGTCTGACGGTTCTCGAGAGTCATGTACGAGGTGTCTTCTTCGCTATCGTCGAAGGCCTCGAGATCATCCTCAGAGAAGTCCGTCGCATCGTTCGCGTCGGTGAGCGTTTCGTTAATATCTGTCGAGAGCGACAGCGGGTAGTCGCCAGAGCCGAGATGCTCGTTTGCACTTTCGTTGTGGACGACTTCGAGGCTGACAGAGTCGTCGCTGTCAGCTGGCGAGAAGGCATCCTCAACACTCGAAGTGTTGTTAGCTGCCGCGATAGTGTCCATCTCGACGACGACCTCGCCGGTCTCGCCTTCGTTGTTGTCATCGTCCTCGACAAGGAGGTAGACTTCGTAGCCAGCGTCCTCCATCGTACCGACACGGAGGTAACCTTGGTCGGTCTCCTCAAGTTCGACCGGGATCTCGGCCGTGTTCGTGCGCGTTTCAATGACTTCGTCACCGAACGAGAGGCTGCCGTCTTCGCCCTCGGTCACAGTGATCGTGTCGTTCGATGTGGCGGACGTGTCGTTCGACTCGAAGTCGAACGTGTACTCACCGGTGTCGATGTCGGTAAAGTTCGCTGTGTAGTCGTCCGCGTCACTGATACCAGAGATCTTAATGACCTCGTCGTCACTGTCATTACTGTTGTCGTAATCGGTGACGTCGAAGTCATTATTGTCTGTCGACGTGTTGAAGATCGAGTCGAGATCTTCATCTTCGAGGCCATCGGCGGTAACGTTCACGGCGTACGTACCGCGATTGGAGTTGAATTCGAAGTCGACAGTTTCGTCGTCATCAACCGTATCGTCTTCGAAGTCAGTCGCACTGAACGACTGAACAACGATTTCGAACTGGTTGCTAGGGGTTGCATCCCCTCCTTCGAGGAAGTAGTTCCCAGCCTCGAGGGGCGAAGTGTCGATTTCGACGTTACCATCGTCGTCACTGCTCAACTGTTCGACGGTTCGGTTGCCGTCGTCACCTTGGTCTTCTTTCAGTGTAATCTCGTTGTCGCTACCAAGGTCGCCAACGCCTAGGACTTGTCCTTGCCAGACAAGTTTGCCATCCAAGTCGTCTGCGCTGTATTCTGTGTTAACATCGGAATCTCCGCCATTATATGCCGCTGCTGCACCGCCCGCAAACGCTGCGGACATGGCAACAACGGACAGCACCATAAGCGCGGCCAGGACTACTGCACGTCCCTTTTCGCGGTAGGTTGTGTCGTCTGTCATTTAGTGTTGTATTATCGTTGTATTTCGGTTGGTTAGCGAGTGATTCACCTGGAGTGCGAGTTATTGCCGATACCGCATCGATCCCGGCTTGGGGACTCGCACCGGGTAGGGGTGTTTCATTGGTATTAAGGATTTAGTAATAAGCTTTCTGGAAGCATAGCCCTCTGCCATTGCACGGTAAAAATTACTTAATCGCTGGACTGCAGCGTGGTACCACTGAAAGTGACCCTGGATAACATAGGACAACAACAGCCGCTACAAAATAATATTACGAGTTTCGAGACCACCACTCGATCTCAGTCCAGTCTCCTCGAGCGAGTATGCTCACCAATCGCGATGCAGAAATCCAGATTTTGGAGTAATACGGTCTTACGGGCCAACCAACGACAATGCTCCTGTCATATCAATCACTCTGAGATGGAGGATTCGGCTCGAGAAAACTAGTTCTTGTATACGCGCGACTCGAGATACCGCTCTAATTCACCGTGCACTTCCTCGAGCCACACATCGGCATCGGTGCTCGAGCGCCGAAGGATTGCCCCGATGAGTACCGTTTGGAGCGTCTCGGCGACGGCGTCCGGATCGCACTCCTGAAAGACGCCGGCATCGATCCCCGTGCGGAGAGCCGCCGCGAGCGACTCTTTGAACACGCGGTCGCTTCGGGTGAAGTGTGCTCGGTAGTCCGGGTCGTGAACCGCCTGCGCCCGGAGTTCGAGGACCGTCGTCAGGAACGCGTGCCAGTCGTTGTCGACATCCGTCGCGAACCACCAGTCGAGCATTTCCTCGAGTCGGTCCTGTGGATCGTCGACCCGTCCGCGACCGAGCTTGCCCTCGAAGTGCTCGAGCAGGTACTCGAGACACGCGATCACCAGCGCGTCCTTGTTCTCGTAGTGGTGATAGACGAGCGAGGGGCTCTGCTCGAGTTCGTCGCCGATCTTTTGCATTGTCAGGTCGGCGTAGCCGTGATTTCTGAGACAGCGGTAGGTGGCGGCCAGGATTTCCTCGCGCGTGTTCGCCGGATCCTCGAACACGCCGTCAGTCACGGTCGGTCACCTCGGCGTTGCACTGGGCTACGTCGAGTGTCGCTCGAACGCCCACGACGGAAACGAGCGATTCGATCGGAGTCATACCGGCCAATCGCATCCGGGTACCATAATGGGTTTGATTGAACGTTTATTCAAAAGAGTTATACCCCGTTCCTCCCAGACAGTAGTCAATGAGCGATTGTCATTCCGCCGAACATGATCCGTGGGAGGCGAAATCGTCGATCGACGCGTCGCCCGTGCTCGAGCGTCCTGACGGGTGGTCTCCGTGAATCGCGATCGAACTATCGCCCTCGTCCTCGCAGCCGTCACCGTCGTCGGGTTCATCGCCCCCTTCGGTGTCGCGGGTGCGCTGGCACAGCAGGCGAGCGGCGAGTTGACCCGCGGCGAACCGGACCTCGACGCCGTCGATTCGAATCCGGATGTCACGCCGGGAACCGAAGCCGCGCTCGAGGTCGAACTCGTCAATAACGGAGATCTTCACACCGGGGCCCAGGCCGATCGGGTGCTCACGGCCCGCGGCGTGACCGCCGAGATAGACGATGCCGGTCCCTTCGAGTCGGCCTCGGGCGAAGTAGCGGTCGGCCCGATTCAGGACGGTGCGATCGCGACGGCACCGCTCGCGATCGAAGTGCCCGAAGACGTCAACCCGGGAACGTACGAGATCGAGGTCGACGTCGAGTACTCCTACACGAACCGCGTCTCGGACGCCTCGAGCTCCCAACAGCGACTCACGAAGACCGAGACCATCGACTACCGAGTGACGGTTCCGGACGAACCACGCTTTACCGTCTCGAACGTCGCAACCGATGTCGCGCCCGGTGCAAGCGGGGACGTGACGATGGAGATCGAAAACACGGGAGCCAAAGCCGCGAATCACACGCGCGTCTCCGTCACCGGCTTCGGCGGCGTGACGATCGACGGCGGAACGAGCCAGAACGCTATCGGCGACCTCGCACCGAACGAGTCGACGACGACGACCGTCGAGGCGACGATGGCCGAGTCGACCGGCGCGGTGGACAAACCCATCGAGGTCGGGTTCACCTACGAGGACGGCTCCGGTATCGACCGGACTGCCGACGCCGTCCGAACGTCGCTGTCACCGACGGCCGAGCAATCGTTCTCGATCCGCAACCTCGAGGACACCCTCTCGGTCGGCTACGAGGGGAACGTAACTGGCGAAGTCGTCAACGACGGGCCGCGACCCGTCGACGACGCGGTGTTGATCGTCGAGCCGATGAGCGACTCGCTGTTCGTCGAGGACACGCGCTATGCGCTCCCCGAACTGAAACAGGGGGAAGCCGCGACGTTCGCCTATCCGACGGACGTCAGCGGGCAGGCCGATTCGGGAGCCCGGCAGCTCCGCTTTACCGTCGAGTACACCGGAAGCGGAGACACGACGCTGCAGGACGGCCCGATCTCCGAGCGGGTCGTCGTCGACGACCGAACCGACGAGTTCTCGATCAGCGACGACGGCGTGTCGGTCCGGCAGGGCGACTCGAGCGATCTCGTCCTCGAGATCACGAACGAGCGCCCGGAGACGCTGTCGAACATCGACGCCAGGCTCTACACCGATAGCCCCCTCGACGCGCCCGATGACGAGGCGTTCGTCGACGAACTCGAGCCGGGAGAGTCGGCCGAAATTCCCTTCGAGGTCTCGGCGTCGGGAGACGCGAGCGTCGAAACCCACCCCGTAGAGCTCGACTTCGAGTACGACACCGCACGCGGTGAGACGGTCCTCTCGGACGTCTACCAGCACCCGATCGAGGTCGAAGCCGGCGGCGATGACGGTGGCGGGTTCCCGTCGGCTATCGTCGGGATACTCGCTGCCCTCGCCGTGAGCGGTATCGGGGTCGGCCTCTGGTGGCGACAACACTAATCGATGCCGGACATCGACGAGATCCGCGACCGGGACGATGCCGCGGAGAGCGATCGCTCCCTTCCCGATCGACTCAATACGGCGATCACTGACCATCCGTGGCGGATCGTCCTCGCCTTTGCCGTCGTTACCGTCCTGTTCGTCGGCGGAATCGGCGGCGGGGGCGAGCAACAGGCCGGAACCGACCAGTTCACCGAGGGAATGGAAGAACAGCAGGCCCTCGAGGATATGCAAGCCGACTTCGAGCGGGAGGGTCGCGACGGCGGCGGCTCGACCGCGAGCCTGTTCATCGAGGAGCGCAACACCCTCTCGAAGCAGAGCCTCCTCCGGATGCTCGAGTTTCAGGAGCGGGCGGAAAACGATGCGGGGCTGCGAGTCGAGTCGTCGACGAGTCCGGCCTCGCTCGTCGCCCAACAACTCGATCCGGAGGCGGACACGCCCGAAACGCAGCGACGCGCCATCGAACGCGCCTCCCAGCGGCAGTTAGAGGGGGCGATCGCGGACGCCGATGAGGCCGCGGGGCTGCCGGTGAGTACGGACTTTACCCGGGAGTCGGCACAGGCAGATGTCGGCCAGATCGCGGTCACCTACGATACGCCGCCGAACGCTGACACGGACGACACGGCAGAACTCCAGTCGGAAACGGCCGCGGTAGCCAACGAGATCGACGGCTACCAAACGGGCGAGAACGTCGAGGTATTCGGCAGCGCGATCATCGAAGAGGAGATGCTGCAACTGCTCGGCGACACCGCGATCGTCGTCTTCCCGGCGGCGCTCGTGTTGATCCTGTTCTTCCTGATCGTCGCCTACCGCGACCCGGTCGATCTCGCCCTCGGGCTGGCCGCGCTGATGATGACGATGCTCTGGACGTTCGGGTTCATGGGCTATGCTGGCATTCCGTTCTCGGATATGATGATCACGGTCTTCCCGCTCTTGCTGGCCGTCGGGATCGACTTCGGGATTCACATCATCAACCGATACCGTGAGGAACGAGCGACCGGTGCGGCGATCGGCGACGCCATGGGTATCACGACGCGCCAGCTCACAGGTGCGTTCCTGATCGTCACGATGACGACCGTAATCGGATTCGCCTCGAACCTGACGAGTTCGATAGGCCAGCTCCGTGATTTCGGTATCGTCGCCGGGGTCGGTATCCTGTTTACCTTCCTCATCTTCGGCGTCTTCCTCCCGGCCGGGAAGGTCGGACTGGATCGACTCCGCGACGGGACTCGATTCCCGAAGTTCGGCACGAGCCCGATGGGGAACGAAGACTCCGTCCTCGGTCGGATCCTTCCGGTCGGGGTAACGCTCGCGCGGATCGCGCCCGCGATCATCCTCGTGAGCGCGCTCGTCTTCGGCGCGGCAGCGGCCGGCTACGGCACGGGCGTCGATTCGGAGTTCTCGCAGGAGGCGTTCTTCCCGGACGAGGATCGGATCGACCAGTATGAACGGCTTCCCGGACCGCTCGCACCCAGTCAGTACACGTTCATGACCGTACTCGACTACCTCGAGGAAGACTTCGATCAGGGGCTCGTGGGGTCGGTAACCGTCTACGTGGACGATCCGGACGTGAGATCGGCCGCCGGGCTCCGCGACATCGACCGGGCGCTTACCGATCCGCCCGAGACGTTCAAGGAAACCGATCGGCGCGCGGAGGCGGACAGCGTCGTCGGCACGATCGAGCAACGCAAGTCGTCCGACCCCGAGTTCGCAGCGACAGTCAGGCAAACTGACTCGGACAACGACGGGCTTCCGAATCGGGATATCGACCGGGTCTACGACGAACTGCTCGAAGAAGAGTCCGCCCAACAGTACGTCACGAGCGACCGTAGTTCGACCCGCATCGTCTATCAGGTCGACTCCGACGCCGACCAGACGGACGCGACCCACGCCGCCCAGGCGGTCGCAGACGAGATGGAGATGGACGCGACGGCGACGGGCGAGTTGGTGGTCAATCAGGCCGTCATCGACCGCATCGGCGACTCGGCGATCAAGAGTCTGGTCGTCGCGTTCCTCCTCACCGCGGTCTTCCTGATGCTGTCGTACTGGTGGCTCGAGGGACGGATGGTCTACGGCGTCATCAACCTCGTTCCGGTCCTCGTGACCGTCGCGATGCTGGCGGGCTCGATGCGCCTGTTCGACATCGCGCTGTCGCCGATCAACACCCCGATCCTGTCGATCTCGATCGGGCTCGGCGTCGACTACACGGTCCACTTCATGCACCGGTTCGTCGACGAATACGAGGCGGGAGCCGACGTCCACGAGGCGCTCCAGGTGACCGTCCGCGGCACCGGCGGTGCCCTGACCGGCAGTATGCTCACCACCGTCTGCGGACTCGGCGTGTTGTACCTCGCGTTGATCCCCATGATCATGGAGTTCGGACTCCTGCTCGCGCTGGGGATCTTCTACGCCTATCTCACGTCGATCCTCCTGCTTCCCTCGACGATCGTCGTCTGGGACCGCCTCGAGAGGCGATTCGGCCCGCTCGGGGAGATCCAGTGGCGGGAGTCGCTTCGATCTTTAGCGGGGCAGAACTAGGCGACTCGAGTCTAACGGCGGATCGATCCTCACTGCTCTCCGTTCTTCAACTCGCTCACTTTGACCTTAGAATAGACCACTGATAAATCCGACACCCATGATGATGAGGACGGTTGCGGAGAACGCCGGGAGGTACGGCGTGTACTGCTCGACTTTCTCCTCGGAGTGCTGATAGCCCGCAATCAACAGCATCGTCAGACTGACGATACCCACGATAACGGTGATGGCGTACGCACTCATGAGTTCGAGGCAGTAGTTCGACCCGGCACAGAGCGCGATAATCTCGAACTCCTCCTCGTGGGCGAATCCGAGGACGAATGCGAACCACGCGATACCGAGGAGGGTCCGGTCGGCGGCCTCGTCGTGGTCATCGTGGGAGTGAGAGTGCCCGCCGACGAGTGGGACGACGCTCTTCAGCCGAGAAATCAGTCCACCGTTATCGTGGTCGTGGCTGTGACCACGTGAATGGCCTCGTTCCCGCGAGCGACCGTGATGCACCTCCGAGTTGTGTTCGTGGTCATGCGAGTGTCCATGGTCGGAGTTGTGGTGATCGGAGTCGTGGTTAGCATCGTGGTTGCCGTGAGAATGTCCGTGAGAGTACTCACGAATGCCGAGCGCGATGAGTAAGACACCGGCCACGAGACTAACCGGTCCACCGATGTGAATGCCATCGAGAATCGGAATCGGCTCGTTGACTTGCGTGAGATCGAAGTACTCCTTCGCGTAGAAGAACGCTCCGACCATCGCAATACTGCTGACGAGATGGCCGACGCCGAGGATGAAACTCGCCGCGAACCCGTATGCCCACTTGTTCGTTCGGTCGAGCGCGTAGGATGCGGCAACGGGCCAGCCGTGACCCGGTTCGATGCCGTGAATGCCACCGAGTGCGACCGCCCCGAGGAGAAGCCCGAGCGAGTCACCGTGTAACATCTACGGCGAACTCCGCTGAGGACGCGAATAACGGTTTTTAATACCGGATCAGGGGAATCGTCATACGCGGACCCTCTTGTAGGAGAAAGACGAATCAGTAGCCGTGCGAACAAGTTTCAACATCCCAGACGAGGTAGTCGAGGAGTTCGACCGGGTGTGGACGGAACAGGGGATCGAAAATCGGTCGCGGGCCGTCCGAGAGGCGATGCTGGAGTATATCGAAGCCCATACTCGCCTCGAGGAGACAACTGAGGAGGTCGTTGCCCTCGTTGCTTTCGATTATCGCCACCACGAAGTGATACAGGAACTCCACGCCGTCCAGCACGGGTATCAGGACGTGATTCTCAATACGAGTCATACTCACCAAGGCGAGTGGTGTCTCGAATCACTATTCTGCCGAGGCGCTGCCGAGCGGGTCCGTGAACTGACGTACCGTCTCCGTGATTTCGATGACGTGCGCCGCGTGAAGGTGATGGTCATCCGTGATAGTGGGGTGTGAACTACCCCACCCTACTCAGCCGCTGGTGCGGCTTCGTTGAGGGTGGGGCTTCCTGTTTCGATGACGCGCTTTGCAGACATCGAATGAGTGTCCGTAGGGAGTGCAGTCTCCACAGGCGTGTCTTCGGGCCATCCCAGCCCTAGTTCAGAAAAGCCGCGCTGCAAGACGTTCAGCGCCGCATTCGCGTCCCNCGAATGAGTGTCCGTAGGGAGTGCAGTCTCCACAGGCGTGTCTTCGGGCCATCCCAGCCCTAGTTCAGAAAAGCCGCGCTGCAAGACGTTCAGCGCCGCATTCGCGTCCCGGTCACACTCGAACCCACACGACGGACAAGAGTGTTCTCGAACCCAGATGGGTTTCGCCGTCTCCACACCGCACTTCGCGCACTCCTTCGTCGTTCCTGCTGCTTCCACCTGAAGGACGTGACAGCTGTACAAGTCTGCCTTGTATTCGAGGAGCGTGATGAACTGTCGCCACGCCGCGTCCTGCTTATTGCGAGCGTTCTGTGACTGTTCCAGCATCCCCTTCACGTCCAAGTTTTCGACGAACACAGCATCGTACTCGCCGACGAGCCACGTCGTGATTTTGTGCTGGTAGTCCAGCACCTTCCGACGGATGTGTCGCTTGACCTTCGCCACTTCTCGGCGTTGCTTCTCGTAGTTGTTCGACCCTTGCTCTTTCCGCGAGAGCTTGCGTTGCTCGTGGCGGAGTCGGTCGTACTCGTCTTCGAGATCGAGCCAATCCACAGTCGTCCCGTCTGAGGTGTGAATGTAGTTGAGGATACCAAGGTCAAGACCCACGCTATTGCTCGTATTGAGTGAGTTCACGTCGGGTTTCTCGGTCAGGTCAGCGTCGTCGGTTTCCAGCCCGAAGGAGACGAACCAGTCGCCAGTTGTCTCCTTCTTGATGGTGACTTCTTTGATGTCGGCTTCGTCGGGGATTTCGCGGTGGTAGCGGATCGGGATGTCGCCGATTTTAGAGAGCCAGAGTGTCGCGCGTCGGCCACTCGTGTTTTTGAGTTCGAAGCCAGACTGCGAATACGTCATACTCTGGAATTCCGTTGGTGACTTCCACGTGAGCTTCCCGACCTTGCGTCCGTTTTGCTTCTGCTCGGAGAGTCCGTTGAGGTTCTGGTAGAACCGAGTGACGGTTCGTTGCAGTGCTTTAGAGTTTACTTCCGAGAAGATGGGGTATTCGTCTTTCCAGTTGGTGAGTCGGTAGTGGTGTTTGTACGCGGAACCGATGTCGTCGGCGTCCACGCTCTCGTACTCGTACAGGGTGTAGTTGTACGCTTGGCGATGAATGTCGATGTGAGAGTCCAGTACAGCCGCTACCTGTTGTGTCGGGTATGCGGGATAGCGGTGACTGTACTCCATCGCTATCCCTTGATTAGAGATGTGTTCACTTAATGGCTTGTACTGTCGTGCGGCGATTCATCCCCNGGGATAGCGGTGACTGTACTCCATCGCTATCCCTTGATTAGAGATGTGTTCACTTAATGGCTTGTACTGTCGTGCGGCGATTCATCCCCCCTACTCGCTCGCAATACTCGCTCCTTGAGGGAGGGGCATTCTCGCCTCAATTCTGGTAAATCCACGACCCAGCTACACAGCAATCGGAAGGCTTTCGACCGATACCGTCCGGTAGAAGCGGTAGTAAACCCGATTAGTGCTATACCTTATCACTTTTCTCGACCTTATTTAGATATATAATATTCAATATTCGAATATATGGAATACTGATGACTGTACCATTAATCGCCTACTGGTGGTAAGATTCTTTGTCTATGGCACCATAGTCATGGTCATGTCAGCAGAAACGGACGGGCAGGGGAGGCTGTACATCCCCAAAGACGTACGAGAAAAATACGGCGAAAAGTACCACATCGTTACGTACGAGGATAGAATCGAACTCGTTCCGGTTGCGGACGACCCGCTCACTGCAGTTCGGGAGGCAGCAGGCGAGTTACGTGACACGTCCAGCGACGATATTCGTGCGGACATCGAAGCAGAAGGGAAAGCTGAGGCCCGTGAGAAAGGGGACGATAGATGACGGTTTACGTCGAGACTGACTTTTTGCTTGCGCTCGCCAAAGACTCGGACTGGTTGCAGCAATCAGCAGAAGAAGCACTGGAGGAGTACGACGTAGAAACATCGGCGTTCTCCTATCTCGAACTCCTTCTCGCCCGTGAACGGTACGAGTTTGAGTACATCCCACTCGTGGCAAACCTGCTTGAGCTCGTCCCTGTCCGAGACGAGGAAGAGCGACAAATAGTTCTGAAGGCCGTCAACTACTACGACGAGGGAATGACGGCGTTCGATGCGTTCCACGCCGCGACTGCAGAAACACGTACGCTGAATGTGCTCTCATCGGAGAAAGAGTACGAAGACATTGAGGTGGAACGAGTCCCGCTCGAACCTACTGATGAATGATGTAGCAGCAATTATGTGGTGAGTTACCGATTCTCGCGTTTCTCGACCTTGTTCAGATAGATAAAATTCATGGTAGGAGTCACCGAGCACACCTATTGTGGGTAATAGTGGGCAACACTTATTCAGCAGTCGGTCCAAGTCGGTAACATGACGAAAGTAGATGCGCGGGACCTACGAACTAACGAGACCGACGACCGAGGCCGAATCTATCTCGGGACGGAATACGCAAACAAGCGTGTAACCGTCGCTGTCGTCGAAGTAGAATCTGATCATCCCGACGAGGACGAACTGGCTGCCGCGTATCGCGAGGCTTCTGAGAGTGCGGAAGAACTTGCGGACGAGTGGGATGAAGCGTCGGACGAAGCGTGGAGCGGGCTGGATGAATGAGCGAGGATACGGAGGTTCGTCGCGGTGACGTCGTTATCGTTCGCTTTGATCCAGCAGAAGGGCACGAGATGAAGAAAACTCGTCCTGCGGTAGTCGTCCAGAACGATGTTGGGAATAAGAATGCTAGTACGACTATCGTTGCACCTGCGACGGGGACATATCGGGGTTATCCGTTCGAGGTTCTTGTTGAAGCAGCGGAGTCGCCGTTCGAGAAAGATTCTTCCATTCGCCTCGATCAAATTCGTGTCGTCTCCATCGAAAAACGGATTCACTCGGTGCTTGGAAGTCTCGACCGAGAGTCAATGGAGACAGTGGACGAAGCGTTGAAACTGAGTCTCGGACTGGACTGACGTATCTGCTGTGATCAGTATAGGCGGAGAAGTGTGCACTCACCGCGAGCGAACGCAGTGAGTGAGCGGGCCGACGACCGACCCGCAGGGGAGGGAGGAGTGCTTTTCATCGAAGTTTTGCCGAGGGCGCGACTCCGTCGCGCCCGCAGCGCAAAAGTTCGGTTCGCACGTATAGTGTCCGCTGGCTCCGGTTATCGGTCCACAGCCCATACCCTTCGATACGAACTAACTGAACAACAACCGGACGATTTCTGAGGTCGAATCACGCGGTACACGCTCTCAAGAACTCGCTTAGTGCTATCTACTATCCCTTTGCTCTACCTTGTTCAAATGGATGAGATTCACCATATAGAGTGGAGAACCGAACTACCGATCAATCGTGCCGAGCGTGACCAGAATGCACACCCGTCACTGTTCTTGTGAAAACAGCAGCCGCAATTCTACGCGATAAGGTCACTTGGTTCCGGTTCCGTGATCGAGTAGTTCGCCGTCGAACATAGGCATCGTAGTGTCGAGGTCGTCAGCCAGATCAAGGCGAATCGTAATCAGTGTGTACAGCAGCCTGGCGTGAAGACTGTACGCGGAAATCGGGTCGCTAATCTCTGGTACGTCAAATCGATATCTGCTAGTCACCCCGAGAGTACATCACCGAGTTTGAGACCATCGATGGGCACTATTCACGTGTTTCAGTACCGAATTGGTGCTCCTCGGTTCGACAGGTTACTGCGTGGTCGAATCGTCGTGGTATCATACTGGTCTGGATATATTCCGTCCCGTCGGCGTAATCAACGCCAGGCTGGATATAGGGATACGGCCCATCCGCAGGGGTGTTCTGTGCGCCATCACCGACCGTTTCCACGAGGCCCATTACGTCGTACTCGACTGGCGAATGGGCGGCAAGATATTCTTCGATGATATCTACAGGAATCGTTCCAGACTCGACCCGAACGTTACGGAACGGGAACCCACAGCCACCGAGATCCCGGTCGGGATCGCCCGGTCGCCGGAACGTCGCAACACGATACGTCTCGCCAGCCTCGATCGGATCGCCATCCACACGCATCTCGACCAGTCGTCGCCCGCGCTTGGCAGTCGGGTCGAGGACGCACTCAACGTTCGAAGAATAGCTGCGGACGCGGCCATCCTCCTGGCCATAGACGTGGGGTGTGAAGTTGTTGAAAAGATACCGCTCCATGTGTGTCTGAAGCTGTTGTCCCCACGCGTCACCGATGGCGACCGGTGCCGTCATCGGGAAGACGGTGTAGAGGTCTCCGAGCGTGATCTCGCCGGCGGGAATCGCCTGTCCGTATCTGAACCCATGTGCCACCGCAAGATCGGTCTCGAAGTATTCCCGGAGTGCGTCGTTGAACAATGTGTTCCACGCACTCTCGAGGAACGACTGCCGGGAAAGCGGGCGATCAGTCTCGCCGACGACTGTATCGAGTGGCCGGTCGAGCGTCACGTCCCCGCGTTCGTGTACGGTATCGTCACCAAAGAAAGGAGCACGAACCTGTTTGATCGTCTCGCGTGTTTCCAGGTCGGGATCGGGTGTGTACTCGTGGCCCTCGACGAAGCAGTAGAGAACGTGCCGGAATGCCGCGCCCTCCGGGTCGAACCGAACGTCGATTCGTCCCAGCGCCTCCCCCATGCCTGATTCGACGACGACAGTACCGGTCTGCTCGATGACGATCGGGTCGTGCGTATACTCGTGGGTATGGGCACTGAGCATCAGGTCGATGCTCTCGAAGTCTTTGGCAGCCTGTACCATCCAGGGCAGACCGATTTCGGTCACCGCGACGACGAAGTCTGCGCCCTTGTTGCGGAGAGCCTTCGCAGCGTCGTCGAGGAGCTTCGGTGCCTTGTCGAACTGGTACTTCCCCTCGTGGAACGCAGGGGCCATCTGATCGATGTAGACGTTCGTCATACCGACGACACCGACGCTGATGCCGGCCCGCTCGAAGCAGATCGTCCCATCGTAGAGCAGTTCCCCGTCGTCGTTGCGGAGATTACACGCAAGAACCGGCGCATCGATCGCATCGAACAGTTCGCAGGCGCTTCCATCAGCAGCCGCTTCGTGTCCGAAATCCCAGTTTCCGGGGACGTAGACGTCCGGTTCGACGTGTTCGTTGAGCGGGTCGAGCATCACTTGCCCGTTCGTGTACGTCGTCTCGGCAGTCCCATGGAAGGTGTCACCGCTTGCGAGCGTCAGGAGGTCGCTGTCGCCACCCGACTGAAGTTCTGATAGCTTCGCGACGTGGGTCGCGATTCCACGGACTGGGCGAACCGTTTGGTCGCCGTCAAACTCGATATCAGGTCGAGAGTGAGGATTGTCGTAGTACACCTGATGGGACGGCCCGAGTTGCCCGTGCAGGTCTGTGAGATGCGCAAGCGTCAGGTCGGCCTCCCCGTCGGGGGCTGGGCGACCGTCGAACTGCCGCCAGTCACTCATGTACGACTCATCTATCATATCGTGTTGTTTGTGACCGCGCAGCAAGACATCTGGGATGTTCGTAGTATGTTATGCGTCTACCCGAGACCAGTTGAGCAACAATCAGAAAGAGATCTACAACCTAACCCTACGAGACAGACTCTGTATACTTTGTTTTGTTACCACTCTCTCTTTGTTCAACTTTGTTCAGATATCTTAAATCTATGCTGTAATCTCGTGAAAGTAAAGCCGTATCACAGACTTATTCCCCTAAATTCGAGATGGAGAGGGCGTCTGTAGACACTATATATAAATAGAGATACTCCCGCTCTACAGGCGGTCGTTCCGATCGACTAGAGTGTGTCGAATGAGTCGATCACGTCGCTTGTCGAATGTGTCTCGACGAGATTTTGTTTGTCGAAGTCGGTATCATCGCTCCAGATGGCTGCATCACTGGCGAGAGCACAGGCGGCGTACAGCACGTCGTCCGGATCAGTTTCACCGATCGCTGCTTCGGCCTCTTCGATGTGCGGATAGAACTCGTCGGCGGGGACGACCTCGATGTACTGAAACAGGAGGTCGACGAACTGGGCGACTCGCTCTGGACTCATACCGGACTTCTCGACGATCAAATCCGTGTAGTTCTCGATCTCGTCGTAGACGAATTCGGGCGTCAGGAGGTCGGGTTCGAGTGTGACGATGAGTTTACGGGTTTTCGAGTCAGCGATGAGCGCGGAGATGACGACGTTGGCATCGACGACCAGCTTCATTCGTTGAGGCTACTCTGACTCCTCTTCGACGCGCTCGCGTGCGCTATCGTTGATTTTGTCGGCGATATCGGCGACGTCGCTCTCAGTGAGTTCACTCCCGGACGTGAGTTCGTCCATCACTTCAAGTGTCTCTATTTTTTCCTGGATGGCCTGTCGGGTAACCTCACTCCAGTTGATTTCCGGGTGTCTCTCCATCCGGTCTTTGAGGTCGTCGTCGACGTTGACGGTGATACTGGGCATACAGGAAACTATGTGTACACGGAATATTGTGCCTTTGGGTTGGGACACAGCAGCAAGAACAGATCGCTAGCTTCGTGGTGCTCCTCTCATCGATACTGAGCGGGGGCTCTGGCGGTGTTGTTGGAACGTCTTCAATACGGATGCGTATCCGGTCTTCCGGCTGCTCACCGACTCCAATCGAACGCGAAGGATACCTCAAAAACGAATTTTAAATTGCTACTTGAGGGATAGAACGCCTAAGGAGTGCGTCTTGAGCCTCACCGACTCTCTCTTTGTTCGACCTTGTTCAGTTCGATCAACAGCCGGAAGATCGCCTTGACCAGATTCGCGTCGACATCGAACTGTTCGGCGTTGTCGCCCGCCCGGTCCATGACCTGCTGTTCCTGTTTCTCGTCGGTCGTTGGCAGTCCCTGTTCGTCTTTGACCGCCGCGATCGTATCCGCGACGTACGTTCGCTGGGCGATCAGTTCGACGATCTCCTGATCGATCGTCCGAATCTCCTCGCGCAGTTCGTCGAGGTTCATCTCCTCCGGCGTGCGTTCCTCCTCGTCGATTCCACCGTCGGTCGCCGCGTCCGTTGGCTCTCGAGTCATGTCGTTTGGGTACCGTCCGTCCGCGTTTGCAGTAATCGTGTCGTTCCGTCGCGCTCGGCCCAGCGTTGCTCGACCGCCTCGAGTGTCTCTTGCTCCCCGACGGCGACGTAGCTCGGCCCGGTTCCGGACAGCGAGACGCCGGCGACGTCGGGCATGGCGTCGACCATCGGCCCGGTCGGGAACTCGAGTGCGGCCGCGAAGGCGAAGCCGTTGACGGTCATCGCCTCGGCGTAGCGGCCGTCGAGTGCGAGTTCCTCGACGAGTCGGGCCATCGGCGCGATCCGCTCGCAGGCCGACACGTCCGCATCGGCGCTGTAGGACTGTTCCGGCGGGGTGTAGACCAACGCCGTCCAGTCGATCTCCTCGCGAGCGAGCAACGCGTCGGTCGCGTTGTCGGTCACCGTCACGCCGCCGAGCATACTCGCGCTGGCATCGTCGAACGCGCCGGTGGCGGTGACGCCGGCGTCGCGAGCGGCCCGGACGCCGAGTCGGCAGGCCTCGATCCGCTCGACCGAATCGGCGACCTCGAGGGCATCGAGCGTCGCGAGCACCGTCGCGTTGGCCGCGGCGCTGGAACTCTTCAGGCCGGCGGCCATCGGGATCTCGCTTTCGGTGCGGACGCGAGCGCCCACATCCGTCTCGTCCAATCCGGCCGCGTCGGCGTACTCCGAGACCGTCAGTTCGACACAGCGCTCGATGAGCGTCGCGTCGGCGTCGGGCCGGCCGGCGATGTCGCCGACGATCTCACTGTCGCTCGTGAGTTCGACGGTTGCCGTCGTCTCGAGGTCGATCGCAAAGGCCGACCCCGTACCGGTCGCAAGTGCGTTGAGTACCGTCCCGGCTGCGGGGGCGACAGCACGGCCATCCATACCACAAGCGACTCAGAGCGCGTATTTACGGCTGACGGTCTCGGCGAATCGGGCGATCGGGCGTTTCGGTCCGCGGGCGACGGCAACCGTGCCGAGCGGACGGCAGACGAACCGGCGACTGGAACACACCGCTTTTCCCCGATCCGACCGAACGAACGCACATGAGCGCGCGCAACAACGTCGCCCCCAGCACGATCGGCGTCGATTTCGTCGACGGTGGCGTGGTCGTCGAGTACCACGACGGCCGGGAGGTATTCTACCACGGGCCGCCCGAACCCGTCGAGGGGCCCCTCTCGACCCCGCCAGGCAAGGAGGTCCACGTTCTCGTCACCGACCCCGACGGCGTCGAGGGCGTCATGACCTACGTCAACGACCGGAACACCCACGACGACATCCTCGAGACGACCGGCGTCGGCCGCGTGATGCTCGATCGCGACGACGAGGAGGAACTGTTTCCGGGCGTGACCGTCGCGACGGAGGCCTATTCGATCCGCGTCGACGCCGACCTCTCGCTCGTCGACGGTCGCGTCTTCGTCTTCGCCGAGGACGAGATGAGCGAACACGCCTACGAACTCGTCGAGAGCGCCGACTGATGCCGCTGCAAAAACCCTGGCGGGACCTCGAGCGAGAGACTGTCGCCGCCGCACCGGACCGACCCGGCGTCTACGAACTCGGCGACGGATCGGGGACGGTGCTCGCGGTCGACCACGGCGTCCTCCGGGACGAACTCAAGACTGCGCTGGCCTACGGCGACGGCGACCGCGTCCGCTGGACGGAGACCCACACGCTCGAGGGAGCGCGCGAACTCGCGGCCGAACACCGCGAGCGACTCGAGTGAGCGGCTCGCGGGGGTGAGAGCGGGGTCGGAGCCGATCAGGCGATCGACTTACTGAATGTAGGTCGGATCGGAGCCGTCACACCGCTGCTCGTGTTCCGTCGCGTCCGACTGCTCGTCGAAGAGGAGCCCGCAGCTCTCGCACTCGTACCAGGTCGTGTCGTCGCGTTCTGTCTGGACGACCATGCTAGACGGTGGAACACGGACGATAAAAGGCGTTTCTCCGGTCCCTGCAGCCGAACCCGACGAACTCCCTTGAACCGGTCCTCAGGCGTCGAGTTCGGTCAACTCTTCGACGTCCGGAATCGCCTCGCTCGCGCTGGTGATCTGTTGCATGCGCTGTTCGTGTTTCGTGTACGCATAGTCGGCCAGATCGGACGGGCTCGGCCCGGGCCCCGCCTCGGTGCTGGCCCCCTCATCGCCGGCCAGGCTCTCTTGGACGAGCGGCACCAGTTCGTCGATCGTCTCGCGGAGCAGGTCGGGGTCGACCTCGCCCTCGCTGACGAGCGACTTGAGTTTCGCCATCCCGAAGCCGACGTGGCGTCCCTCGTCGCTGCGGACCAGTTTGAGTCCTTCGACCAGTCCCGGGAGGTCGGGCAGGTCGGGTTCGTTCTCACCGTAGGCGAGGGTGAGTCCGTAGTAACCGGTCTGGGCCAGGATCCCCTCGATGGTCAGGTGGTAGTGACAGTAGGCCCTCGCGCGGTTGTCCGGCGTGTCCTCCTCGAGGAGTCGTGCCATCGCCTGCTCGTTGCGCTCGAACAGTTCGTCGTAGGGCTCGTTGAACCACGCCTCGTCGGTCGGCGACGTGAGATCCTGCCCGCGCCGCTGCTCTTCGGGACGGACCACGTCGCGCCAGTAGCGGTCGAAGAAGTCGGTGTGTTTGGACTCCTCGTAAAGCTGCGTCGTGATGAACATCTGATCGCCGATGTCCTCGAGGACGACCGCAAGCGGCGCGAGGTCCTCGGTCACCGATTCTTCGCCCGCGCCGAACAGCGCAAGCGACTGCTTGAGCCCCCGAAAGGCGGGCTCGGGGAGGTCGGCGACTCCCTCGCGGTCCGCCTCGAGATCGACCTCGTGTGGGTCCCAGTGTTTTTCGACCGCGTTGCGGTAGTAGTTGTACGATCGAACCGTCGTCTCGAGTTGCAGTGGTGGCTGGTCGTCGGATCCCATTCGTACCCGAACATATGCGCCGATCGCCGATCAACCTGTATCTAACTCATAAGGGTGCTTAACTGCGGTCGCACGAAAGGGAACATATGGGCCTCATCGCGGAGTTCCAGCTCAACTCCCCGGATCTGCCGTTGACGGACGCGGTAGCGGCCGCTCCGGACGTGACGCTCTACATCGAACGGATCCTCGTCGTCGACCCCGACCGGCCGGTCGTTCTCTGCAGGACCACGGGAGCCGCCGAGGGCTTTGCCGCGGCACTCGCGTCCGATCCGACGGTCGAGACCTCTCGACGAATAGACGAGCGAGCCGAGGGCGCGATGTATCGGATCAGGCTCCGGGACCCGCCGCTCCCGATCTATCGGAAGTACATCGAACTCGGAACGACGCCGCTGGGCGGGATCGTGACCGTCGACGGCTGGTGGGCGCGGGCGCGGTTTCCGGACCGGGAAGCGCTCGCGGAGTACCGGGCGTTCTGTACGGACCGAGGCGGTACCTTCAAACTCGAGCAGCTCACCCGGGAGTCGTCATCGGACGACCCACCGTTCGGCCTCACCAGCGAGCAGTACGAGGCGCTGGTCGCGGCTCGCGAGGCGGGCTACTTCGAGGTTCCGCGGGCGGCGTCAACCGAGGATATCGGCGACCGGTTGGGGATTTCAGCCCCTTCGGCCTCCGAACGGCTGCGACGCGGCATTGATCGGCTCCTCGAGAACGCTCTCTGAGCCGTGAGAGACTGGACTCGAGATCTGTCTCGGTAGTCGAACCAGGCTCCCGATGGTTTCGACCGCCAGCGACGGGACAATTCTCAAGGCGACTGACGCGAAAGGAACGCGTATGAGTTCGTCGGAATCGGACGGCGTGACGCTGTCGGTTCGGGCCGCGGAGAAGGGAGACGCCGGCCGGGGCGTCGCGCGGATCCCCGAACCGGCGCGGCGACAGCTCGGTATTCTCAGCGGCGATACCGTCGTGATCGAGGGCGACGAGACGACCGTCGCCAAGATGTGGCCCGCAGACCAGTCGGTCTCCGAGAACGCGGTCCAGATCGACGGCGATACGCGGGCCAACGCCGGTGTCCACGTCGGCGACACCGTCTCTGTCAGGGCGAAAGACAAGTCGACCATCACCGATGCAGATCGGGTCACGCTGGTCGCGCCGCCGGGACTCCCCGATCGCCAGCGGCGAGCCGCCGAGAGCGAAGCGACGGAAAAGTTGCGCAACCGGCCGGTTCGCGCCGGCGAACAGGTCCGGATCGAAGGGATCGACCAGCAGCCGTTCAGGGTGACCGACACGGACCCGGACGGCGACGTTCGCATTACCGACGCGACGACGATCCAGATCGTCGACGCCGAAGTCGGAGCGGGCGATACCGCGACCGCAAGCGGCTCCGGAGCCGGCGGCCGCAGCCGCGACCGGCAATCGGGCGAATCGACGGGAACATTGACCGAGACCGACTCCGGCTCCGAGGTCGCGGCCGACGAGCCCGAACCCAGTCCGAGTTCCGGGGTCACCTACGAGGATATCGGCGGGTTAGACGAGGAACTCGAGCAGGTCCGCGAGATGATCGAACTCCCGCTGTCGGAGCCAGAACTGTTCCGGCGGCTCGGCGTCGAACCGCCGTCGGGTGTCCTGCTGTACGGCCCGCCGGGCACAGGAAAAACGCTGATCGCCCGTGCAGTCGCCAACGAGGTCGACGCCCGTTTCGAGACGATCTCCGGGCCGGAGATCATGTCGAAGTACAAAGGAGAGAGCGAGGAGCGGCTCCGCGACGTGTTCGAAACGGCGGAAGCGAACGCGCCGACGATCATCTTCTTCGACGAAATCGACTCGATCGCCGGCACCCGCGACGACGAGGGCGATGCCGAAAACCGGATCGTCGGCCAACTGTTGACTCTGATGGACGGCCTCGACGCCCGCGGCGAGGTCATCGTCATCGGCGCGACCAACCGCGTCGACGCGATCGATCCCGCGCTCCGCCGGGGCGGCCGCTTCGACCGCGAGATCCAGATCGGCGTCCCCGACGAGGAGGGTCGCCGGGAGATCCTCGAGGTACACACCCGCGGCATGCCGCTTTCTGACGACGTAGATATCGACGCGATCGCGCGGCGAACCCACGGTTTCGTCGGGGCGGATCTAGACGCTGTCGCGAGCGAGGCCGCGATGGCTGCGATCCGCGATCGGCCGACCGATACCGACGAGCAGCGAGTGTGGAACCGGAACCCGACAGTGCGGAAGACACACTTCGATACCGCGCTCGCGTCCGTCGAACCCTCGGCCATGCGCGAATACGTCGCCGAGTCACCGACCACCGATTTCTCCGACGTCGGCGGATTAGAGGCGGCCAAACAGACGCTCCGCGAGTCGGTCGAGTGGCCGCTGACCTACGACCGGCTCTTCGAGGAGACGAACACCGATCCGCCGTCGGGCGTCCTCCTGTACGGCCCGCCCGGAACCGGAAAAACGCTGCTCGCACGCGCGCTCGCGGGCGAAACCGACGTTAATTTCGTCCGCGTCGACGGCCCCGAAATCGTCGATCGCTACGTCGGCGAGAGCGAGAAGGCGATCCGCGAGGTGTTCGAACGCGCCCGGCAGTCGGCCCCGTCGATCGTCTTCTTCGACGAGATCGATGCCATCGCGGCCGCTCGAGGCGACGGCCACGAGGTCACCGAGCGCGTCGTCTCGCAGCTCCTGACCGAACTCGACGGGATGCGCGAAAATCCCAACCTCGTCGTGTTGGCCGCGACCAACCGCAAGGACCAGATCGATCCCGCACTGCTCCGCCCCGGCCGGCTCGACACCCACGTCTTCGTCGGCGAGCCGGATCTCGAGGCCCGCGAGAAGATCCTCGCGGTCCACGCACAGGGGAAACCACTCAGTGACGATCTCGAGATCACCGACCTCGCGGCCGAACTCGAGGGCTACACCGGGGCCGACCTCAAGGCCCTGATCAGGAACGCCTCGATGCGGGCGATCCGCGAGGTCGCGAACGAATACGATCCCGAGACGGCAAACGAGAAGGCGTCGACGGTCCGCATCGAACGCCACCATATCGAGGCCGCTCGAGACGAGACGGATGTAGCGTGAATCGGAGCTAACACCGTGGTTCGACACCCGTCGCTCCGCCGCCGCTCAATTCTCGATCCGGTCCGCCGCTTGATTCCCTTTATTCGCCGATAGCGGTTCCAGTTCGGTGGGAATTCCCATGACGAAGAGCTGATCCCCGTCTTGTACCGTCTCGTTCTCGTCCGGAAACGGGATCACGTCGTCGTCATGCACCGCGACGAGGACGGTGCCCGAGAGCCAGCCGACGAACTCGTTGTCGACCGGGTCGCCGTCCGCAACTGTCACCGAGCACACCGTCTCGTCGGCGGCACGGAGCACGGAGACGAACCCGTAGCCGTCGTCCGGCGGCTCAGATCGCGTCGTCAGCCGATACCTCGAGTCGGGCTCGAACTCGAACCCGTCGACGGCGTCGGCGTCGACGGTGATCGTCGCGACATCCCCTGTTGCGGCTCGCAGCGTTCCAGTCGAGACGAGCTGGCTCGAGTCTCCCTCGTCCTCGACCGTCCACACCTCGATCGGATCACCGGCGCTGGCGGTCGGCGACGGGTTGGCGCGGATCGCGGTGGCGGCGGTGCCGTCCGGCAGGGTCGACCCGAGCCCGGTCCGCCGTCGACCGACCGCGAGGCGATCGATACCCTCGTCGTCTCCGACCGTGATCGAGACGTGGTCGATATCGTAATCCCGCTCGAGACGTCTCGCAAGCCGCGATCGGAGCGCCGATACGTCGCGGTACTGCGGAACTAGCACCGTCCGCCCGGCGAGGTCGCGTTTGGTCGCCGCGTCGGCGGCCGGATAGCCGTCGATATCGTCGACTCGCTCGGGTAACTCGACCGGCGTCGGTCGCCGGGCCGACCGGACGAGTGACGCGCCCTCGCCGGCGGCCGCCAGTCGATCGATATCGAAGGCGTCGCGGGCGAACCGGTCGCCGATCCGACGCCCGCCCTCGGCGGTTCCCGCGCTGATAGCGACCGCACTGAGGAAGTACGCGGCGGTCGCGTGATGGGCCAGCGGCGTCCCGTCGATGATCGTCGCGTGCCCGAGACCGACCGCGTTGAGCCAGCCCGCGACGACGGCGAGGCCGGCGAAGACGCCGACGCCGACCGGGGCGACTCGAGCGCTGGCGGCGCGGTAGCCGAACGCGACGATCGTCGCCGTGATGCCGGCGAGCAAGGCGAACCCGAGAACGTTGATCAGTGCCGTTTCGGTCCACTCGGTCACGACCGCCTGCAAAACGACGACTCCCGTCACGACCTCACCTCCGTCTCCGCGATCGTGTTCGAGTCCAGTTCCGAGTCGCGGGTCGCGTCGAGCGCTCGTTTCACCGTCGTCCGCTTGCCGACGACGAACGCGTCGTCCCCGTCCTCGAGATCCTCCCCGTCGGGGTCGACGGTCCACGTTTCGCGGTCGGCAATGGTCTCCGCACTCGTCGCGGCAGTTCCGTCAGTATCGGTCTCAATCTCGTTGCGACGGGTCGCAGCGAGGATGTGGAGATCGTCATCGTTCACACCCGCTCCCGACTCGAGGGCGGCCTCGATCGCTCCGACGGGAGCGCGCCGAATCGAGTAGTCGGCCCGCTCGAGTCGGGAGATCGCCTCGCGGTCGGCGTCCGTCCCGCCGGCGGGAACGACGATTCGAGCGCGATCGGCGGCGAGCAACGCGTCGGCGCGGCCCGACGGAACCGCGACGGTAACACGCCCGTCGCCACCGGCCGTTTCGGCGGTCGGTCGCGTTCTCCCGGCGAACCGCGTGCCGAGATCGACTTCCGGTTCGGCCTCGGTTCGGCCGGAGGGACGGGCCGAGTCACTTCGATCGGTGCTCAGAACCGTTCCCCGAACTACGTCGTCCGAAACGTGAACCGCGACGTCGTCGCCGGGTGCCAGTCCCGCGGGCAGGAGAGCGCCGACCGAGACGGCCCGCCACCCGTCGGGAACCGCCGTCGAATCGCCACCCGAGGGCGGTGCCGCGGCGACGGTTGCCCGACCGCGGCCGTCGATCGACACCGAGACCGCGGCCAGTCCGTACTTGGTTCGAAGCCGCGTCTCGAGTCGGGTCTCGAGTGCCGAGAGCGGGAGGTCGGCGGGCAGCCGCCACGAATCCGCCTCGAGCGTCGCTTGAAGGTCGGGCGAGAGCGACGGGTAGCCATCGATATCGCGAATCTCCCCCGTCGTTTGGATCGTCACTTGCCCCGTCGCATCGATCGAATCGATAGCTTCGGCAGCGAGGGCCCGTCGTCGGAGGACCGGCCGTTCGATCCCGATCGGCAACTCCGCTGCGGCGCGTTCGCCTTGACTGACGGCGTACACTGCGAGGAGACAGACCGCGGCAGCCCCGATCGCCAGTCGCGCTGGTGATCGTGTGCCGGTCTCGAGTACACCCGCGGCGGCGGCGTTGAGTCCAGTCAGCGACAGCGCGATCGCGACGGTGCCGGGCCACGGAAGCGTCGATCCGCGATGGTGAAATGCGGCCCCGAGGAGACCGACGACGATCGCGGGGCCGATGCCGAAGACCAGCCCGAACGCCAGTCCGGTGATGAGTTCGGTCGTCGTCCCGATCATGGTCGCTCGAGCCCACGGTGATGGTGCGTTCTGCATCGATTCGTCGTTCGGTGTCGGCCCGGTTCGGGAGATCCGACCGCGGTCACGGCTGAATAGCGTGGCGTCACGGTCTCAGCGGGAGACGACGCGGATGGTCGGATTCGGTTGTTCGTCGATGTAGTTGCTGTCCGACGGCGGGATGACCTCTAACTGGATCGATCCCATATCCTGATCCGCGCGGAGGCTCTGGCTGCCGTCGAAATCCAGCGTCGCGTGATTATCGTCTCCGGTGGACTCGTCGAGCACCCCATCGAGTTGTGCGGAATCGGCAGTGGCAACGATCGTCGCGTCCGAGACGTTGTTACCGTTTTCGTCGATCGCGTACGCATTGACTTCCGCGCTCGATCCGGTGGCGTCCGCTTCGATCACCTGATCGTCGTCGGCAATTTTCACGGTCACCTCCGTATCGCCGACGCTGCCGATACCGCCGAGCATGTTCAGCATGATCGCCAGCGCCGCGACGCCGACGACCAGCGCGATCACCAGTCGAATCGGCAACCCCTCGATCGCGCGGTCGTCTCGAGCGAACGACCGCGAGCCGTTCATCCGATCCGTCGAATCCGAGTCGGTCCGTTTCGAAGTCACGCCCCGCTTGGCCCCGCCTTCCGCCTTAAACGTTGGATCGCGGGTTCAAATACGAAGCCGCGGGAAGTCTGCCCGTGAGTTTCGTACTCGGTCGCGACGCCGCCCTCGCGGACGGGCCGGTCTGTCGCCTCGGCTCCTACCGCGCGCTCGACGGGAGCGACGGCGCGGCCGTCCACCTCGATCTGGACTCCCCCCACGCGGTGTTGCTCGTCGGCAAGCGCGGCTACGGGAAATCCTACACGATGGGCGTCATCGCCGAAGGGCTCGCGCGGTCGCGGGGCGTCGCTCCCGTGATCGTCGATCCGATGGGTGCGTTCGACACGCTGTCGCGGCCCGCGACCGGCGACGCGGTCCCCGCACGCGTGATCGACGAGCCGGCCGTCGCACCCGACTCGCTCGACCCCCGATCCTGGTGTGCACTGCTCGGGCTCTCGCCGGAGAGCGGTGCTGGCGGGCTGCTCTGGCAGGCCGCACAGGTCGAATCGACGATCGACGGCATGCGGACACACCTCGAGTCGGCCGACGCCGCGAGCGCCGCGACGCGCGCCGCCGAAAACCATCTCCGCCTCGCCGAGTCGTGGGGCGTCTTCGACGCCGACGGACTCGCGGCTACCGATCTCGCGACCGCGGAAGCGACGGTCGTCGATGTCTCGGGGCTCGCGGATGCACCGATGAACGCCGTCTGTCGCGGGATCGCGGAGACGCTGTACCGCGCCCGGATCCGCCGATCGATCGATCGGTTGCCGTGGCTCCTGCTCGACGAGGCCCACACCTTCTTCGACGGCGTCGCCGAACCCGCCCTCGAGATGATTCTCACGCGCGGGCGCGCCCCTGGCGTCAGTCTCGTCGCCGCGACACAGCGCCCGAGTGCCGTCCCCGAAGTCGGTATCTCCCAGTCGGACATCCTCGTTTCCCATCGGCTGACTGCTCGATCGGATCTGGCGGCCCTCGAGAGCGCCCAGCCGACGTACATGAACGGCTCGCTGGCCGATGCGGACCGCTTGCCCGAGTCTCCGGGTGATGTCGTCGTGATCGACGACGCGACGGAGACGGTTCACGCGGCGCGGGTTCGAGACCGCGACACGCCACACGGGGGCGACAGTCCGAACGCAAGCGACAGCGCGCCCGGTGGCGGATGACACGGACGAACGACTCCGACGAGACGAATAGCGGTACCTCCGATCGCGGGCCTCGAGTCTGACTCCGAATCGTCCCTCAAGCGAGACTCGGCGGTGAAAATGGAACGCTGAAAACGGAAAATCGGTCCAGCGACGGACGAGTGCGGCTATAACTGCGACTACTGGAAGCCGATGCGACTGCCGCGGCGACCCGACGGGTCCGGCCCGCCGCTCGTGCCGCCCTGGAACTCCTCTTCGATCTGCTCGTAGTAGTCGAGGATGTCGTCGGTGATCGTCGGCCGGACGTTCTCCATGGCCTGCCGGAAGTGACGCATCTCGACGATGTCGGCCTCCTCGTCCTCGCGCAGCGCCTCGATGGCCGCCTCGCGGGCGATCGACTCGAGGTCGCTACCGACGTAGCCGTCCGTGATCTCGGCGATTTCTCGTAGCGTCACGTCCGCCGCGAGTGGCGTGTCCTCCGTGTGGATATCGAGGATGCGCTCGCGGCCGTCGACGTCGGGTTCGCCGATCATGACCAGTCGGTCGAACCGACCTGAGCGCAGCAGTGCGGGGTCGATCATGTCCGGTCGGTTGGTCGCGCCGATGACCATCACGTTGCCCATCTCCTCGAGGCCGTCGAGTTCGGTCAGGAGCTGGTTGACGACGCGCTCGGAGACGTTCGAGCCGGTTTCACCGCCCCGGCCCGGTGCGAGCGCGTCGAGCTCGTCGAAGAAGATGACCGTCGGCGAGACCTGCCGGGCCTTGCGGAAGGTCTGGCGGATGGCCTTCTCCGACTCCCCGACCCACTTGCTGAGTAGTTGCGGGCCGCGCACCGAGATGAAGTTCGCGTTCGTCTCGTTGGCGACGGCCTTCGCCATCAGCGTCTTCCCGGTCCCCGGCGGGCCGTAGAGCAACACGCCGGCCGGCGGATCGACGCCCAGCCGCTCGAACCGCTCGGGGTTCGAGAGCGGCCACTCGACGGATTCTTGGACCTGTTCTTTGGCGTCGTGGAGGCCGCCGACGTCGTCCCACGAGATCTTCGGGAGTTCGACGAGCACCTCCCGCATCGCCGAGGGCTCGACTTCGTTTAACGCGCCGCTGAAGTCCTGGCGCTTGACGATCATCCGATCGATCAGACTCGGCGGGATGTCCTCCTCGTCGAGATCGATCTCGGGGAGGTAGCGGCGCAGTGCCTTCATCGCGGCTTCCTTGGTCAGGCTCTCGATGTCGGCACCGACGAAGCCGTGGGTCTCGTCGGCCAGATGCCCGAGGCTGACGTCGTCGGAAAGGGGCATCCCTCGGGTGTGGATCTGCAGGATTTCCTCACGGCCGGTCTCGTCCGGCACGCCGATCTCGATCTCGCGGTCGAAGCGGCCGGGGCGGCGCAGTGCGGGATCGACCGAATCGACGCGGTTCGTCGCGGCGATGACGATAACCTGTCCCCGGGACTCGAGGCCGTCCATCATCGTCAGCAGCTGGGCGACGACACGTCGTTCGACCTCGCCGGTGACGTCTTCGCGTTTAGGCGCGATGGAGTCGAGTTCGTCGATGAAGATGATCGACGGCGACTCCTCGGTGGCGTCCTCGAAGATTTCCCGGAGCTGCTGTTCGGACTCGCCGTAGTACTTCGAGATGATCTCCGGCCCGGCGATAGAGAAGAAACTGGCGGAGGTCTCGTTGGCGACGGCCTTGGCGAGCAGGGTTTTCCCGGTGCCCGGCGGGCCGTGCAGGAGCACGCCCTGTGGGGGCTCGATGCCGAGTTTCTTGAAGATCTGCGGGTGCTTCATCGGGAGCTCGACCATCTCCCGGACCCGCTGGATCTCGTTTTGCAGGCCGCCGATGTCCTCGTATGTGATCCCGCCGCCGGTCTTCTCGAAGCCCGAGATGGGTTCCTCGCGGAGTTCGACGTCGGTGTCTTCCGTGATGAGGACGACGCCTTCGGGTTCGGTCTCGACGGCGATCAGGGGAATCGCTTGGCCCGGCGACCGCATGAACGGGTGGTTCGTCGAGGACATCACGGGAACGATGTCGCGGCCGACGACCGGTCGCTTGAGGATCTGTCGTTTCACCATACCGGCGGCGTCGGAACCGAACTGAACCGACGCCTCTTCCGGCGGCGCAAGCGTGAGCTTGTCGGCTTTCGTCGCTTCGGCCTTGCGGATCGTGACCCGCTCGCCGATACCGACGTCAGCGTTCTGGCGGGTGAAGCCGTCGATGCGGACGGTGTCGGTGTTCCAGTCCTGCCGGTCTGCACGCCAGACCTTCGCGGCAGTCGTATCTGCACCCTCGATCTCGATGATGTCGCCCGGACTCAGCTTCAAATGCAACAGCGTGTCCGGGTCGAGTCGGGCGATACCACGACCCGAGTCGTTCGGGTATGCCTTCGCAACCTCCAGTTGGACTTCGTTCATGATTTAGGGATGGACCGCGATGTCAATGACTCCGATACGTGCGCGGATAGGTTTTTTGCTAGGGTGAGTCATTTCCTGTGCTAGTAGCTATCACACACAGGTAGGACCGGACGCTACAAAGATGTACCGGCATCGGTTGGTTTTGGCCCTATCGACACCCCGTGCGCGGAAACGAGGACAGATGGCTTTTTGCGTCTTCCGCCCCGGAACGGAGGTATGCGAGTCCTCGCCTTCGACGGCCGAATGGGTGCGAGCGGTGATATGATCCTCGCCACCCTCCTCGACGCCGGTGCCGACCCCGACTCCCTCGAGCCCGTCACCGACGCTCTCGAGGTGGCGTATCGAATCGATACGGCCGACAAGAGCGGGATCGCCGCGACGACAGTCGATGTGGTTCTGACGGACACGGACGGAGACGCTGACGCCGACGGCGAGCACGATCACGGGGAATCCGAGAACGGCCACGATCACAGCCACGACCACGATCATGACCACGGTCACGATACGCCCGATCACGGCGACGAGGTCCCAGCCGAAGGCCACGGTCCCCACCGCAGCTACCTCGAGGTCCGCGACATCGTCACGGAGATGGGCCTCGCCCCGGCGGTCGAACGCGACGCGCTCGAGATCTTCGAACTGCTCGGGGAGGCCGAAGCCAGCGTCCACGGCGAGGACCTCGAGGACATTCACTTCCACGAGGTCGGGGCCGACGACGCGATCGCGGACGTGGTCGGTGCCGTTGCCTTACTCCACGACCTCGAACCCGACCGCGTCGTCACCACGCCGCTGTCGACCGGCGGCGGAACGGTGACGATGAGCCACGGCGAGTACCCCGTGCCGACGCCGGCGGTCGTCGAGATCGCACAACGGGCCGACTGGTCGCTGCAGGGTGGCCCGGTCGACGCGGAACTCCTGACGCCGACCGGTGCCGCGATTCTGGGGCACGTCGCCGACGGCATCGACTCGCTGCCCGCGCTGGATCTCGAGGCCGCGGGCAACGGCGCGGGCGGCTACGACCTCGATCCCCACCCGAACGTGCTTCGCGTCTTGGTAGGGGACGGCGAAAGTGGCAGGGAACTGGTCGAGGACGACATCGCCGTCCTCGAGACGAACCTCGACGATGCGACCCCCGAAGTGCTGGGCGGGCTCCAAGAGTCGCTCGCGAGCGCGGGCGCGCGCGACGTTTCGATTCTGCCCGCAACGATGAAGAAGTCCCGTCCGGGCCACCTCGTGAAGGTCATCTGCAAGCCCGCGGATCGGGAACGAGTTGCTCGAGCGCTGGCCGAGGAAACCGGGACGCTGGGCGTTCGCGACGCGGGGGTCACTCACCGCTGGATCGCGAACCGTGAATTCGAGACCGTGACACTCGAGATCGACGGCGACGAGTACGAGGTCACCGTGAAAATCGCGAGCGATGCCGACGGCGAGGTCTACGACGTGAGCGCGGAATACGACGAGGCAAAGGCGGTCGCTCGAGAGACAGGAGTGACGACTCGAGACGTGCTTCGACGAGCGGAACGAGCGGCCGACCCGCAGGGTACCTAATAGTTTCTCGGTCAGTTTCGATATCGGCGTGCTCACAGCTACGCTATGAGGTCAAGTCTAGTGAGGAACTGGCTTCAGACGTACCGTTTGATCTGACCGATGGCAGTTCTCGCGGCCGTTCTCGTCAGTCTGGTACTGAACGCGTACGAAAAATAAAAGCGGGTTATCGAAGGCGATTACTCCGTGGAATCGTCCTCGTCGTCGCCGTCGTCGTCAAGGGAGTCGAGGAAGTCGCTGATGATTCCGGCTAGGTTGTCGTCAGTGATACCGGAGTTGTCGGTCTCGGAGTTGTCGGTCTCGGAGTTGTCGGTATAATCGTCGCTGGCATCGGAGTCCGCGTCAGCACTCGTATCGGAGTCGACTCCGACGTTGGTCGAGGTCGTGGTCGTGTCCTCGACGTTCGCGTCGTTGCCCTGCGTGACCTCTTGGCTCTGGACCGCGGTCGTCTCAGCGTAGCTCTCGTCCGAGCTGCTGTAGGACGATGCGGCCTGCGTCTGTTCGTTGTTGTTGCTCTGCTCGACACCGATGGTCGTCTCCGCAGAGGACTCCTGATCGATGTCATCAACGTCAACATCGGAGTCTGCGTCGGAGTCTGCGTCAGAGTCTGCATGTGCCGCCGCTGTTCCTGCAGCCCCCATAAATGCGAGGCCGCCGATTAGTGCTACCGTCAGTGCGAGCGTGAGTGCGCGTTTCATGTTGAATTCGGTCACCGTGTTGCAGTCGGGCACCACGCGTGTCAACCACAACGAGACCTCCTCGAGGAGGGAACCTCCTCGTTCGACAGCGCTGTCGCTTGGCACGAAACTGGCTGTCTCCTCCCGGTCTCCCGCTGTGGCGCGTTGCCCAGTCGCTACTCATACCAGTATCCCATTTGAACCCGGCAAACGGTTTCGAGGCGAATCACGGCATTAGTGGGGCTGATCGGGCGGATTACCGTTGCAAGCGGATCGTTCACCGACTGTCAGCAGAACCTGTCGCCGTTTCGCTGCCCCTATTGAGGGCGTGGCCTGCGGTTTCAGGCCCACCCGCTCCCCTACACCGTCCCGGAAATATCGACCGTGAAACGGTTGCCGATCGGCTAGGAACCGCTAATATCCGACTTCGATTACCGAAACGGTCATCGGATCGAGACCGTTCGGAGCCTTTTGATAATTTGTCGTCAGGATATGGACGGATCAAATATAAGACGATTTTGGTCGCGGCTTGTACTTCCGTAACGGCCCGGCGAAGCCTCCGGTTTCGATCGATAAGCAGCCGCCTTCGGTTCCATAGGCCGGTTCATACGCGTTCCAATCTGTCGATAACAAAGGTACTCTTGGGGATAGGATGGTTTGCGTCGCAGAGACTCAGAAACGAAAGACCATCACGACACAGATCAAACGCTCAATGAATTCCAATACAACGAGACGCTCACGAACTACGACACTCCTTATGGCCTGTATGGTTGCCCTGTCGATGATCGCGGCCGGCGTGCCGGCAGCCACCGCGGGTGGGGACGGAGAACTAGACGCCGGAACCATACACGCACTCGAGGACGGGGAAGAACTGTATCTCGTCTTCGGTGCCGACCTCGACGGGCAGTCGCTCGAAGAGTACGTCGACGAACACGCCGACGATTCGAACGGCACCTCCGCCGAGATCATCCAGCACCAGGACGTCGATCAGGTCAACATCAACGAGCAGGGAACTGCGGTGTCGATCGCGATCGACGGCGGCGACGCGACCGCCATTCAGGAATCGAATCAGGAGAACGACAACGTCCAGAGCGGTGAGGTCACCGCCGAAAGCCGCGACGTGCGAAGCGCGGAGACCCAATTCGAGAACGTCGGCGACGTCAACATCATCGTCGGCGACGGCGGCGACCAGCAGTTCGACGGCTGGGCTGTCAAAGACAAGAAAGGCGACAAGACGGTCACGCAGGAAGCCGTCGCCGGTGTGAGCCAGTCCCAATCGGTCGGACAGGTCAACTACAACAACCAGAGCACCGCGTTCGCGCTCGCGGTCAACGACAGCGACGCGACCGCGCTCCAGCAGTCCTACCAGCGAAACGAGAACCTCCAGGAGGGCATGGCCAACGCTTCGAACGTCTACCTCGGTGACGGCGAATTCGGTCACAAGAAGGACAAGACAGGCGATCACAGCGCCGGCTCGAGTACGGGCCAGAGCGCCGACGCGCTGCTCGAGCAGTCACAGGACGTCGAGCAGGCAAACGTCAACGAACAGGACGGTGCGGTCGCCATCGCGATCGGCGAGGGCAGCACCGCCACGGCGATCCAGTTCACCGACCAGAGCAACCTCAACGAACAGATCGGTAGCGCCTCCGCCTCGAACCTGATGGCGTCGGCCGCCGGGATGGACGTCGCGACCGCGGGTAACGTCAGCGGCGATGTCCTCTCCTCGGAAACCGAAGTCCAGGAACCCGACAAGAAGGACAAGCAAGACGACGTCGACGGCGAGCAGACCGCGACCGCCGGCGTGGCACAGGGCCAAGAGGTCGAACAGCGGAACATCAACCTCCAGAACACCGCGATGGCCATCGCACAGAACGACAGCGAGTCCACCGCGATCCAGCTGGCCTACCAGCAGAACTACAACGCCCAGGTCGCGTACGCCGACGCGATCAACGTCTACGCGAGTCCGGGCTACGTCTCCGACGACGTGACGCGGACCTCGAGTACCACCGTCACGGTCGACGGGAACGCGGGCACGGCCGCCCCCGGTACGTCGTACGACTACGCCGGCAACGCCACGCAGACGAACGACGCGGAACAGACCGCCAGCACGGCGATCGAGCAGACCCAGATCGTCACCCAGGAGAACCTGAACGAACAGCACACCTCCGTCGCAGTCGCCGAAGACGGCGGCAGCGCCGGCAGCTCCCAGATCAGTCTGCAGGAGAACGAGAACGTTCAGCTCACGTCCGTCTCCGCGACGAACACGTGGGTTGAAGCGTAATATCGCGACGGCCGCCACACGGTCGACTTTCGACCGGTGTGACTGACTGTTTTCGTTTCTTCTTTGGCCGAGTACACTACCGATAGAGCAGAAATTTCCGTTCGATCACGCGGTCGCTATCGAACTCGCTTCTCGACCGACCGGGTGTCGACGAAACCGAGAGCGCTCGAGAATGGATCTATCCGGAACGAGGAAACGGACTCCGATCGAAGAATCGTGATGACGATTCGACGGCCACAGTGATACTAATACGTAAGTTTCGCGTATGCCTTCTTCGCGAGCGACATCGTCGGACTCGCGGACTCGACGATGTAGTAGGGCACGAGGTCGCCACCGTACTTGCTCTTGTACTTCGTGATCCGCTCGTTGTTCGCACTGTACATATCGTACTGCGTGATGTCGTCGAGTTCGGGATCGGTGAGGATGTCTTCGATAACCCGCCAGTGGAGCAGGCTGTTCACGCTCACGTTTTCGTAGCTCGCAGTCGTTCCGCCCTTCCAGAAGTAACAGGTATCGTTCGAGTACAGTGCGATGATTCCGCTCAGGAACTCACCGTCGGGGGTTTCCGCGACGTACACGCGGGCGCGGTCGTCGAGACTCCCGATGAGATCGCGCATGAACTCCCAGGACATGGGGAAGCCGATCCCCTGCTCCTCGTATCGCTCCCGCGTCGCGTCGTAGACCTTCCGGAGGCCGTCAACCCCCTGGATCGTGATAGAATGATCGAGGTCCTCTCCGTCTTGGATCTCCCGACGGAGGCTCTTACTGAAGGACTTGAGGACGGTGTCCGGCGTCGTCGACTCGAGATCGAGACGGTACGTAAAGCGGAAGTCAACGTCGAACCCTGCCCAGCGAAACGGCCGGGGATCGGCGTAGGTCGTATCGCAGGAAAGCCGGAACAGGAGGAGAGAGCGATCGATGTCCAGCACCGAGAGGATCCCCTCGATGAACGTCCGATTGATCTTCTCCTGTTTGCGTCGCTTCGGACTCGTCGGCATCAGAATCGGTCCCATTCTGTGGATGCCGAACCCGGGGGGCGGCGAGAGGGCACCCGTCACGAACGGTTGGTCTCTGAGAAAAAGCGGCATCAGTCCGACCGGTTGCTCGCCCCGATAGCCGCCGAACAGGTAGAGGTCACCTGCGGTATGCTCGTCGATGACTCGCAGCGAGTCAGACGTGTGAAACGGGCCGAAACCGGTCTCCGGAAGGGTATCGTCCCACTCGGAGAACGTGAGGTCTGTGAGGTGCATTTCTCTGACCGATACGGATTGGTTTTCATTGTAATAGTGTTCTTACACCCGCCGTCGGGCGCTGGATCGATCGGTATCTTAATCGGTGGTGAGTTACGTCTGATCTCGCGAAAGCGGACAACCGAACCGCCACCAAGCCGTCGGCACCGCTCGGTCGGTCGGGTGAGCGATCACCGAGCGAGCCATGGGCTATCCGTGGTTCTAGAAACGAGACGATCAGCCGGCGGAGATTCGATTCAGCGGGCGATTTCGGCCGAGCGTATCGCGTAGACTATTGCTTCGCTTCTTCGCTTTCCCACCCTCTGTCGAAGACGAATTTCCGGGCGTCGGGACTCGAGAGGATGTTGGCCGCCTGCACAACGGTTCCGACCGCCGGCAGCGGGTCTCGGCGCGAGAGCGTCCCGTAACACGTGTTGCCGATATCGAACTTCAGGAAGTCCGCGAGCCCCTCGATTTTGTTCGGTGTCTGAAGCAACCAGAGGATCTCGTTCGGCAGAACGGACCGGTATGTCACGCCGACCTCGTACTCCGTTACCGGGTCAACCTCGTCACCCACGGACAACCGGTAGAGGAGGGACGGAAAGTCCACTCCCGATCGGATCGCCAACCCGACCGGCGTCCAGAAGCGCGGATTGACTTCGAGTAACAGTGGCTCGCCGGCTTCGTCGAGGATGAACTCGACTTCGGCCGGTCCCTTCCAATCGACCGCCTCCAATACCGCCGCACCGTAGCGTTTCGCGATCCGGTCGTCGTGGCTTACGCCGACGACGGTGGGCCCGCCGCTCAGGGGATATTCCTTCTGCCGCTCGTAGGAGAAAGACGCCACAGGGTCCCCCTCGTCGTCGAAGAGCAGACAGGCGGTCGTGTACCCCGTCTTCTCGACGTACTCCTGAACGATCGGGGTTCCGTACTGCTTCGAAACCCGTTCGAAGGCTCGGTCGAAGTCCGACGGTGATTCGACGCGCGTGATCCCCCTCGAGCCCGAACTCACGCGGGGTCTGATCAGGAGCGGATAGTCGGCACTCCGTTTGATCTCCGCCTGGTCCCGTCGTTCCGGAAAATAGGTGGTCGGCGTCGGAACGCCGGCCCGTTGTGCGATCTGTATCGTCTCGCCTTTGTCGTTCAGCCGTTCGATCTTCCGTTGATCGGCGATATAGAGGTTGACGTGCCTCGAGATTTCGTCTCTGTGTTTCGACACCAGAAGCGTCGTCTCGTCGCGGACCGGAACGAGAAACTCGTAGTCTCCCTTTCGGAGGTGTCCGAGCAGCACGTCGAGAAATGCCTCGGGTTTTTCGTCGGGGATGGGATACTGTATCGTATCGCTCACGTGTTTCGAAAAGCGCGTCAGATTGTACGAGAAGTACTCGCCGACGTGAACGTCGAATCCCTTTCGCCCCAGTGATCGGCTGATAGCTAGCGCTGACAGGGTCTGACCGTCGGTGACCAAGACGTTGTTCCTCATTTCAGTGTTCCTCGGCCGAAGGCCGCGTCGTCCGCTCCGCTCGACTGCTTCGGCGTGAACGGGATGTGATACCGACGAATATCAAAACCGCCCTTGCAACGTACCAGTTCCACCGACAGTTCGAGCGAATCCCGCTGCACCGGAGTGGCAGCCGGCCGTTCTGGACACAGACAGGAATCGGGGGTTCCGTGGCGACTTCGTTCCGAACACTGCGAACAGCGGATCACCGTTTCGTCTCGAGAGCGCGCGTGTCCGCGATCGTTCGCTTCGGACACAGTGCTCGGTTCCTCGAGAGGCGACTGAGTAGTGGTGACTGCACGCCACCAGTATTGTGACACTGTTTCGGTCAGTTCGAACGGACCAGCGGCGTCGCATCGATTGACCTGCGTCGCCTTCCTTCCCAATCGGAAACTGCGATCACTGCAATCCCTGTATACCGTCCATAACAATACCCGATAGTGCGAAGAACGTGATGTGCACCGGTCATCGTCCCGGACCACGGATACGCTCGGAGACGTAGGGTCCGTTTACTCGGTCGGGAAATACGCCTCGCTATCGGCCGAGCAAACCGTTTGCCCCGGTATCGACGACTCCGTTCGAGCCGCGGTCGTTTCAGGTAGCGATTCGCGTTCTGGAGCGGGCGACAGTCGGCGATCGACGGTCGTCCCGCCGGACACGCGTTCGGCGGGCGGAGTCAACCGGTCCATCGACGAACGGATGGCCGCACACGGCGCTCCCCAGTTGTCGCTCGAGCCCGCGTCACGGGACGCCCTCGCCATCGACAGGAGTGCCTCTCTCGGCACGGACGGCGGCATCCCGGGCGGCCGAATCGGACCTGAGCAAGGCGAACTGCCACGCGGCGACCAGCAATGCGGATGAGACACGAAAACGGGAGCGATGGCTCCGAGTGGCCGATCGAGAAGACGGTCGTCCTGTCACTGGATCTCGAGTGTGACTACGGAACGGCGATTCGGGAGAACACGTACGAGGCGGCATCGAAGACGCCGGCGTTTTGTTCGCTCCTCGAGGAGTACGACGTTCCGCTCACGTGTTTCCTCCAGACGGAACTGCTCGAGGCAGCTCCCGAAGCGGCCGAGGCGCTCGAACGAGCAGCGGTCCCGGTCGATTTCCACGCGCACTCGCATACCCACCCGCATCCGAAGCGTGCGGATTTCGCGTCCGAAATCGAAACGAGCCTCGAGCGCGTCGCGGACCGCTTCTCGAGCGACGTCGTCGGCTATCGGTTTCCGGACGGGGCGATTCCGGCCGAC
Organism: Natrinema versiforme JCM 10478; assembly: GCF_000337195.1. Classification (GTDB taxonomy): domain Archaea; phylum Halobacteriota; class Halobacteria; order Halobacteriales; family Natrialbaceae; genus Natrinema; species Natrinema versiforme. The sequence continues at coordinate 39,175 of NZ_AOID01000030.1, read as the reverse complement.
GGCTATCAGTTGCTCGCGGACCACGACGTCGATTTCAGTTCGAGCCTCTTCCCGACGTGGCGACCCGGCCGGTTCGATAACTCGGGGCAGCCGATCACACCGCACGAACCGGTTCCCGGCCTGCTCGAGCTCCCGATCACGCCGTTTTCGTCGACGATTCGGATTCCCGTGTCGATTTCGTACCTGAAGTTTCTCGGCCGGCCGTATCGCGAACTCGTGAACCGGCGTCCGCCGAACGTGATCGTCTTGGATATACACATGCACGATCTCGTCACGACGTCGGCGATCGAGTCGCTGCCGCTTCCATACCGGGTGGTGTACAACCGAAATCGGCAACAGGGGATTCCGATTCTCCGTCAGTTGATCGAAGGGCTCCAGCGACGCGGCTATCGGTTTACGACGATGAGCGAACTGTACGCGACGTTCGGAGAGACAACCGCGGACACGATGTCGAGTTCGGTAAGGGAATAGGCACAAGGGGAACGGGGTCCGCCTGAATCGAACGCCGGCTACCACGTGAGCCGTTTGAGGTTGCCCAGGATCCGTCGCGGATGCGGCCCGTACAGCCACAGGAACAGCATGGAGTCTCTTGATTTGACGAGCGCGATCGTTTTCCCGTCGATCACGTCCCGCTGTGAGAGGAGATCGTGGCGCTGCTGCCAGAGGCTCGTCAGGACTCGTTTCATCGGCGAGATCCGAAACCCGGTCCGGACAAAGGCGTACGCGGCCCAGACGATCGCTGAGACCACCACGTAGCGCCACGGGAGGTTTCGAACGGCGAGTCTGATCCGATTGCCGACCAGCAACTCGAGTACCACGTGATCGGGTCTGCGAGCGGCCGGCGACTTCTTGTGCCGAACGACGACCGACGGAACGTAGAGGATGTCGTACCCCGCGTCGAGCGCCTGGATCGAGAGATCCATCTCCTCGAACCCGTACTCGAAGGCCTCGGGAAAGGCGTCAGTGCGCTCGAGCGTCGATCGACGGATCGCGGTCCCGACGCCGATGAAACTCGTCGTCCTGTACTCCTCGGTCGGCGGCGTCTCGAAGTCGGGCGGATCGGGGATCTCCTTTCGCAGTATCTCTCCGGAGTAGTAGTCCCGGCTCTGAAACGCGAGCACGCCGACGTCCTGGTGTTCGCGAAACCGTGAGACGATAATGTCCGTCGCGTTCGGATCCGCATACACCGCGTCGTCGTCAGTCGTGACCAGGATCTCACCGGACGCCCGTTCGTAGCCGATGTTCCGCGCCTCGGGCGGGCTCAATCGTCGGGGGAAGTCATAGAAGCTGACCTCGTCTCGGTCGAACCGTCCCCCGTCTTCGAACATCGCCGCCGTCTCGTCCGTCGAACCGCTGACGACGATCACCTCGATCGGCTCGTAGGTCTGCTCGAGGACGGACGCGACGGCGTCGGCGAGGTCGTCGGGGCGATTGTACGTCGGAATGACGTACGAGACGAGTGGATTCCCTTCGTCGGCGTCGGTGGCCGCAGGTACCATCTAGAGAAGGGGGCCGCTGACGAGAGGGATAAAGGTTGAGGAGAGAACAGGCTGTTAACCGCTGATAGCGGCCGGAAACATACCGTTTCGGAGTCGAACAACTCCCCGCATTATGACTCGTCGGCAGTCGCGTTAGCCGCCCCTCCGCCGACCGGTTCGACGATGGTGACGTCCTCGTTTTCGTAGACGATCGTCCTGTTCTCGGTGATCTCGTTTACGTGGTCCGCGCTCAGCGACGACAGCGGCGTGTCATCCGGCGCGGAGTCGTCGACCGCGTTATGCCGGATGAAAACGTACCCGCCCCTCGTGTCCGCGGGTTCGAACGTCGGGTCCCACTGGTTTTTCACCATGATCACCTCGACGTTGTAGTGGCTCATCGGCACGATAGAACGGAACAGTTGCGAGGAGATTCGGTCGGTATAGATCGGCACCACTGCTTCCTCTTCGGCCCCGCCGTCGGCGGCAGTCCGCTCGATCTCGGGTTGGTCCGCCAGCCACTGGGCCGCCTCGCGTTCCTCGTCGCTAAAGGCGTAATCGTGTGCCTCGTCGTTGAACGTGTAGTCCGCGGAGACGCCGGCGGCCGCACCCGCAAACCCGGAGTTGATGACGAACAGCGCCGCCAACACGACTGCAAGGGGGGTCCAATTCACGCTCGAGATTCCGGGGATGCGTTCGGCGGTCGTTCCGAGACGGAGGTAGCCGACGGCCGCGAAGACCGCCAGGACCGGCAACACCATCTGGTAGACTCTGTCGGCCCAGAGATCCAGGACGAGGAAGTAAGACATCCCGAGGAACGCACACAGCGGGAGAGCGAGCGCAGTGAACTCGACGTACCGGGTATCGATGCCCTGCCGGAGCCGGTTGAGGATACTGACCGTCTGCCAGACGAGCCCGAGACAGATCAGCAGCGACAACAGGAGATACAGGCCGAGGCTCACCTGTTGAAAGATCGTCTGCTGGGTCTGGACGTAGCTCGAGCCCGAGCCCGCGGCCGTCCCCCCGGGAAGGGACGCGAGCTGGTCGAGGATCGCGATCGGAATCGACGCGAGCGACGCGGTCAACTCGCTCGAGGCGTAGGCGTACCACGACGTCGCACCGACGAGGAACGCGAGCGGGTAGATCGGCGAGAGGCCGTGTCGGAACTCGCCGACGAGTCGCTCGGTGAGGACGAGGCCGATCGAGGCGGCGAGCAACGAGAGGCCGAACACGTAGGTCGAGCCGTAGTGAGAGTGAACGAGCCCGGTCGCCAACAGCACCATGCCGATCGTCCACCCGCGATCCCGGCTCTCGTGGCGGAAATACAGCAACAGTGCGCCGACGATGAATAGCTCCGAGAGCCGCTGTTTGCCGGGAGTCAGATAGAACGTCCCGTGATAGAAGACGAAAAACAGGCTGGCGTAGAGGCCGACGGTGCCATCGAACACGTCGGCTGCGAGAGAGTAGATTCCCAGCGGAACGACTGCGAAGATGATCGGATAGACGACGGTGAAGATCGTCACGAGCTCGAGTCCCGTTACCATCGAGTACGCGACGGGGACCGCAGTGACGATCGGCACCGACGACATCGAGCCGCCGAGCGCGGGAGCCCACTGGTGGTTGCTCGCGAACAGTTCGGAGAGGTAATACGTAAACTGGATGTCGGCCCCGACGACGTGTCCCGACGCGAGGCTGCGGTGCAAGAGCGTCGAGAGAGCGACGGAAAACACCACCACTGGATACTGAGAGGGTTGGATCACCCGCGTCGCCGAGAGGAGGGTGACGACTGCCACGCTGAGGACGAACAGCCCCAGCCCGACGTTGTTCCCGTACCGGTTCATGAGGAGGGCCCCGAGAACGGCGAATACCGGGAGGAACCCGAGAACGGCGTAGATCGGGAGCGAATTCGAGAACGGAACCCGAACGTGAAACGAGTTTCCGTCCGTGACCAGTATGAGGAGCGTCAATACCGCAATCAAGGCCGTCACGATGACCGCCAGCGGGAGAAACGAGAGCGGCTCGGGGACGCCGAAAACGGGAAGCAACACGCTCGCGAGGACGGTCGTAATCGAGAGCACGACGAGACTCAACCCGAGAGCGATCGTGCCGAACTCACCGACGCTGGTCGTTCTGAGCCCGAGCAGTTGCGTGAGCAACCCGCCCGGAACGACCGTCAGCAACACGACGCCGAAGACCGCTTGGGCGGCCGGGAGTTCCACGCCGATCGACTCGAGCCCGACGCTCGACCAGAAGCCGATCAACAGGGCGAACACGACCGTCGTAACTGTCGTTGGTCCCCAGTCGAAGGAGACCCCCGACGTCTGAGGGGCATACGTCATAAGGAATACGAATGTGGAAATCGAAGTGGATCTGACGAGACCATCACTCGAATTAAAACGGTAGTTGTGTTCACGATCGTTCGCCCGATAATAGCCGATTTATTCGCTCTCCGTGGCCCGATTAGTGGCGGATGCGGGCGGCTCCGATCGCTGTGACCGTTTAACAGGGTCGACGGAGGTCCGGTCTCGAGCGACGCAAACGGGTTGGGAGGGCCAAGAGCGGGCCAGAACACGGACCGTCTAACACAGTCTTACGGCCGACGGAGCCGCTCCGCTGTCCGCCTCCATTCTCAGACGAGCACCCGTATCGCCGGGACAATTACCTCGTTCCGAATTCGGGGGATCGACACGGCCAGGACGCCATAGATCGCAGCGCCAACGCCGATCACGGCGAGCAGGGAGCCGACGCTCGTGATGGGAACGGCCGACCTGATACCGACGAGGATCGCGCCCATGACGAGCGACGAGAGGGCGTACCACCCGACGATCCGATAGGGGAACTCGATCGTCATGAGCCGACTGAGGTAGTGTGTGTGAAGCGCGACGCTGATGAGTCCGACCACTGTCGTCGCGATCGCTGCCCCCACGAATCCGACCGTGACGACCAGCACCGGATTGAGCACGAGATTGAGTCCAGCCGTAATGACCGTCGTAATCGCGGCGAGATCCGGCCGATCGAGTCCGCGAAGCGCGCTCTCGATGATATCGTCGAACGACTGGAACACCTTCTCGACGAGGAGGATCACGAGCACTGCAGCGCCGAAGACGTACTCCGGGCCGAAGAGAAACCCCAGGATCTCGGACGCGAACAGCGTCCCCCCGATCAAGGCCGGAAGCGAGAAGAAGAGGGCGAATGCGATCGCCTTCGAGACCGCCCATTCGACCTTGTCGAGTTCGCCCTCGGCGTCCCACTGGCTGACCTGCGGAAAGATCGACCAGCCGATGGACTTGCTGACGAGCAAGACGAGCAGGGTGACCTGCCAGGCCACCTCGTACGTGCTTACGTACTCTTGAGACAGGAAGAACCCGATGATCGCGACGTCCATCCACTGGTATATCCGTCCGCCCGTCGACGAGACGGCGTGAAATTTCGCGTATTCGAGCAGCGACCGCGCGTGCTCGAGGGAGGGACGACCGATCGCCGTGTTACATCGCGCGTAGCCCCAGACGGCCGTGATCGCGCCGGCGAGCGCGAATCCGGCGGCGATTTCGATCACGCCGTAGCCGAACGTGACGAGGACGACGCCGAGGCCGACCCAGATGAATCGAATGGCGAACCGAATAACGGCCGTTTCGCCGACGCGAAGTTCCCCGCGTAACGCCTGGACGAAAAACGACGAGAGCTCGAACGTGATGAGCGCGACCACCAGTATGAACGCCAGTTCGAAGCCGATGTATCGGTTCACGTACGACCGCGCGAGTACGATCGAGACCGCGACGACACCGAGTAAGACGAGTTTGAGCGCCAGCGCGGAGCCGAGCATCCCTTCGCGATGGTCGCCCTCGCTCAGCCGCTTCTCGAGTGCGCCGCGAACCCCCAGATCCGCGGGAATCGTCAGCAGTCCCAGCAGCGCCTGAAAGAGGAACAGCGACCCGAGTTCGCTCGCACCGAGCTGGCGAGCGAAGTAGATGACGGCGAGAAACAGGAGGATCGATCTCCCGGCTTGCATGAGGAAGAGTTTCACACTCGAGCGTCCGAGATCCATGGATACCCTAGGGCAGACGATTGCGAGGCGGATCGCAGTTAAACCCTCCCTTCACCAGTACGGGAAACGTGGCCTTTCGCAGCAAGCGCGACCACGGCCAGGACTGAAACGATCCACTGTTCCCCGAACGGACGGACTTCGTTAGTGTCGGTGGAACGTACTGGTCAGCTACTGGCAAACTCATTTCATAACCCCTCGTACTGAGCGTGGGAACGATGAATGCTCGCGCAGACGACATCGCAGTTCTCGTCCCGGCAAACGCGTCAGTTATCCCGCTCGCGTGTATCCGTTCGCTCGGAAAACGCGGCGTCCCGACCGTCGTCGCGACCGACGATCGAAACGTTCCGGCCTGTTCGTCCCGATACTGTACCGAATCGCGGCTCGTTCCGTCACCGAATGACGATCTCACGGCCTACAAAGCGTCGTTGCTCTCGCTCGCCGAGCGCCCCGACATCCGGACGATAATCCCCGTTCGGGAGGAAGACATCTACGTCCTCTCGAAGTTCCGATCCGAATTCGAAGAACACGTCTCCGTCATCGCACCGTCGTACGGCGCGTTGCGGTCGGTTCACGATCGGTATCGGTTAGTCGAGATCGCCGACGAGCTCGGCGTCTCGGTTCCCGAGACGCGACTGCTCGACGAAGTCGACGAGTGGGACGACGACCTCATCGTCAAACCGCGGTTCTCGATTCTCACCAGCGACTACGTCGACTCGCATCTCACATCGCGGATCGACAACATGCGGGGAGAGACCACCTTCGTCGAGCCCGGTCAGAAGCCGGATCTAGACGCGATCGACCGCGATATGGAGGGCCACACGCCGATCGTCCAGGAGGCCGTGCCGATCGAACACGAGTACATGTACAGCGGGCTCTACGACCACGGTGAGGAAGTCGCCTCGTGGCAACAACGCTACCTTCGACGGAAGACCTACGGCGAGGGCGGCAGCGTCTACCGCGAAGCGGTCTTCGAACCGGAACTCGCCGACGCCGGGCGGAAGATTCTCGATCACCTCGACTGGCACGGGACGGCGTGTATCGAATTCATGAAGGACGCGAACACGGGCGAGTTCAAACTGACCGAGATCAATCCCCGCCTCTGGCTCTCCGTTCCGTGTGCGATCCGTGCGGGTGCGGACTTTCCGTACTATCACTGGCTGCTCGCGATGGGCGCGCGCGAGCGTATCGACCCGGGCTACGAACTCGGTGTCGCGACCCACTCGCTTTACGGCGAACTCTCGTATCTCAAGAGCGTTCTCTCCGAAGACTATCCGTCTACGGAACGACCGTCAGTTCCCGCTGCCTGCGCGAGCGTCCTCGCGTCCTGTATCGACCGGCCGCAGTTCGATTACGTCGATCGGACGGACTTGAAGCCGTTCGTCAAGGGCCTCTACAACGCCGTGCTGTACTCCGAAACGCTCGGCATCGCTCCCGATCGATCCGTCGAGGAGCCGATTTCCGCACCGAACTAACGATGGACGAACACTCACAACTCGAGAGCCAGCTCACGGTGACGCAGTGTCGCGATTCGGCCGACTGGGACGCCTACCTCGAGCGAGCCGACGGGCCGGTCTACGGGGTATCGGCGTGGGGCGACGCGACCGCCGGATACGGCCACGATCGCTACCACCTCGTCGTCCGCACGGCAGACGGCATCCTCGGCGCGCTCCCGCTTACGCACATCCAAAGCAGGGTGTTCGGTTCCAAACTGGTCTCGCCGCCGTACGCCGCTCGCGGGTCGATCGTCACGGACGACGGCCGAGCCGCGACCGTCAGGTCGCTGTTGCTCGAGCGGACCAGAACGCTCGCGGACGACCTCGACGTCGACTTCGTCAGTCTCCGCGGCAGGGACCTCGGAGCGGCCGACGGGTTCGAAAAACGGGACCGGTTCGTCACGTTCGATATCGATCTGAGTGGCGGCCCCGACGCGACGTGGGAGAACATCAAAGAGAGCCGCCGCCGCCAGATCAGACAGGCGGCCGACGAAGCGGGGGTCGAATACGAGATAGGAACGACGGTTGACGACCTCCGCGAATACTACGATCTCTACTTGGCGTCGATGCGCGGGCACGGGACGCCGCCGCACTCGTTTCGGTTCTTCCGAACCCTCTGGGACCGGCTGACCGGTCCCGGTCCCGGCGACCTCCACCTCGGACTGATTCGGAAAGACGGCGCACCGATCAACGGGATCATGGACCTCTCGCTCGGGTCGACCGTCTACCAGTGGGGCGTCGTCACCGACTACGAGTACCGGGACCTCAATGGCGGGAGTCTCCTGCTGTGGAAGTCACTCGAGCGGGCGGCCGCGGCGGGGTACGACTCCTACGAGATGGGCCGGACCCGCGAGGGATCGGGCGTCTACATGTTTAAAAAGAGCTTCGGCGGGGCGAAAACGTGGTACGATGACTACCATTACTTCCCATCCGGCACGGGAAGTCTCCCACATCCCGAAGACGAAAAATACGAGCCGATAAAGCGCGTATGGCGGAAACTACCGATCCCGCTCACGCGTCTAATTGGGCCTTTCGTTCGAAAGGATATCAGCCTTTGATGGCAATGCACACTACCCATCCGCATAGTGATGACTCGTTGGATCGCGAGCTGAGACGACAGCACTCGGGAGCCGGAGACATCCGATCATGAAGTACGTCTACGATCATCTATTAGATCACGTCAAAACCACACTTTCGAACCGCGAGGCGTCAAACCAACCGACGAGACACCGATCTCCGGAGGACCTCGAGACGCTCCCGGTCTCGGTCTGTCTCACGACGAAGAACAACGCCGACACCATTCGTGATTGTCTCGAGAGCGTCGTCCGGTGGACCGACGAGATCGTCGTCGTCGACAGCGACAGTCAAGACGGGACCGTCGAGATCTGCGAGGAGTACGGGGCGAACGTCTATCAACACGAGTTCGAGAGCTTCGCCCAGATCAAGACACAGGCGATGGAACACGCGGACAACGACTGGGTGTTCGTCCTCGACGCCGACGAGGAGGTCCCGCCGGAGCTGCGAGACGAGATCATCGACGCGTTCGGGACGGTGGGTGTCGTCGCCTTCTACATGGAAAAACAAGAGCACATGATGGGTGCTCGCACGAACCAGTATCACTACAAGCGACCGTATCTCGCGCGAAAAGACATCCTCTACTTCGAGCACGAGTACATCTGGGAACGGCTCTCGGTTCAGCAGCCCTACCGCGAGCGGACGAAAACCCTCTCGAACCGCATCGATCACTATCGGTTCGAGCGCGCGTCCGAGATCGAGTCGAAGATCATGCAGTATAGCGCGCTCGAGGCGGTCCAAGCCGTCGAGAGCGGGAACCGAAACGGATTCCTGTCGTTTCTGCTCCGCGGCATCGCCGTCGGTCTGGATCGGCTCATCATCAGTGGCGCGGCGCTCGACGGCTATCGGGGCTTTTTCGTCGCGTTTCTGGAGTTCTACCAGATGATTGCGGCCTACGTGAAGGTCCAAGACATCCACCGCTTGCAGGAAGAACACCCCGAGCAGTGGAAAGACATCTGGATCGAAGAGGAGTGTCGACGGTAGTCGATCCCGGACACACGAAACCTGCGTAGCGAGAAGCGAACTTCCCAGAATCAGACAATGCCAAACGAACCCAGCAGGGCCGACAGGCGAACGATCCTCCGAACTAGTGCCGGCGCGCTCGCCGCGCTCGGAGCCGGCTGTTTCAGCGTCGAACCGCCGGGAGCGAGACAGAACGAGTCGGCAAACGAAACTCCGGCCAACGAGACCGTCCCCGATATCTCGCCGGCGGACGACGACGAACTCGAACTCGTTTTCGAAGACTGGTTCGAGGAGAACACCGTCGACGCGGGCGTCTGGGAGACCGAGTTTCCGTGGGGCGAGCGAATACACAACTTCAACGCCTATGCGCCCCCCGACAACGCCTACGTCTACGAGGACAAGCTCGTCCTCAAGGCCATCGAACAGCGCTGGGAGGTCCCGGATGGAGCCCGTGGTGACGATCAAAGCGACACGGATGCGAACGAAACCGACGGCGAGATCGCGCAAGTCGAGGGGAACGAGACGGCGACCGGGACCGACGGTAACGAGACTGCGCCGAACGCAACAGCGTCCAACGGAACGGCGGCCAACGAAACAGCATCCAACGAAACGACGGACAGCGAAGCGGGAGAAACGGGGGTTCGAGAGCCAGCGAACGAGGGATCGCAGTCGTCGGAGACGGACGACCGCGATACCGTTCCGTACACGACGGGCGTGGCCACACCCTATCGCTCGTTCGGCCCCGGATACATCGAGGGACGGATCCGAATTCCGCCGACGGTCAAGGGATTCTGGCCCGCGTTCTGGCTGACGCCGGACGATCAGTGGCCGCCGGAGATAGATATCTTCGAGTTTTTCGGGACGGATCCCTGCCCCCACATGACCTACTACTACCGAGATTCGGACGGGAACATTCAGACCGAGGAGGAGACCTACTGCGGCCCGGATTTCAGCGGCGACTTCCACAACTACGCGGTCGACTGGCGCGAGGACCGAATCGTCTGGTACATCGACGGCGAAGAGCGGTTCCGCTTCGAGGACGAGGCACAGATCTCGACGGACGAGATGCGACTGATCCTCAACTTCGGTCTCGATGCCCCGTTTCTCGAGACGCCGAACTCGGCCGATCTCCCCGCCTACATGGAAATCGACCGGGTACGGGTCTGGGAGCGGTAGGGCGATCGGCGGGTGTGATAGTGGTCCCGGCCCCGACCATTGCACTCATCGTGACGGCCGCGTTCGACGGTGTCATCACCTGCGGTCGCCGCGGTCGGCTCTCCGTTACCCGCTGTCGTCAGCGACCGTTCAGAGCTGGTTTTCGATCTCCTCGGCGTCGACCATGACTCCGTTAATGAGGAGGATCGCGTTCCCCTCGAGCGAGAGGTCGCGAAGTCGGCCGTCGAATCGGTAGCTATCGATGTCGCCGTACCACGCCAGGGTCCCGGTCGCCGTCGAGCCGCTGATCTCGTCCCCCTCGAGCGTGCCGCGGTCGGGGTTCTCGGTGACGCGACCGCTCGCGGTGAACGTGTACTCGCCGTGAGTGCCCGTTCCGACGAACGTGATGCGATTCGGTGGGGTGGAACTCGATTGGTCGTCTTCGGTTCCGTCGGTGGTGCCGTCGGAGCCGCTGTCGGAGGTTCCGTCCGTCCCATCACCGGACTCGTTGTCGGATGTCCCGTCGGTGCTGTCATCGGATTCGGGATCGGACGTTTCGTCCGTCGACGAATCGGTCTCCCCGTCCGTCTCCGACCCGTCCTCAGTGTCGCTGCTTCCGTCGTCCCAGGGCGTATCGGCCGGGTCAACCGGGCCGAACGAGTCCGGGTCGACTTCCTCGCCGTCGATTCGGACCGTGACCGGTGCGTCCTGTCCGAACCCGGTGATTTTGCCGTCGAAGGTGAAGCCATCGACCTGCGACGTGCTGGTCGACGTCGTCCCCCAGCCGTAGATCCCGTCGTCGGAGACCCACTCCTGGCCCGATCCGGTCGACGAGTCGATCTCGATGCCGCCGTCCGACGCGGTGAATTCGTACCGAACGCCGTCTCCGTTCGCGGAACTGATCTCGATGGAGCGGCCGGCGGCCGCGTCATCGGACGTCTCCTCTTCGGGCTGTTCCTCGGTCTCGTCAGTGGTATCGCCATCGGACGGCGTCCCGCTACCGGGTGCGTGCTCCCAGACGCGACACCAATCGACTGCCATCTCTTCTTCCCAGGCCTGTGAGAGATCGGCGTTGCCGATGCGGTTCACGTGGGTGGTGAACATCATGTAGAAGGGGGCACCGGCTTCGACGGCGCTCATCATCGACGAGCCGTCGCGCGAGCCGATGTAGTTGCCGTTGAAGTAGAAGTCGATACTGTCCTCGTGCCAGGCACAGCCGTAGACGTTGTACGACTCGGTGAGATCGACGCCCGTATCGTGAGTCAGCGGGTCGTGCGTGTGCGTCGACCCGTCTCCGGGTTGCCCGGAGGTCGACCAGTGAACGTTGCAGTGTGCGTGGTGGCGGTCACTGTAGACATCGTTGCCGTCCTGGAACAGTTCGATGAAGTCGAGTTCCGGCGGCCATGCCTCCGAGTTCGGTTTCGACCAGAAGCCGGGCAGGAGACCCGTTCGTCCGGGCATCTTAATCTTCGCCTCGAAGTAGTGACCGGGGCCGAAATACTGCCGATTTTTGGAGTTGATCGCTCCCTGATAGACATCGTTCGAGCCACCGCCGCCGTGGGTGGTCCGCAACCGAAGGGTCCCGTTGTCGACGATCACGTTGTCCGATGTGACCGTCGCATCGTCGTTGTTCGCCGTGTTTCCCCAGCCGAAGCCGACCCCCCAGTTGTTCGAATTCAGGGAGGTGCCCTCGAACTGATCTTCGAAGGTGACCTGCCAGTTCTCGGGGTCCACGGGTCCCCCTTCGTCGGCCGCCGTAACGGAACTTGTGCCGACCGCTACCCCGCCGATCGCTGCAATCGCCCCTGCGGTGGTTGTTTTTAGCCACTCTCGTCGGCCGATCCGAGTCGCTTTCTCGTCTGTACGCTCTCTCCGACCGGAACTTCGTTCGCGTGCCATTGTTCCGATCACCTGAAAGCAACGGCCCCATATAGGTCTTTTTTGTAAGACAATAGTTTCTACTGATATTTAATCAATGTCGATAAAGTCTTGCGAAAAAATAGTTAATTAATCGATTTACTATAGTATCGAAATTATGAATGTCTGTTTCCGGTGGACCCGGCTGCCCGGAAGCGATGATCGAACCGGAAAGCCCCGAATGGGACCGAGTACGGTGGTCACAGAAGTTGGAAACAAATGATACATCAGATAGATATGAGGATCAGCACCGTATCAGAGAACAGGAGTCGTGTCGACCGAGAGCCGCTGCTACCGACGTAATATCGTATTACTGCCGCTCGCGGACATCACACATTCAGCAACTCCGATAGCTTTCGTTTCGGCCCCGATCGCTACGTGTCTCGGTCCGTCGCCATACTAACGGCTTCGACGACGACCGCCCAGACGCAGATCACCAGCCCAGTGAGGAACGCGACCACGGAGAGGAACACTACCAGCGGAGATGAAAGGACGGCGGGAGTGTACTCCATGAAAAGAAAGGAGACCGTGACGAGACCGAACAGTGAAACGAGGAACCCGGGTGCGCCGAGAACGGGCAGCGGTCGCTCGAAGCCCGCCGTCGTAATCGCGTTTCTGGCGAGCACGAGTCCGTGACTGATCGGGTCGTGACTGCTCGCGTTCTCGACGTCGTAGTCGATCGTCGTCCCGATTTCGTCGATCCGATAGCCGTTACGATAGGCGTGATAGATCACGTCGATGCTGGCGTCCATCCGATCACCGATACGGTCCTCGTTCGCCAGTGAGCGGATCGCTCGAGCGTCGTACGCTCTGAACCCGCTCTGGGTATCGCTGATCCGCGATCCGGATCGGCCGGTGTTCAGTCCGATATTTACGATGGTGTTGACGACCCACAGCCCGAACCGACGGTACACCGGCAAATCCGTCTCCGAGTCCGGATCGAACCGACTCCCGATGACGATTTCAGCGCCGGTTTCGCGCTGCTCCGCGAGCAGTTTCGGGATATCGTCCGGGTCGTGTTGTCCGTCCCCGTCGAGAACGATGAGGTGGTCGGCACCGCGGCGGTCAGCCTGCCGAAACGCCGTCCGGAGCGCACCGCCGTAGCCGCGATTCGTTCTGTGTTCGAAGACCGTCGCACCCGCGTCGCGAGCCCGTTCGGCCGTCTCATCTGCGCTTCCGTCGTCGATGACGAGGACGGTATCTACGTGCGATCGCGCCTGCGCGACGACGTCGCCGATCGAGTCCGCCTCGTTGTATGCGGGAATCGCGACGAGAACGTCGTCGAGCCCACCCGTTCGCTCCGTCCGTGCTCTCACAGCGTACGCGTCCTCTCGAGTATGCTCGAGTACGCTCCTGTCGTAGTCGATATACTCCTCGAGGTCGGAGTGGACGATCAGTCCGGGAAAGCCGAGTTGCTGTGACGCGTTCGTGAGCGTTTGAACGAGGGACTCGTCGTTTCGATCGGTGCTCGGGGTGACGATTTGGGCTCCTAACTGGCTGGCAAACGAAACCGCCTCGCCCCCTTCGTTCGCCCGATGGGTCACGAGCACTGAATGCCCGTTTCGCCTCGCCCGAAGGACGGTCCGGGCCGTTTCGTCCGCCCGGTCATCGCTCGTAATGATGCCGATCGCGGGTTTGTCGGTCTGGTCGACTCGACTGCCGAGATCCGCTGCCTGGAACAGTTTCCGCTCAGACATCGGACTCGATCCACCCCCGCGATTCGGCGATCGGTACCCGTTTCACTCGGTGCGTTCCGACCGGCCAGTCCGTCGGATCTCGTTCGGTGATCGATTTGTAGCTAATAGCCATCTCTATTGGTCGTGTGCAAATATGTCGAAGTAACAGCATACACTCGAACTTCGGTAGGACCCATTCACAGTCAGCTGAGGGCCTGATACGAAAAAAGCGGAGATAATCGTTACAAGACGTTTCGGGATATTGTCTATTGTCATTGAACGAACCAGTGTTCGCTACGGCCACGGAATTTCCCGAAAACGGCCATTAGCGCCAGGAGGTACGCGGGCTCGAATGGTTCCGACAAAACGCCGAATGACGCATCCTGGGTCCGGTTACCGCGTTCCGTTCGAAAGCAAAGTTTTCGTTAAACCAGTAACAGCGGGGAACGGTCTTGTGCAAACGATCGGTGCGTACCGACTGCGATCGCGAGGCCGTTGTCACTCGAACGGAGTCGGTCGCTATCAACCGAGTGGGGCGTGTCGTTTCACCGAGCGCCACGCAACTTTCAGTCCCGGGAGTCCGTCACGATACCAGACGATAATCGCCGCAGCGAGCAGTGCGAACTGGACGCTGCTGTACGCGCTGATCGAATAGCCGGAAAACGCGACGAGAATACCGCTGGGTTCGTCGTACGCCGGGGGGCCGAGAAACGGCCAGAACAGATACGTCGTCCCGGAGAAGTCACCCGCGATAGTCATGCGCGGGAGATCGGTTACGAGATGCGTTACATGACCGATGACGAACGCCGGTGCACTCTCGCGGTGGCCGGTGGGTCCCGCGAGTGCGGAGACGATCGGTATCAACAGCAGTGTGAAGGCAATCGAGTGGGCGAGCGAGCGACCGCTCGCGAGAAGTCCCAGTTCCCACGCGAGCGGTTTGTCGATCAGGTCGGGAAACTGTGAACCCAGTGCGACCGCGAGTGCCGGCATCGCACGCGGGGGTCGTCCGAAACGGACCCGAGCAAAGAGCGAATACAGGAGGTAGGCGACGGCGAGGTGTCCCCATGGCCACATGGGCGCTCCGTCCACGAGCGAACGGATAGGCGTATCGACGCTTCCACGCGCCGTCGAGGAGATCGGGTACTACCGCTCGAGCCTTCTTCGTCTCCCCGTCCGGTTTTGCCGACTGCGACCGGTTCCCGTGTCAGTTCGAGACATCGGACCTGGAGTCTGCAACGGGGTCGGATTCCCGTGTCAGCCTTCGGTGGCAACCAATTCACGGATCCCGTCCTCGAGCGAGATCGTGGGTTCGTAGCCGAGGTGCTCGCTGATCTTCGAGATATCCGCACAGCTATGACGGATGTCTCCCTCGCGTGGCTCGTCGTGGACGACCGCGGCGTCCGATTCGCTGTGGCGCACGATCATGTCGGCGAGTTCGTTGATCGTCACCCGCCGACCGGTGCCGACGTTGTACGCCTCGCCCGCAACGTCGCCCGTCGCCGCGAGGACGTTCGCCCTGACGATATCGTCGACGTGAACGAAATCCCGCGTTTGCTCACCGTCGCCGAACACCGTAAGCGGGTCGTCGTTCCGTGCGCGTTCGAGGAAGATATTGATCACACCGCTGTAGTCGTTTACCGGTTGCCCAGGGCCGTAGACGTTGAAATAGCGAAGCGCGACGGTCTCGAGCCCGTACAGCTCGTGATACAGGCGAGCGTATTCGTCGAGCGCGAGTTTGTCGAGGCCATACGGTGATGTCGGGTCCGCCGGATGCGTTTCCGGTATCGGAACGGCGTCAGGATGGCCGTAGATCGCCGCGCTCGATGCGAGGACGACGCGCGCGTCACACCGTCGAGCGGCTTCCAGTACCTCGAGCGTCCCGCGGACGTTTCGGTCGTGGCTCGCGCGGGGGTCCTCGACGGACTGCGAGATACTCACGAGGGCGGCCTCGTGGAACACGATGTCCGCCGAGTCCATCGCGTCGACGACGTCGGCCTCGTCACGAACGTCGCCGCGGACCAATGTCGCGTCGTCCGGGACGGCTCGAGGCGTCCCGCTCGAGCAATCGTCCAAGACGGTCACGTCGTTGTCATCGACCAGTTGGTGTGCAAGCCGGGCACCGATGAATCCCGCACCACCCGTGATGAGAACATCCGTATCGACTAGCTCCGGATCAGCCATCGTGTACGATGTCCGCCGCCGGTCGTAAAGTGCCCCATTCAACCCGCTGGGGACTGTCTTCCGCAATGAAACGACTCAACGGATCGCGCCCGGCATCATCACTCCCCTGTGCGGCGATCACTCGTCGATCCGATTCCGATGGAGTGAAACAGTCGAAACGGAGCGTAATCCGCTCGACTGTCGGTCTCGGGCTGCTCGAAGTCGGGTCGCGCGGGATCACGATGGCGGACGAATCCGATTCCTGACCGTCGATTCGGGCGACGGGATGGGGTCATCCAATCGGCGTCACGGTCGGGAACCCTGATCAATTGTTAACGACCATCATAGAAATTCGCTCGAAATCGCGCTGCTGGGAACGAGCGACGGGGAGTCTCGAATTTATCGCCCGGTAAGCCACTATTTCGGCGGTCGAATTAGTGAATCGCGGGTCGCGTTCGAATATATCAGTTATTGTCCGACGATACTGTCGCAGACCCAAAAGGCACCACCGTTTGATACGGCTAGTATATGGATAGCTATGCTGCGATCGTTCTCGCCGCCGGTGAAGGAAACCGACTCCGCCCCCTGACCAGATATCGTCCCAAACCGATGCTTCCTGCGGGAACGAAACCGATTCTCGAGCACGTTTTCGATGCGCTCGTCGACGCCGGCATCGACGAACTCGTCGCGGTCGTCGGCTACCGGTCTACTCGCGTCCAGTCTCACTTCGGTCCGACCTACCGAAACGTCCCGATCACGTACGTCTCCCAGGAAAAACAGCTCGGGACCGGCCACGCGCTCCTCGCGGCCGAATCCGCAGTCGATGGGACCTGTCTCGTGATCAACGGCGATCAGATCGTCGATACGCGAATCATCCGGGACACGATTTCGGGACACGAAGCCGACGCGAGTGCAACGCTCGCGCTGTTACAGCGCCCGTCCGTCGAAGCCTACGGCGGCGTCATCCTCGAGGACGGGCATGTGACGAATATCGTCGAAAACCCCCACGATGACCAGGATTACGTCCTCAACGCTGGCGTCTACATCATCGAACCGGCGGTGTTCGATGCCGTCCGCGCGTCGGAACCGACCGCCGGCGAGCACCATCTTGTCGACGGCCTGTCAGCGCTCGTCGACACCGGCGAGACGGTAAACGGGGTGGTCTCCGAGGGTATCTGGGCCGATGCGACCTATCCGTGGGATCTGCTCGATGTCTCCTTCGAGTTATTCGATGCGGGCATCGTCGACGGGGACCGGCCGCCGGCGGATCACCGCGACTCGAACGTGCACCCGTCGGCGGTGATCCGGGAACCCGTCGTCATCGACCGCGACTGCGTGATCGGCCCCGGTGCCGTCGTCGGTCCCTACGTCTGTCTCGGCGAGAACGCGACCGTCGGCTCGAACGCGGTCGTCGAGGAGAGCGTCATCGACGCCGATACGCGTCTCGGTGCCAACGCGACGGCGATCGAGTGTGTCACCGGTATCGGCGTGACGATCGGCGCGGGCTCGACCGTCTCCGGCGGCCCCGGCGACGTCCGTGTTCGGGACCGCATCTTCGAGGACGAATCCCTCGGCGCGCTCTTGGCGGATCGCGCCCACGACGACGGCGGCGTCACGTACGTCCCCGGGTCGATCGTCGGTCCTGACGTTGCGGTCAAACCGGGGACGACCGTTCGCGGAACGATCCCCGAGGGAACGGAGGTGTGGTCCTGATGTGTGGCATCATCGGCTACACGCCCGCACAGACGGATCCGAACATCCTCGACGTGTTGCTGGACGGCCTCTCGGGGCTGGAGTACCGAGGGTACGATTCCGCGGGCGTCGCGATCGCGGATTCGTCGCTCTCCGTATACAAGCGAAACGGCGAACTATCCGAACTCGAGGCCGCGGTGCCGGACCGCCCCGTCAACGGGCAGGCCGGGATCGGCCACACTCGGTGGAGCACGCACGGGCCGCCGACGGACGAGAACGCGCATCCCCACACCGACTGCAACGGCTCGGTCGCCGTCGTTCACAACGGGATCATCGAGAACTACCGCGACCTCCGCGAAGAACTCGAGGCCGCGGGCCACGAGTTCGAGAGCGAAACCGACACCGAGGTCGTCCCCCACCTGATCGAGACATCGCTCGAGCAGGGTGCAGACGCCGAGACGGCGTTCCGGCGCGCGGTGGATCGGCTGGAGGGTAACTTCGCCGTCGCGGCGGTCTGTTCCGACATCGAGGGCGTCCTCGCCGCGCGCCACCGGTCGCCGCTCGTCCTCGGCATCGGCGACGACGGCTACCACCTCGCGAGCGACGTGCCGGCGTTTCTCGACCACACGGACCGCGTCGTCTACCTGCAGGACGGCCAGTTCGCGAAGATCTGCCCGTCGGGCATCGAGATCACCGACGAGTCCGGGGCGGTCGTGGACATGCCGGTGAAGACCGTCGAGTGGGACCCGGAGGAGGCCGGCAAGAGCGGCTACGATCACTACATGCGAAAGGAGATCAACGAACAGCCGCGGGCGATCCGCAACTGTCTCCGCGGGCGGCTCAGCGAGATCGACCGCGCCGTCTCGATCGACGAAATCGACGACCTCGAGCGGCCGGAGCGGGTTCAACTCATCTCTTGTGGGACATCGTATCACGCGTCGCTCTACGCCGCGCGGCTCTTTCGCGACCGCGGGATCCCGGCGTCGGCGTTCCACGCGAGCGAGTACGACGCCGACGCGATTCCCATCGACGACGAGACGCTGGTGATCGCCGTCACCCAGAGCGGGGAAACTGCCGACACGCTCGGGGCGCTCCGGGACGCGAACCGCTGGGGGGCCGAGACGCTGGCGGTGACGAACGTCGTCGGAAGTTCGGTATCGCGCGAGGCCGACCACGCGATGTACATCCGCGCCGGCCCGGAGATCAGCGTCGCCGCGACGAAGACCTTCGCCTCCCAGCAGGCCGCGCTGGCGATGCTCTCGAGCGCGCTCACCGGCGAGTGTTCTCGCGGGTTCGTCGAGGACCTCCGGGCGCTGCCGGACCAGATCCAGTCGATCTTGGACCGATCGCGCGCCGAGGAGGTCGCCCGCGACTACATCGATTCGGACGCGTACTTCTTCATCGGCCGGGGGTACGGCGCACCGGTGGCGCTCGAGGGGGCGCTGAAGATGAAAGAGATCACGTACAAACACGCGGAGGGGTTCCCCGCGGGGGAGTTGAAACACGGGCCGCTGGCGCTGGTCTCGGAGCGAACACCGGTCTTCGCTATTATCAGCGGCGCATCCAACCAGGAGAAGATGATCGGGAACGTCGAGGAAGTTGCGTCCCGCAAAGCGCCGGTGATCGCGGTGACGGATTCGCCAGCGGCGGTCGAACACCACGTCGACGACCTCCTTCGGATCCCCGAGACCCGACCGCAGTTGCTGCCGATACTGGCGAACGTCCAACTCCAACTGGTGTCGTACTGGGTCGCGAATCAACTCGGCCGGTCGATCGACAAGCCCAGAAACCTCGCGAAGAGCGTGACGGTCGAGTGACCGCCGGAATCGGCGTTACTCGTCTCCGCCGCTGTCTCTGTCGTCGTTGCCGTCCCCCGGTTCGCTGTCGCTTCCGTTTTCGTCGCTGCCGTCAGCTCCGTCCGCGTCGTTCCGGTGCTCCGAGAGCGCCTCGTCGACGGTCAACTCCCCGGCCGCGACGCGGCGAGCGAGGACCTCGTCAATCGCCCGGTTGTGCTCGCTCCGCTCGCGCGAGCGGTCCTTGATCACCTGGATCTCACCCTCCGTTGGCTCGATCTCGCGGGCGTCGACGACCTCCCCCTCGAGTCGGGCGATGTTGACCGCGGCGAGCACGTCGCCCATCCCTCTCGAGCCCGTGCCGAGGTAGGGCGTCGTCCCCGTCTCGTCGACGAGTTCGACGTGGACGGTGTCGAGTTCGTTGACAAGTTTCGCGCTCTCGAGGCGGGAGCCGTCGCCGATCCGTACGACCGGAGAGGGTGCTTCGTCAGCCTCGCGCCGGATCACGTCGACGGCGTCCCCGAGGGGCACCTGAAAGGTGGCGACGATGGTCTCGCCGGTGAGGACGGCGATGCCGGGTTTCTTCCCCGGATCGACGCCGATGACCGTTCGGCCGCCGTTGCCGCGAACCGCGGCCAGCGCCTGATCGACCGCTCGCCGGGGATGATCGGGCTCGGCGACGATCGTCGCCACGTCCGGGAAGTCGTCGGCGTGTTCCGCCCCCGTAACGACGACGGTTGCCTGTTCCGGCAGCTCCTCGTCCGGCTCGACGGTCGTAAACACCGTCCCGCGATCCCGGAGTTCGTTGACGACGCCGTGGTATACCTCGAAGTCCGCCGTAGCGACGACGATCACGGCCCGGGCTTCGCTCCCGTCGAAGATAAACGTACGCGAACGGAGCCGTCGTCGGGACTGGCAACTGGTCGAAGCGGCGGGCACCGGCTGTGTCAGGCTGCGACCGGGTGAGGTCGAACGTTTCGCATCGACCGCGGCTCGGCCGTCGGCGACTGAAGCCGCTCTGCCGTCGAAACGTCGCCGTCCTCTCGAAGGACGATCACGGTGATGTCGCGATCGGTTCTCGACTCGATCCGTTCCCGGAGTTCGGCGGCGCTCCCCGTGCCGCCGACGGTCCGGACCGTCACCGTCGTCGGGTGGCGGAGGAAGAGGTCGGTCCGGTACTCGACATCGATCGAGAGAACGCGGGCGTCCGTCTCTGAGGCGGCGTCGGCAACGGTCCGGTCGAACTCGGCGTTCCCCGAGACGTTGATCGTCGTCACGGCCAGCGCCGACGAGAGGACGAGGACGGCGATGCCGAGCAGCGCGGCCCGTCGAACGACCGCGCGCCGGGCAGCCTGCTCCGCGAACCAGTGATCCGGCCGGTAGCCCTGCATCCACAGGGTCCCGAGGCTCGCGAGGTTGATCGACAGCACGTTGAGACAGACGAGGATTCCGGCGCTTATCGCGGCGGTGGCGTCCCCGTAGGCGATTCCGAGGCCGACCGTCGCCGCGGGCGGGATCAACGCGACGGCGATCGCGACGCCCACGAGCGCGACGCTGGTCGTCGAGGTCAGCGACACCGTCCCGGCGACGCCGGCACCGAGCGCGACCACCAGCGCGAGCGCACCGGGATTGACCCGCTCGGCGACCTGCTCGACGAGTTGAATCTCGAGGTCCGGAAGCATCGTCAATCGGACGATGGCGGCGAAGACGGTGGCGCTGCCGACCGCGACGAGTAGTCCGAGAAACTGGGCCCTAACGCTCGTGCGAAACAGGTCATTGTCGTCGAGGATGCTGCCGACGCTGGCCGCGATGGCCGGCCCGATCAGCGGCGCGATCACCATCGACCCGACGACCACCGCCGCGCTGTTCATCAACAGCCCGGCCGTCGCGATGACGGTGCTGACGACGGTAAAGAGGACATAGTTGGGCGTCGCCGGCGCGATCTCGGCGGCCCGGGCGCGGAGTTCCTCGCGGGCGATCCGGCCGTTCGTCTCGTCGTCGTCCGCGGACGCCGGCGAGTTCCGTTGCTGTCGTTCGAACTCGTCGGCCAGGACCGCCTCGAGTTCGCTGATCAGGACGTAGCCGTCTTCCTGCACGCCGATTTCCCGGAGGTCGTCGACGAGCGCCTCGACGTCCTCGGGGCCGGTCGGAACGAACACGAGGGCGCTGTAGTCCCGCCGCGAGGTCTCGTCGGTGAGGGCGTAGTCGATGCCCGCGTCCTCGAGGGTCGACTCGACGGCCCCTCGCTTGCCGATGGGAACGGCGATCTGCAGGAGGCGCATCTCCCGGAATCTGGGACCGGGGTCACTAAACCCTTTAGGAGTCGTGACGGTCGTTCGTCGACGGATGTCCAGGGAGTCGCATCGAACCGTCGAGGGAATCCCTCGTCGGCCCGTTCCGGGGCCTTTTTGCGCGTACCCTGCCAACTCAAACCGTGACCGACGAGGCGATTCCAACCGGCTGTGGCCCGGTCGACGAGTTGCTCGGTGGGGGGTTCGAACGCGGCACCGTCACGCAGTTGTACGGGCCGCCGGCCGCCGGGAAGACGAATCTGGCGCTGTCGGCGGCCGTCCAGACGGCCGTCGATGGCGGCACCGCCGTCTACATCGATACCGAGGGAGTCTCGGTCGACCGCTTCCAGCAGCTGCTCGAGGCCACCGTCGAGACGCAGTCGCCGCGGCCCGACGGCCAGCGGGACGGTGACACAGCCGACGACATCGAAGCCGTCGCTTCGCGGATCGTCATCGAGGACGCACTGGACTTCGAGGAGCAATCCGAGGCCGTCCGCGACGCCGAGGAGTTCGCCGAGCGCGCCGAACTGATCGTCTTAGACAGCGCGACCGGCTTTTACCGGCTCGAGCGCACCACCGACGGCGACGAGGGCGAGGCGCTGCGCAGCGTCACCCGGCAGGTGACCCACCTGCTCTCGCTGGCCCGGAAACACGATCTGGCGGTCGTCCTGACGAATCAGGTCTTCGCCGATCCCGACTCGGATCGCACCAAGGGACTCGGCGGCAACACGTTAGAGCACTGGACCGGGACCGTGCTCCGCCTCGAGCGATTTCGCGGCGGCAAACGGCGTGCGACCCTCGAGAAACACCGCTCGAAGCCCGCCGGCCAATCGGCCCAGTTCCGGATCACGGATCGGGGCCTCGAGGGCGGCGAGGAATCGATGCGCCAGTAACGCGAGTTTTCGGTCACGATAGCCGCGTCCCGAACAGTTACCGGATCGACGAGCCGAGTGGATACTATGAGCGACGGTTCGGACCGCGTCGCGGCGCGACTCGAATCGATGACCCGCGAGGAGAAACTGCGTCTCGTCAGCGGCCGCGGCGATCCCGCAGGGATGGCAACGGGCTATCTGCCCGGTATCGACCGACTCGGTATCTCGGACTTTCGACTTGTCGACGGTCCACTTGGGGTTCGCGCCGAGGGAGAAAAGGCGACGGCGTTCCCGGCGTCGATCGCCGTCGCGGCGACGTTCGACCCCGACCTCGCGCGCGAGAAGGGTGCGGCGATGGCTCGCGAGGCACGGGCGCTCGAGCAGGACGCCCTGCTCGCGCCCGGCGCGAACCTGATCAGGGTCCCCCACTGCGGACGGAATTTCGAATACTACTCCGAGGAGCCGCTGCTGGCCGCCGAAACGACGGCGGGCGCGGTCGACGGGATCCAAGACGAGAACGTCGTCGCGACGGTCAAACACTACGTCGCGAACAACCAGGAGACCGACCGCGTCCGCGTCAGCAGCGAGGTCGACGAACGGACGCTCCGGGAGCTGTATCTGCGACCGTTCCGGGCGGCCGTCGAGGCCGGCACCGGCTCCGTGATGACCGCCTACAACCGGGTCAACGGGACGTACATGAGCGACCACACACGCCTCGTCGGCGACGTGCTCAAAGGCGACTGGGGGTTCGACGGCTACGTCGTCTCGGACTGGTACGGCACGGAGAGTACCGTCGGCGCTGCGACTGCCGGGTTAGACCTCGAGATGCCCGGCGTCGCGATCGACGACGGGTTCGGTGGCGACGACGAGGGCGAGCCGCCGGACAACGGGGACGGGGATGGGGACGAAGAAGACGGTTGGTTCGACGCGGCCGATCTCGATGGCGAGGCAGCCGAGATCATGGGCGGACTCCCTGACGGAACGAAAGGGGACCTGTTCGGCGAGCCGCTGGGCGACGCGATCGACGCCGGCGAGGTGCCGGCCGAACGGCTGGACGACATGGTCCGGCGGATTCTCGGGCAACTCGAGCGGATCGGTCGCCTCGAGAGCGATGCCGGCGATCGAAGTGCCGGTGATGACGACGATAGCGACGACAGTGTCGGAGCCATCGATACGCCCGCCCACCGCGACCTCGCCGAGCGGATCGCCGTCCGGGGGACCGTCCTGCTCGAGAACGACGGCGTTCTCCCGCTCGCGGACGGGACCGACCTCGCCGTCGTCGGCCCGAACGTCCACGAAGCGAAACTCGGAGGCGGCGGCTCCTCGGAGACGACGCCGTTCCAGTCGACGAGTCCGGCGGCGGGCCTGGAGTCGCGGGCCGACGGCACGGTGACGGTCGCCCGCGGCTGCGAGCCGATTCCTGACCTCTCGCTGTTCGACGCGCTGCCGTTCGTTGAGAGCGAGGAACCCGACGAGCCGGCCGCGGACGCAGAGGTCGGCATCGACGCGGACGAGCCCGATATCGACGCCGCGGTCGGGGCCGCCAGCGACGCCGACGTCGCCGTCGTCTTCGTCCGCGACCGGACGACTGAGGGGAAGGATCGGGACTCCTTACGGTTGCCCGGCCGACAGGACGAACTCGTCGAAGCGGTCGCCGACGCGGCCGCGGCGACGGTCGTCGTCGTCCAGTCGAGCGGCCCCGTCGAACTCCCGTGGCGCGACGGGGTCGACGCCATCCTCGAGGCCTGGTATCCCGGACAGGCCGACGGCACGGCGGTCGCGTCGGTGCTGTACGGCGACCGCGATCCGTCGGGGCGACTGCCGGTCACGTTCGCCCCCGAAGGAACGTACCCGACGGCCGACGAGCGTCGGTACCCCGGGCTCGACGAGGAAGCGCAGTACGAGGAAGGCGTCTTCGTCGGCTACCGTCACTTCGACCGCGACGCCGTCGACGCCGAGCCGACGTACCCGTTCGGTCACGGGCGCTCCTACGCCGACTTCGCGTACCGCGACGCGGCGGTCGTCGATGACCGGACGGTCCGTGTCACCGTCGAGAACGTCGCCGACCGTGATGGCCGCGAGGTAGTGCAGGCGTACGTCCGGCCCCCCGAATCGGGCGCAGTCGAGCGGCCGACTCGAGAACTCGCCGGCTTCGAATCGGTCGCAATCCCCGCCGGCGAGACGCGGACGGTCGAGATCGACCTCGCTGACCGGTCGCTCGGACGGTACGACGCGGACGACGGCTGGGTTATCGATGCCGGGACGTACACCGTCGAACTGGCTCGCTCGGCGCGGGACCGACGAAAAACAGTCGATATCGAGTTCGCGGACGACGCGACACTGTAACCCGCAGTCCGCAGAGCGGCCGCGCGCTTTAGAGCTGGTTCAGCTTCCGGAGGAGCTGACCGCGGTACTCCTCGTCGCTCGTGACGCCCTTGAGTTCGAGGACGTTGCGCTCGAGTTTGTCCAGTGCGACGCGGAAGGCGTTCTCGGAGCCGTAGCCCTCGCCGGTGCCGGCGACCTGCTCCTTGTTCGTCCGCAGGCGGATCTGACACTGCACGAGCGGGGTGCCACGGAGCCGCTCTCGGTGTTCCTTGAATCGGACGTGTGCGTGCATCACCTGCATGTCTTGGTACTTGTCGACGACCTCCTCGATGTTCTCGACGATGCCCTCTCGAGTGATAGTGTCGAGCATCGAGATGTTGGTGATCTGGACGTCCATGTGCTCTTCCTCGGTGAACGTCAGCGCGCGCAGCACGTCCGTCTTGGTGATGACGCCGATGACGATGCGGTCGTCGTCGGCCGGCGTGACCATCAGTCCGGCGTAATCGTCCGCGAGCATCGTTTCGACGGCCTCTTCGACGGAGGTGTCGAGCGTCGTCGTCTCGACGGGGCTGGTCATGATGTCGTAGACGGGCACGTCGAGCAGCCGCTCGCTGTCGCCGGATCGATCGCCCGTCGTCGTCGTGTGGTTCTCCCGGATGACGAAGTCGGCGATGTCGTGGGTCGTCACGACCCCCGAGAGGTAGCCGTTCTCGTTGAGGATCGGCAGCCGGGAGATGCCGTGCTCGCGCAAGAGGTTGATCGCCTTGCCGATCCCATCGTCCTCCGTGAGCGTGACCGGATCGTCGGTGTAGACGTCCTCGACGGTCAGCGCGTCCAGGTTCTCGAGGACGGCCTCGAGGATGGCATCGTCGGTGATGACGCCCCAAAGATCGCCGTTTTCGAAGACCGGTGCGACCTTAGCGTTGCTCTCGACGAGCACGCGTGCGGTCTCTCGGACGTCTTCGTGGCGGTCGACCTTGGGCGACGGCGTGTTCCGACTGGGTTTGGTGAGCGCCGCCACCTTGGCGTCGTCCTCGACGTGGGACTGGAGGACCTCCCGCTCGCTGATGACGCCCTCGTACTCCCCGTCGTTCGTGACGATAATTCCCTTGGGATTGCCGTCCTCGAACATCGAACGGACTTTTCCCATGCGGGTCCCAACATCGACTTCGATAAACTCCGTGGTGGCGATATCAGCGATATTCATCCTTCTAGGAGAACATACTGACGCAGAGGTATTTAACGTACTGCCCGTTTTATCCAAGGAGGACCAGCCCGGGGGATTTTTGCATCGGCCGTTGAATCTGACTCGATGCCCGATATCAGCGTCTTCGGTCGCTACACCTACCTCGTCACGGAGGTCGTCTGGGGAATCGTGGCCGCCCTGTTGCTGTCCCGCGCGAACGCCCTTCGGAAAGCGGCAGTAACCATCCTCGCGCTGTACCCCGTCGCCTACGTCTGGGACCGGTACACCCTCGCCGTCGGCGTCTTCGACATCAACCTCCGAACCGGAATCGACGTGGCCGGCATCCCGCTCGAGGAACACCTCTTCATGGCGGTCGTCCCCGGTCTCGTCATCGGGTTCCACGAGACCATTTTCGGCGACCGCGACGAGTCACGGCGTCGATGACGACACCGATCCGTCTCCGTAACGGCGGCCACCGGTCGCCGCCGTGACACCCACGTCTCACTGACTGTAACTGACCGCGACAGTCTTGTGTCGCCGTCCGGTCACTCAACTCGATGGACGGCCGGCGATCCGAGACGACCGCGACTGACGCGGACGGGAGCGGCGACCGCGCGCTGCTTCGGGGGCTGCTCAACGTGGTCGTCTCGCTCCTCCTCATCTGCTCGCTCGCGCTCGGCACCGCGCTGTTTGCCCCCCAGCTCATCGACGGCCTCGATCTCGGCCTCGATAACCGACCCTCGCCCAGCTCCGACCCGCCGCCGGCGGGCGAACGCGATCCCAGCGTCACCGATCCGGACGACCCCGGCAACTCGAGCTACGAGACCGACATCGAGACGGTCCGGTCGCCCACCGTCGAGGCCTTCGTCCACGCCGAGATCAACGAGCGGCGGGCCGACCACGGCCTCGAGCCCCTCGCGTGGGACGGCACGATCGCGTCCGTCTCGCGTGCACACACGTACGACATGGCCCAGCGTGACTACTTCGCGCACACGAATCCCGACGGCGAAGGGCCGTACGACCGGTTCAACGACGTCGACAGCTACTGTCAGGGGTACGGCGAGAACATCGCCATGACGTGGGTCGATCGGCGCGTCGAACGACCCGGAGAGGCCGGTCCCGTTCGCTATCAGACCGCCGAGGGACTCGCGACCGGGCTGGTCAACCAGTGGATGAACTCGACGGACCACCGGGAAGCGATCCTCGAGGACGGCGAGACGCCCCGCTGGGACCGCGCGGGCGTCGGCGTCTACATCGACGAGGACGGCTCGGTGTACGCCGGCCAGAACTTCTGTCGCGAGTGGTAGCCGCCGTCGCACGGCACTCGCCATCGCCGTTGTCATCGCGATCCGCGACCGCTCGGCGACCGGTCGGTCTCGAGCGGTGACAGACGAAGCGGGAATCGTCGGCCCGGGCCGGCCGCAGGAACTGCGAACGACTTACACGTTATTGGTCCTGATTGTCGTACACGTCGTATGGAACTCCCGCAGACACTCACCGCGATCTATCGGACGGCCAGCGACCGCGACCTGACCTTTCTCGCGGCCGGCTTCGCCTACTACGCGTTCGTCTCGCTGATTCCGCTGGTCTTGCTCGCGCTCGTCGTCGGCTCGCTGCTCGGCGGCGAGCAGGCCGCCCAGCGACTCATCACCGCCGCCGGCGACTTCCTCCCGGCGTCGGGCGAGGACCTCGTCACCGATGCCCTGACGACCGAATCCGGGCGCGCTGAGGCGACCGTCGTCGCACTCGGCGTCGCCACGTG
Organism: Natrinema versiforme JCM 10478; assembly: GCF_000337195.1. Classification (GTDB taxonomy): domain Archaea; phylum Halobacteriota; class Halobacteria; order Halobacteriales; family Natrialbaceae; genus Natrinema; species Natrinema versiforme. Next base: position 11,296 of record NZ_AOID01000030.1, on the reverse strand, counting down.
GGGCGCGCTCAAGGTCTTTCGCGGGCTGAGCCTCGCGTTCGACAAGGTCTACGACGAGGTTGCCGAGGACTCGCTCGTCGATCAGATCAGGGACGGACTCACCGTGATCGTCGCGGGGGCGGGCGCGCTCGTGTTGATGCTCGGGATCGGTGCCGCGCTCAGGACCGTCGCCGACACCGTCCCGTTCGCCGGCGTGCTCGGCTGGCTCGTCCTGCTCGCCGGGCTCGTCCTCGTCTTCCTCCCGATCTATTACGTCCTCCCGCCGATTCCGGTCGATCTGGGCGAGATTCTCCCGGGAGCGATCTTCGCCGCCGTCGGCTGGACGGTCCTCCAGTTCGGCTTCCAGCTCTACGCGGCCAACGCCGCTCAGTACGAGGCCTACGGGGCCGTCGGTGCCGTCCTCCTCTTCGTCACGTGGCTCTACTTCGCCGGCATCATCATCCTCGTCGGGGCCGTGCTCAACGTCGTCCGAGCGCGCCCCGCGATCGCGGAATAGCTTCCCGTTGCGACCGCCGTCTTCCTCGTTTCCTGAACCCCCTCGACAGGGGAAAGATTATGTCCCCGGCAGCGACAGCCACCATCATGAGCGACGAGCAATCGACCCCCGCCGCAGCCGACGAAACCGGCGCGGCGGACGAGACGGACGAGGCCGATTCGGGCGACGCCCTCGAGCCCAACGGCGGCCCCCAGCGCGTCGTCTCCGAGGAGAGCGTCGACGACATCCTCGACTCGCTGGACGCGACGAAATCCGCGTCGGCGAACGCGGCGTCGGCCGACTCGAGCACGTCCGAAACGGTGACCACAACCACCGCCGAGGCCGATTCGGGGTCCGAGACCGGGGCCGACGAATCCCCCGATCCGGACTCGAGCGACGACGAATCGCCGGACAGTGCCGAGGCCAGTTTCGACGAACCGGGCTCGAGCGACGAAAGCACTGAGAGCGACGAGAGCGATCCCGAGCCGTCCGCGGTTGACTCGGCTGCGGCCTCCCTCCCGGACGATATCGCCGACGAGTCGCCCGAGGACCTCGCCGCCCGCGTCGAACGGGGCGATGTCACCGGCGCTGACGTTCGCGCGGCCGAAGCCGGTGAGGACCGCGAGTCGACCCCCGAAATCGACGACGTCGATCTTTCGATGGACGACCTCGAGACGACGCAGGCCGGCGGACCCACCGGTGACGCAAACGTGCCCGACGACGCCGACCCGCTCGCTGGATCGGTCGATCCTGACGACGGCCCCGCGACGGGCGATGACGAAGACGATTCACCCGGACTGCTCGGCCGGATCAAGCGCTTCTTCTCGCGATAGTTCCGGTCTCGAGGAGTCGCGATTCTGACGGACATACTCGTCTTCGATTATTTGCTCGCTCGAGGGGACTCGAGCGGTCTCGACGGCCGCTCAGCCGACCAGCGAGATCAGGACGAACATCGTCGCGATCGAGGCGAGCGTCGTGACGAAGACGTTCAAGGACGCGAATTTCCTGTCGCCGCCGAGTTCGCTCGCGAAGACGAACGTCGAGACGGCCGTCGGCGTGCCGAGCATCACGACGGTGGCGGTAAACGTCGCCGAATCGACGGCGAGCGCCGAGAAGACGGCCCACGCGAGGACCGGCATCAGGCCGACCTTGAGCGCGACGACGGCGGCGGTCGCACCGACGTCGATCGACGGCATATCGACCTCCAGCGAGGCCCCGACACAGAGCAGCGCGACCGGCAAGGCGAGCGACCCGACCGTGTCGAGGCCGCTCGCGGCAAGCGACGGGATCGAGGCACCGACTGAGCCGATCGTTAGCCCGGCGAGCAGCGCCAGCAAGACGGGGTTTCGCGCAAGCCCGCGGAGTTCCTGCCCGATCGAGGCGTCGGTCCCGTTGAGCATCGAGAGCACGACGACCGTCAGCGGCACCTGGGCCAACGACACGACACCCAGCACGACGCTTGCAATCGCCGTCACCGAGTCGTTGAACGTCGCGGCGACCAGGGGCAGTCCGAGATAGCCCAGATTCGAGTGATAGGACTGAACGATCGCGACGCTCCGGCGCGCACTCGAGTCCCGATGGCGATGGACGAGCCACGCGAACCCCGCGGTGGCGAACAGCACGAAGAGGAGTCCGCCGAACAGCGCCGGCGAGAGGAGGGCACCGATCGATCGGTCGTAGGTCGAGACGAAGACCAGCGCCGGGAGCGCGACGTAGTAGGCGGTGTCGTTCAACACTGCGGTCCGACCCGCGTCGAGCACGCCGATCGTCCGCAATCCCGCCCCGACCAGCAACACGACGAGCAGCGCCAACAGCCGACCGACGACTTCCATGTCCCGGCCGAATCGACTCACGGGCTTGTACTGTTCGGTCCGGGCAAGCTATAGGGCCGATAACGTATCGGAACAGTAACAATAGGCGGCCGAAAAAACGCGATCCATGTCATCGGAGGACGCTCGAGACTGGGCGGCCAGCCGAGAAACGACGAATCTCCTTCTCGGAACGAATATCGTGGTGCTCGCCGCGGGCTTCGTTCGCCTCGGATCCGTCGGTCCACGGCCGATACAGTGGCTTTCGGAACTAATACTCACGCTCGTCTTGGCCGTCGCCGTCGCGCTCGTCGTCGGACGACTCTTCAAGTACGAATAGCTTCGTGTCGTGGTGTCTAGGAGCACTGGCCCTCGCTGGAGCTGCTCAAGGGCTCGCAAACCGACTCACTGCTACTCGATTTGCGAGAGCGGCAGAAACCGGGTGGAGCAGATTTGAACCACGCCGAGACGTTCTCACTCCGTTGCGCGCGCCTCGTCTGGTTCAAACTGCGGTACCAATTTTCGAGCGACGCGCTCGTCGCGTCGCTCCTCGCGTAGTGTCGCTCGAAAAGTGGGTTGGAGCAGATTTGAACTGCCGGCCTCCTCCATGTCAAGGAGGTGTCGTAACCAGACTAGACCACCAACCCTGGTTTGGCTTTCGTCCGTGGCCTGCGTCGCCACGTTGTCTGCACTCAGTCGTTGCCCGCCACACCAATTGAAGGTTTCGAATCGATTGCCGTACGCGAGTCTCCACCACGCACCCGTCCGACACGCTTAAGTCGATGTACGGATTTGGTCATTACAAGACAACTACGTACATTGGTGTCCACTATGCAGGAGTATGTCGAACGAGTCACGGACGGGGAGGATCTCACGCAATCGGACGCTCGAGCGGCTTCGGCTGCCGTTTTCGAGGATGCAACGGAGGCGCAGATCGGCGCGCTGCTGGCGGCGCTGCGCTCGAAGGGAGAGACCGAAGCCGAGATCGCCGGCTTCGCCGAGGGGATGCGCAACGCGGCCAGAACGATCTCGCCGGATCGGGAGCCGCTGGTCGACACCTGCGGCACCGGCGGCGACGATTACAACACGATCAACGTCTCGACGACGAGCGCGATCGTGGCCGCCGGGGCCGGCGTTCCGATCGCCAAACACGGCAACTACTCGGTTTCGTCCTCGTCGGGCAGCGCGGACGTGCTCGAGGAAGTCGGCGTCGACGTCGAGGCCGAACCGCCGGCCGTCGAGGACGCGATCGAGGACGACGGGATCGGCTTCATGCTCGCACCGGTGTTCCACCCGGCGATGAAGGCCGTCATCGGCCCGCGCAAGGAACTGGGAATGCGGACGATCTTCAACGTGCTCGGGCCGCTGACCAATCCCGCCGGCGCGGACGCACAGGTCGTCGGCGTCTACGACCCCGACCTCGTCCCCGTGCTCGCGGAGGCGCTCTCGCGGATGGACATCGACCGCGCACTGGTCGTCCACGGCGCGGGCACCGACGAGATCGCCATCCACGGCGAGACGGTCGTCGCAGAGGTCGACGGCGATTCGGTCGAGGAGTACACCCTCGAGCCGGCGGATCTCGGCCTCGCGGAGCACGACATCGGCGACATCGCCGGCGGCTCGCCCGAGGAAAACGCGGCCGACATGCGCGGGATCGTCGAGGGCGACGTGACCGGCGCGAAACGGGACGTGATCCTCGCGAACGCCGGCGCGGCGATCTACGTCGCCGGCGAGGCCGGCTCCCTCGAGGCAGGTGCCGAGGTGGCCCGCGAGGCGATCGAGGACGGCGAGGCAGCACGGAAACTCGAGCAACTCTGCGGCGCGACGGCGCGGGCGGAGGGCCAATGACCCGCGTCAAGGTCTGCGGACTGACCACCGAAGCCGACCTTGAGGCCGCGATCGACGCGGGCGCGGACGCGGTCGGCATCATCTGCGACGTGTCCGTCGACACGCCGCGGGAGGTCTCGGTCGAGCGGGCCGCGACGCTCGCGGCGGCGACCCCGCCGTTCGTGACGAGCGTGCTCGTGACGATGCCGGAGAGTCCCGAGGCGGCGATCGAACTGGCCGAGGAGATCGAACCCGACGCGCTCCAGATCCACAGCGACATGCGGGTCGGCGATCTCGCCTACCTGCGCGCGAAACTCGAGACGGACCTCCTGCTGGCGGTCGACGCCGACGACGCGACGACCGCCGAGACCTACGACGACATCGTCGATGCCCTCATCGTCGACACGCCCGGCGACGACGGCGGCGGCGGCACCGGCCGCACCCACGATTGGGATCAGACGCGGATGGCGGCCGCGGACCTCGAGTCGCCGCTGGTCCTCGCGGGCGGGCTCACGCCGGACAACGTCGGCGACGCGGTCCGAACCGTCGATCCCTTCGCGGTCGACGTGGCAAGCGGCGTCGAGAAACGGGGCGGCGTCAAGGACGCCGATGCCGTGCGATCGTTCGTCGACCGAGCCAAGAGCGCCCGCAAACCGGCGGAGCCGTAACCGTGACCATGCACGACGCTGACTCCGATTCGACGCCGACCGACCGACCGGTTTTCGACATCGACCGGGAGACGTTCTGCGACCACGCGGGCACGAGCGAGGAGCGGGCGGACCGACCTGCCGTCGTCCACACCGTCGCGACCCTCGAGTGCGAGACGACGCCGCTGGCCGCCTACGCGGCGCTGACCGGCCGCTCTGACGCGGTCGATCGCGAGCGCTCGCCGTACGCCTTCCTGCTCGAGAGCGCGGAGAAAACGGCCTCGAGCGACCCGGACGGGGCGTTCCGACCGAGCGCCGCGGACGCCGAGCGCCACGCGCGTTACTCCTACGTGGGCTATGACCCCGAGGCCGTCGTGACCGTCGAGTCCGGCGAAGCGACCGTCGAGGCGTTGACCGAGGACGCGCCGCTCGATGCGATCGAGACCGACGCCGAGGGCGACACCGTCGACGCGCTGCGGGCCGCGATGCCCGACGTCCGCCTCGAGAACATGCCCGATCACGACCGCCAGCACCTCGAGGGCGGACTGGTCGGCTTCCTGGCCTACGACGCGGTCTACGACCTCTGGCTCGAGGAGGTCGGCTGCGAGCGACCCGACTCGCGGTTCCCCGACGCGCAGTTCCTCCTGACGACGAAGACACTGGCCTTCGACGAGCGCGACGGGACGGTCTCGCTGGTCTGTACGCCCGTCCTCGAGGCCGACGACGACCCCGGGGAAGTGTACGACGCACTGCAGGCGGAGGCCGCCGATGTCGCGGCGACGCTCCGAGAGGCCGAACGGCCCGAAACGGGCGGGTTCGTCCACGAAGAAGAGGTCGCGGGTCCCAAAGACGAGTACGAGGAAAGCGTCAGGCGGGCCAAAGAGCACGTCCTCGATGGAGACATCTATCAGGGCGTCATCTCCCGAACCCGGGAGCTCTACGGCGACGTGGATACCCTCGGTTTCTACGAGGCCATGCGAGACGTGAACCCGTCGCCGTACATGTACCTGCTCGACCACGACGACCTGACCGTCGTTGGGGCGAGCCCCGAGACCCTGATCTCCGTCCGCGGCCGCGAGGTCATGTCCAACCCCATCGCCGGCACCTGCGACCGCGGCTCGAGCCCCGTCGAGGACCGCCGGCTCGCGGGCGAGATGCTGGCCGACGGCAAGGAACGCGCCGAGCATACAATGCTGGTCGATCTGGCGCGCAACGACGTTCGCCGGGTCTCCGAGCCGGGCTCGGTCCGCGTCGACGAGTTCATGAACGTCCTCAAGTACAGCCACGTCCAGCATATCGAGTCGACCGTGACCGGCACGCTGGCCGCGGATTCGGACGGGTTCGACGCGACTCGCGCCTCGTTCCCCGCCGGCACCCTCTCTGGAGCCCCGAAAATTCGGGCAATGGAGATCATCGACAACCTCGAGTCCACTCCCCGCGGCCTCTACGGCGGCGGCGTCGGCTACTACTCGTGGACCGGCGACACGGACTTCGCGATCGTGATTCGGACCGCAACGGTGGAGGACGAAGGAGAACGTGATCGAATTACGGTCCAGGCCGGCGCGGGGCTGGTCGCCGACAGCGATCCCACCGCCGAGTACGAGGAGACCGAGCAGAAGATGGGCGGTGTCCTCGCCGCGCTCGAGGCGATCGAACTGCCGGGCGACGAGGCGACGACGGACGACGAGTCCGAGGCGACGGCGGAGGTGAGCCGATGAGCGCGCCCGCAACGCAAGGCGACCGAAACGACGCGGAAACGGAGCCGCTCACGGTCCTGTTCGTCGACAACTACGACTCCTTTACCTACAACCTCGTCGAATACGTCAGCCAGCAGGCCGGCACCGAGACCGAGGTCCTGAAAAACACCGCGTCGCTCGCGGACGTGCGCGCCGTCGACCCCGACGCGATTATCGTCAGTCCGGGACCAGGCCATCCGAAAAACGACCGCGATGTCGGCGTCACGATGGACGTGCTCCGGGAGGTTTCGCCCGACGTGCCGACCCTCGGCGTCTGTCTCGGCCTCGAGGCCGCCGTCTACGAGTACGGCGGCACCGTCGGCCGCGCGCCCGACCCGATCCACGGCAAGGCCTCCGCGGTCGACCACGACGGCGAGGGCGTCTTCGCGGGCCTCGAGCAGGGCTTTCGCGCGGGGCGGTATCACTCGCTCGTCGCGACCGAGGTGCCGGACTGTCTCGCGGTCTCGGCGACCGCAGAACATGGGGAGGAAACGCTCGTCATGGGCGTCCGCCACGAGGAGTATCCCCTCGAGTGCGTGCAGTTTCACCCGGAGAGCGTGCTGACGGCGGCGGGCCACGACGTGATCGAGAACTTCCTCTCGAGCGTCTAAGCGACAGTGTGCGCTTCTCGCCGCGAGTGTCGGTTCACGTAGCGACGGAGAAAGGGCAACTTCTCAGCACGCAGTTTGCGGGTCAGAGGGACGATTCTACAGTTTGGCTATCGGCCTGCTCCTTAGACGCCGGGGAGCAACTCGAGCTGTCCGACCGCGTAGAGGGCCGCGAGGACGACCGCGGCGACGATACCGACGCGGACGGCCAGTTTGATGGCGATTCGGAGGGCGATAACCGCGACTGCGAAGGCTGCGAGAGCGGCCAGCACCAGCAGGATCGGGGGTGCCGACAGCAGTGCATCGATCATACGAACCTCCCGGTCCCCCAGGGACGTAATCTTTCTGGATATCGTGACTGACTCGCGAGCGTGAGTGACTCGAGTGCGTATATCGGTCAGTGGGACCGGATCACCGGGAAACCGGAAATTCGCGCGATTGCGACGGCCTCGTGTCGGAAACAGTCACGGTCAATTCGGTCTGAAAATCGTTAAGGCGGTCGACCGCGTAGGGTCTATTGACCGCACAGGCGGCCGTCTCGCCGGTCGCCGGCAGAACAGAAACGAAAGGTTACAGAGACATCTCTGAAACCATATTTGTATTACTACAAGAAAAGTAGGACAACAACACCACGTTTTAAGAGGTATCAATGAATATCGAACCTTCGTTACGAATGATGCGAGCAAGGATCCGGACCGACGCCAGAATCGACGTGCGGAAGCGGTGTACCGACGAGGTGACCCACGCGTGAGCGATGTCGACCTCTCCGCGGCAGATCTCACGCTTCCGATCAAGCGCTCCGACGGTGACACCTTAGCGGAGCGACTGACCGACAACGCCTATCAGAACATCCTCCCGGCCCGCTATCTCCGGAAGGACTCGAACGGCGAGCTAATCGAGACCCAAGAGGATCTCTTCGACCGCGTCGGCAAAAACGTCGCGCTGGCCGAAGCCGTCTACGAGGCCGAAAAGCGAGGCCTCGAGATCACGGTCACGCCCGACCAGCTAAAGCCCGACCACCCGCGCCGAGACGAGCTCGCCGCGGAGGTCTTCGGTGAAGGCGTGACGGCCGACGACGACGCGGAAACCGTACTGGCCGAGCACAACGTCAACAAGTTCGCCTACGAGACGGTCGTCCCCGAGCTTCCCGACGAGGTCCGAAGCCACGTCGAGGACGTCGCCGGGACGTTCACTGACGGAATGGAGTCGCTTTCCTTTATGCCGAACTCGCCGACGCTGATGAACGCCGGCGACGAACTCCAGCAGCTCTCGGCCTGTTTCGTCATGTCGCCCGACGACGACCTCTCGGATATCCACGAGACTGCCAAGAAGGCGGCCGAAGTCTTCCAGTCCGGCGGCGGCGTCGGCTACGGCTTCTGGCAACTGCGACCCTACGGCGACTCGGTTGGCTCGACGGGCGGTATCGCCTCCGGCCCGATCACCTTCATGCGGACCTACGACCAGCTCTGTGAGACCATCGCGCAGGGCGGGACTCGACGCGGGGCCCAGATGGGCATCATGCGCGTCTCCCACCCGGACGTCATCGAGTTCATCCACGCCAAGAACAAGGACGTCTCGCTGGCCCACACGCTGCGACTGAACGACCCCGACGACTACACCTACACCACCTTCTCGGAAGCGCTCGAGGAGGCCCGCGAACTGATCGACGAGGACGGGCGCGTGCCCAAGCACCTGCGCAACGCCGTCGAGGGCCACCTCTCGAACTTCAACATCTCCGTCGGCGTCACGGACGACTTCATGGAGGCCGTCCAGAACGGCGAGGAGTACACGTTCACCAACCCGCGCACCGAAGAGCCCCATATCGCGAGCGAGGAGACCAAGGAGATGTACAGCCGGTACGACCTCGGCGAGCACGTCGAGGTCGGCGAACCGCTCTCGATCCCCGCGGAACTCGTCTGGGAGCGCATCGTCCAAGGCGCTCACGAGAACGGCGAACCGGGCGTCATCTACCTCGAGCGAGTGAACAACCAGCACTCCTTCGACGTCGAGAAACAGGAGGACCACCAGATCCTCGCGACCAACCCCTGTGGCGAACAGCCACTGGAGGAACACGAGGCCTGTAACCTCGGCCACATCAACCTCTCGACACTCGCCGATCTGGACGCCCCCGACTGGCGCGTCTGGTCCGAGGAACACAGCGACGAGTACGACTCCGAAGCGGCGGCTATCGAGGCCTTCCTCGAGGAGGCCATCGACTTCGAGGAGTTCGACGAGCGCATCGAGTACGGCACGCGCTTCCTCGAGAACGTCGTCACCATGTCCGACTTCCCGGTCGAGGAGATCGAGGAGAAGGTCCGGGATATGCGCAAGATCGGACTCGGCATCATGGGGCTGGCCCAGCTGTACGTCCAGCTCGGCATCAAGTACGGCAGCGACGAAGGGAACGAAGTCGCCCGCCAGCTGATGACCCACATCAACCACGGCGCGAAGGCCAAGAGCCACGAACTCGCCACCGAGCGCGGCTCCTTTAACGACTGGGGCGACTCGAAGTACGCCAACCCGACCGAGTACCGCGAGTGGTTCGAACACCAGACCGGCGAGGACGCCGACGACTGGGAAGACGGCTTCCCCATCCGCAACCACAACGTCACGACCATCGCCCCGACCGGGACGACCTCCATGGTCGGCAACACCACCGGCGGCTGCGAGCCCATCTACAACGTCGCTTACTACAAGAACGTCACCGACGACGTCCAGGGCGACGAGATGCTCGTCGAATTCGACGACTACTTCCTGCGCACCCTCGAGGCAAACGACATCGACGTCGAGGCCGTCAAAGAGGAGGCACAGGAGCAGATGGCGACGAACCAGTTCGACGGCGTCGAAGGGCTCTCGACCGTGCCCGACGCCATCGGCGAACTGTTCGTCATCACCAGCGACCTCTCCGCGAAACAGCACGCGGCGGTCCAGTGTGCCTGTCAGAAGGGCGTCGACTCCTCGATCTCGAAGACGGTCAACGCGCCGAACGACTCCTCGCTCGAGGACGCAAAGGAGGTCTTCGAGTGGGTCTACGAGAACGGCGGCAAGGGCGTCACCTACTACCGCGACGGCACCCGCTCGAAGCAGGTGCTGACGACGCGTGCGGACAACGCCGACTTCGCCGACGAGACCGAAGCCGCACAGGCCCTGGTCGAACAGATCGACGAGATCTTCGGCGGCCTCGAAGCCTTCCTCGAGAGCGAGGAAGTCGCGGACGTCCTCGAGGAGGACGTCGACGCGCTGCTCGGCGAGGACGGCCAGCCGATCGAGGTCGACTTCACCGAGAAGCGCGAGCGACCCGACGCCCTGCAGGGCGTCAGCCAGCGCATCGACACCGGCTACGGGAAGATCTACGTGACGATCAACGAGGACCCCGAGACCGGCCAGCCGTTCGAGCTGTTCGCCAACATCGGCCACTCCGGCGGCTTCACGAACTCCTTTACCGAGGCCCTGGCGAAGGTCATCTCGACCTCGCTGCGTTCGGGCGTCGACCCAGAGGAGATCGTCGACGAACTCTGTGGCACGCGCTCGCCGAAGGTCGCGTGGGACAAGGGCGAGCAGATCCAGTCCATCCCGGACGCCATCGGCACCGCGATGCGCCGCTACCTCGAGAACGAGATCGACAAGCCGTACCCGAAACAGCAGACCCTCGAGGAGTCCGCCGACGCGGAGATCGCCGACTACGACGGCCCGAAGACCGACGGCGGCGCGGCCGCCGCCGAGAGCGGGTCGGCCGCGGACGCTGACGACGACACGACCCAGGACCTCATCGACGCCGGCGAATCGCCGGAGTGTCCCGACTGCGGGTCGATGTCGCTGTACTTCTCCGAAGGCTGCAAGACCTGCGAATCTTGTGGCTGGAGCGAGTGCTGAGCGCTGACTGAGCCGGTTTTGGGCTTTTCTATCGTCACAGTTTTCTTCTCTTTTACATTACCGCTCCGCCTGAAACGCCACACTTAGCACCGGTCGGCGAGTAGGGCCTCGTATGACTGCCGACGGTGTGGACGGTGCCGCGGGCGGTGCCAACGGAGACGGATCAACCGGCAGCGTCGCTACGGCTACGGACGACTCGAGCGACCGAGCCGCTGGCGCGCCGCGGTGTCCGCACTGCGAAGCCCCGATGTACAAACGCCACTGCAAGTACGTCTGTCCCCAGCACGGGGTCATCCCTGTCTCTTATACACATCTCTGAGCG
>NZ_AOID01000029.1 GCF_000337195.1 Natrinema versiforme JCM 10478 | reverse complement strand
CAGAGATGTGTATAAGAGACAGGGCCGGACCGCACTCGAGCAACTGAGCGAGTCGATCGACGTCGTTCTACTCGACCGGCACATGCCCGATATCACCGGGGATCGCGTGCTCGAGGAGATCCGCGCGGCGGGCTATGACTGCTGGGTGATCATGGTGACCGCCGTCGATCCGGGACTGGATATCGTCGAACTGGACCTCGACGATTACGTCACGAAGCCGGTCACGCGAGCCCAACTGACCCGGATCATCGAGAACCTGCGGGTCCAGTCGCGCTACGGCGACGGCGACCGGCGCGAACTCGAGTCCCTCTCGAACAAGATGGAGACCTTAGAGGACGAGCACTCGGTGGAAGAGCTGACCGAGACCGAGGGCTACCAGCGACTCGAGTCGGAACTGAAGGACCTGAGCGATTCGCTGCTCGAAGACATAGACGAGTGATCGAACGCCGATATCGCGCAGTTGCAGTCTGATTTTCGCGGTCCGCGTCTCGACCGCCCGGCAATCGGCTTACTGCCGCTCGAGTCGCCTAGCTATCCGTCGATCGGCCCGTGCTCTCGGCTCGCGTTCGGTCCGTCCGGAGGGTGCGGTAGACGGGGCCGGCGAGGAGGACGACGGCGGCGAGCGCACAGGCGACCGAAACCGCCGCACCGAGTTCGCCGAGCCCGCTCGAGGTGACCGTCGCCGCCGACGCGCCGACGACGACCGCGGCGATCGTCCACGGGAGTTCACCGATCACCGTCCCGACCACCAATTGGCGGGGCGTAACGCCGCTGACCGCGGCGGCACACGTCGCGACATCCGACGGGATCGGTGCCAACCGCGAGGCGGTGACGCCGCGGAGCGGCCCCGCCGTCTCGTAATAGCGCGCGACGGCGTCGCCGGCACGCTCGAGGACTCGAGAGTCGCTCCCTTCGCCCTCGGCACGGGATTCACGAGCCGCGTCCGCTTCGCCGGCGGCGAGCCAGCGAGCGACGAGAAAGACCGGGAGCACGGTCGTGACGACGCCGACGAGCGCGATCGGGACGCCGGCTGCGACGCCGAAGCCGTAGCCGACGACGACCGCGAGCGGCGTCGTGGGCCACGCAAAGAGCGGCCGGACGAGATAGAGCCCGGCGACGACGAGACCGAACAGGAACGGGTCCGCGACGAGGGCGTCGACGGTCCCCATCACCTTCGACGGCGAGACGAGCAGGCCCGCGGCGACCATGCCGCTGGCCGCGACCGCACCGGCGAGCGCCCGCGTTCGGACCGACGACACCGACATTCGACCTGAAATCCCGCTCGAGCGTTGAAACCTTTGTGTCTCACCCGACTCGACGCCGGTTCGTGCCGAACGGATCGCCGCCCGTCGGACCGTCGACGCGGCTCGAGCCCTGCCGGCCACGGGTTGCGTGGGCCGGTCACGTGTCACGGGAGACCGTCGTTTCCGTGTGACCCCGCCGCAGTCGCCGACCCAAAGGAAAGGGCTTTTATAATCACACTGGATACGAATGAGTGCAGACAGAGACCGCGAGCGTGGGTAGCCAAGCCAGGCCAACGGCGCAGCGTTGAGGGCGCTGTCCCGTAGGGGTCCGCCGGTTCGAATCCGGTCCCACGCATCGCACAGGTGGCTGAGCTCCACCAAAGATCGATGCAGGTGATTTCCCTTCGCGGACATCACCCACGCATAATCCTTTCCGACACTACTCCCGAAGAACGGATAGTATTCAGATAGTAGGCGTTGTTCCGTTAGGGTCCGCCGATGAGCAATTGGCTCACTGATCGCGACTACCGTCGCGGCCGCGTTGTACGCCGGAACGACGGTCGCATTGCAACGGTTTTTCCGAGGCGAGCAGCCGGGACCGGGGGACAGCGAGGAGCGGTGACGGCTGTCCGCCGGAGACGATAACCACTTTCACCGTCCGCTCGAACGACCACACATGGAATACGTCCCTCGAGAGCGCGTGCGCCTGCTCACCGGCGTCTTGAGCGTGGTGTCGTTGGCAATCGTCTTCGCGGCCGCGGGCGGACGGATTCCGTCCTCAAGCGTGCCGGCGGCCCCGGAGTGGGTCATCGAGACGATTCCACTGGTCAACGCCGTGCTCAGTGCGGTCGCGATCGGCACGATCACGGTGGGTTGGCGAGCGATTCGCCGCGGTGATATCGAGCGCCACCGCGTCGCGATGCTCGCCTCCTTCGGGCTGTTCGCGGGCTTTCTCGTGCTCTATCTCTACCGGCTGACCGTGACCGGCGGTCCGCAGCCGTTTCCCGGTCCCGACGCGGTCTACCAGTTCGTCTACCTGCCGTTGCTCGCGATCCACATCTTCCTCGCAATCGTCTGTATTCCCCTGCTCTACTACGTCCTCCTGCTCGCGGCATCCCGTCCGGTCACAGAGATTCCCCAGACGAGTCACGCCCGAATCGGCCGCGTCGCGGCGACGCTGTGGTTGATCTCCTTTTCGCTCGGCATCGTCGTGTTCGTGCTCCTCCACGGCGTATATTGATCGGCGCGGCCGCTCGAGAGGACAGAGGCGGCTGCTGGAAAACGCCGCGAGAATCTCTGTTAGTCCAGAATGTCGCCGATACGGCGGGGCTCGCCCTGCAGGTTCGGCTGTTCGGCGACGATCTGCAACACCTCGTGATCGGTCACGTCGTAGTAGGATTTCTCGGTCGCTTCCTCGATGAGTTCCTGCTCGAGGCGGAACTCGGTGCCTTCGTAGACGACGTCGACTCCCTTGTCGTCGAACGCGAGCGTAGTCATGGCCGAACGTACGGGGTGGGGTAGTAAAAGCGAGGCGACTGTGATCGACGGCCGAAACGATACGAGGCCGAGAACACCGGACGAGCGTCAGACGGACGACTGACGACGCGCGAGCTTTATTAGGCGGTACTCCCTTTGGATGCGAGTGTGGCCTTCAGCAGGGATCCGCTCGACGAACTCGTCGTTCCCGACGGGACGGAAGCCCAAGAGCGTGACCTCGTAACCGACGGGGACGTCCTCGTGGGCGGCCGGGCGACCATCGGGTTCGGCGTCCGCGGCCGAAACGTGTTGGCCGGCGAGAGCGCCGAGTTCGGCGGCGCAATCGAGGCCGACGGCGACTGTCGGCTCGACATGTGGTGTGATGTCGCCGAGAACGTCCTGGTCGGACAGGACGCCTACATCGGCGAGCGCGTCCACATCGGCGGCCGGCTGAAAGTCGCCGGCGACCTCGACATCGGCGACGACGTCGAGATCGAGGAGGGGTTCGAAGCCAACGGCTGGATCGTCATCCGGAATCCCATGCCGACGATCGTCTTTCTGTTCGTCTACCTCAAACACCTCCTCCTGATCGGCGAGGACGACGCTGCACAGCGACTCATTTCCGAAATCGTCGACGAAGATGACGACGATGACGAGCCCGACGCCGAGCCGCTCGTCATCCCCCGCAACGCGACCGTCGGCGACGACGCGTGGCGCGTCTCGACGCCCGCGACGATCGGCGACGACTGCCGGCTCCACGGCAACGTCCGCGCCGAGACGATCGACGTCGGTGCCGACTGCAACGTCTTCGGCAGCCTCCGGGCACGTGGGGACGTCACCGTCGGCGAGGGAACGCGCATCCACGGCGACGTGACTACCCGCGACGGCGATGTCGTCGTCGAACGCGACGCCCGCGTCCTCGGCGATGTCTCCTGTGCGGACTTCGAACTCGGCCCGGATGCCGAAGTCGACGGGACGATCCGAGCCGACGGCGAGATCACGATGCGGACGACCGAACGCGAACGCGAGTAGCGGGACCCATCCGAACGATTTCTCGAGCGAAATAAAATGCCGCCCGTACATAGCCCGATCGGCGGCCGCAGAGTCCCGTTGATTGCGACCGCGCTCGCCGCGCTCGAGGACACGATGAATCGCCGTCTCGAGACCCCAATCATCAGTGATACGACACAGATGTTGACACGCGTGCCAGAGCGCTAATCAGGGGGTGGGCCCGCGGCCATCGCAGTGAGCTCCCTCGAGAACCGAAATCGCCGTCAATGTGTCCCAAACCGACCCGTACTTGACTCCCACGCAGTAGACGGGTATTCGACTATTCCCGTTGGGCACAAAGTCAGCCTGATGGCACGAGACGATCGGTTATCCCGACGGCGGATGCTTCAGTTGACAGGTGTTGCGAGTTCGACGGCGTTCATCGCCGGCTGTGGTGGCGGCGGTGGCAACGGTAACGGCGGTAACGGTGGCAACGGTAACGGTGGCGGCGGTGACGGCTACGAGATCGAACCCGGCACGGAAATCGAGTTCAGCGGTCAGACGTCCGAGTGGGAGGGACTCGCACCGTCCCAGATCGAGGGCGAGTCGAACCCGACGCTGATTCTACAAGAGGGCGAAGACTACACCATCGGCTGGACGGAAGGCGACGGGTCCGGCCACAACATCGAGATTCGAAACGACAGCGACGAAGTCGTCGACGACCTCTCGACCGAAGTGGTCCAGGAACCCGACGAGGAACAGATGTTGGATATCACGGCGAGCAGCGAGATGGCCCAGTACGTCTGTCAACCCCACTCCACCCAGATGGTCGGCGATCTCCAGATCGAAAGCGGCAGCGGCGGTGGTGGCAACGAATCGGCGAGCAACGAGTCCGAAGGTGGTAACGAAACCGAGGGCGGTAACGAAACTGCGGGTGGCAACGAATCGTCGACCGGCAACGAGTCCGGGAACGAAACCGGCAACGAGTCCGAATAAGACGTCGGCAACCGTTCGGCGGCACCTCGATCCGCCCCCGATCGAACCGACCTTAGTAAATGAGTTCGTCGTCGTTTTCGACCATGTACAGCGTCCGCGCAGCGATGTTGACCGTGTGATCGCCGACGCGCTCGAGGTCCCGAATCGTCAGGAGGAGCCGCGACACGTCTTGGAGGATCTGCTCGACCTCGTCGGCCGACTCGAGTTCGCGTTCGATCAGATCGCGGACGACGATCTCGCTTGCCCGTTCTGCGAACTCGTCGAGTTCGTCGTCGCGGGACGCCAGTTGCCGACACGTGTCGGTGTCCTCGTCGTCGTAAGCGACCATCGCGTCCTCGAGCATGTCGAGCGTGAGGTTGCCCATCTCTTGGACGTCGACGTCGGGGAACAGATCCTGTTCGGCGTCCATCGTGTACTCGCCGAGGTTGGTCGCGAGGTCGGCGATCCGCTCGAGGTCGGTGATGATCTTGAACGAGGCGGCGATAAACCGCAGGTCGCTCGCGACCGGCTGCTGGAGCGCGAGCAGGTCGATACAGTCCTGCTCGAGGTCGAGGTACATCCGGTTGATTTCGCCGTCGCCTTCGATCACTTCCTGAGCGAGCGAGACGTCTTTCTGCTCGAGGGCATCCAGTCCCATGCGAAGCCGCTCCATGACGACTTCACTCATGTAGAGGACATCTTCACGGAGTTCCGTGAGCTTGTCCTGGTAGGTTTGTCTGGCCATGATGCAGCCACCTTTCCGGGAAAGGATATAGTTTGTGCTCATCGAAGCGAGCGGACGGCGGTCGTCTCGTCTCATCGCGGTTTCGCTGACCCTGATCGATCCGTTTCGCCTCGAAGCGTTGCGCGAGTGCAAAATACTATACGACCGTTCGGACAATACCGGCTACAGACGACAATCAATGGCTAATTCCATCATCATCCCGACGGACGGGAGCGAGTATGCCGAAAAGGCGTCCAAAGTCGGCTTCGACTTCGCCGAGAAGATCGACGCGACCGTCCATGCCCTCGCCGTCGGCGACGTGAATCAAACGGAACGGTCGGCCGTCGGCGGCGGCCCGCCCCAGACCGTCGACGACGTAACCGAACTCGCGGAGACGTGGGCCGCCGACCTCGCCGCGGCCGCCGAGGAACGCGGACTCGAGGCGACGACGGTCGTCCGGAGCGGCCATCCTGCAGAGGAAATCACCGACTACGCGGCGGCACTCGACGCCGACATGATCGTCATCGGGACCGCCGGACGGAGCGGTCTCGAGCGCCGAGTCCTCGGGAGCGTCACCGACAAAGTCGTCCGAACCGCACCGGTCCCGGTCGTCACGGTTCGGTCCGATGGAAGCATCGACGCCGCCTGAGAGGGTGCTCGCTGCCCGCCGATTCGGATGACGACGTGGTCTCCCATCGTGATACCCGCTTCGGGCTACCGGAACCGCTCGAGTGTGCGTTTCGGGGTAGGCATATCGATCGGGCCCTCGAGATCGTATTTCATGCCGAGTAACCCGCCGAGGATGAGAGTGACTGCGACGACGGACGCGAGCATATTCAGGAGCAGCCAGTCGACGGACGTCCCGTACAGCGTGGGGTCGACGGGAACGAACAGCCGAGCGCCGCCGGTCAGCATATCGAAGCCGACGTGTGAGCCGAACCCGATTGCGGCGACTCGCCACGGGCCGACCGAAGAGAGCAGGACGATCACGACGACGCCGCCGACCAGCGAATGGGTCAATCCGCGATGGCTCCACAGCGGTCCCGAGACGTATCCGAGTTGGATCAGCGGCCGGAAGACGAAGGTATCGATATCGGGGCCCGCAGCGGCGAGTGCCGCGACGAGATACGGCTCGGCCCGTTCGGAGCGACAGACGACCACGGCCAGTGCGAGACCGATCAGGATGTGGACCCCAGTGGCAACCATCCCTTCCAAGTCATGTGATATCGGCGCATAAGCGACGTGGTTAGCAACCGACACTTACTCACGGCACAGACAGTCTCTCGAGAGAGTCGACTCACCGAATGTGAACACGACGATGACTCGACGGGACAACTCGGTGTCGCCACTCGAACGACACTGTGGCCGACTAGAACGCGAGAAACGGATCGAACGAACGCCTGCGGTTAGCCGAACTTGCCGGTGATGTAATCTTCGACGCGGTCGTGCTCGGGGTTCTCGAAGATTTTGTCGGTGTCGTCGAACTCGACGAGTTCGCCGCCGGTCAGGAAGACCGCCGTCTTGTCCGAGATGCGGGCCGCCTGCTGCATGTTGTGGGTGACGATGACGACCGTATACTCCTCGGCGAGGTCCTCGATCAGGTCCTCGATCTTCGAAGTCGCAACGGGGTCAAGCGCCGAGGCGGGCTCGTCCATCAGGATCACGTCCGGATCCGGCGCGATCGCTCGAGCGATACACAGCCGCTGTTGCTGGCCACCCGAGAGATCCAGCCCGCTCGAGTCGAGTTGGTCTTTTACTTCATCCCAAAGTGCAGCCCGGCGAAGGGCGTCCTCGACAATCTCGTCGTAATCGCCATCGACGCCCTGTACGTCTAGCCCGTAGGTGACGTTGTCGTAGATGCTCTTCGGGAATGGGTTCGGAGCCTGGAACACCATTCCGATCTTGCGTCGGAGGACAACCGGATCGACATCGTCGTCGTAGACGTTCTTCCCCTCGAAGAGTAACTCGCCGTCGACGCGTGCGGCGTCGACGAGGTCGTTCATCCGGTTGATACAGCGGAGGAACGTCGATTTCCCACAGCCGGATGGACCGATGATCGCGGTGACCTGTTCGGCCGGAATATCGATGTCGACCGACTGGAGCGCCTGGACGTCGTCGTAGAAGACGTCAAGATCTCTGGATTCGATTACGGTTCGACTCTCGCTCCCGGACGGAGCCGCACTCTTGTCGACGTCGATCGACGAATCGACGAGGGGGTCGGTCGTCGGATCGCTCCCCTCGAGGTCGTTGTTCGCGAGGCTCTCTCGCCCCCCGTCGGTCGCTTGGTTATCGGTACGGCTGTCCGGATCAGTCATTTGATCTCGTGTCATGGGTCAATCTCGGCGTTGATACTTGTTACGGATAATGATGGCAGCACCGTTCATCAGCAGGAGAACCACCAGCAGCGTCATGACGCCGGCTGCGAGAACGCCGTGCTGGAACGCCGCGTCAATCTCGCTCGACCAGGTGTAGATCTGTCGCGGCATCGCGCTGAATTTGCTCGTAAAGGAGTCCGGCGCAATCCGAACGACCGCCGGTGCACCGATGATCAGCAGGGGTGCGGTCTCACCGATCGCGCGCCCCATGGCGAGAATGTTTCCTGTCATGATACCGGGTAACGCTTCAGGGAGGACGACGTTCCGGACCGTCTGCCACCTGGTCGCTCCCATCCCGTAGGAGGCCTCTCGCATCGAGTCCGGGACGGCACTGATCGCCTCCTGCGAGGAGATGATGACGATCGGGAGGATCAGTAGGCTGACGGTGAACCCGCCGACGAGGGCGGTTCCCGACCCGAGCCCGCCTTGTCGAATGAACAGCGCGAGCCCGAGAACACCGTAGACGACCGAGGGAACGCCGGCGAGGTTCCCGATGTTGACTTCGATCAGATCGACGAGTCGCCCCCACCATCCCCGATCGGGGGCATACTCCTCGAGGTAGACGGCGGCACCGACGCCGACGGGGAACGCGGAGACGACGATGACCAGTAGCATCATCACCGAACCGACGAGTGGCGGATAGAAGCCGGCGTCTTCGGGCGTTCGCGACGGCGGGTCGGTGAGAAAGCCCCAGTCGAGCCACGAGTTCGGTCCAGCGAAACCGAGCGCCTCCGTGACGACGACGCCGACGATGACGCCACCGGCGACGAGGACCGGGAACGCAAGCCCGGCGGTGCCTGCTCCGCGCCGGACGACGCTTTCGACGTAGAGACCGACGGGGACGGCGGTGACGACGACCAGCAGCATCCAGACGAACGGACTGAGGCCGACGACCGGAGCGAGTCCCAGCCCGGCCGCCGCAACGACCAGCGTCAGACCCGCTGCGATAGCCCCGTCACGGTCGTTCTCGCGCTGGCGGCGAACGAACCAGCCGACGACGACCGCGACCGGGACGACGACCGAGCCCAACAGCGCGAGTGCTTCGGTCGGTAGCATCGGCAGCGAAAGGATGAGATCGGGGATCAGTACGAGCGCGGCAATCGGAACCGCGACGAGAACGATGAACCGCTCGAGGTCGGCGCTCGTTCGAACGCGGCCGTGAGCGAATACGACCGCGGCGGCGATGGCGAGCGCGACGACGATCGAGGCCCACTGATAGACAGTGACGATGTGTTCGAGCGTGATGAACACGCCGCCGGTGAGCAGGAGCGAGACGACGGGGAGTCCGAGCGCGATGGCCGCGGTTTCACCGGCTCGCGCGTCGCGGGTATAGTAGTAGCCCGTCGCGCCGAGGGTCGGAAGCAAGAGCGACGCGGCGAAGGTGAGCAGCCAGCCGATGTCGGCTGAGAGCGGCCTGAAAGCGTCGTTCGCGACGTACAGGAGGAGAACGAAGACGGAAACCAAGGCGAGCAGGGTCGCCCCCAGACAGAGGGACTTGAACGCCTGGCCGCGAAGGCGGCTGACCGCTTCGTCCGTTCCGTACCAATCGCCGGTGCGCTGGTCGGTCGCCATTATCGGTACACCTCTGTCGGTTCGTCGGTGGCGATCATTGGTATTCCTCCTGATATCGTGCTGCGACGAAGTCGCTCGCGAGATTCATCGCGAACGTAATCACGAACAGCGTCAGCCCGAGTGCGAACATACTCAGATACGTCGCCGAGCCGCCGGTCGCGTCGCTCGTCACGGCGTTTACCATCCCTGCGGTCATCGGCTGCCCCGAACTGAGAAGGTTGTTCAGCGGGTTCGAAAAGTTGAACATCCGCGGCCGCAGACCGGCGGCCATGACGACGATCATGGTCTCGCCGATCGCTCGCGAGAGCGCAAGAATGAACGAGGAGAAGATCCCCGAGATAGCTGCCGGGATCACGATCCCGGTCGACACCTCGTATTTCGTCGCGCCCATGCCGTATCCGGCCTGTCGGAGCGAATCGGGGACAGAGCTCATCGCGTCCTCGGACAGCGACGACACCATCGGGATAATCATGATCCCGACCATGATCGACGCGCTCAACAGGTTGAACGTCCCGACCGGGATCCCGATCGCCTGCAGCGCGGGCGTCAGATAGACCAGCGCCAGGTAGCCGTAGACGACCGTCGGAATGCCGGCGAGGATCTCGAGCGCGGGTTTCAAAACCGATCGCATGCGATCGGTCGCGTACTCACTGAGGTAGACGGCCGCTGCGACGCCGGTCGGGACGGCCACCATCGCCGAGACGACGGTGATTATCAGCGTCGCACTCACGAGCGGCCAGACGCCGAAGTTCCCCCCGTCCCCGCGGACGAACCACTCGGTCTCGGTGAAGAACTCCGCTGCTGGGACCAGATCGAAGAACGTGATCGCGTCCCTCGCAAGCGTGTAAATGATCGCCACAGTCACGAAAACGGTCAACGCAGCACAGGCGAACAGTAGCCACTTGTAGATACGTTCTTTGACGACTTGACCCGACGACGATCGCGTTAGGTCGACGTCTATCGATCGCTCACTCATTGACGGGGGATAGTTGGATGACCATCGTGAATCGTTCGGTTCGACCCGATCAGTTCGTCGCGCTCTCTAGCTTTTCGAGGTTCGACTCGACCTGCTCGTCGTTCGCCGGGACGTAGCCGACATCGGTGATGGTGTCGGTCGACGACTGCTCGATGTAGAACTCGACGAAGTTGTAGACCGGGTCCCGATCGAGCGACTCCTGGCTGACGTATATGTACAGCGGCCGTGCCATAGGATACGTCCCCTCGCTGGCCGCGTCTAGACTAGGCGCGGTGCATTCGTCGTCCTCGCTTTCCTTGATCTCGAGTGCCTTGAGTTCGTCTTCGTTCTCCCGGTAGTACGCGTAGCCGAAGTAGCCGATCGCGTTTTCGCTCGAGGAGATTCCCTGGACGAGTTCGTTGTCGTTTTCGGTCTTTTCGTACTGGGTAACGTGGCTCCCGTTGTCGCCGATCACGTTGTTTCTGAACCAGTCGAACGTGCCGGACGTCGAGGGCGGGCCGTAGCGTTCGATTTCCTCGTCGGGCCAGTCGGAGTTGACATCGGACCACATTTCCGCACCGTCCTCGGACCAGATCTGTGCGAGTTCGTCGTAGCTGACGCAGTCGATCGGCGAATCGTTGTGGACGGCCATGGTGACTGCGTCGGCACCGATCTGGAACTCGATTGGTTCGACGCCGTTTTCATTACAGGACTCGACTTCCGCGTCCTGAATCGGACGCGACGCGCCGTTGATGTCGGAGTCGCCGGGACAGAAGTTGTTGCTGAACCCACCACCGGTTCCGGTCGAGTCGGTAGTGACGTTCACGCCGTCGTTCTCCGCCATGAACGCCTCGGCGAGCGTGTCGGAGACCGGGAACACGGTGCTGCTCCCCGTGACGATAACGCGTTCGTTGTCTCCGCCATTGCCAGTGTTTTCGGTACAGCCGGCGAGCGACAGCGCGCCTACTGCGCCCGTTGTGGCCAGGACCTTCCGTCGAGAAACCGATCGCCCCGAACGACCCATCTCGGTATCAGTCATCACCTGGAGGTTCGACCGTATATAGAAATATGATGCTATGTTAGCTATATAGTGCTACATACTCGGACGTAGGTTCCACCCCCTTCTCTTCTCTGACCCGAAACCCGCCCTACAGGACCTCTCAATGAATACTACGCCGATATGGAAATGCTTGAAATACACGTATTGATATATAACCGACCAGAGGATACGGAGACTATAGATCTGGTAAAACTATAGTGCCCGGTCCGGCCGACTACGCCCAACAGTCGAAGCATCGATACGGCGACGATCGTCTCACCGAAAGATAGTCCCGATCGAAGGCAACTCGAGAAACGTCGAACGACTACTCTGAAAACTGACGACGAACGCTCTTTTCCCGTCGGAACTGACCGACTCGCTCGAGGGCGAATCACTACAGTAGTCACTGAAATGATTTCCACGCTGATCGCAACACTGTCGTTCGATCAGGTGGTGCAATGAGTTTCAGTGGCTACTTTCGTCGACAATCGTCTCGAGCGTATCCAGATTCACGGCAGACTGCTCGTCGCTCGAGGGGACGTAGCCGATGTCGTCGGCGATCCAGTCGGCCGTCGAGTTCTCGAGGTAGAACCGGACGAACTCGGCGACCGGTTCGCGGGTCAGTGCCTCCTCGGACGGGTAGATAAACAGCGGTCGAGCCATTGGATACGTCCCGTCGCTGGCCGCCCGCAGACTCGGTTCGGTACACGCGTCGCCGGTCGTCGCGGTGATCTGAAGCGCATCGATGCGGTCCTTGTTCTGCTCGTAGTAGGAGTAGCCGAAGTAGCCGATTCCGTACTGACTCTCTTCGATTCCCTGCACGATGGTCCCGTCGTCTTCGGTACTGACGTAATCGGACCGATGGGGGCCGGCGCTACTAACGACGGTTTCGGTGAACCAGTCGTACGTCCCCGACGTCGTATCGGGGCCGTAGCGTTCGAACGGTTCGTTCGGCCACTCCGAATTGAGATCGGCCCACGTTTCGGCACCGCCCTCGCTCCAGATCTGGGCCAGTTCGTCGAACGAAAGACAGTCTGCCCACGTGTTCTCGGTGTTTACAGCCATCGTCAGCGCGTCGCCCGCGATCTGCATCTCGACCGGCGTGACCTCGTTTTCGCCACAGCGGCTTTTCTCCGCCGACTTGATTTGCCGGGACGAACCGTTGATGTCCGAATCGCCGGGACAGAAGTGGCCCTCGAATCCGCCGCCGCTTCCGGTCGATTTGACCCTCACGGTCACTTCCGGGTTCTCCGCCATGAAGCGCTCGGCCATCGTTTCGGAAATCGGATAGACCGTACTCGAGCCCGTGACGGTCACTTCCCCCGAGAGTTCCTCGTCCTCTCCGCTTTCACCCTGATCGGCGGCCTCGGACCCGAGACACCCGCCGAGCGCTGTCGCGCTTCCCACGCTCGTCGCCGTGAGAAATTGTCGCCGCGAAACCCCCCGAAGAGCACCGTCGAACTTGTCGGTCTGCATCACGTGAATGACACGGAAGCATATAAAAGTACGATGCTATGTGTCATATATATTGGTACATAGACCCCCCGTTCGTCCCTGACGGTTTCCGTGTGGCGAACGACCGAATTCTCGACTGTACGCTGGGAGAGTCGCTGAGCAACGACACAATCGGTTACCGCGAGAACAGTCCGGTAGCGCCCCTCTCATGACGGTTCCCTGATGAGCCGGAGCGATTCCGAAGATCGACGGTCACGTGAGTAGCTCCTCGCTACTCTCGAGCGCATACAGCGTCCGGGCCGCCACGTTCACCGCGTGATCGCCGACGCGCTCGAGATCACGAACGACCACGAACGTTCGCGAAACGTCCGTGAATACGTCCGCTATCGGCTGATCGACGGGTTCGTTCCGACTCGACCGATCGCCGGTTCGACTGTCGCCGTCGGTGGAGATGCCGATGAGAGTCTGGACGAGACGCTCCATCACGACGCCACACCGGTCGTCGAGTTCGTCGTCCCGCTCGGCGACCGCGAAACAGGCCGCGGTGTCGTCCGTCGCGAACGCATCGATCGCGTCCTCGATCTGCTCAAGCGCGAGTGCGGCGATCCGTTCGAAGTCGACGTCGGGGAGCGTCGGCGCGGTTTCGCTCGAATCCACCGTATACCCCGCTAAGTTGGTCGCAAGATCGCCCACCCGCTCGAGATCGGTGACGATCTGAAAGGCGGCGACGACGAACCGGAGGTCGCCGGCGACGGGCTGATACAACGCGAGGAGGTCGAGACACTCACGCTCGATGTGGAGATAGCGATCGTTGACCGTGTCATCGCCGTCGATTATCTCGTTAGCGAGCGTTCGGTCGTCGGTGAACAGCGCAGTGATCGCGTCGGCGAGTCGTTCGGCGACGAGAGTCCCCATCGCGACGACCGCCTCGCGGAGGCGTTCGA
Organism: Natrinema versiforme JCM 10478; assembly: GCF_000337195.1. Lineage (GTDB taxonomy): Archaea > Halobacteriota > Halobacteria > Halobacteriales > Natrialbaceae > Natrinema > Natrinema versiforme. The sequence continues at coordinate 164,174 of NZ_AOID01000029.1, read as the reverse complement.
GACGCTCCCGGTAGTCCGCTCGAGTCATCACCCGAACTTACCGGTGACGTAGTCCTCGACGCGTTGGCTCTCGGGGTTCTCGAAGATCTTGTCGGTGTCGTCGAACTCGACGAGTTCGCCGCCGGTCAGGAAGACCGCCGTTTGGTCGGAGATCCGGGCGGCTTGTTGCATGTTGTGTGTCACGACGACGACCGTGTACTCTTCGGCTAACTCCTCGATCAGGTCCTCGATCTTCGCGGTCGCAATCGGATCCAATGCTGACGCCGGCTCGTCCATCAGGATGACCTCGGGATCGACGGCGAGACAGCGGGCGATACAGAGCCGCTGTTGCTGCCCGCCCGAGAGGCCCAACGCATTGTCGTCGAGTCGGTCGCTGACCTCTTCCCAGAGGGCCGCCTGTTTGAGACACCGCTCGACGAGTTTCTCTTCCCGTTCGCCTGAGTCGTCCCCGAGCAATCGTGCGAGGAGGCCGGTTTCGATGTCCCCGTGCTTGCGCGGGCCGTAGGAGATGTTGTCCCGAATCGTTTTCGGGAACGGGTTCGGTGACTGGAACACCATCCCGACGCGTTTGCGGAGCGTGACGAGGTCGAGACCGTCCTGGTAGATCTCTTCGCCCTCGAGTTCGACCGACCCGTCGACGCTGGCGCTCTTGATCCGATCGTTCATCCGGTTGAGACACCGCAGGAACGTGGACTTCCCACAGCCCGAGGGGCCGATGAGCGCGGTCACACTGTTCTCGGGAATATCCATGGTGATCCCCTGGAGCGCCCGTTCGTCGCCGTAATATACGTCCAGATCGTCGACCGAGAGCTTCGGTTCGCCTCGGAACTCGTAGTCGGTCCACTCCGTCTGTGTCTCCTCTTGAGACTCGCCGGCCGTGGTCTGCGTGACGGCGTCGGCCGATCGATCGTCTCGGTTCGATTCCGCCGGATCGTGACTCGCGTTTTGTGTGTTGCTCATGCTTGTAGTTTCTTTCTGAAGTAGATCCGCGTGGTAATTCCGATCACGTAGAACGACAGAACGACCAACAGGAGGACGAACGCAGTCGCCCATCCGTATCCCGGATCATCGCCAACGACACCGGTCGTGATCGCACCGTACAGCTGGTAGGGAAGCGCGCTCGAGCCGCTCAGCAGTGCCTCGTTGACGATAAACGGCGGCGAGGTCGTGAGTTCGAACGATCCCATGATCGCCGGTGCCGAGCTCCGCTGGGGATTGTCGGCGGTGACGATCAGGATCGGGGCCGTTTCGCCGGCGATGCGGCCGATACCGATGATGATTCCGGTGACGATTCCGGGCATCGCCGAGGGGATCGTGACGTCCTTGATGGTCTCCCACTTGGAGACTCCCAGCGCCGCGCTGGCGTCGCGGTACTCGTCTGGGACGCTCTTTATCGCCTCGCGGCTCGTGATGAGCACGAGCGGGAGCAGCATGAACCCGAGGACGATCATCCCGGCCAGCAGGCTCGTGTTGTTCCCGAGTCGCGGGACCAAGAACGCGTAGCCGAACAGGCCGAAGACGACGCTGGGCGTGCTCCAGAGTCCGTTCGTGGCGATGTCGATCACGCTCGTGAACCGTCCCTCCTCGGCGTACTCGGTCAAGAACACCGCCGCGCCGACTCCGATCGGCACGGCCATCACGAGGGCTCCGACGACGAGCCAGAACGTACCGATGATCGCCGGATAGATCCCCTTCTGATTGAGAACCACGTCGTAGCCGTCCATGACGAACGGCCAGTGGAAATTAAGCCCCGGTCCGATCTCGATACCGTCAACCGCATACCAGAACCCGTTCTTGACGATGAAGGCGATCAGCAGGAGCAAGACCAACAGGATGAGCGTGGCGTTCGCACCGATCAGGAAGAACGCCCCCGCCTGTCGGCCCGCCGCTCCGAACCCTTCGAACGCGTTCGCCGCGGCCCACGCCGTGACCAACCCAGCGACGATCGTTAGCAATGGAATGAGGACGGTCCCGTTGAACGTCACGCCGAACCCCGCCGGACTCCAGGCCCAAGCGGGCGTCAGTCCGTCGAACAAGACCAGACTGCCGATGGCGACCGAAAACAGGCCAGCAGGAACCGTCACGCCGAGATCCTCTCGCGCGAACACGATCGCGCCGGCGACCGTGAGGCCACCGATCAGCGCGAGGGGAGCCCACACGAGACGACCGAGTCCGAACGTCTGTGACATGGCCAGTCCGATCCCGCTGAACGCGACGAATCCGAACCCGCTCGCGACGCCGAGGCCGGCCGATCTGTCCGGAGTCGTCTCGATGACGCCGTATCGGGAGCCAACGCTGATGGCGAGGAGGCAGCCGCCAGCGACGAACAACAGCGCCGTCAGCACGGTTTCGATCTCGATGCCGAGAATCGTCGATCCGAGGGACCGTTGTCCGGCTAGCGTGAGGCCGCCGACGACGAACGCCGCGAAGAACGTCGCGATCGGGACGACCGAAAGTCCGGCCAGCGCGGCCGAATACTCGACAGCTAACGGGTCCCGCGACTGATTTCGTAGCGTGCGTTCGCTCATAGTTCACCTCCGAGGTTCTGTTTGACGCGTGCCTCGATAAGCTGGGCAGTGATACTCAACGCCATCACGGTCAGGAACAGGATCACGCCGGCAGCGAACAGCGCCTGCATGTGGAGGCCGTGTGCGTTGCCGTACTGACTGGCGATGAGGCTGGTCAGCGTGACCGTGTTGCCGAAGACGTTGTACAGCGGCTCCGGTAACTGCATCACGTTCCCCAGAATGACGGTCGCGGCCATCGTCTCGCCGACGGCGCGGCCGACACCGAGCAACACCGCGGCCGAAATCCCAGAGAAGGACGCGGGAAGGGTGACGCTCTTGATCGTCTGCCACTCCGTCGCGCCGATCGCGACGGCCCCGTCTTTCATGTGATCGGGGACGCTCGAGATGGCGTCCTCGGCGACCGATGCGACCGTTGGAAGCGCCATTAACCCGACGACGACGCCGACGACGACGATGCTGCCACTCGAAGTGAGGCCGAAGTTGTCCATCATGTAGCCGTTGATGATCGTAAACCCGATGAACCCGTAGACGATCGAGGGGATTCCGGCGAGCGTTTCGACGGCCGGTTTCACGATCTCGTGTGCCCACGACGGTGCGATTTCGCTGATGAAGATCGCCGAAGCGACTCCGAGCGGGGCAGCGACGAGCGTCGCCAGGATGGTCGTCAGGACGGTGCCCCAAATGGCGGGATATAGCGAGTATCTGTCGTCACCGCGGCTCCAGTAATCCCCGTTCGTATAGAGGATCTCGAGCCCCATCTGTTCGAACGCGGGAAACGAGCGGAGAAACAGGTACGCAGTGATGAGCACGAGTACGAGCGCCGTGGAAATTGTTGCGAGGAACATCAGTCCCTTCGCGGTCGCCTCTTGGTGGACGAACCAGCCGTACACGGCCACCCCGAGAAATGCGAGGACGAAAAACACTGTCACCCCCGGAACGAACAGAAAGCTCAGAAGCGCACCCGCCAGCGTAGCACCACCCGCGACGAGGACGGGCGATCGCCCATCGCCTGCGGTAGGGTTCTCGATATCCGACGAATCACTCGTTCGTAATGAATTTGACATTGGTGAATCAGTTCGTACAGTTTCAAAAGCGGTGCCGTTCGGACGCTCAGTTACTCGGCTCCGGGAGCTTGTCCATTTGGGTCTGCTGGCGCTCGTCGGTCAGTCCGAGGTAGTCCGCGTTTTCGACGAAGTTCTCCTGGCCGTAATCGTGGAGGATCATCCGAATGAAAGCGGCCTCCTTCTCCGAGGTGTCCTCCCACGTGTAACAGTGGAGGTCACGCGCGAGCGGATACGACGGATCGGCCATCTTCTCGCGCGTGTACTCGGTGCCGTCGATCACGAGGTTGACCATCGGTGCACCGTCCGAAATGAACGCGAGGCCGGCGTAGCCGATCGCGTTGTCCGAGTTCTCCAGGACCGTCTGGACCTGCTGGTTTTCGCCGTGACGGGCGTCGACGGTCATGTCGGCGTTCGGGTCGCCGAGGACGTTGTTCCGGAACGAGGTGTCGGTTCCCGAGCCCTCGGCTCGACCGATAACCTGAATCTCCTTGGAACTCCCGCCGTAGGCCTCGACCTCGGACCAGTTACTGATCTCTCCCTGATAGATTCCCCTGACCTCCTCGAGCGTGATCGTCTCGAGGCCGGCGTCTTTGACCTCGCTGCTGACCATGATCGGCTGCGCGTCGACGCCGACGACGTGGTCGACAAAGTCCGAGAGTTCGTCCTCGCTCCGATCGGGGAACTCGGCCGCGACGGGGGCACTCGCGTCACCGATATCGACCTGCTCGTTCTCGAGTTTTTCGAGGCCGACGCCGGTGTGATTCAGCCCGATGGAGGTCTCGAACGGCGGGCCGTCGCCGTCGGATTCGAAGCCGTAGAGGCCGCCCCAGTATTCCGCGAGGTTCTGATCGGTGTCGACGTCGTAGTCGCTTGGCATCCAGTAGTCCTCATCACCGGCGGGCGGATTCGAGTTCCAGAGCGACCCGGCCCTGCTCGTGATCGGGTAGACCGTCGACGAACCGTCGGCCGAAAGCGACCCGCTGCTACTTCCATCGTCGCTCCCGAGACAGCCGGCAGCCGTCACCGCACCGATCGCACCGGTCGCTGCGATGAACTTTCGTCGCGATACCCCGTCGACAGAGCGTCCGAACTGGTTGTCTGCCATCACGTGATCAATTCGAGAGGGTATAAAAATACGATGCTATGAACCGTATATATCACTCAGAGCGGACATACTCCTATATAGATCTCAATTGGTGCGCCGAAAACGGTCCAACCGGGCCCGCTATCGATCGCGTGACGGATAGAAGCACGATCCGCCGGCGACGATCAGCTGGCAAGTCGTCCGCGGACTGCCGCCACCACCGCCGGGTATGACACGCTCCGGCCACCGTCTCGGTTAGTGATTGAACGCAATTCCTCGTTCGCCGACTCTCACCGTGTGCGTGCCCAGGATCGTGGTCGTTCGCGCCCAGTTCCGACACGGCAGTACACGTATCAGAAACCGACCTATATCTATATACGAGTATAGTTATCATCGTCTGCAAGGGTATTACTACGGATTCGATAGCTCCCGAAAGCGGCCCGAACGACCGACTATACGGCGAATGTTCCCAGGTCAGAGCACGCCTCTATAGACACATGTATATTTATATCCGGCCGGTCGAAACCCCCGCAACATGGAGACGCGCAAAGTCCAGGTGACCGGCGGATCGACGTACACCGTCTCGCTGCCGAAGACGTGGGCGACCGAAAACGACGTCAGCGCCGGGACGACCGTCGAGTTCTACCCGGAAGACGACGCGCTCTTGCTCACGCCGCGGGACGAAACCGGCCGTCAGGAAGGGGTCCTCGATATCTCGAGTCTCGAGGGCGAGCGCCTGACCCGGGCCGTGATGACGATGTACGTCAGCGGCTTCGACATCATCAGGCTCGAGGCGGGTCGGATCACGACGGACCAGCGCCGGGCGATCCGCGACGCTACCCAGGGGCTGGTCGGCGTTGAAGTCTTAGAGGAGACGACCGACAGCGTGGTCATTCAGGACCTGCTCGACTCCTCGGAGCTGTCGATCGTCAATGCTGTTACGCGCATGCGCCTGATCGCTCAATCGATGCTCGAGGACGCGGTGACCGCGCTGATCGAGGACGACGACGACATCGCTCACGACGTGATCGAGCGCGACGACGACGTCGACCGGCTCTGGCTGGTCGTCTCGCGGATCTTTCGCGCGACGCTTCGCTCGCCCCGGGCCGCCGAGGAACTCGGCGTGCCCCGCGAGGACTGTTTCGACTTCCACTCGAGTGCCCGCCAGCTCGAGCGCGTGGCCGACCACGCGGCCAAGATCAGCAACATCGCGCTCAAACTCGGGGAGATCCCCGAGCCGGTCGCCGAGGGCCTCGAGGAGTTGCAGGCCGATGCCTCGACAGTTCTCGAGAAGTCGATGGACGCGCTGTTTGCCGACGACACCGACGAGGCCAACCGGCTCGGCCACGACGCCCGGGAGAACGTCCTCGAGATCGACGAGCACACGCGCCAGATCGACGATATGCTGCGGGACCTCGAGCCGGTCCAAGCCCAGTCGCTTGGACTGATCGTCGACTCGCTGTCCAGAAGCGCCGACTACGGCGGCAACATCGCCGAGACGGCGCTGCAGAAGGCGGCACCGCGGCCCTGAGACCGATTTTCCGTCGATTGCGGTCCACGGAGACAGGACGAGTCGGCTCTCCGATCCGTGTACCGGAGGGGTTTTATGCCGATAGCGGTGAGTAGGAGGTAGACGGCACGGTCAGACAGTTACCTTTCAGCACGCGTGGTTTCCACGGGTGTTCACCTGACTGACCTACCCCGTCTTTCCAACAACCCTGAGCGGTTGCTATAGCGGTCCTCTGTAGACTACTGCTATCGTTCGTTAGCGGTGCAAACGTCAATCTCGAGTGCGATGTTTTCCGCTCGAGGTGATCTCTGTCTGCCGAAATTAGTGCCCCCTCTATGCTGGAAATAGGAAGAAGAGATGGAGCGTCCTGCTCAGACTGGCAGCAGGGAAATTCCACGCCCTCCCCAGCCGATTCGTTCGCTCACTTCGATCGCTCACTCATCCCTCGCACAGCGTTGTGCTGCGGTTCGCCGATGGCTCACCGCATCACAGCGCGCGCCACCGCAATATCGGTTGCGCAGTTCGGAGTGAGTGGAAGATTCCATCAGTCCAGCGACCGATTTACGAGACGAACGTCTCGAGTGAGTCCTCGATCGGTTTACTTTCGCCCTCCTCCGGGAACGCTTTTTATGCCCCAACTCGAAAGGCAAGTGATGGAACTCGACGATCATGCCGAGGATCTCGCCTCCGACCTCGGTGTTGACAAAGAGGAGGTCAAAGACGACCTGCAGAACTTGGTGGAGTACAGCGTCCCGGTCGACGAGGCAAAACAGAGCCTCCGACGGAAGTACGGCGACGATTCCGGCGGCGGTGGCGGCACACCGTCGGCGAAGGATATCGGCGAAATCACGCCCGACGATAGCAACGTCACCGTCACGGGCGTCGTCCTGACGGCGGGCGAGCGATCGATCCGCTATCAGGGCTCCGATCACGTCATCGTGGAGGGCCGGCTGGCCGACGAGACCGGCGTCATCGACTACACGGCGTGGGAGGACTTCGGCCTCGAGCCCGGCGACACGATCACCGCGGGCAACGCGGGCGTCCGCGAGTGGGACGGCGACCCCGAACTCAACCTCGGCGAGAGCACCTCGTTGTCGTTCGACGACGACTCGCTTGAGGTGCCGTACGAAATCGGCGGCGACGCCCAGCTGGCCGACCTCCAGACCGGCGACCGCGCGGTCACCATCGAGGTCTCGGTCCTCGAGTGCGAGCGCAAGACGATCGACGGCCGCGACGGCGAAACGGACATCCTGAGCGGCGTCTTCGGTGACGAGAGCGGCCGACTGCCGTTCACGAACTGGGACCCCGCGCCGGAGATCGAAGACGGCGGCTCGGTCCGCATCGAGAACGCCTACGTCCAGGAGTTCCGCGGGGTGCCCGAAGTCAACGTCTCCGAGTTCTCGAGGGTCAGCGCGCTCGATCGAGAGATCGACGTCGGCAGTAACACCTCGACGATGGACGTCGGCGACGCCGTCGGTACCGGCGGCATCTACGACGTCGAAGTCGTCGGCAACCTGCTGGCGGTCCGGGACGGGTCCGGACTCATCCAGCGCTGTCCGGAGTGCTACCGCGTCATCCAGAAGGGGCAGTGTCGAACCCACGGCGATGTCGACGGAATCGACGACATGCGCGTCAAGGGAATCCTCGATGACGGCACCGGCACCGTCACCGTCGTCCTCGACGACGAACTCACCGAGCGCGTCTACGGCGGGTCCCTCGAGGACGCCTTAGAGCAGGCCCGCGAGGCGATGGACCAAGAGGTCGTCGCGGACCGGATCCGCGAGCGAATCGTCGGTCGTGAATACCGCATCCGCGGTCACCTCTCGGTCGACGAGTACGGCGCGAACCTCGATGCCGAAACCTTCGAGGAGAGCGACGACGATCCGGCCGCCCGTGCGATGGCCTTCTTAGAGGAGGTGGACGCATGAGCGCGAACGGCAACGGAAACGGCGATGGCGACGACGAGGTGCCGGGGCGAGAGCTCGCCTACCGGCTCTTCGCGGCGGAGTACGACGACGCCTCGCTCTCCTACGCCGAGAGCGACGAGGAGCGGGCACCGAACTACGTGATCACGCCGACCGGCGCGCGACTCAACCGCGTCTTCGCCGTCGGTACCCTCACGGAGGTCACGTCGGTCAACGACGAGATGGTCCGGGCCCGCATCGTCGACCCGACCGGCGCGTTCGTCGTCTACGCCGGCCAGTACCAGCCCGACGAACTCGCCTTCTTAGAGCAGGCCGAACCGCCGGCCTTCGTCGCGGTGACGGGCAAGGCCCGCACCTTCCAGCCCGACGATTCGGACCAGGTCTACACCTCGATCCGTCCGGAAAGCATCGCGACGGTCGACGCCGACACCCGGGATCGGTGGGTCGTCAGCGCGGCCGAGCAAACGCTCGAGCGGATCGGTACCTTCGCGGGAGCCGCGGAACTCGGTGTGACTGACGAGGCGCTGACCGACGCCCTGCTTAAGGCCGGCATCGAATCCGGTCTGGCAGCGGGGATTCCGATCGCGCAGGACCACTACGGAACGACGCCGTCGTATCTCGCCGCGCTGCGCGAGTGCGCGCTCGAGGCCGTCGAGGTCGTCGCCGGCGAGCGCGATCAGGTGAGCGGACTCACCATCGCACCCGACGCGACGAGCCCCGACTACGACGCGTCCTTTGCGTCGCTCGCGGATCTCGAGGGCGTCGACACCGAGGCGCTCGCAGCCGAGACGGACGCGGAGCCCGAACCCGAAGCGGAGCCGGAGCCGGTCGCAGCGGCGGCTGGCGGCAGCGGGGCGGCAACCGATCCGGCGGACGCACACTCCGGCTCGGCGGCCGGAACGGCGACGAGCGACGGCGCAGACGCTACCGAAAGCACCGAGATCGACGCCGACCTCGAGAGCGAACCCGCCACGACCGGGACCGAGAGCGACACCGGCGAGGCCGACCCCGGCGCGGATCCAACCGAGACTTCGGAACCGGAGACGGAACCCGAGACCGCCGAGGCGACACCCGACGACCCGGCGAGCGACGACCCAGTGGCCGTCGATGGCGAATCCGATGGCGAGCGCGAACCGGCGGCGACGGCCGCCGACGAACCCGCTGCTGTCGAGGCGTCATCCGCCGACGATGCTGACGACGCCGACGACGATTTCGGCGACTTCGACGCCGGCGACATCGACGACAGCATGTACGAGATGGACGAAGAGGAGCGCGAACAGCTCGAGGAAGAGTTCGGCGCGGAGTTCACGACCGGGAGCGAGGTCGACGAACCCGGCGAAGCCGACATCGACGTTCCTGAGCCGGAAGACGTCGAGGCGGGCGACGAGTCCGAATCGGACGACGCCACGGGCGAAGCCGAAACCGCGGCAGAGTCCGCGGAGGATGATACCACCGCCACCGAATCGACCGAGCCCGACGACGACCTCGGCGCACCGCCGGAATCCGGACTCGAGGCCGACAAGACCGACGAATCGGACGCTACCGAGTCCGAACCCGCAGCCGACGAGGAGCCCGAAGCCGACGCTGACAGCGACGACGAACCGGCCGCGGACGTCGACCTCGAGGACTACGTCGTCGAGACCATGGAGGAACTCGACGACGGCGACGGTGCCGACCGGACGGCGCTGATCGAGGCGGTCGCCGACGACACCGGCGCGTCCGCCGACGAGGTCGAAGACGCGATTCAGGACGCCCTGATGGGCGGCCAGTGTTACGAGCCCGACGACGAGACGCTGAAAGCGATCTGATCGGGCGACGATGCGAGATGATTCCCGTCGCGGCGCGGCCGAAGCCGGGTCGCGGCCGCCTCGAGTCGACCCCCTCCCCGGCGACCCGGCCGCGACCGCGGCGATCGGGGACGACCGCGCCTTGCTCGTCGCCGACTACCACGCCGGCTACGAGGCGGGGCTGCGCTACGAGCGCGGCGTCGACGTTCCCAGTCGGGCTCCCGACCGCCGGGAGCGACTCGTGTCCCTGCTCGAGCGCACCGATCCCGATCGGCTAGTCGTTTGCGGCGATCTGATGCACTCGATCGGCGATCCGGGCGGAGCCGAACGCGGCGAACTCGAGGTGCTGTTCGAATCCTTCCAAGCCGATCTCACAGTAACGGTCGTCAAAGGCAACCACGACGGCCGTATCGAGACGTGGCTGGCGGACGGCGACGACATCGAGGCGACGGTCGACATCGTCCCCGGCGAGGGCGTCGCGCTCGGCGATATCGGCGTCTGTCACGGCCACACGTGGCCCTCGCGAGCCGCCCTCGAGAGCGATGTGCTCTGTCTGGGCCACGAACACCCCTGCGTGCGACTCGAGGACGAGGTCGGCGGTAGTCGCGTCGAGCGCGCGTGGCTGCGCGGCCGCCTCGATCCCGAGTCGTTTCGCGACCGCCCCGACTACGAGGGCGTTTCGTGGCTCGAGGATACGGACGAATCACCCCCGCGCGTGGTCGTGATGCCGGCGTTCAACGACCTCGTGGGCGGGACGTGGATCAACGTGACCGGGCAGTCGTTTCTCTCGCCGTTTCTCCCGGCGGGGCTGGCCGAGGCCGAGGCCTACCTGTTGGACGGGACGCGGCTCGGGCCGTACGAATCGGTGTAGGGAAACGAGTGATAGTCGGCCGTAACAACCGGGATCGCCAGACACTATATTTTCACGCCACCGAATTTAATCCCAAGATAATTCAATACAGACTACATGAATGGTGAATGTGTCATTCAGGCAACCCTCAGCGGCGTTCTTCTCGGTCGTTGCTGGGAGTTATGTCGGCCTCCTCGCGCTGGGCGGTACGGGCCTCGTCCACGGAACGGGGTACGTTACGCCGTGGTCCGTGGCCGCTGGTGGGTGTGCCGGTCTTCTCGTGGCACTCCGTAGCTATCTGTCGACGGCTCCTGCCACTGCACTCGTCCGAACGCGGCTGTACCTTCTCCCGTTCATAGCCGTATTCATCCCGATTTTTGCGGTTCTGGTTCTCCAGCTAGCCGACATCCCTGGCTACGAAACGTGGGTAACGGCCTGGCTCGGCGAATACCTCGTCTTCGCCCTCGCGGGGACGATCTTCTATTTCGTCACCGTGAATCGACACGTGGCGTCCCTTCGTGAACGGGAATCGATCTTAGCCGAGTGGACCTCGTACCCGGACACCAGATATCGGCGACTCGTCCACGGACTCGGGTTCGCTCTCGGCTGTGTCTGTATCGTCGGCGGCCTGCTTCTCGCGCTCTCGGACCATCTAGTCATCAATCCGCTTCCCGCGGTCGGCGGTGCGATGATCGGCCAGGCGATCACCGGCGGCAGACAGCGAACGTACACGCTTTTCGAGAGCGGGCTATGCGTTCGCCGCTCGAAGACGTTCAACTACCAGTTCGTCCCCTGCACGCAGTTGCGGTCACTCGATCTTACGGATGACCGTCTCGAGATCCGTCGTGGACTGCCGTGGCCGCTTCCGATCCGGTGTGCCACGACACCGATGACACAGCCCCAGCAGGTAGCGGCTGCAATCGAACGGGCACTCGAGTCCGGTGGAGACATCGATTAGCCCCGTTCGTGTGACGGCTCTCGGTGCGTGAACGCCGAATCGCGATCGCTAGCTGAGCAACGTCGACCGTGATCCGTCCGAGATTACCGCGCTCTCGTTTCGGACCTGATTTCGTCACCGTCTCGCCACTGATAATAGTAGTACTCGGTCCCGGCGATCTCCGTCACCGAGACGGTCGCTCGCTCCGGGATATCGTCGGGGTAGGTCTCCGGATCGGCTGTTGTCGTCCCCTCTTCCTCGTCGTCTCGCGCTTTCCACGACGCCATCTCCTCGAGATAGGCACTCGCCTCGCGGAGCGTCGCCGGCTCTCGCGTCGCGAGTTCTCGTAGCGCCTCGCGACCCGTGCGATCGAGTTCCGTCGGCACGCTCGGCCGCTCGTCTGCGCTCATGTCTCCCGGTGGTGGGCTGAGGACCGTAAACTATCGCCTTTCCGTTCGGAACTTGTCGATCGATTCGAGACCGACTCGCCGTCTCAATTCGGTGCCTGTTGACGCACCTCGTATTGAGTCCTAGTATTCATTAGTACGCCAACCACGTGTAGATTTATATACCGGAACGAGGTCGACACTGATGACCATGGTCTCACAAACACACCGCCACGACACTCGGCTCGAGCCCGTTCCCCGCGACATCGAATCAGCCAGCGCGAAACTCGTCTATCTCTATCTCGAGGCGACCGACGGCGCGACGGTCGGCGAACTGGGGGAGCGACTGGCGATGCAGAAACTCGACGTGCTGAGCGTGCTGAGTTCGCTCTCGAGTGCCGGCCACGTCGAGCAAGCGGATTCGGCGTACGTTGCGAACTGATCGCAGCGACGGTCGGAGGAGAGGGTCGCAGTTCTCGCGTCGGTCTCGATGAATCAGTGAAAACGGAAGCGGTCTCAGTGAGCCGCGGCGGTCGCAGGAATCGTCGCCGCCGGTGTGGCGGTCGGAGACGGCCGGTTAGAACGTCTCGAGGTAGCGGTCGAGTTCCCAGTCGGAGACGTCGACGAGGTAGTCCTCGAACTCTTGGCTCTTGGCTTCGACGAACTTCGGCCCGACGTGCTCGCCGAGTGCGTTGTAGATGACCTCGTCCTCTTCAAGGGCGTCGACGGCCTCGCCGAGGTTCGTCGGCAGCGTGTCGATGCCGTACTCTTCGCGCTTCTGCTCGTCGAACTCGTAGATGTTCTCCCGGACCGGGTCCGGACAGTCGAGGTCGCGCTCGACCCCGTCGAGGCCGGCGTGGATGAGCGCCGCGAGCGCGAGGTACGGGTTACAGGACGGGTCGGGGAAGCGGGCCTCGATGCGCGAGGCCGCCGGGACGCGGGCGGCCGGTTTGCGGATCAGCGCCGAGCGGTTGCGGTCGGACCACGCGACGTAGACGGGTGCCTCGTAGCCGGGCACCAGGCGCTTGTAGCTGTTGACCGTGGGGTTCGAGACCGCCGTGATCGCCGGCGCGTGCTCGAGGATACCGGCGATAAAGGAGTGAGCCGTCTCCGAGAGGTCGAACTCGTCGTCCTCGTCGTGGAAGGCGTTCTCGCCGTCCTCGAACAGGGAGAGGTGGGTGTGCATCCCCGAGCCGTTGATGCGCGGGATCGGCTTCGGCATGAACGTCGCGTGCTGGTCGTGTTGGGCGGCGATGGCACGGACGACGGTTCGGAAGGTCGCGACGTTGTCAGCCGTCGAGAGCGCGTCGTCGTACTCGAAGTTGATCTCGTGTTGGCCCTTCGCGACCTCGTGGTGGCTCGCCTCGATCTCGAAGCCCATCTCCTCGAGGCCGTAGATGATGTCGCGGCGGACATCGCTGGCGAGGTCTTTCGGCGCGAGGTCGAAGTAGCCGCCGTGGTCGCCCGTCTCCGTCGTGGCGCGGCCGTCCTCGTCCTCCTCGAAGAGGAAGAACTCCGGCTCGGGCGCGGCGTTGACCGTGTACCCGAGGTCGTCGGCGCGCTCGAGCGCGTTCTTGAGCACGCGGCGCGGGTCGCCCTCGAAGGGTTCGCCCGTGGAGGTGTCGATGACGTCACAGATCATGCGGGCCGACGCGCCGTCCTCGCGGTCCTGCCACGGGAGGATCGCGAACGTCTCGGGGTCGGGCTTGAGCCGCATGTCCGACTCCTGAATGCGAACGAAGCCTTCGATCGAGGAACCGTCGAAATAGATCCCCTCGGTGAACGCCTTCTCGGCCTGTCGGGCCGGCACGGAGACGTTCTTGACCGTTCCCAGAATGTCGGTAAACTGCAGTCGCAGGAAGTCGATGTTCTCCTCGTCGATCTCGTCCAGTACGTCTTCTTCCGCGGCGGTTAAGTTTCCGTTCGTCATCTTCTGCTCGCGTAAGCCAACGGATTCTACTATTAAAGTTCTACTGTTGTTGGCGAATATCCGTAAATAGAGATGGAAGTGATCGAACGTAAGTTATAATATGGGATATTCGGAGTGAGGATGACATTAGCTGAAAAATACCGTCGGAATTGAATAGTCGTGGAGAGGGGGTACGACCACGCGGTTCACCGGGCCGATCGAGCAGCGCGTTACCGCCGCCGTTACCGCCCGGCGGATCGGTTACTCCGTTTCGGAGCGGTACTGCGAGCCGGCGACCACACCGACACCGACCAGTGCGGTCAGACTCGAGAGACCGATATCGATGCTCGCCCGCCAGACGGTCGCCGAGGTTCGGAGCGCGCGCCGCCACGCCGCCAGCGGGGTCGGCGCTCGAGCGGGCGAGGGGTCGGTGTGTCGCGGCCGCTTCGAGAGCGTGGTCTCACAGGACGGGCAGACGTACGCGACGTGGCGCTCCCGCGAGCGCACCTGCCAGTCGCCGTCGATCGGACTCGCGTGATCACACTCCCAGCAGAACAGCGTGGCTTTCCGTCGTTCCGGCACGCCGTCGCCGCGGGTGGATGCGGGCTGGGTCATCGAGCGCGGCTACGCCGGCTACGTATAAAGTCGCACTCCGAAACCCGTTCACACAATACAGTTCACCGGGGAATCTCCGCGACGACACCGTCAATCGATCCGAGGGGAACGGTGTCGACAGGGTATCGTCTCTCGAATAGATCGCCCCCGTCCCGGCCGAACACCGCACCGTCCGTCACAGGTTTCCGCGGCGAGACCATCCATTCACTCATGGCCGCGACCACTAAACCGAGCCGGTTCGAGAACGGCGACGACCTCGAGACCTTCGTGGAACGCCACGACGTGGCGCTCGTCGAGTTCTACACCAGCGGCTGTGCGCTGTGTCAGGCGATGGAGCCGGTACTGGGGAACGTCGCCCGCGCGACCGACGTCGCGATCGGGATGGTCAACCCCGGCGACGATATCGAACTCGTCGACCGGTTCGACATCCGGTCGGTGCCGACGCTGATCCTGTTCGAAGACGGCGAAGAAACCGCGCGACTGGCTGAGGGCTTCCAGGGCGGCGACGCCGTTACCGACTTCCTCGAGACCCACGTGCCGAACGCCGTCGACGCCGACTGAGTGACGGGGTCGCGGACATCGCTCGGGTCCACGAACCCTTATGACCGCCCGCTGCTAGGCCCCGTCTATGTCCGCCGAGGGTGCCGAGCTGTTGGCGTTGCGCTGTGACGCCGTCGCCGACCTGGGCGAGCCGGCACTGCGCGACGTGGTCGACCACTTCGATCCGGCCCTCGTCTACGTCGTTCGCGACGCCTCGGACGTCCGCGTCGTGAGTCGTCTCCGGCGTCTGTTCGACGGCCCGGTCGTCTCCGCCACCGGTCCCGCAGCGGTCCGGACCGAGACCGTCGCGGACGTTTCGTTTCTCTTCGCGGGCTCGACCGCGCTGCTCGAGGACGCGGCCGAAACCCACCCGAACGCCGACTACGTCGTCTGCGACGACCTCGAGCCGAGGACCGACGCCGTCTCGCTTGATGCGACCCTCGCCGGCCGCGAGGCCGCCGCCCGCTACCGGGCTCGAGCGAACGGGGAGCCGACGTTTCTCACCGGCGCGCTCGAGGCGAGTTACGACCACGTCTGGGAGGCGACCGTCGACGGCGAGGCGGTCCGGCTGCCGGTTCGGGGAGTCGCCCCGCTCCGCCGGTCCGGTGGGGCGGAACTCGCGGCTCTCACCTGCGATCGAGCGGGATCGGTCGCGGTCTCGTCGGTCCCGGCGGACCGGTTCGGGCTGCAAGCGCTGACCGGCGTCGGGCCGACGACGGCGGAGCGACTTCGAACGAACGGATACGACACGCGCGCGGCCGTCGCCGAGGCGACGGAGACGGCGCTGTGTTCGATCGACGGCATCGGTGCGTCGACCGCTCGAGAGATCGTCGCCAGCGCGCGGGCGCTCGCCGACTCTCGCGTGGTTCGACGGACGGCCGACCCGGTCCCACCGGCAAGCGACGCGGCGACGCCCCTGTTCGTCGACATCGAAACCGACGGGCTTCAGCCGACGATCATCTGGTTAATCGGCGTCTACGATCCCGAACGCGACGCCTACGTCGACTTCGTCGACACCGAGCCGACCCGCGACGACCCGGGCGCGGCGACCCGCGAGTTCGTCTCGTGGCTGGCCGCCAAGTACGAGACCCCGTCGCTGCTGGCGTGGAACGGCCACTCGTTCGACTACGAGCACCTCGAGCGGTTCATCGCCCGCGACGCGCCCGAATTTCACGAGTATTGGCGCGAACACGTGTCCACCTACGACCCCTACGACTGGGCAGTCCGGCGGGACAACGCCGTTTTGCCGGGGCGAACGAACCGACTCGAGGACGTGGCCCACGCGCTCGGCTGCGACCGCTCGGGTGCCGCGGCGGCGCTCGACGGGAAGACCCTCGCCGAGCGGATCCGGCGGTTGCTCGAGGGCTCGAACGGTCCCGGTTCCGGCGCGAACGGCGGCTCGGACGCCGCGATCAGTCCCGGTATCGACTGGGACGCGGCGCGTCGGTACTGCGAGGCGGACGTTCGCGAGTTGGCCGCGGTCTACGACGCGATCGTCGCCGCCCCGCCCGCGACCGAGGAGCCGACCGAGCACGGCGCAAACGGAGATCGAGCGACGGACGATTCGACGACCCAGACCGGACTCGCCGACTTTTGATATGCCACCTGACGACACCGAGAACCCGATGGCGAACCGAGAGAGCACCCCGACAGATGGCCTCGCGCTGACCGCCGCGGAACTGGTCGAGACGTATCCCTCGAGTCGCTACGGCGGCCAGGACCGCGAGCGGTTTACGCTACCGGCCGAGTCCGCCAGCCACGTACCGGCCCGCGAGGTGTTACCGTCCGAACTCGCGGCGAAACTCGCGGTCGATCCGTGGAGCCATCAGGCCGACGCACTCGAGGCGCTGTCCGCGGGCGAGAACGTCTGCGTCGCGACCTCGACGTCCTCCGGGAAGACCTACGTCTACGGACTCGACATCGCGCGGCGGTTTCGGGAGAACCCCAACGTGCGGGCGTTGCTCGTCTACCCGACGAAGGCGCTCAGCCGCGATCAGGAGCGGGAACTCAACGACCTCTTCGACGCGCTCGGACTCGAGGTCACCGTCGGCGTCTACGACGGCGACACGAAACGGCAGGAGAAGGTCCGAATCCGCGAGGAGGCGAACGTCGTCATCACGAACTTCGCGGGGGTCAACCAGTACCTCGAGGGCCATCACCGCTGGGCCGACTTCCACGCGAACTGCGACCTGCTGGTGATCGACGAGGCCCACGCGTGGACGGGGATCAGCGGGATGCACGCGGCGTGGATCCTCCGGCGGGCACGCCGGCTGATCGACTGGTACGGCGGCGACCCGCAGTACGTGCTGACGACGGCGACGATCGGCAACCCGGCCGAACACGCGGAGGCGCTGACCGGCGAGCCGGCGACGGTGATCGACGAGGACGGCTCGCCCAGCGGCCGCCGCCATCTCGTGTTCTGGGACCCGCCGGCGGACGGCGACGGAAGCGGTTCCGGAGGCGGTGCCGATACCGGCGACGGTGACAGAGGCGGCGACAGCGCGTGGACGCCGAGCAAGCGCCCCGCGACCGTCGAGGCCCCCGAGGTCTGGGCGCACTGCTGCGATCGCGGCGTCCCCTCGCTGCTGTTCTGTGACTCCCGCAAACAGACCGAACTGGCCGTCGGGCGCGCACGGGAGTACCTTGAGATCCCGAGCCTACCCTCCCGCGGCGGGACCGAACTCGCCGCGTACAACGCGGGCCACGGGAAGCAATCTCGCAGAGGGACCGAGAACCGGCTCAAGAGCGGCGACCTCGACGGCGTCGCGACGACCAGCGCGCTCGAGGTGGGCATCGACGTCGGCGGCATCGACGGCACCGTCCTGCTGGGCTATCCCGGCTCTCGCCAGTCGTTCTGGCAGCGGATCGGCCGCTCGGGGCGCGACGAGCGCGAGGCGCTCTCGGTGTTCGTCCCCAGCCACGCGACCCTCGACCAGTACATCCTTCGCCATCCCGAGTACCTCCTCGAGGAGGAGCCCGAGAGCGCGGTCGTCGATCTCGAGAACAATCCGGTCTACCTGCAGCATCTGCAGTGTGCCGCCCAAGAGCTACCGCTGCGCCGCGAGGACGCAGACCGATTCGGCGGGCTCGACCGCCTCGAGCGAGCCGTCGAGTACGGGCGACGAACCGGCGATCTCGAGGGGTCGCTCGCGGGCGGGGTCACTTACGCTCACCGCGATCGACCACAGGACGAGATCAGCCTCTACGCCTCCGGCGGGAATGCCTTCGAAGTCCGACTGGCCGGGGAGGAGTCGATCGACCACCAGCCGATCGGTCGCGCCCGCGCGTACCGAGACTATCACGAGGGCGCGACGGTGCTGTACCGGGGCGACCAGTACGAGGTAGTCGACCTGCGGGAGGATCGTCCCCAGCCCTACGTCGAACTCGAGGCCGTCGATGTCGACTACTACACCCAATCCCAGCGCCAGACGACGATCTACGACACCGAGGTCCGCGAGTCCCGCGACGTCGGCCCGTTCCGGCTCAACTGGGGCTACGGCACCGTTACTGTCCACCACGACACCTTCATGAAACGGGAGATCGGCTCGGGCGACGTTCGCGCCGTCGGGCTCGAGACCGGCGTTCCGCCCCTGGAGATGCGCACGCAACTGTGCTGGGCCGAGGTGCCCCACGACGTCGAACGCGCGGTGACGGCCGCCCACAGCGACTACCACAACGACGAGTGCGAGGACCTCCCGCCGCGGCTCCACGGCTACCTCGGCGGCATCCACGCCGTCGAACACGCCATGATCGCCGTCGCGCCCCTCGAGTTGACCGTGGACGCGGCCGACCTCGGCGGACTCGCGACCAACCGGCTGCCCGACACCCCCGGGACGAGCGGCTGGTTCATCTACGACGGCGTCGAGGGCGGACTGGGCTTTTCCCGGCGCATCTACGAGGAGTACGAGGCGGTCACCCGGCGGGCTCGCGACCTGATGGTCGATTGTGCGTGCGGGCGCGACGAGGGGTGTCCCGCCTGCCTGATGGACGACCGCTGTGGCAATGACAACCGCCCGCTGTACGCGCCCGCGGCGACGGACGTGATCGACGCGCTGCTGGGCGATTTCGATGTCGAAGGAAGCACCGTACTCGAGACGAACGAAGAAACAGACGGCGAACGTCGGCCGCCCGCGTCGATTTCCTAACGCGGTCAGCTCTCGGGCTCGAGTTCGCTCGGGTCGAGTTCGCCGGCGAGGTAGCGGTCGCCCGCCTCGGAGACCTCGTACAAGCCGGGCATGTGGCGATTCAGGAGACCGTACTTGGCCAGTTCGCGACACCGATAGGCCGCGTACTTCGCCGGACAGATGCCTTCCTCGTCCATCTGGGTCGGCTCGAAGGCGTCTTCTTCCTGCATGAACTCGAGGATGCGGCGGTCGGCGGCCTCCATCCATCTGGCATCGATTTCCGAACCGGCGTCGGCGTAGATCGGGACGCCGGCTTTCGTCTCGACGGTGATGCCGCCCTCGAGATGGCCCTCGGTGTCGACCCGTATCTCGGGGTGTGCCTCGACACCGGTGTCGCTCTCCGCGTCGGCGTCGGGAGTGTCGTCGTCCATACGGGGACGTTCGGACCCCGTCCGGGAGTATGTTTATACTGCTGGCCGCCGGTCTCGAACGACGAACCACACTGTACCGTGAGACAGCCGGTTACGACTGAACGCCGTCGGGCGCGTCGTAATCGACGTGGACGTTCGGCGTGGTCGCCGGTTCCTGTCCCGTGATCCCGCGGTCGACAAACGTGACGTCGGTCAGGTCGCCCGTAAACCGGAACGTCACCGTGTCGGACTCGATCGTCCCCTCGACCGTGGTCCCCGACACGACGGTCGCATCGGCGTCTCGCGGGTCGTCGGCCAGATCGATCTCGCCGTCGACGGTGATCTCGAAACTCGAGGGCGTCCCCTGCCCGATGATCGTCAACGTGTTCGGCAGCGCGTCCTCGGCATCGCCGGCGTCCGCGGTGGTCGTCCGCGTCGCCGCGACCGTCGCCGTCGCGGTCGGTTCGACGGTGATCGGCGACGCCGCCTGGTCGTCCGCATCGGCCGTGAGTCCGCTACTGTCGTGGTCGACTGTCGCGTTCTTCCGCGTCATCTACTGGACACAGTCGGGTATGCCAGTATAAGCCTTCTCACTGAACTAACGGTACGAGGAAGTGAAATATAAGCGCTCGAGCCGGATATCGGCGGAATTTTCGGAACGGTCGGAGTCGCGGCCGTCGGCAGGTGACGATTGCAGGGTTAATACGTGTCTCGACGATCGCCGTAGTCGATCAGTATGGATTCGAAGCGACCGGACGGTCGACTCGACGAGACGGGATCGTCACCAAACGAGAGCGCACCGAGCAGTCCTCCCGCTCGGTCATCGGTTGACTCCGCAACTACCTCGGCCGATGACCCGCCGGTAAACGGCCGGTCAGGGGTAACCAGCGGTCAGTCACTTCGTCACTCGTCGTCCTCGAGCAGCCCGAGGTCGGTCGCGGCGAGGTCCGCGATGCGGTCGGCGATGTCGGGATCGACTTCGGCGACGTCGTCGCCGTCGTGGAGTTGGTCGTTGTGGCGTTCGATGGCGTCCGCGAGGTCGGAGAGCGGAACGCGGGAGGTCGTCTCACAGGCCGGGCAGACGACGGGGACGCGGGGCACGTCGTCGTCGGACTCGTTCGTGGTCGTCATCTGTCGGGCATCTCGCGCCAACCGTCAAAACCTAATTGGTTCGAACGGCACGCCGAATTGCCCGGCCGCGTGCGCACAGAACTGCGCCGACGGAGCAACACTGACTGCTCAGCCCCTGATACAGATCACCAATCAGGGTCCGTAATTCCATGAGTCTTCTGGTCGTTTCATCGCGTTTTGACCCGATTGGCCAGCAGTATTATTGTGATCCAATCGAATTATCGGATAGACGGGGGTACGACAGTCTGTCGGTGGGTACACCACCCGATCTTTGCCCCGTCATGACGTGCGAAGAGCTCCATGGTTCCCGGCTACAACTCGTAGCCGTTCCCTGTCTTTCGTCTCGGTTCGTCGATACGGTAACCTCGAGCGGTCGCTATTACTCGAGGGGCTGTACCGCGTGTCTCCTCGATCGCTATGAGTCAGCCTCGAGCGGCTGTGACTTGCGGACCGACTTAGCCGCGGCGTCGAGCGAGGACGGCGACCGAGAGCGCAACGAGAGCCCCGAGGACGCCGAATCCGGGCATTTCGTCGTTATCGCCGGACTCGGTTCCCTCGAGTTGCTGGTCGCCTCCGTTCGGCGACTCACTCGTCTCGTTCGCTCCCGGATCCGATCCGCTCGAGCCGTCGGGATCGGACCGATCGCCGGTCGCCCCGTCGAGTTGCAAGACGACGACGACCTGTCCGTGTGAAGCGTTGGTTTCGTAGGTCCAGCCGCCGCCGGCTTCCTCGTAGGATTCCGCGGCGGTCAGCGGGTCGATGTCGGTGTCCCAGCCGTCGCCTTCGGGAACCTGTTGGATGTACCCGGCGACCTCAATCTGGTCAGCGTTCTCGCCGCTGATCTGTGCTTCGCCGTACTCGATCGTCGCGTCCTCGGGATTGCCGTGCAGTTCGATACAGTGGGAATCCATGTAGCCGTCGCCCTGTGCGACATCCGGACTCGTGCCGAACTGGTCGGCATCCAGCGGCCGATCGTAGTGGTCGGTCATGGGGAACTGCACGGTCATCGGATCGGCCTTGGAGTGCCAGCTCGTGACGTCGTTCGTGGGAATCGTCACGGACGTATTGGGGACCGACTCGCCGACGACGGTGTCGCCGTTTTCGTTGACCAGCGTGACGCAGACTTTCCCGGAGCCGTCGCCGAGATACGGGTTCCGATACTCGTCGCGCGGGTTCTCGTAGCTGACCCAGCTGCCGTCGCTGGCCGCTGCCTCGAAGTAGGGATCGCCCGGTTCCGGGGCCGGCTCCACGTACGCCTCCTCCGAGACGGACTCGTTCGAATCGGGATCGACGACGCCCGCAGACGCACCCGCGGCACCCGTCGCGACGAGGCTCGCGATGACGGCCAGTCCAAACCCGATCGCGAGGAGTCGCTGCCGGTCGCCCGGCACCAGTTTTCGGACCGTCTCTACTCCGACCATGACTACGCTCCCCACCCGGCCGTGGCTGTCGATTGGTCGTTTTTGTGACTGTTCCGCGACGACGACTGTCGCCTGACAGTACTAGTCATCGAGCTGAGGTACTGGATTACCCGACCTATATATGAGCGGCGTACTCGAGGGGTAGACGGCTTCTACGGTGAGTAGACAGCCGTTTCCGAGACAGGCGAGTGTCGAAATCGATCCGTACCAGTTCCGCTCCGGGGTACTCGTCGAGGAAGGTCCGCGCTCACCGGTGACATGCCGCCGCCTGCTATCGTTCTAGTCGGTCAGTAATCACAATCTTTGAACAGCATCCAGTCAATGACAGGTAGAAAGAACATGGTCCCAATGAATAGCGTTTAGTTAAACTTAACACTCGGTATTCGACAGAGAGTGGTATGGCAGAAGATGGCAATACCTTCGAGCGGGTACTGACGAAGAAAGATCTCTTCGTGCTCGCGTTCGGCGCGATGATCGGCTGGGGATGGATCATCCAGACTGGGGTCTGGATCGACGAAGCGGGGGTGGCCGGATCGGTACTCGGCTTCGTCGCGGGCGCGATCATGGTGGGCGTCGTCGGACTGATATACGGGGAACTCACGTCCGCGATGCCGTTCGTCGGCGGCGAACACGTGTACAGTTTCCGCGCGCTCGGCCCGCTCTGGTCGTTCGTCTGTACGTGGTCGCTCGTCCTCGGGTACGTCGGCGTCGTCGTCTTCGAGGTCGTGGCGCTGCCGTCCGCGATGGCATACATCGTGCCCGGCTTCAACGTCTTCGAACTCTGGTCGGTGGCCGGCGAACCGGTGTACGCGTCCTGGATCCTCGTCGGCGGGATCGGTGCGATCGTGATGACGGCGCTCAACTACCGCGGCGTGAAACCCGCGGCACAGTTCCAGACCCTCCTGACGGTGATCATCGCCCTCGCCGGCGTCATGCTCGTCGTCGGTGCCCTGTTCAACGGCGAGACGCAGGGCCATCCGCCGCTCTCGGACGTGGGCGCTGCGGGCGTCGCCTCGGTCGCGATCATGACGCCGTTCATGTTCGTCGGCTTCGACGTCATTCCCCAGTCCGCCGAGGAGGCAGACGTCTCGCCTCGCCTCATCGGACTCCTCATTCCGGCCGCGGTCTCGCTGGCCGCGGTGTTCTACATCGCCGTCATCTGGGGCTCCGGACAGGCAATGCCCGGTGCCGAACTCGCCGAGAGTAATCTGCCGGCGGCCACGGCCATGGAGGCGATCTTCAGCAGTCAACTGATCGGCCGTATCATGGCGCTTGCCGGCATCGCGGGTATCCTCACGAGTTGGAACTCCTTCCTCCTCGGTGCCAGTCGCGCCGTCTTCGCGCTCGCCGACTCCGGTATGATCCCACGGCGGATCAACACGCTTCACCCTGAATACAACACGCCCTCGACGGCCGTCGCCCTCATCGGCGGCCTCTCGGTCTTCGCGCCGCTGTTCGGCGAACAGATGCTGGTCTGGATCGTCAACGCGAGCAGCCTCGGCCTCGTCGTCGCGTGGTTCCTCGTCGCGATCTCGTTCCTCGTCCTCCGGTACCGAGAGCCCAACCTGAACCGCCCGCTGAAGCTCCCGTTCGGATACGCGTTCGGGGCGGCCGGGCTGGTCCTGACCCTCGGCTTCATCGGCCTCTACCTGCCCGGCGGCCCGTCGGCGCTCGTCTGGCCCTACGAGTGGGCGATCGTCCTGCTCTGGGCGCTGCTCGGCGTGGTCCTGTACAGCGTCTCCTCGACCGACTCCGACCTCGAGCTAGCGGATCTCGAACTCGAGGAACTCGAGTAACCCGCGAGTGACGGCCTCGGTCGGCCGAGGGTCGTCACCGTCGACCGGAGCTGTTTTCGCGGAGAACAGTGCGCTGGTGCTTACTCGTCGTCGGCGACGGTCTCGACTAACGTCTCGAGTTCGAAGTCGTTCAGCGGGTAGGACTCGTTTTTGACCGTTTCGACGACGAACTGCGAACTCGTTCGGACGACCTCGTCGATCGCCTCGTAGTCGCTGATGAGCCGGTGGACCATCTCGCGGCCCGAGAGGTGGGCGATGACGACGAAATCGGTGTCGCCCATCGTGAAGTACACCTGATTGACCCCCTCGATGGCGGCGAGTTTCTCACCGACCTCCTCGTGGTACTGCTCTTCGTACTCCGCGATGACCTCCGTGATCACCGTGATCTCGAGGCCGAACTCCTCGAGGTCGACGTCGAAGAGATCGTCGGTGACGACGCCGCTTTCCCTGAGCTTCGTGAGTCGATAGTGAACCGTCGATTTCGGGATGTCGGTGTACTCCGAGATCTCGTCCGGGCTCCCCGTTCCGAGTTCCGCGATGGCTTGCAGAATGCGAACGTTTCGCTCGTCCATACGCGGGGAACGGAGTACACGGATAAACAACATTCGAACGTGAGTCGCGTCGTTGGGAAAACGTTGGATGTAGTTCGGAGTCCTGGGTGATCGAGAGGTCGTGCCGCAACCGGTTGGCGAGTCCCCGGGCCGGAAACATTACATATGGATAGGATTCTTGAAGACATATTTTATTAGGATGTAGTTCGACTCTTTGGATAATGGCTGAACAACAAACCGATCCATCCGTCGGACGGGAGTCGAACGCGGCCGTCCTGTCGGCGTACGACGACCACATGATGCCCATCTGGAAATCGCTCGACGTACCGGTCAAACGAGCTTCGGGCTGTACGCTCGAGGACTTCGAGGGCAACGAGTACCTCGACGTGTTCTCCGGGATTTCGGTGGTGAACGTCGGCCACGGAAACGACGCCGTCGTCGACGCCGCGAAAGACCAACTCGACGAGTTCGTCCATGGCTGTTCGTACGTCCACCCCAACGAACCGGTCGCCGACCTCGCCGAGCGGATCGCCGAGGTGACGCCGGGCGATCTGCAGAAGAGCTTCTTCTGTAACTCCGGGACCGAGGCCGTGGAGGGCGCGGTCAAGCTCGCGCGGAAGTACACCGGCTCGAAGGAAGTCATCGCCCTCGAGATGGGCTTTCACGGCCGCACCCTCGGCAGTCTGGCGCTGACGGGGAACAAGGCCTACAAGAAGGGCATGGCCCCGACGCTCAACGATGTTGCCCACACCGCGCCGCCGTACGGCTACCGCTGTCCGCGCTGTGACGGCGACCAGTGCGACGCCGACTGCGCCGAGGAACTCGAGCGGATCATCGGCTCGCACACGAGCGGGGACCTCGCGGCGGTCGTCGTCGAACCCGTCATGGGTGAGGCCGGGATCATCGTGCCGCCGGCGGGGTGGCTCGAGCGGGTCCAGGAAATCGCCCACGACCACGGCGCGTTGCTCATCGCCGACGAGGTCCAGACCGGCTACGGCCGGACCGGCGAACTGTTCGCGAGCAGCCACTTCGACGTCGAACCCGACATCCTCACGCAGGCGAAAGGCATCGCCAACGGGCTGCCGCTGGGTGCCTTCACCGCCTCCGCGGAGGTCGCCGACGCCTTCGAGTCCGGCGACCACCTCTCGACGTTCGGCGGCAACCCCGTCGCTTGCGCCGCCGCGCTGGCGACGATCGACGAACTGCAGGACGGCATCGTCGACAACGCCAGCCAGCAGGGCGCGTGGCTCGAGTCCGAACTCCAGACCCTCGAGGACGAGTACGACGTCGTCGGGCAGACTCGCGGGCTCGGGCTCATGCACGGCGTCGAACTCGTCGATCCGAGCGAGACGGGGCCACAGAACGTCGCGCCGAAACCGGACAAAGACCTCGCGTCCGCGGTGAGCGAGTACCTCCGCGAGGAGTCGAACGTCGTGATGGGCGTCGGGGGCTACTACAAGAACGTCATGCGCTTCCAGCCGCCGCTGACCATCTCGCGCGACCAACTCGAACGCGCCGTCGACGAACTGGAGGCGGCCCTCGAGACGGTCGCCTGAAAGCACCGTCGCGAGAACGGAATCGGCTCGAGCGGGGAGCGACTGCGACTTCTCCCCTCACTCACTGCAGATCGGCCGCGATTCCGCACCGGCGTGAATCGAACGACACGCCCCCGCTCTCGGGAAAACGGATCGGAAGTCGAGATACTCTGGTTTCGTCGAACCCCGTTCAACACACGAAAGTAGGTTAGCTTTATCTGGAGATAGAAGCCATATCACGACACTGTGTTCGAAAGAGTGTTGATCGCGAACCGAGAGGAGATCGCCGTTCGAATCATTCAGGCGTGCGCGGACCTGGATATCGACGCGATAGCCGTCTACAGCGATGCGGACGAGGACGCCAAACACGTCCGCATGGCCGACGAGGCCTACCACATCGGCGGCTCGAAGGCCAAAGACAGCTACCTCGATCAGGACGCGCTGATCGAGGCGGCGCGAGCCGCCGACGCCGACGCGATTCACCCGGGGTACGGGTTCCTCGCCGAGAACGAGTCGTTCGCGGCGAACGTCGAAGACAGCGAGTTCGCGTGGATCGGCCCGCCAAGCGACGTGATGGTCGATTTCGGCGAGAAGACGAAGGCTCGCAAAATCATGGAGTCGGCGGACGTCCCCATCGTGCCCGGCACGACCGACCCGGTCACGTCCGCCGACGAAGTCGAGGCCTTCGCCGAGGAACACGGCTATCCCGTCGCGATCAAAGCCGACGGCGGCGGCGGCGGCCGCGGGCTCAAGATCGTCTACGAATCGTCCCAGATCGACGCGAAGCTCCAGGAAGCGATTCGAGAGGGCGACGCGTACTTCGACAATCCGACCGTCTACCTCGAGAAGTTCCTCGAGAGCCCGCGTCACATCGAGGTCCAGATCATCGGCGACGACCACGGGAACGTCCGCCACCTCGGCGAACGGGACTGCAGCATTCAGCGACGCCAGCAGAAACTCCTCGAGGAGTCGCCCTCGCCGGTACTGAACGACGACACGCGCGCCGAACTCTGCGAGGCCGCCTGCCGCGGCGCGGCGGCAGCGGACTACGTCAACGCCGGCACCGTCGAGTTCCTCTACGAGGGCGGCGAGTTCTACTTCATCGAAGTCAACGCGCGGATTCAGGTCGAACACGCGGTGACCGAGGAACTCACCGGGATCGATCTGGTCAAGTGGCAGCTCCGGGTCGCCGCCGGCGAGGAACTGTCGTTCACCCAAGACGAGGTCGACCCGCGCGGGGCCGCCATGGAGTTCCGCATCAACGCGGAGGACCCCGACAACGACTTCACGCCGTTGCCGGGGACGCTGTCGACGTACGAACCGCCGCGGGGCATCGGCGTCCGCGTCGACGACGGCGTCGACGAGGGCGACTCGATCGCCCCGTTCTACGACTCGATGTTCGCGAAACTGATCGTTACCGGGCAGGACAGAGACGAGGTCCTCGCCCGCAGCAAACGGGCACTCGACGAGACGACGATCGAGGGCGTCCCGACGACGATTCCGTTCCACCGGCGGCTCCTCGAGGACGACGGGTTCGTCTCGAACGAGCACACGACGAAGTACGTCGAGCGGGAACTGCTCGACGAGTGAGCCTCGATCGGCGACGGGAGGAGAGTCGTTTCGCTCTCGGCCTTTCGATCCGCCTCAGACGGTCTGGGGCAGCGATGTGAGTTCGATATCGTGTTCCTCGACCCGGTCGTGGATCGCCTCGAGGATCGCGGCGGCGTTTGGATTGTCGCCGTGGATACAGATGCTCTCGGCGGGGATCGAGATCTCCTCACCGTTTGCGGCCTCCACGACGCCCTCGGTGGCGATCGAGACGAACCGATCGGCGACGAGTTCGGGGTCGCGATCGGCGAGTTCCTGCTCGACGATCAGGGAGCGGTCGGCCCGATAATCGATGTCGACGTAGCCCTCGAACACGGCCCGGAGCCCGTCGATCTCCTGTGCGACCTCGTAGATGTTCATATCGGTCGCGAGGTAGATGAGATCGTCGTCGACCTCGAGCATGCCGTTCATGACCGCGCGGGCGTGGTCGGGGCTTTCCGAGAGCATCGAGTACATCGCCCCGTGGGGTTTGACGTGCTGGACGGTGGCACCGTGGCGGCGCGCGAACGCCGTGAGAGCGCCGAGTTGGTAGACGACGTAGTCGCGTACTTCTTCCGGCGTGGCGTCGATCTTGCGGCGACCGAAGCCGGTCCGGTCCGGGAGACCGGGGTGAACACCGATACCGACATCGTGTTCGGCCGCCAGCTCGACCGTCTCCCGCATGACGTGCGGGTCGCCGGCGTGATACCCGCCGGCGATGTTCGCGGACGTGATGTAGGGCATGACTGCCTCGTCGTTGCCCATCGTCCAGTTGCCGAAGCTCTCGCCCATATCGCAGTTGATGTCGATCGCCGTCATGGGTGAGAGTCTAGCACAATCCAGCATATAGCTTACGTCGGTTCGTCCAACAGTAGCCGGGACCGTCAAATATCGTCTCACGTAGACCGCAGAGACTAGCTCCTGTTCGGACGACTACCAGAAAATCCGTCTCGAGTGGAGTCGAATCGCTACCGGCTGATAGCGGCCGAAACCCGCGATGCCGGCGAGTCGGTTCGACGCCGTTACTCGAGTTCGACGATCGCCTGATCGGCTTCGACTTCGGCCTCGTTCTCGACGAGGAACTCGCTGACCGTCCCCGAACTGTCGGCCTCGATGTCGTGGAAGTTCTTCATCACTTCAACGAGGCCGATAGTATCGCCCGCTTCGACGGTGTCTCCCGGTTCGACGAAAGGCGGGTCGTCGGGGTCGGGTTGTCGGTAGAAGATGCCCGGCATCGGTGACTTGATCGTGGTTTTCTCTGTCATAGTGTGTGGTTGTGTTGGATTCAGTCCCGAATCTATTCTTTGTTTTGGTTACGGTTCTGTCTGTTAGCGTATCGTTGACTCTACTCCTCGCCCTCGATGTCCGCTCGGATCTCCTCGAGGCGGGCGTTCTGGTCTCTGCGGGCGTCGATCGCCTCGTCGACGTCGACCGACTCGAAGGTGACCGTCTTGTGGGTCTGGCGCTGTGCGAGCAGCCCGCGGTCGGCGCTGATCACGGTCCCGACGGTCGCGTAGCCGCCGCCCGTGACCGCGTCCTGCATGAGGACGATCGGCTTCTGGGGCACCTGAATCGACCCGAGCGGGTAGCCGAGGTCGACGACGTTCGAGGGGTCGGTCCCCGCGCCGAAGGGCTGCTCGCGCTCCTCGAACTCGAGGTCCGGCCCCTCGAGGCGGTAGCCGACGCGGTCCGCTTCCGGCGAGACGGTCCACTCGGAGTCACAAAGCGTCTCTTTGGCCTCGTCCGTGAGCCGGTGGCTCATCAGTCCGAGCACGATCCGGACGGTGTCCTCGTCCGCGTAATCGGGTACGTCCTCGTTGTCGATCCGCGTCCCGACCAACTCGCGCCGTTCGGCCGGCGCGTCTCCGATCGAAAGCCGGTCGCCCTCCTCGAGACCGCGGCCCTCGTGACCGCCGATCCCGACGAGCGTGTACGTCGAGCGACTGTCCATCACCTCGGCGACGTCGATGCCGCCGGCCACCGCGAGGTAGGCTCGCGCCCCCTCGGTCGCGAACGC
Source organism: Natrinema versiforme JCM 10478 (assembly GCF_000337195.1). GTDB lineage: Archaea > Halobacteriota > Halobacteria > Halobacteriales > Natrialbaceae > Natrinema > Natrinema versiforme. The sequence goes on along the minus strand of NZ_AOID01000029.1, from coordinate 134,467 downwards.
CAACTCGAGTTCGTCGCCGGCGTCGACGGCAACGGTTGCCCACGTATCGATCGGCTCGCCGTTGAGGCTGGGCGACATGTCGGCACCGGTGACCGCGATCACGGCGTCGTCTCGGAACGTCGCCGTGATGCCCTGATAGGTCATTTCGACGGTCGCGGCGTCGGCGTCGTTCCCGACGAGGTAGTTCGCGACCGTGTGGGCGTAGCGGTCCATCGCACCTGATGGCGGCATACCGATGTGATAGTGGCCGGTTCGCCCGAGGTCCTGTACCGTACTGGCGATGCCCCCCTCCTCGATTTCGATCATTCTAACACCTCCATGAGCTGCTCGTTGTATTCGGCCGGCGACTCGAAGAACTCCTCCGGTGAGAAACTGACATTTTCGTAATTATACTCGTAGGTGCCCGCCTCGACCTCCTCGCGGATCGCGTCGTACTCCTCGCGATCGATCCGTCTGTAGTTCAAGATGTCACCGGGGTTCGGGAACACCATCGAATCGCGGAAGTCGGGGAGGGTCTGCTCGGTGTCGAGCACTTCGATCGGCGTCCGCCCGTATAGCTGGTAGCCGCCGGCCCCCTGTACCGGATAAATGACCGAGAACGCGCCACCGAAGCCGACCGCGCGACTCGGCGTGTCGGTCCGTGGCTCGACGTACTTGGGAACCTCCAACTGCTGGTTCCGCGGCACCATCTGGAAACACCACGGAAGTCCCGGGACGAATCCGACCATCGTGACCAGGTGGGGCGCGCCGACGAAGGCGTCGATAAAGGATTCGACGCCGTCGAAGCCGTTGAGTTCCGCCGAGTACTCGAGGTCCGTCCCGTCGGGGTCTTGGTGGCGCTCCCGGAACTCCATGAGCGTCTCGTGGGTCCACGGATCCTCGAACAGGACGGGAACGTCGATGATACGCGTCTCCCAGTCGTAGTTCTCGAGATCGATCTCGGACTCGATTTCTTTGAGCTCCGCGATCAGGTCGTCCGGGTGGATGATCTCCGGATCGATGCGGAGCATGTAGGAGGCGTTTGCCGGGCAGTTTTCGACGACGCCGTCGATATCTCGCTCGGCGACCTGCTGGGTAATCGCCATCGCCTTGAAATTGGCGGTGAAACTCATCTCCTCCGCGAGTTCGACGAACACGTGATCGTCCGCCCCGTACTCGTAGCGCGGTTCGGGAAGGTCGACGGGTGTGATCCGTTCGTTGTCCATGCTGTACGATGACAATCAGACTTCAACTATGAATAGATATTGGTGGCTGATCAATATTACCATAGTTTCCTGAACCAAATCCGACTGGAATACGAGAGAGGGAACGAGATGCGATATGTTTGAACGCGACAACCACGCGCTGGCTTCACTAGCCAGTACGGTCGGTTCGTCTCGCCTGGCGACCTCCCGCGACTGAGAATCGATTTCAGTAGCGACGGGAAACGCTCCAACGGCTCCGCGAGGTGAGTCAGTCGCCCGAACCGTCCTCGAGAGAGACCCCTGAGAGCGAGTCGTCGACGGCGGAAAAGGCCGTACTGCCACAGCGACAGCCCTCTCGGCGGCCGATCGGGCGGAGTTTGTCGTCTGCCAACTCGAGTGCTGCATAGAGCGCACCGCACTGCTCGCAGGCGGCGATCGTTCGTCGATTGCCATCGGATTCGTCCATTGTCGCAGTGGCCCGTCATCAAAGCGGACACAAATAGTCGCTGTGAGGACGCGAGCGAACGCAGGCTCGTTGCTACGGCCGTAACAACACCGACGCTCGTACGATAGCGGAGCCGCGACGTGGCGAAAGGGTCGAACCGACCGGCGACTCCCCGCGAGCGCCGGCCGGCCGCTTTTCCGACGGCTGATGATAGCTCCGGCTATGAGCGACGAACCGAGCCGCGACCGCGTCCAGGACCGGGCCGAACAACGCAAGGCAGAGCGGGCCGACCACACCGAATCCATCCTCGAGGATGTCGAACGCCACCTCGGCGAGATGGAGTATCCGATCACTAGCGAGGAGATCGCCGCGGAGTACGGCAACGAGCCGATCGACATGCCAAACGAGACGGAGTCGCTGGGGAGCGTCTTCGACCGGCTGGCCGGCGAGCAGTATGATTCGCCCGAGGAGGTCCGCGAAGCAGTCTACGGCGAAATCACCGGCGAGGCGGGCAGCCCCAACGAGGCCAACGCCGAACGCGACCTCGACGAACTGGACGACGAGGCACAGGGCTCGCTCAGCGAGAGCGGCGGCGGCACGTACTGAGTCGACGGCAGCGGCCGTCGACGTCGCTCGCCCGCCGGTCGGCGCGCCGTCGGGCGGAACGTGATAGCAGAACGGATTTACGTTCGCGTCGCCTGTTCTCGCGTATGGATTACGAATCGAGTCTCGACCGAGCGATGGAGGACGTCCCCGATATCGGGGGCGACGAACAGCGGCTACAGATTCCCGACCCGGAGCCACAGAAAGACGGCGCGTTCACGCGAGTGACGAACCTCGACGAGATCGCCGACGTGCTCTCCCGGGACACCGAGCACCTCCACCGGTTCATCCAGCGCGAACTGGGGACCAGCGGCAAACTCGAGAACGGCCGCGGCCGGTACAACGGGACCTTCTCGCAGACGGACCTCGACGCGGCGATCGACGCCTACGTCGACGAATACGTCCTCTGTTCGGAGTGTGGCCTGCCCGACACTCGCCTCGTCCGCGAGGACCGCACCCCGATGTTGCGCTGTGACGCCTGCGGTGCGTTCCGTCCCGTCACCAAGCGCTCGACCAGCAGTCAGCAGCAACAACAGCAAGACGCCGTCGAAGAGGGCCAGACCTACACGGTCGAAATCACCGGCACCGGCCGAAAGGGCGACGGCGTCGCGGAGAAGGGCAGCTACACGATCTTCGTCCCCGGTGCGGACGAGGGCGACGTCGTCGACATCTACATCAAGAACATCTCGGGCAACCTCGCGTTCGCCCGCCTGGACTGAGACGGGTTGCGGTACCGATTTCCCGGCGCAACCCCAGAGCGTCGGGGTTGCGCCGGGAACGACGTACAGGAGACCGTCTGAGACCCGCGGTTCGATTCGTTTTATTTTCGACGACGACTCGAGCGTGCCACGACGAGGAGTCAGCACACCGAGTCGGGAACCGCAGCCGGGAGACAGACGACCTTCTCGCGACCGATCCGATAGCGCTCGACCACGTCGCGGTCCTCGAGATCCGAGAGGAGGCGACTGAGCGTCGCGCGCGACCAGCCGTAGCGGTCGATAAAGCGCTGCTGTTTGAGCCGACCGCCGTGTTCGACGAGCACCGCGCGAACGTACTCCTCGGGCGTGAGGCCGTACTCGAGGATCTCGGCCCTGCTCGTCGGGCCGTCGTCCGGATCGACGGCCCCGTTGGCGAGCGACGATCCGCCGTCCGATCCGTCGCCAGCCGATCCTGTGTCCTCCCCATCGCCGGAGGCCTCGCTATTTGCAGATCGGCTCGTGACCTCGAGTCGTCCCGCTCGTTCTTCGCGTCGCTGCTTGGCTCGGTTCGTCGCACTCTCGTCGCGTCGACCCGCGCCCGCGGAGCCGACCGCGTCGGCGCAGGTCCGAACCGCCCGTCCAACGGCGGTTACGTGTCGGGAACCGATCGGGGCGTGTCGTCGAATCATCGTACCCGTTGCTGGCGGCTCGGTCCGAAAAGGGGTATGCACAAAACCGTCCAAACAACCCCGCGCCCTGAGACCGCGAAATTAAAGTCGAGTTGTGCTAGTCACACTGTTGTGGGAGTATCGTTCGATCTCTTCGGGACGCTGGTGACCGCCGACCGTCCGGACGACCCGGCCGCGGCCGTCGCGGCCGAACTCGCAAAGCGAGACGTCGCGATCCCGGACGACTGGGACGTGGCCTACACGGAACCCCACGTCGACCCGCCCGACGGCGCGGAAGTACCGCTCCCGGCCCACGTCTCCCGTGCCCTCGCGAGCCGCGGCGTCGACTACGACCGAAACGCGGCCAGACGGGCGGTCGTCGCGGCGTTCGATCCAGTCGTCGAGACCAGAGACGGCGCGCTCGAGGCGGTCGCGGCTGCCCGCGAGCGGGGTCCGGTCGCGATCTGTTCGAACTGCAGCGTCCCGGAGTTGGTCGGTCGCACTCTCGTCAGGTCGGCCTTCGAGCGCGACGATTTCGACGCGATCGTCACGAGCGTCGGCTGTGGCTGGCGCAAGCCCGCGCCGGAAATCTTCGAACTGACCGCCGACGAACTCGGCGTTTCCCCCGCCGATCTCATCCACGTCGGCGACGATCCGCACACCGACGGCGGGATCGAGGATCTCAGCGGCACGGCGCTGCTGCTCGAGGACGTGTCCCTCGCGGATGTGCCGGCACAGTTGCACACCGGCGAACAACAGCAGTCATGACGGCGCGGCTCCATTCCGAGGACAGCATGGAGGCGAGGAGGGCGTGCTGACGACGCTTTCGGTCATCGGTCTCGCGTTCAGTCTCGATCTGCTGCTCGGCGAGCCGCCGACCGCCGTCCATCCGGTCGCGTGGTTCGGCCGCCTCGTCGGGGCCGTGGATCGTGCGTGGAGCGACGACGAGCGCCGCCAGCGACTGGTCGGCGGTGCGATCGCCGCCGTCGCTCCGCTCGTTCCGGCCGCCGTCGCCGGCGGGGTCGTCCTCGTCGCGGGGCTCGTCCACCCGATGGGCGGCGGCATCGCCGCCGCACTCGTGCTCTTTCTGACGACCAGTCTGCGCTCGCTGCTCGAGCTCACCGAGGACGTCGTCGGAGCGACCGCAGACGAAGCCGATCTCGAGCGCGCCCGCGAGCGAGTTCGCGGATTGGTCGGCCGGGACACGGCGACGCTCCCGGCCGGCGAACTCCGCAGTGCGGCCGTTGAAAGTGCGGCCGAGAACCTCGCTGACGGGCTGGTCGCGACACTGCTGCCGTTCGCGATCCTCGCGCCGATCTCGCTGCCGGCCGCCGCGGCGGCCGCCGCGTGGGTCAAGGGCGTCAACACGCTCGACTCGATGCTGGGCTACCCCTCGAAACCGATCGGCACCGCGAGCGCGCGGCTGGACGACCTCGTAATGCTCCTGCCCGCCAGAGTCGCGGCCGTCTCGATCGCGGTCGCCGCGGCCGACCCGCTCGCGCTCGCTCGCGCCTGGCAATGGGCGCGGGTGCCGCCGTCGCCCAACTCCGGCTGGCCGATGGCGACGCTCGCCTGCGCGCTCTCGGTCCGCCTCGAGAAGGCGGGCGTCTACGTCCTCAATCCCGACGCGGACCTCCCGTCGCTGGCGGATGGGGAGCACGCTGTTACTGTGGTCGGCCGGGGCGCTGTCGTCTCGCTTGTCCTTGCGATCGGGCTGGCGGTTGCCACCTCCGGGGTGGTGACACCGTGACCGCGATCGGTCGCTGGATCGGGGCCGTCCGCGGCGCGCTCGGGTTCCTGACGCGCCTGCCGGTCGGGTTCCGCGACGGCGACTGGGAGGCCTTCCGAGCGACGCCGGCGGCGTTTCCGATCGTCGGCCTCGTCGCGGGCGCGCTGGCTGCGGTGCCGCTGCTCGCCGCCGGGACGCTTCCAGCGCCGACCGTCGCGCTCGGCTACCTGCTGTCGGTGTACGTTGTCACGGGAATCCACCACCTCGACGGGGTCGCGGATCTGGGCGACGCGCTGGTCGTCCACGGCGACGCGGAGCGCCGCCGCGAGGTGCTCAAGGACACGACGACCGGCGTCGGCGCGCTGCTTGCGGTCTCGATCACCGTCGCCGGACTGGCGCTCGGGGGGCTCGGACTGGCCGGTCTCCCCGTCGGAACGGCGATCGGCGTCGCTGTCGGAGCCGAAATCGGGACGAAATTCGGGATGGGGCTGATGGCCAGCTACGGACGGGCGGCGTACGACGGCACGGGGAAACAGTTCACCGACGGGGCGAGCAGCGGCTCGGTTTTCGTCCCCGTGGTCGTCGTGCTCGCCGCGGCGACGCTCGTCTGGCCCCATCCCGGCGCGGTCGCCCTCTGCGGAGCCGTCGCCGGCATCGGTCTCCCGTGGTACTGGGCGAACCGGTATCTCGGCGGGCTCAACGGGGATATCTTCGGAGCCGCGAACGAGATCGGCCGCGTCGCCGGCGTCCACCTGGGGGTGATCGCGTGGACGCTGTTGTGATGTGCGGCGGAAAGGGGACCCGCCTCGAGAGTTCCCACGAGAAGCCGCTGCACCCGATCGCCGGGACCGCCATGGTCGACCGCGTGCTGGCGGCCCTGCGAGAGAGCGCGATCGAGACGGTGTACGCCGCCGTTTCGCCGAACGCGCCGGCGACGCGAGCACAGCTCGAGGCGACCGACGGCGTCGCGGCGATCGAAACGGCCGGCGAGGGTTACGTGACCGACCTGCTGAGCGTCCTCGAGGACCCACAAATCTCACCGCCGGTGCTGACCGTCGCCGCGGACCTGCCGCTGCTCGAGGCCCCCGTCGTCGACCGGATACTCGCGGCCCACGGCGACGGCAACGCCTCGCGGACCGTCTGTGTCCCGGTGGCGCTCAAGCGGCGACTCGGGGTCAGTATCGATACGCGACTCGAGGCCGCCGACCACCTCGCGCCGACCGGGGTCAACGTTGTCGGCACGACCGACGATTCAACGACTATGACCGACGTGTACTACGACTCGCGACTGGCGACGAACGTGAACCGACTGGAAGACGCCCGTCTCGCGGCCGGACTGCTGCGGGACCGCGATCATGACGGGGAGGGCCGCTGAGATGCGGCTGCTCCTCCCCGCCGGAACGACCGAGACGGCCCTGATCGACGGCATCAGCGCCGCCGGAGCCGCCCCCGAACTAATGGAACACACACCCTCGGCGGACGTCGAGATCCTCGAGTACGGGGAGCCCGTCATGTCCCCGGTGACGCCGGTGAGCCCGAACGGCTGTCCGACGCCCGCGGCCGTGACCCGCGCGGTGCGGGAGGTCGTCGACTTCGACGTGTCCGTGATCGATGCGGGACTCACCCGGTCGACGGCCGCGCCGACGGTCGACCTCGGCGGGAGTCCCGGCACCGATATCCGCGACGAAGCGGCCGTGCCGGACGCACACGCCGCCTTCGACCGCGCCTACGACTACGGCGCGGGCCTGCCGGACGACCGGGTCATGATCGGCGAGACCGTCCCCGGCGGGACGACGACCGCGCTCGGCGTCCTCACCGCGCTCGGCGAATCCGCCGGCGTCTCCTCGTCGCTGCCGACGAACCCGATCGAGCGCAAACGGCGGGTCGTCAACGAGGCGCTGGCCGCGAGCGACCTCGAGCCGGGCGACTGTGCGGGCGAGCCGCTCGCGGCGATCGCAGCCGTCGGCGATCCCGTCCAGCCGACGGTGGCCGGAATCGCGGCCGGTGCGCTCGAGTCCGGGACCGACGTGACGCTCGCGGGCGGGACCCAGATGGTCGCCGTCGCTGCCGCCCTGCGCCACGCCGGGATCGACGCGCCGCTGTCGATCGCGACCACCTCGTTCGTGGCCGACGAGCAGGGCGAGCGGCTCCCCGAGGCCTGCGAACGGTTCGACTGCGATCTCATCGTCACCGACCCCGGCTTCGACGACCGCGAACACGTCGCGATGGCCCGCTACTGCGCCGGCGAGGCCAAGGAGGGCGTCGGCATGGGCGGCGCGCTCTCGCTCGTCCCCGACGGCGAGATGGACGCAGTCAGGGACCGGCTCGAGGCGGTCTGTACCCGCCTCGGAATCGACGGTGACGTGGACGACGGCGAGAACGAATCGAACACCGAGCGCAACGCTGGCGACGGCGCGTCGGAGGGCGACCGTGAACCCTGACTCGATTCGAACCGGATCGCGGGTCCCCCACGGCGGCGAGACGGACCGCGACCTGCTGGACTTCTCCGCCAACACCAACCCGCGAACGCCCGACGGCGTCGGGGACGTATATGCGGCCGCACTCGAGGAATCCCGTCGCTATCCCGACGACGACTACCCCGACTACCGGGCCGCCGCGGCCGCGTTCGTCGGCTGCGATCCGGCGCGGGTGATCCCCACGCCCGGCGGGCTGGCCGCGATTCGCCTCGCGATGGAAGCCGCGCTCGAACCGGGCGACGAGGTGCTCGTTCCGTACCCGAGCTTCGGCGAGTACGCCCGCGAGGTCGAGCTACAGGGAGCCGAGCCGCGGTTCGTCCGCTACGACGACCTGTTCGAGATGGGGCCAACCGTGCTCGAGGCGTGTGCCCTCGCCGTCGTCTGCACGCCGAACAATCCGACCGGCGACGCGGTCGATCCGGACACGCTCGAGGCGTTCGCGGCTCGGTGTGCCGACGCCGACACGACGCTGCTCGTCGACGAGGCGTTCCTCGGCTTTACCGACCGCCCGTCCGCGGCCGAGTTCGAGCGGGAGAACGTCGTCGTCGCGCGCTCGCTCACCAAACTGTTCGGTCTGCCGGGGCTCCGCGCCGGCTTCGCCGTCGCGTCGGGCGAGCGCCGGGACGCGCTCGCGACGGCACGACGCGCGTGGTCGCTCGGGACGCCCGCGGCGCGGGTCGGTGCCCACTGTCTGCGACAAGCAGAGTTCGTTCGCGATACGCGCGCTCGCGTCGCGCTCGAGCGCGAGCGGATGCGCGACGCGCTTGGCGAGCGATTCGATGTCCATGAATCGGACGCGCCCTACCTCCTCTGTGACGTCGGCGACCGCGACGTGGCGACGGTGATCGATGACGCGCGGGCGGCCGGCGTCGCGATCCGCGACGCGACAACCTTCCGGGCGCTCGACTCCCACGTCCGGGTCGCGGTCAAGGACCGCGGGGCGAACGACCGGCTGCTCGCGGCGCTTGGCGTACGCAACCGCGAGGACGCTAACGGCGAGACCGAGTGATGACCGACGCGGACACGGATCGGGACCCGGAGTTCGATGTTGTCCGACGGGACGGCGTGCTCCGCGTTCGCCGGCCGAACACGGAATGGCTCTCGACCGGCTGGAACGGCGGCCGCCGCGTCACGGACTGCGCGTACAACATCTCGGTTCCTGAGGGCTGGGACCGCACGGATCTCGAGGCCTACGTCGACGACCGCCTCGAGCGAGCGGGGTTCGAGACGCCCGCTTCGGAGACGGCCAGCCCGGCACTTTTGACCGGCGTCGACGTCGCCGATGCGCGCGGCGCTCGCCGCGGTCCCGTGACGGCCTACGCGACCGCCGGGATGTCGAACCCCGCCGCGTTACCGGTCGAGTCGCGTTCCGCGGCGTCTGGCGGTGACGGACCCGAAGCCGACGAATCCGGACTCGAGCAGGGCCGAGGAACCGTCAACGTCATCGTGGGGACGACGCGGGCGCTCGCGCCGGGCGCGCTGGCGAACCTGATCGCGGTCGCCGCGGAGGCGAAGGCGGCGACGCTCCTCGCCGAAACCGGGTTTCCGGGCACGACCACCGACGCGGTCATCGTCGGCCACGACCCGGATGGACCGCAGACGGAATTTTCGGGGAGCGGCACCGAGGTCGGTGCGGCGACGCGGGCCTGCGTGCGAGACGCCGTTCGGGCGTCGCTCCGGGCCCACTACGCCGAGCGTGACTCGGATGCTCCAGACTCGGTCGTCGACGCGCCCTACGGGGTTTCGACGGCCGAGCGCGCCGACGTGTTTCGGCCCCCGCTCGAGTGACCGGCGGGAGATGGATAGCGACGGTTCGGAGGCGGCTACAAAACGCCGACGTACTGCAGGCCTGCGATCAGCAGGATAGCTACGATCAAGACGAGTTTCAGTACCCAGGGTGGAACGTCCTTCCGGATTCGGAGGGCCCAGTCCATACGGCAGCATGTCGTTTTAGTCACAATAATCTTCGGACGAGGTTCGAGTGCGAAATATCGATCACATCCGTCACACGGCGGCGGTTCGAACCAGACAGTTAACCCGCCTCGAGACCAACCGGCGGCCGATGGGAGATCCGTCAGGCACCGACGACCAGTCGGGCGAGGACGACCCGGGAGCGATTCGCTCGATCGCGCTGTCGCCGGACGACGCCGTCGACGCATTCGTCTACGGCCGGGAGAACCCCGGTGACGCCGTCCTCCGGGTAACCCCGCCGTTTCACGGCCGGATGCGCGCCCGGATCCACGTCTACCGCGTCGACGACACCGAACTGACCGGCGCGATCCACCTCTCGCCGACCGAGATCATCGCGGACGAGGTCGTCGCGGACTATCCCGACCTCGAGTCGGCGCTTGCCGACGCGGATGCGGCCGATCCGGACGCGACCGATCGCGCCCGCGACCGCCACGTCGAGGCCGTCGAGGAGTGGCAAGCGCGGGCCCGCGAGGCGATCGTCGACTCGGTCGCGCTCGAGACTGACGACGGCCCACACCGCGTCGAACTCAAACCGCTCGGGTAACGCGGGCGACGGGTCCGTGACTCGCGATCGGTCGTATCCGGACAACCGGCGTCACTTCTCGAGGCATCCGCTCTCCCGTACTTTCACTTTCACTCCAGACGGGTCAGTTTGACGTACTATCAGTCCAACTGAGAGGTATGCAACTGGCCGTCGAGGGGACCGACGAACGACGCGACCGCGATGAGGGGAGCAACCGACACGCATCTCGGTCGACCGGCGACCGCGCGGACCATCGACAGGGAGAGCGCCGGCGGATCGACGTCTCCGATCTACACGCGGCGGGAATCGACGAATTCGTGCGCTCGAACGTCGACACCGACGACGTCTCGCTCGAACACCGCGGCGGCCGAACGTACCTGTTGATCGAGGACTGACCCCGCTGTACCCGCCGTTGTGTGGCCACTCGAGTCGACCATTGCGCGAGCGGAGCGACGGCGTCGGATCGCTCTCGAGCAGGCCCGAACTCGCCCGTTCGATGGCCGTTCCGGCAGTGGCAGTGCTCTCCGTCGGTTCGGTCCGAAAAGAGGTGGCTCGTGTGTTTTCGTCGGCACCGCCGCTTAGAGGCGCTGGAGGTGGACTTCGTCGTCGGTGATCGACTCGACGTGGTCGTCCTCGAGCGGATAGGTATCCTCGTCGCTGTCGCCCCAGCCGAGTTTCGATTTGATCGTGTCTGTCATTCCGGGATCGGCATCGATGTGGGCGGTCCCGCCGCTGACAGACTGGACGATGCCGATCTCGTCGCCGTTGGCGTTGACAACTCGTTTTCCCTCGTCGTCGTCGGTGAAGTGTGCGGACATGTAGTTCCCGATCCGCCCGACAGGCGGGTATAGACTGTCCCTGCACCTGCCCGGCGGTCGCGATCCGAACCCGACGGCCCTGCTAGCCGCCGCTCGAGGCCCGTTCGAGGATCGGAACCGCCCCAGACTGACCTCCTCCGCGATGGTCCCATCGATGTCGTCTCGAACGGAATCGGTACCACTAATCCGCCGGAACCGAGACCGCCGACAATGAAACTCGCGCGGATCGCGACGGACGACGGACCGGTCGCCGGACGGTACGAGGACGGCGTCGTGCACACCGACGACGGCGTCTACGAGGTCGAATCGGACGCGGACTTTTTACCGCCCTGCGAGCCCTCGGCGCTGTACTGCGTCGGGCGCAACTTCGCCGAGACCCTCGACCAGATGGAGTACGAACGACCCGATGAACCCGATTTCTTCATCAAGCCGCCCGCGTCGCTCGTCGGCCACGAGGACCCGGTCCCCTACCCCGGGTTCAGCGACGAAGTGACCTACGCGGGCGAACTCGCGGCCGTCATCGACGAGCCCTGTCGAAACGTCTCGGAAGCCGAGGTGTCCGACGTCGTCCGCGGCTACACGATCCTGAACGATATGGACGCGCTCGACCAGGGCGGCCGCACGGCCCGCAAGGCGTTCGACGCCTCCGGCCCGCTCGGCCCGTGGATCGAAACCGCCGTGGATCCGACCGACATCGAGATGTACACCGACGTAGCCGGCGAGCGCCGCCAAGAGGCGAACACCGAACTGATGCTGTTCGAGCCCGCCGAGATCGTTTCCTTCCTCTCCCGCCGCTTTACCTTCCGTCCCGGCGACGTGATCTCCTTCGGCAGCCCCGCCAACCCCGGCCTCGTCGACCCCGGCGACACCGTCGAAATTACCTACGAGAGGGTCGGCACGCTCCGGAACACGATCGTCGACTCGAGCGAGCGGGACAGGCTGGCGCTCGAGGACGACACGGTTCGCACGTAGAACAGCGAACTGGGACGTGGAACAGCATCCTGACCGATCCACCGCCGGGCGGGACTGAAAGGGGCTGACGCTCTCGAGGAGGGTTCGCGACGCAAGCACTGGACCGGGGGAGCGAACGTGTGAGCGACCGAGGGAAGGGCGCAGCGAGCGACACGACTCGAGAGCGTCAGGGGCTTTCGAAGTGGTTATCGAGACCCCCTCGTGAACAGCGCCACTACTCGTGGAGACGGGTAGAAAGGCACTTCACGGAGACCACCCACCGACGACACGTGAGCGCTGACGCCACGCGACGCGTCGAAGTCTATCCCGACCGCGAGGTCGTCGTCGAGTTCGATCCCGAACTCACGTTCGAGTGCGTCGACGACTGCACGTGGTGTTGTCACCACGGCGTGCTCCTCTACGATCGGGATCTCCTCGAGTTGGCCCAGCGGGCGAACCTCGCCGACACGACGACGGAGTTCCGCGGTGAGAAGTTCGTCACCCGCGAGGGGAAAGACCGCGACGACCACGTCGCCGAGGACGGGTCGGCCTGTGCGTTCCTCCGGGAGGACGGCCTCTGTTCGCTGCATCTCGAGGAGGACTGGAAACCCACCCGGTGTTCGGTCTTCCCGCTGGGGGTCTGGCTCGAGGACGGCGACCTCCACGTCGATATTCGAGAGTCGGCCCACGAGCACTGTGAGGGATTGAACGTCAGCGAGCGAAGCGTTATCGACAATCTCGAGGCCTTTCTGCCGGAATTACTGTGGGAACTCGAGAACCCGGACTCGGACCGGGAACTCTAATCGGTCTGGCTGCGGTCGAGACGAGCTGGCGACCGTTCAGTCGAGATCGCTGACTGATACATAGACAAACAACACTGTGGGGAGAGATACCATGTCTCTCCAAGCGTTTAAAGGGCTGCCGCACGTAGTAAACCTGTGTCAGAAGACTCCGGGCGACGGAACCTCCGTATGCCCAACAGCGATGAAGTATTCGCCGTCGTAACCGAACACCTCGGTGGCAACCACGTTCGCCTCCGCTGTGAGGACGGCGAGGAGCGACTCGGCCGCATTCCGGGTCGCATGAAATACCGGACCTGGATCGAGCAAGACGACATCGTCGTCGCCGAGCCGTGGGACTGGCAAGACGAGAAGGCCACCATCGAATGGCGCTACACCGGCCAGGACGCAGATCAACTGCGTCGCGAAGGCCACATCGATTGATCCCCGGTAGCGGGTTCGCTTCCAACTAGATTTCTCCGCAAGACTGTTCGCGTAGTGGATACGCTCGTCGACTCCTCGAGTCCGCTTAACTGAACCCCGCTGCTAGTCGCCTCGCATCACCGGGTCGCTTGCTTCCACTCCCGAAGTCCGACGATTTCCCCGTCGAGCGTCGTCGGGTCCGCCTCGGTCGCCGCCCAGACGAACATCGGCGCGACGGAGTCCGGGCCGCGGCCGATCTCGCCCGAGAGCGCCGTCGCGACGGTACCGGGATCCAGACAGCCCACAACGAACTCGGTGTCCGCGGCGAATCCGCGAGCCACCGCCTTCGCCGTCGCCTTCGAGATCGCGTAGGAGCCGTACCCCTCGGTTCCGTCTCGAGCGACCGAGCCCGTCGGCACGAGCACTCGCGCGTCGTCGGTCAGGTGCGGCAGGGATTCCCTGATCGTCGCGTACACGCCGCGGCCGTTCGTCCGCCAGTGGTCGTCGAAGGCCGAATACGATTCGCCGTCGGTCGGGGTCTGCCCCGGCTCGCCGTGGTAGATACCCGCTGCGGGGACGACGACGTCGATACCGGACTCGGGTCCCGCCCGCGAGGCGGTCTCGGTCAGCCGTTCCACGTCGTACTCGTCCCGTACATCGGTCCGATGGCCGCCCGCCGTTCCGCCCGCGTGCTCGAGGGCATCGACGGTCGTTGCGACCGCGTCGGCGTCTCGAGCGCCGACGACGACGGTAGCACCTTCGGTCGCGAACGCCTCGGCGACGGCGCGGCCGATGCCGCGTGTGCCGCCGGTCACGACGACTGTCGTTTCGTCCATAGGAGCCCTACGGGTCCGAGCTACAGGAAGCCACCGGGGATGGCGGGGCTTCGACTCCGACCGACGAACCGCCGCTTCGATCGCCCCACGGACGGCAGCCGAGCCGACGCCGTGACCCTCCCCGATAACCGGTCGGATCCCCTACCTATGTATGAGACATGTTTAACAGCGGCCCGATACTCACGGTCGACCATGGAATCGCTGGCCGGTGAGTCGGTCGTCGTAATCGGTGGCGGCATCGGTGGGCTCTCGACGGCCTGTTATCTCGCGGACGCGGGTGCCGACGTGCGCGTCATCGAGAAGAACGAACAGGTCGGCGGCCGGGCGAGCCGCCTCGAGAAGGACGGTTTTCGGTTCGACATGGGGCCCTCGTGGTATCTGATGCCCGATGTCTTCGAGCGGTTTTTCGCCGATTTCGGCCGGACGCCGAGCGAGTACTACGACCTCGAGCACCTCGATCCACACTATCGGATCTTCTTCAAAGACGGGGATCAGGTAGACGTGACGCCGGACCTCGAGCGCACGAAAGCCGTCTTCGAGGAGTACGAGGACGGCGCGGGCGACGCCTTAGAGCGCTACCTCGAGAAGTCAAAGGAGAACTACGAGGTGGGGATGGAACACTTCGTCTACGAGGACCGCGAGCGCCTGCGGGACTACATCGACCTCGACGTGGCCCGACAGGTCCGCGGCCTCTCGCTTCTGGGGTCGATGCAGGGCCACGTCGAGGGTTACTTCGACCATCCGAAACTCCAGCAGATCATGCAGTACACGCTGGTGTTTCTGGGCGGCTCGCCGACGAACACGCCGGCGCTGTACAACCTGATGAGCCACGTCGATTTCAACCTCGGCGTCTGGTATCCCGACGGCGGCATCGGTGCGGTCATCGACGGTATCTCGGAGTTAGGGGGCGAACTCGGCGTCGAGTACGACACCGATCGCCCGGCGACGGAAATCAAGGGCCGCACGGGCGGGTTCGAAGTCGAGACCGCAACGGGGCCCGTGCAGGCCGATCTGGTCGTCAGCAACGCCGATTACGCCCACACCGAGCAGGAACTGCTGACCCCCGAACGGCGCGGCTACGACGCCGACTACTGGGACGAGCGGACCTACGCCCCCTCCGCGTTCCTGCTCTATCTGGGCGTCGAGGGCGACATCGACGACCTCGCCCACCACACGCTCGTCCTGCCGACCGACTGGGAAGCCCACTTCGACCAGATCTTCGAGGACCCGCAGTGGCCCGACGATCCCGCCTACTACTGCTGTGTCCCCTCCGAAACCGACGACGACGTCGCGCCCGACGGCCACAGCGCCCTGTTCGTCCTCGTGCCGATCGCGCCCGGCCTCGAGGACACGCCCGAAATCCGCGACGAGTACCGCGACCGCGTCCTCGCCGACATCGCCGCAAACACCGGGACCGATCTGCGGGACCGGATCGTCCTCGAGGAGCGGTTCTCCGTCGCGGACTTCGCCGATCGGTACAACAGCTACGGCGGCACGGCGCTGGGACTGGCCCACACTCTCCGCCAGACCTCCCTCTTCCGGCCGCCGCATCGATCGACGGAGGTCGACGGGCTCTACTTCGCGGGCGGCGACACCACGCCCGGGATCGGCGTCCCGATGTGTCTCATCAGCGGCGAACTGACCGCCGAGAAAGTGCTCGCGGACCACGGGGACGGGAGCCGACCGTGACTGAGCTGCGACGGGACGGTCGGGACGAATGGACCGATCGACCGGCCCATCGAACCGACCGCACCGTACGCTCGAGCCCCCATCGATGACCCCGTCGCCGCCAACCGAGGGGGAGGCGAGCGTCGGCGGGCGACTGTCGTACCTGCTGACGCTCTCGCGGCCGCGATTCTGGCTGTACCTCGCGGGCCCCGTTCTCGTGGGGGCGGCCTACGCCGCGACGACGGTCGGCGACCTGCTCGCGCCCGCCGCGATCGCGCTGTTCGCCTACTTCCTCCTGCCGGCGAACGTCTTCCTCTATGGCATCAACGATATCTACGACCAGGAGATCGACGCGGCGAATCCGAAGAAAGAGGATCGGGAGGCGCGCTATCGGGGACAGCGATACGTTCCTGCGGCCGTCGGGCTCTGTGCCGCGCTTCCGTTGCTCTTTGCCCCCCTCGTCGGAACGGCCGCGATCCCGTGGCTCGTCGCCTTCCTCGTCCTCGGGGCGGCCTACAGCGCCCCGCCGGTCCGGTTCAAGACGACGCCGCTGCTGGACTCGGTGTCGAACGGGCTCTACATCACGCCGGGCGCGGCCGCCTACGCCGCCGTCACCGGCGCGCAGCCGCCGGTTCTGACCCTCGCAGGCGGCTGGCTGTGGGCCATGGGGATGCACACCTTCTCGGCGATCCCTGATATCGCACCCGACCGCGAGACGGGGATTCGAACGACCGCGACGGTGCTCGGCGAGCGACGAACCTACGCCTACTGCGGTGCGTGCTGGCTCGCGAGTGCGGCTGCCTTCGGCGCGCTTGATGTCCGGCTGGGCGCGCTCATGCTCGTATACCCCGCGCTCGTGGCCGCGATCGCCACCGCGAGCGTCGCCGTCGACCGCGCCTACTGGTGGTTCCCCGCGATCAATACCGTCGTGGGGGCGTTCCTGACGATGGGCGGCCTCTGGAGGCTGTTCTATGGCTAGAGAGCCGGATCGCTCGTCCTCGAGTACGAATTCAAATCGGGGACTCGAGGGGGACGATCTCGACGCAGACGGCACCCGAGCCGCGGTGCAGCGTCGACTCGAGGCGCTCGTCCGCGAGAACCGATTCACGATCGCGGTCGTCTTCCCGATCGTCGGCGCGGTGACGCTGGTCGGGAGCGCCGAGGGATGGCTCCCCGACCCGCTGGCGTACAACCCGCTGTTGATCCTGTTCGGGACGCTGGTGATGCGCTCGCCGCTCGTGGTCGCCCTGCTGCCGCGGATCGACCGCCGGGCGGTCGCCGTTCTCGCCGTCTTGACCGGCTACACCTACGCCATCGAATTCGTGGGCGTGCAGACGGGCTGGCCCTACGGCGTGTTCGAGTACGGAATCCGGCTCGGGCCGATGGTCGGCGGCGACGTGCCCCTCGCGCTGCCGCTGTTTTTCGTCCCGCTGGTGTTGAACGCCTACCTGCTCACGCTGCTGGTCCTCCGCGAGCGGGTCGGACACGTCGTCCCTCGATTGCTCGCCGCTATCGCTACTGTCATCGCAGTCGACCTGGTGCTCGATCCCGCGGCCGTCGCGATCGGGTTCTGGACGTACGTCCCGCCGGGGGGCTACTACGGCGTTCCCGCCTCGAACTACTGGGGCTGGCTCCTCTCGGGAACCGTCGCCGTCGTCCTCGTCGAGCTGGCGTTCGACCGCGCCCCGTTGCTCGAGCGCGTTCGGACCTGCGAGTTCGCGCTGGACGATCTGGTGAGTTTCGTCCTGCTTTGGGGCGCGATCAACGCCCTCTACGGCAACTGGCTGCCCGCCGGCGTCGCCGGCCTGTTCTGTCTCGGCCTCCTCCGGACCGAGCGGTACGATCTCGAGGCGATTCGGACGGCGCTGCCGACGGGACGGTCCCGGCGGTGAGGGGAGTCGAGTCGGTCGCGCTCGGGAGGGACAAGCGCGACGCCGAAGGTCTCGGAAACTGACGGGAGGAACATGCCGGCGGTCCGTTTTTCCACTCAAGGCGTGTTATCAACCTATGGCTACCAGAGAACCGATCGAGTGCCCGGTCTGCCGGGAACCGCCGGCCGCCGATCAGCAACTCGAGGAGCACCTGTTCGCCGACCACTCAAAGCGCAAACTGGCGAAGTTCATCGTCGCCGAGACGACTGCGCTGACCACCGACGACATCTCCGAGTAGCCCGCGGCGGCGACCCGCACGGTCTGGGCCGCGGGCGGGGATCGACGGTCGATCAGACGAACAGACTCGAGATGACGTCGCCGAAGAGGAGCAACAACACCACGGCGGCGACCGTCAGCGCGAGCCACACGCCGAGGCCGACTGCCGTCGTTTTCGCCATCTGTCGTTCCTCGTCGAGTGCGTCGGAGTTCGCTTTCGTGGACATAGCTCGACGTTCGGTCGCGGGGACAACGAACGGATAGCCACTATATCGTGGGGATTGATATGCGGCCGATCGCTACCGGGTCGGAACGCCGTCGCCGTGTTCCGGACCCAGTCGATCGCGCTCGCCGGCCGGCACCGCCGAGACCCGCTGAAACACCGCCTCGGGGTCGCGGTTCCAGTGCCAGTGCCAGCGCGTCTTGGCGAGACACCACAGCTTCCGAGCCGTCGATAACGACGGCTCCTGGGAGAGCACGTCGTACTCCTGTGCGCGGATGACGGCGTGGTGTTCCGCGTAGAGGACCGCGGCCAGCAAGACCGGGAGCTGGCAGTCCTCGGGCAGATACCGGATGCCGGCCACGCCCTCGCGGTAGAGTTCCTCTGTCCGCTGGAGTTCGGCAGCCATCGCCGCCGCGAACGACTCGGAGTGCTCGAGCCGTTCGATCTGGGCGGGGTCGACCCCGTGGTCTCGGAGCGTCTCCAGCGGAACGTAGATCCGATCGCGCTCGATGACGTCCTCGCGAACGTCCCGGAGGAAGTTCGTCATCTGGAACGCTTCACCGAGTTTGACCGCGTGGGGCAGGGCGGTCTCCGCTTCCTCCGGCTCCATGATCGCGGTCATCATCACGCCGACCGAAGCGGCCGAGCCCCGCATGTACGACTCGAGCTCGCCGTAGGTGTCATACCGGCTCGTCTCGATGTCCGTCGCCATCGCGTCGATGAACGTCTCGATCTCTGCGTCATCGATCCCGTATTGTTCCCGGAGTTCTTGGAACGCCTCGAGCACCGGATCGTCGGGCTCGCGCTCGCCGAGCGCCTGTGCTCGGAGGTCCTCGAGCTGGGCCCGCTGTGTCTCCGGCGAGACGTCGTCGGCGTCGTCGACGACTTCGTCCGCGATCCGGAAGAACGCGTAGAGGACGTGGGTTGCGTGTCGCACTCGCTCGGGAAGAAACCGCGTTGCGAGATAGAACGTCTTCCCGGTTCGTTTCTGTATCGCCTTGCCCGCGTCGATGTGTTCCTGTTGCATTCTCTCCTCGTTGACCCTGCCGATGGCGACCGGATGTCTCTCATACGACAGACGCATATAAAATAACATCCCCTCACTATGTTCAGTCGGCCGCTATCGGCGGTGACAACCGCGGTGACCGTCGCTGAAGCGGCCACAGGTGCCGATCGCGAACCTGTCGTTCTATATAACTATAACGCCAGCAAACATTTATATAGCCCTTCGTGGACCATCCCCACGGAGATCAGGCGTGCCGGGATACTGAGCCGCTCCGGCGACGATCCGAGCGCCGGTTCCGGCGGTAACGAGACCGATCCGGCCGGCGGCGGGCGCTCGGAGACGGCGGTACTCGACGAGGAGATCTCCGATCGAAACCGGATCGCACAGTCCACGTCCCTGTCACCCGTGGTTGTGTTCGCGATCGGTCGTCTCGCAGCGACCGGTCGCGGAACCCGTTGGGATCGGCGACGGTCGTCCGCAGCCGAACAAATACCTATGTGTGATTATAACATAGTTCGAGCCATGGTGAGCGATCAAATCACCCACGGACGGTCGCGGTGTCGGAACTGCGGGTTCGAAGCGCCGGGCGGGGACGACGAGTGGCGGCGGATCGAGGTCCCGAAACTGGGCCGGATGACCCAGTGTCCGAACTGCGAGAGCACAGACATCATTACCAGCCGGTGATAGCGACGACGGCGGCGACAGCGACGGGACGATACAGCCAGAGCACGGGGGTCCGTGCAGACAGACTCTTGAGTGTCTCGACCCTATCGAAACTCATGAGCAACGAGTCAGATCACGCCCCGACGAGCGACGACGAGTGGCGCGAGCGACTGAGCGACGAGGAGTACCGCATCCTCCGCGAGGCGGGCACCGAAGCCCCGTTCAGCGGCGAGTACGTCGACCACAAAGAAGACGGCTCCTACGCGTGTGCCGGCTGTGGCACCGAACTGTTCGAATCCGGGACGAAGTTCGAATCCGACTGTGGCTGGCCGAGTTTCTACGACGTCGACGACGATCGAGTCGAAACCCGGACCGACACCAGCCACGGCATGCGCCGGACCGAGGTGGTCTGTGCGAACTGCGGTGGCCACCTCGGCCACGTCTTCGAGGACGGCCCCGAACCGACCGGCAAGCGCTACTGCATCAACTCCGTCGCCCTCGAGTTCGACGACGAGTAACGGCGACGGTCGCGGCCGCGATCACGCGACGGGAAGCGTAAACGAAAACGTCGCACCCTCGCCGGGCTCGGAGTCGACCCAGATGTCGCCGCCGTGGCGCTCGACGATGCGCTGGCAAAGCGCGAGGCCGATCCCCGTCCCTTCGTACTCCTCGCGACCGTGGAGTCGGTCGAAGACGGTAAACACCCGCTCGTGATCCTCGGAATCGATCCCGATCCCCTCGTCCTGGACCGAGATCACCCACTCCCGACTTCGCCGTTTGGCGCTAACCCGAACCCGCGGCGGCTCCTCGCCCGAGTACGTGATCGCGTTACACAACAGGTTCTGGAACACCTGCCGCAACTGGCTGGCGTCGCCCTTGACCCGAGGGAGCTGTTCGGTCTCGATTTTCGCGTCGCTTTCCTCGATGTGGAACTGCAGATCCGCACGGACATCCTCGAGCACCACCTCTAACTCGACCGATTCGAACGGATTGCCCCGCGTCGAAACGCGAGAGTACTCGAGAAGGCTATCGATCATCTCGCGCATGCGCTCGGCCCCGTCGACGGCGAACTCGAGGAACTCCTCGCCGTCCTCGTCGAAGGCGTCGCCGTACCGGGCCTCGAGCAGTTGGAGGTAGCTCGTGACCATCCGCAGGGGCTCTTGGAGGTCGTGGGAAGCGGCGTGGGCGAACTGCTCTAAGCGCTCGTTCGACTCCTCGAGGGCTCGTTCGCGCTGCTTTCGCTCGAGTTCGTATTGGACCCACTGGGACATCAGGTGGTGGAACGTCCGCTCGGCGTCGGTAAACGCTCGGTCGTGGGCGTCCGAGGCGACGAAGAAGAACGTCCGATCGGGTTCGTTCTCGAGTTCGATCCGCGATCCGAGGTACGTTTCGACGCCGAACTCGTCGTAGGCGATCGCGTCGCCGAAGCCGGCGCGGACGGGGTCGGTTACGCCGGCGGTCGGCTCGTCGCCGACGGTCAACCGGCAGTAGGTCTCCGAGAGCGGTGCCTGCGCGCCGGGCGTGAAATGGGCTTGATTGTCGCTGACGGCCTCGACTTCGAACGAGTCGGTCGCCGGATCGATGCGCGCCAGCCCGCCGAGGTCGAGGTCGAACCGTTCGCAGCCCAGTTCGAACATGGCCTGTAGCTTCTCGTCGAACGAGCGGTCGGGGTCGGCCGCGATCTCGTACAGCGTCCGCTCGTGGAACTCCCGCTGTTCCTGCTCGAGTTGATACTTGACCCACTGGCCCAGCAGACGGTGGAAGGTCCGCTCGTCGTCCGTAAACGGCTCCGATCGCGGCTCCGGGGAGACGAAGAAGAACGTCCGATCGTCCCCGCCCTCGACGGGGACGTAGGTGCCGAGGTACGCTTGCAGCCCGAACTCGTCGTAAACGGTGCTGTCGCCGTAGCCGTCCGCACACGGCTCCGTTACGCTCTCGGCGCTCTCGATTTCGGTGACTGCGGTACAGTAGGTCTCCGAGAGCGGGAGTTCGATTCCGGGTCGGAACTGCCCGTACTCGTCGCTGACGGACTCGAGTTCGAACCGGTCCTCGTCGGCGTCGACGCGGGCCATCGCTCCGATCTCGAGGTCGAAGCGATCACAGCCGAGATCGAAGAGGGCCTGTAGCTTCTCGTCGAACGAGCGGTCTGGATCGGCCGTGATCTCGTTTTGCCGCTCGAGGTGGTGCTGGTTGTGCTGTAACTCGGCGCGGGCTTCGGTGCGATCGAGCAGCGTGCCCATCATCCGGTCGATTTCGCGCGCCGGCTGATCGGGCCCGAAGAACTCCTCTGGCGGCGTGTAATAGAAGTTCTGACAGACCGTCTGGTCGTAGATCAGGTGGGGGTGGGTCTTGATCACGTCGCGGACGGTTTCCGCGGGAAACTGCTCGCGGTTGTACTGACAGAGCGCGATCCCGTTTTCCTCCGGGAGGACGCGGTTGAGTTTTCCCTCGTACTCGATGAGCGCCTCGAGTGGCGGGTCGTCGCCGAACACCCACGTCATCTCGCCGGCGATCCGGAGTCCGGCGTACTCGTGTTCGGCCTCTTCGATCGCGTCGGCGAGGAACGCGATCATGTCGTCGGGATCGAATTCGCCGTGTCGGAGGTAGGAGTCCTGTGCGGTGTGCATCGTGAGCGCGCCCGACTCGAGCGCGCCGTCGACGTCGACACCGGCGTCGCGAAGCGCCGCGAGGACCGCGCCGGTCTCGTTTTCGTCGGCAATGTAGAGACAGCGCTCGCCGCGCTCGAGCCCCTGTTTGACGTACGGAATCACCGTCGCGAACTGCTCGGCTTGCGTCTCGTAGAGCAGGGCGAGATGATCGTACGAGTCGTGTTCGTCGACCGGTTCGACGGGACCGCGAAACTCCGGACTCGCTTGCAGCGCCTCGAGGCCGGTCTCGAGTCCGAGAACGTCGTCCTCGGCGGGTTGTATCGGTTTACTCATGTGAGATTGTTGGGTCGCAGTCGATCGTTCGGCACCGCTGTCACCCAGTTGTCGCGCGACCGTCAGATGGCGGGTCGGACGGCAGGGAGAGCGTGAGATTGTCGCTCAGCCCACGTCGGTTGCTACCAACAGAGACTGGACACAGTCGGATAAGCCATCCGGTGGGATACGATTCAGACGCTCGGACAATGGCGATACGGCGACCGGTTCGACGGCCGAGAACTGCTCGCAAGCGACGGATCGCGGCCTCGAGAGGGGCCCCGAACTGAACGGTCGAATGCAGGCACTACGTTTTTCGAGATACCCGGCCCACCACCATCTATGTCGAACGACCGACCGACCGCCGAGGAACTCCGACAGGGCATCACCGTCGAAATCGTCCAGGACGACGCGGACCCTAAATCCGAGGACACGGAGCCGATCATCGGCGAGATCGGAACGATCCACGGCGACGACCCCGAGGGACCGCACGTCAAACTCAAGAGCGGTGCCGTCGGGCACGTCCGGTCGGTCGTTGCTGACGAGTAACGCTCCTTCGGAGCGCTCGAGCCGAGAACGAGTGGCTTCCGCTCCGAAACGTGTGGTCGAAGGTCGCCTGACGACCCGACGATTCGGACGGGCAGTTCGCTCCTGCCGCACCCCCGTCTAACTTCTCTCCGATTTGATTTGGGATATACAGAAGTATATCGAATTTTCTCGAGTATTCAACCACCTATCCGGCACGTATCGATACATTCATGATCGGTGGCGTGTTATTTCCGACTATGATGCCCGAAGTAGGGTCGATCGGGAGCCGATCGGACGAGGCAGGAGATGTCGTCGCAGCCGTCGACGAGATCGACGGAAACCCGCATCTCGTCGTCGCGAACATCGCTCGGGACGACAGCTGGATCGCCATGAGCGAGGCCGACGCCGTCTCGCTCGAGGACTGCCGGTAGACGCTTCGGGAGGTACCAACGCCCACTTTTCTCTCACGGGCCGTCGTCTCGGAACGCGGCGTGAATCGTCTCCGCCCGGGTCGGCCCGATCCCGTCGATTCCCGTGAGTTCGTCGATCCTCGCCTCGAGCAGCGCTTCGACGGTCGGATACCGGTCGTACAGCGTCGCCGCGAGTTCGGGGCCGATCCCCTCGATACAGCCGTACATCCGCTTGGTCGTCGGTTCGCGCCGGCTGGGAACGGAGCCAACCGGAAGCTGCTGATTCGTCGGGTTCTCCGCGTGCTTTCGCCCGAGGCGGATCGCGAAGTCGATCAGGTGCGTGCGGTCCGTACAGGGGATGACCGGCACTCCCTGCCGGGCGGTGATCGATGCCATCGACCCCCGGATCGACGCCGGTGACACGTTCGTTCGGAGCGACTCGAGGTCGGCGAAATCCCCCTCGAGCAAGACGTACGAGTGGTCGTAGGCGGCGGCCATCCGCTCGACCTGATCCGCGAGGTCCGAGCCGCCCCGACCCATGGCGCTGGTGACGTAGTCGCGGGGCGTTTTCCGTTCGATACCGACCGAGTCGATCGCGAGGTCGCCGGTCGCCAGCCGTTCGACGGTGACCTCGATCACGTCGGGGTGGGACCGAACCGCCTCGACGAGCCCGGCCGGCTCCCGGTCGTCGACGGTGACGGCAACGCGCATAGGTCCCGTAGGAACTCGAGCGGTGAACGGGTGTCGGTCGCAGCGGGCGCGACCGGAGCGGTCTTTCTACGCCCCTACCGGGAACGACTGGATTCGCCAGCAGCATTCGACGGCGCGCGGCACCCCGTCGGCACTCGAGGCGGCCCCCTACTCCCGATCGAGGTACTCGAGGGCCTCCTCGTCGGTCACCTGCCCGAAATCGCGGTAGTACCGGCCGACGGCGCGGAAGTCGGCGGGCGTCTCCAGCGCGATCACATCGTCGGCCTCCCGCTCGAGGGCGTCCATCGACCGCGGGGAGCCGACGGGGACGGCCAGCCCGACCCAGTCGGCCCCGCTCTCCTGGACCTGTCGGAGACAGGCAGTTGCGGTCGCGCCGGTCGCGACGCCGTCGTCAACGATCAAGACTCGCTGTCCCTCCAGATCGGGCAGACCGTCCGTGTCGCGGTACCGATCCACTTTCTCGCGTGCGTTTTTGGCCTCCTCAGCCCGGATCTCAGCGAGGTCCTCCTCGGAGGGGCTCACCCGCTCGAGCAGGTCGTCGTTGTACCAGACGCTGCCGTCGCTGGCGACCGCGCCCAGCGCCACCTCCGGGTTGTGGGGCGCGCCCAGCTTGCGCGCCACGACCACGTCGAGGTCGGCTCCGAGCGCGTCGGCGACCGGCCGCGCGACGGGCAGGGCACCGCGGGGAATCCCGAGGACGACGTCGGCCTCGAGCCCGCGGGCCTCGAGGGCCGCTGCGAGGCGGTCGCCGGCGTCGGTTCTGTCGTCGAACATGGTCCGTCGGAACTACGACGGCAACGCACTATGGGCTTGCGTCGCACACGCCGGGGTCGCAAGCCGGATCGAGCAGCGATGGCGGACCGGAATTCGCCTGCCGAACGCCTACACGGCGTCGTTCGGGACGGTGCGTATGGCACGGCTCCAGCAAACGCTCTCGAACGTCTCGGAGGAGTCCGGACACGACAACGGCCGGGTCGGGATCGTCGCCGGGAGCGTCGCGTATCCGAACCAGCCCGCACTCGTGGGGCGGGCGGCGCTCCGGACGGGCTCGGATCACGTCCGGGCGTTCGTCGCCGAACCGATCTACGAGATCGTCGCGGGTCACTCGCCGAACCTACTCGTCGACCACTACGGGGACGAGGCGTTTTCCGACGGTGCCGTCGAACGGACCGTCGAGGTCAGCGAGTGGGCCGACGCCGTCGTGATCGGTCCCGGCCTCGTCGACGCCGAACCAGAGGCGGTTCGCGAGGCGGTCGAGCGCATCGAGGTGCCGACCATCATCGACGCGCTGGCGATCGAACCCGCCCTCGAGGCCGACCTCTCGAACGCGATTCTGACGCCCAGTGGCTCCGAGGACGATCCGATCTACGAGGCCTACGGCTCGCTCGAGGCGTTCTCCGAGGAGACGGGAGCGGTCATCGCGCTCACGGGAGACGTCGACGAGATCGTCGCCGAGGGCGAACGGATCGAAAACGAGACCGGAACGTCGGCGATGACCGTCGCCGGGACCGGGGATACGCTGGCCGGGATCGTGGCGTCGCTGCTCGGTCAGGGGATGGTCCGCCGCGAGGCCGCCGAACTCGGCGCGTGGATCCTCGGCAAGAGCGGCGAACTCGCGACGGCCGAGTACGGCTCGGGTGTCGTCGCGACGGACGTCATCGAGCGGATTCCGGATACGGTTCGGTAACGGGGCGGATCACCCTCTTCTTCGACGACCACGGCGGAACTCGTCGGCCGCTCGAGCCCGAAGACGGACCCAGCGTCGCGATTGGCAACTGGCAGCCGCGAGCGGGTCGCAGGAAAATCGTCGATCGGCACTAGATCTCCTCGAGTATGTCCGACAGTCCCACTGGCAGCGGCTCATCGGCTCCCACGGGTCCGTGGCGGTCCGATCGGAGAACCGCTACCGGATCGAGAACTCCCCGTCCCGCCGTCGGAGCCGCCCGCGGACGACCGGCGTCACCGGGAAGATTCCGACGCCGGTCCGCTCGATCTCGAGCACGCCGAACGCGTCGTGGCCGACAAAGCGTGCGACCGTCTCGCGGTTCAACTGACAGCCGCCGGCGGCCCGTTCCCACAGCGGCGTCAGCCGGTCTTGGGCCCGCGCGCGCCAGCCGTCGTTGCGGACGTGCTCGAGGAAGCGCAGTTCCCCACCCGGCCGCAGGACGCGGGCGACTTCCTCGAGCGCGGCGTCGGGGTCGCCGATGGTACAGAAGACCAGCCCGGAGAGCACGACATCGAAGCTGTCGTCGGCGTAGGGCAGCGACTCGCCGCGAGCGTCGCGGAGGGTGACCGACAAGTCCGTGCGCTTTGCCTTGCGGGCGGCCCGGCGTCGCCTGTTCGGGTCCGGTTCGACCGCGTGGTATGCGAGGTCGTCTCCGCCCGCGTCGGCGGCGTAGGGAAACATCGGGCCGCTGCCCGCGCCCAGATCGAGGACGCGCCCGGAGAGGTCGGCCGCGAGGTACTCGCGGTGCGGGCCGATCAGGAATCGATCCGGCAGCAACCGATCGTACAGCGCGGCGAATGCGGGATGGGAGATCGTCCGGTCGCCCGCAGCGCACCGTGGGTCAGGGTCAGCCATGGCGGACTCGGTGTACCCGACGACGGCCGGGTTGATACCCGTTTTCCCGGGCCCGCTCGAACGGGACCGGCCGTCGTCTCGAGTGGTTTTATGGCCGAACGCGCCGGTGTCCCGCGTATGAGCGACGATCGACTGCGCATGACCCCCGGGCCGACGGAAGTGCCCGCAGCCGTCCGCGAACGGATGAGCGAGCCGACGCCCAATCCCGATGTCGAACCCGCGTTCTTCGAGTTCTACCGCGACCTGACGGCCAAACTCGAGGCGATCTACGGCGACGACGACATCGCGATCCTCGGCGGCGAGGGCATCCTCGGTCTCGAGGCCGCCGTCGCCTCGCTGGTCGAACCGGGCGATCGAGTGCTGTGCATCGCGAACGGCCTCTACGGCGAGGGGTTTGCGGACTTCGTCGACATGGCCGGCGGCGAGGCCGTGGTCTGTGACGCCCCGTGGCGGGACCCGCTCGATCGCGAGCGAGTCGAGGCCCTGCTCGCCGACGAGTCGTTCGACGTGGCAACGCTGGTCCACTGCGAGACGCCGACGGGCACGGTGAACGATATCGAGCCCATTCTCGACGCGCTCGAGGAACACGGCGTCATTAGCGTCGTCGACGCCGTCTCCTCGCTCGGCGGGACGCCGGTGCCGACCGACCGGATCGACGTCTGCCTCGGCGCGTCCCAGAAGTGTTTCAGCGCGCCGCCGGGACTGACGGTCTGTTCGATCAGCGACCGCGCGTGGGAGAAGATCGAGTCCTTCGAGACCGACAGTTTGTACACCGACCTCGAGCCGTGGCGCGACGCCGCCGCCGACGAGTGGTTCCCCTACACGCACCTCGCGTCGAACCTGTACGGGCTCGACGCGGCGACCGACCTGCTGTGCGAGGAGGGCCTCGAGTCGGTCTTCGAGCGCCACGAGGACGCCGCCGCGCGCTGTCGCGAGCGGGCCGCGGATCTCGGCCTGTCGCTGTACCCCGACGAGGCGACGCCGTCGCCGACCGTGACCGCGCTCGAGGTCGGCGAGAGCGCGACGGCCCTGCAGCGAACGCTCGCCGAGAATCACGATATCGTCCTCGCGACCGGACTCGGCGACCTCGAGGACGATATCCTCCGCATCGGTCACATGGGTCACAACGCGCGCGTCGACCGCGTCGATCGGACGATGGACGCGTTAGCTACTGTTCTCGAATAGGCTCGAGTCGCGGGCGACTGCGGGTCTGACCTGTTCGTCGGATCAGCGAGAGCGGCGACGACGCTGTGGCAGGGATGGATATACCACGCGGCTACCGGACAGAAACCCGTTTAGGCCCCCCGTCCAGAAGGGATACTGAGTACGAGTTACCGGATCGGACTCGTCGGCAACCCCTCCGTCGGCAAGTCCTCCTTCTTCAATGCCGCCGTCAGCGCTCCGCACTGACGGATCGCAGAATCGCACAACGATTCTGCGACGGCGACGATGAACGACGTGCCCGAGAGTTCGGGATGACGGGGTGTCGAACGATCGAACGGTTCGAACAACTGTGTGGCAGGAGTACCCGTAGCACCCTGGAATCGGAACAAAACCCGTTTAGTCTGGCCGCTCGAGGGACGGATAATGAGTACGAGTTACCGGATCGGACTCGTCGGCAAACCCTCCGTCGGCAAGTCCTCCTTCTTCAATGCGGCGACGATGAACGACGTTCCCGAAGGGGCCTACCCGTTCACGACCATCGACCCCAGCGTGGGCGAGGCCTATGTCCGCGTCGACTGTGCGGCACCCGAATTCGACGAGGAGTGTACCCCGAACGTGGGGTACTGCGACCACGGGACCCGCTTCGTCCCGACGAAACTCGTCGACGTGGCCGGGCTGATCCCCGGCGCACACGAGGGCAACGGGCTGGGCAACCAGTTCCTCTCCGATCTGAACGAGACCGACGTGCTCGTCCACGTCGTCGACTTCTCCGGGCAGACGGACGCCGAGGGCGAACCCACCGAGGGCCACGACCCGCGGGACGACATCGCGTTCCTGGAAGAGGAACTCGACCAGTGGTACCTCGGCGTCTTGGAGAAGGGGATCAATCGATACGAGACGGGCTACACCACCGAGGACGACGCCATCGAGGAGGAACTCGCCGAACAGATGAGCGCGTTCAAGACGACCGAAGACGAGATCAAACGCCTCATTCGGCGCGTCGACGTCGGCTTCGATCCCGACGAGTGGGACGAGGACGACCAACTCGAGTTGGCCCGCGAGATCCGCAAGGAGACCAAGCCGATGGTCATCGCGGCGAACAAGATGGACACCCCCGAGGCGCAGGCAAACTACGAGGAGATCACGAACGACCCCGACTACGATCACCTGACGATCGTTCCCTGCAGCGCCCACGCGGAGAAGGCCCTCAAATCCGCCGACGGAGCCGGCGTCGTCGACTACCGACCCGGCGACGACGACTTCGAGATCACGGGCGACATCTCCGGCGATCAGGAACAGGGACTCGAGCAGATCCGGGACTTCCTCTCCGAGTTCGGCGCGACGGGCGTCCAGGCGGCGCTGGAAACCGCGCTCTTCGACGTCCTCGGGGTCACCCCCGTCTTCCCCGGCGGCGCGAACGGACTGGGGAACGAACGCGGCGAGGTGCTGCCCGACTGCTACCTGATCCCGCCGAACTCGACCGCGGAGGACTTCGCCTACAGCCTCCACTCCGACATCGGCGACGGCTTCCTGCACGCGATCGACTGCCGGACGAACCGCCAACTGGGCAGCGATTACGAGGTCGAATCTCGAGACGTGATCGAGGTCATCACGACCAACTGAGGCGACGGCACCGACGCACTGATCGCGAGAATTTGCGAGCGAACCGGGATATTCGATCCGACCGCCCCGAAGGTACTGCTACTGTCCCCAGACGAACCGCTGAGCGGCGTCGTCGAGTCGTCCCGCGAGCCCGGAGAGCCACGCGCCGGGCGAGACGGTCCGCAGTTCGTCCTCCTCGACCTCGATCCGCGCCTCGCCGTAGGGCTCGCGGTCGTTCTGTCCCTCCTCGTCGGTGCCGGCGTTCGCGACGTCGACGGCGACCGACATCGAACAGCGCCCGCAGGCTTCGCGGTCTTTCCCCATGTGAATTTAGGGCATGATATGCCCCAGTCGCACTTAAATCTGCTCGCAACGGGCCGGCCCCGTGCCGACGGACTTTTGCCCGCGACGTGGCATCTACCCACATGGAGACGGTCACTACTGCGACTCGCTGTCCCCGACGAGCGGCCCCACGAACGGCACCCGCTCGAGACCACGGAGGACTCGCCACCTATGTCTGACCGGGAGCCCGCATCCGAAGAGTCCCGTGGGACGGACTCGAGTACGGGAACCGAAACAACGGCCGTTCCCGACTGGGACGACGAGTACGTCGATCGGGTGAGCGACCGGCTGCTGCACAACTACGACCTAGAGAAGGATCGGGCGGTCGACGGCGAGCGGTTCACGCTGTACGGGCAGATGGACCTCGCGAGTCAGAAGCACTTCCTCCATCCGTCGATCTCGATCGCCGAGCACGAGTCGACCGAACACCTATTCGTCGATCGGGTCGACAGCGTCGACGACCGGCTGCTCGATCGGTACGTCGATCTCGGCCATCGGCTGGCCGACGACTGGATCGAGCCCGACGAGGAACACTACAGTACCGAGTTCACGTTCGTCGCGGTCGCACCGTCGATCCCCGACGACGTCCGCAGTCACGTCGCGGGCTTTTCCGACCGGACGCTGTTGAAGTACGGCTACAACGGCCACTACGAGATCAATCTGGCCGTCGTCGCGCCCGAGCCGGAGGACCTGGTCGCCAGCGAGAACGCCGATATCGCGACGGCCTTCCGGCTCTGGGAGGAGATCGAGCGGAAAGAAGTCGGTCTGCTCGGGCTGATCGCCCGACGGCTACAGCTTTAGTCGTCTTCTGTCGGCTCGCCGCCGTCCGCGGCGACCGCGTCGCCGCCGAGGCCGCGACTGGACTTGATGTTTCCGTAGCCCATGCGCAGCAGCGACAGCGCCAATCCGATCAGTGTCAGGTTGATCAGGATTTGGCCGCCGCCGGCGATCCACGTCCAGATGGTCGGATCACCCATGAGGAGCCGGCTGTACAGGACCTGATAGAAGGCGACCCACAACAGCCCGATGATCGTCACGACCGACATCAGTGCCAGCGGGACGCCCGTGCTGATCAGTTGCTTGCTCCGGTCCCAGTTGGCGAGCCAGACCGTGCCCGTCAGCAGCGCCAGCCCGGCGAGCAACTGGTTTGCACCGCCGAACAGCAGCCAGAGGTCCTCCCAGCTGCCCGTTCCGAGGAGCAGGAAGGCGGCGATGACGACGACACTCGTGTTGACGTACCGATTCGCACCGTATTCCTCGATCGATGTCTGTGGCGTCCCGACGAGTTCCTCGACCATGTACCGACTGAGACGGACCGCGGTGTCCATGCTCGTCAGGAGGAAACTGGCGAGTACCAGCGCCATGAACGGCGCACCGTAGCTTTCCGGAAGACCGAACGCGGTGAGGATCACGCCGCCGCCGGTCGCGAAGTTCGGCAGCGCCGTGCCGATGCCGCCGGCACCGGCGATCCCCGCGACGCCGATCGTACAGAGCGCGACGGTGGCGAGGAGTCCTTCACCGAGCATCCCGCCGTAACCGATCAGCCGCGCGTCGGTCTCCTTATCGAGCTGTTTCGCCGTGGTACCCGAGGAGACCAGCGAGTGGAACCCGCTGATCGTCCCGCAGGCGATCGTAATGAACAGCAGCGGGAACAGCGGCATCAGTTCGTACGACGCGTTGTCGCTGCCGAGTATGCCGTACCACGCGTCGATCTGGAAGGTCAGCGGCTCGCTGGTGGACGTGATGAACGTCCCCACGATGACGGCGAGTAACGCCCCGCCGACACCGGTGTACAGCAGGAACGACGAGAGGTAGTCACGGGGTTGCAGCAGCATCCAGACCGGCAGGACGCTGGCGAGGCCCCCGTAGACGAGCATCACGAGGACCCACGCACCCACGTTCGCGTTGAATCCCAGTTCGGGCACGAACCCGGGTGCGGTCTCGCCGAAGAGAACGATCGTGTCCGGTGCATTCGGGAACTCCGAGCCGAACAGCGCGATCGGATACTGGATCCCGACCCAGACCGTCGCGAAGATTCCGGCGACGAAGATGACCGTCCCGACCGAAAACGGGAGGTTCAGTTGGTACAGCCAGAATCCGAAGACGAACGCGAGCCCGACGTACAGCAGGCTCGCGGTGGCGGCCTGCGGGTAGCCGTTGAAGACGATCCCGATGACCAGTGCGAACACGGCCACGACAAGGATCGTCAGCAGGAACGCGAACCACAGCAGCATGTTCTTGCCCCGTTCACCGACGTACTCCCCGATGATGTAACCGATGGACTTCCCCTCGTGTCGCAGGCTGCTCGACAGCGAGACGAAGTCGTGGACCGCGCCCAACAGCGGGTTGCCGATGGCGACCCACAGTACGGCCGGGACCCAACCCCAGACCAGTGCGGCCGTAATCGGGCCGACGATCGGCGCGCCGCCCGCGATACTCGAGTAGTGATGCCCCAATAGCACCGGCTTCTTCGCCGGGACGTATTCCTGACCGTCTTGATA
Source organism: Natrinema versiforme JCM 10478 (assembly GCF_000337195.1). Classification (GTDB taxonomy): domain Archaea; phylum Halobacteriota; class Halobacteria; order Halobacteriales; family Natrialbaceae; genus Natrinema; species Natrinema versiforme. Next base: position 101,895 of record NZ_AOID01000029.1, on the reverse strand, counting down.
CTTGTGTGCTGGCGTCTCTCGGCTGTCGTCGAGATTGACGAACTGTTGGAGGTACCGGCCGTACCCCACGTACGCGACCGAGAACAACACGAGCACCAGTGCGACGATCCAAATTACACCTGCCATGTTACTAACTCCCTAGCAGGTGGTTGCACGGGAGGAATATAAATATAATTCATTGTATTTCGGACTAGCGCCAAGCGATTTTTTGGTTTACCCTTATTTATTTGAGAATATAAGAGACACAGCACGAACACCCGAAATCTACCGTCGGTTCCCAGCGACACCGGGTCGTGGCGAGACACCACGTTTCTCCGTAGCCGACCGCGACGACTGGCTCCGTTACGTCGTCGGTGCCCGATCGCCGTCTCCGACCTCGATCGCGAGGTCCGCGGCGACGTCCTCGAGAATGCTGCCGCGGACTTCCTCGACGCGGGTCTCAATCGTCGCGGCGATCGGCACGTCGAACTCGCGTTCGATCCGCTCGAGGCGGTCGCGTTCGGTTGCGACTCGTTGGCGGAGATAGCGCGCGCCCCGGCCGTTTTCGTCGGGATCGGGCTCGGGCGAGAGGCGGTTGACCACGAGCCCCCGGACCGGTAGGTCGGCCTCGGCGAGCGTTTCGACCGAGCGGCGCGTCTCGCGGATCGAGAGCTCGTCGGGGTTCAAGACGAGGTAGAACGCGGCGTCCTCGCGGAGCACCTCGCCGGCGAACTCGAATCGCTCCTTGCGCTCCTGTAAGCGCGCGAGGATCGGATCGCCCTCCATCACGCGGCGCGGTTCGTTGTTGCCGATCGCGGCCTTCTCGAAGAGGTCGATGCTGCGCTCGCGTTTGTCCATCAGCCGGTCGATCCAGCGCTCGAGCAGCTCCGGGAGCGCGAGCAATCGCAGTGTCGACCCGGTCGGCGAGGTGTCGAATATGACCCGATCGTAGTCGTCCGCGGTGCGCATCACTTCGACGAATCGGTCGAACAGGGCGGCCTCGTAGGCACCCGGCGTCTGATGGGCCATCTCGAGTTGGATGTCGACCTCGTTGACCATCGTCGCCGAGAGCTGCGAGCCGAACTGTTGTTTGAGCTCCGAGAGGTGGTCCTGTACCTCCCGGTCGGGGTCGATCTCCATCGCCGAGAGCCCGTCATAGCCCTCGACCGGCCGCGGCTCGTCGCCGAACTCCTGATCGAACACGTCGGCGGTGCTGTGGGCCGGGTCCGTCGAGACCACCAGCGTCTCGAGGCCCGCATCGACGCACTCGAGGGCGTAGGCGCTCGAGACGGTCGTCTTGCCGACGCCGCCCTTGCCGCCGAAGAAGGTAAATTCCGTCATCAGAAGTGGTACTGGTGGCCTTTGCGTTCGATAATCGACTGCCGGTCCCACATCCGGCGCTCCCACGCTTGATACTCGTCTTCGAGGAACGGGAGGAGTTCGGCCGTGTAGTACGAAACCGGCGACGGGATGCCGAAGGCGTCGGGGAAACACGCCAGCATGAACGCGTCCTCGAGGTCCTCCGCTTCGGCCTCGATCTTCTCGTAGGCTGGGTGGGCGATCATCCCGTGATAGAGCCCGCGGAGCCACTCCTCGAGTGTGGCCCGGAACGTCGCGATCCGATCGGCCAATGTCATCGTCAATCATGCTCAGGGCCGGAGACAAAAATATGTCGCGTCCCGGCGGTGGCCGACTCACCGTCGCTCGGAATATCGAACCCTAAGAGCCAAAAACCGCACTTCCGGTGACCGCTGTTTTCGACTCGGTTACCGCGGCGGATGCGCGTAGCCGACCGAATGCTCGCCGTCGTATCGGAGCATAATGCTGCGGGCTTCCTCAGTGTCGACGGTGAACGAATCGCCTTCCTCGAAGTCGCCGTCGACCTCGTCGGCGATATCGATCTTGGTGCGGCCGTCGGTCGTCCAGACGCGAGCCTCGAGTTTCGACGCGGGGAGGGCATCGCCGCCCTCGTGCGTGACCGTCTCCTCGTCGAACGCCAGCTGGATCGACGGCTGCGCTCGCGTGCCGCCGATGCGAATGTCCTCGTCGCCCCAAACGGCGGTGGCGTCGGTGCCGACCGCCACGTCCTCGAGTTCGATCGTCGTCCCCGAACTGACGGTGTCGTACTCGTCGGCCCACTGCGTGGCCGCCGGCTCGTCGTCGATCAGTAGTTCGTACTCCGCGGCCGACCGCTCGGTCTCGTCTTCGAACTCGATAGTCGCCGAGAGCGTCTCGTTCTCGTAGTCGTACTCGAAGCGTACGTGGCCCGGCGGTCGGATACGGCTGCGAGCGATGCTGTCCTGCTGTCCGGTTCCCTCCCAACAGACGAGGACGGTATCGCCGGGCTGGACGTCCTCGAGCGTCGCCTCGTCGCCCGTGCTCATCGTCCCGCTCCACGGCTGAGTCGTCGCTTTCGGCTCGATGGTGTCCTCCGATTCGCGGGGTCGGTACCGCGGCCGTTCGTCGTAGGCGACGAGCGAAACCTTATCGCCATCGAGCGGGAACTCGTCTTCGTACTCGACTGCGAGGGTCTCGGTGTCGATATCGTAGTCGAACGCGAACTCGAACCGGCTGAGAATCGTCGTTCCGCTCGAGCTCCCGCCGAGTTGGTGATCGTGCTTGAGCGTGACAGAGAGGTTCGGTTCGACGTCGTCCGTGTCGATGACGATCGTATCGCCCTCCTCGAGGGTGCCGTGGCCGTCGGCCCAGATGTCGCGGTCGTACTCCTCGCCGCCGACCTCGAGCGTGAGGTCCTCGATCGGGGTCGGGTCGCCGCGCCCGACTTCGATTTCGAGGTAGTCGTCCTCGAGATCGAAATCGCGTTCGGCCTGAAGGAACCCGGGGCTGTCGTGTTCCCTGACCGCCCGTTCGGCCGCGAGGTCGCGCTCGACGGAGATGGTGACGAGAGCGCCGTCGGTTTCGACCGTCGGCTCGCCCGTCGTCGCGGTGTAGGCCAGGTCGCCTTTGAGCGTCTCGATCAGTTCGTCGGTGACCGCAGAGGCGTCCTCGAGTTCGACCCCGATATTCATCTCGAGGGTGTCCGGACCGAGCACGGTCATCGCTCGGGCGATGTATTCGACCGTCACGTCGCCCATGGAATCGGGGAGTTGCGAGTTATCGGCCGTCTGGACGGTGTAGCCGGCGCGACCGCCGTCGAAGAGTTCGAACCCGTCCTCGAGGACGGGTTCGGCGGCCAGCAGGCGCTCGGTCTCGCCCGCCTTCGCCGCGAACGCGTCGTCGACCGTGTCGTCGGCGTCGGCGATGACGGCGAGGGTCTCGGTCGCGGCGGCGACCGTGTCCTCGTTTTCGTGATAGTCGTACTCGACGCCGCCGTCGGTCTCGCGAGACTCGGCCTCGCCCTCGAGGTCGAACTCACCGGCGAGGACGGTGATCGGCATCGAAAACCCGTCGTCTCCCGTGTCGTAGACGAGGGCCTGTTTCGAGACGGATTCGGGATCGATCTGGAAGCGGCCGGTGGCCGGGGTGGGCTCGTAGGGTTCGTTGGCTTCCCGACGGCGCTCGTAGTCGGTTGCCGTGACCATCATCGAGTCCGACGCGACCGACGCCGGAAGGTAGTCGAGGAGATTATCGACTGCCGGCGAATCGGCGTCGCTACCCGACTGTACAGTCGTCGCGCCGACGGCGCTGCCTGCCATCGCGGCGGTGATCGTCGTGCCGATGCCACCGAGGAGGGTGCGGCGGGGACACTGCTTCATGCGAGCCGTTTTTCTTCCCATCGACACAAGTAGGTTTTCATTACTTTCTCGTTCAGTAACTTCTCCGGCGAGAATGTGGCGACGATTTCCGTCCTGCAAGTCGACGGCCCCACCTCGAGGCGACGCTTCTTGCCCCTCGAGTCACAACGCATTCCTATGCAATCGCCGATTCCGGTGACCGTCCTCTCGGGGAGTCTCGGGGCGGGAAAGACGACGCTGCTCAATCATCTCTTGCGAACGGCCGACCGCGACCTCGCGGTACTGGTAAACGACATGGGCTCGGTCAACGTCGATGCCGAACTCGTCGCCGAGGGTTCCGATCTCGATGTCGAGGGCGGGGTCGCCGAACTCTCGAACGGCTGTATCTGCTGTGAACTGCAGGACGACCTCGAGACGGCGGTCGTCCGGTTGGCCCGCGAGCGGGAGTTCGATCACTTGCTCGTCGAGTCCTCCGGCATCTCGGAGCCCGCACCGGTCGCCCGGCTTTTTACCACGTCCTCGCGCGTGGCCGCCAGCTACGACCTCGACGCGCTGGTGACCGTCCTCGACACGCGGCTGTTTCTGGACGCCTTCGACGGCGACGAGGTCCCCGAGCGCCGCGGGGAGGACGGGGATACCGATCGCCCGCTCTCGGATCTGGTGATCGAGCAACTCGAGGTGGCGAATCTGGTCCTGCTCAACAAGACGGATCTCTGTACCGACGCGGAACTCGAGCGGGCGGAGGACCTCGTCCGCGCGCTCCAGCCGACGGCCGAGACGATCCGCACGACGTTCAGCGAGGTCGACCCGGACCCCATACTGGGCGTCGACCTGTTCGACCCCGGGCGGATGGGCGAGTTAGCGGGCTGGCAACGGGCGCTGGCCGACGACGGCGACGCTGCACACGGAGACGAACCGAACGACCACGACGACCATCACGACCACGGACACGACGACCATCGCCATCCGGACGAGGTCTATGGCGTCGACTCGTTCGTCGTCCGGGAGCGCCGCCCGTTCCATCCCGAGCGCTTCGCGTCGTTCCTCCGGGACCTCCCCGACGATATCGTCCGCTCGAAGGGGACGGCGTGGATCGCCGGCCGCGACGTGAAGATCGACATCGCTCAGGCCGGCCCCTCGGTTTGCGCGACCGTCCGCGGGCCGTGGATCGCCGCCCTCCCCGAGGTCCAGCGGGAGCTGTACCGCTCCAATCGACCCGACCTCGAGTGGCACGACGACCACGGCGACCGCCGGACGGAACTGGTCTTCATCGGCACCGATCTCGCCGCCCACGAACCGACGCTTCGCTCGCGGCTCGCGGACTGTCTGGTCACCGACGACGAGTGGGAACGAGCCGCCGAACTGTCGAACCCATTCCCGAGCGAGGCCGACGAGGACGTCGTGCTTCGCGAGCCCTGATCGCTGCCGCTGCCCGCGCTCACCGCTACTTGGTCTCACTCCTCCTTTCGCCCGCTCCACCACACCCTCAGCCAAGTTCGGTTTCGATCGTCTCGAGCGCTCCCTCGAGTTCGCCGTTTCGCTTCCACGCGGCGATCCGATCGCCGAACGGCAGCGGCGCGGCGAGTTCGACCGCCGACCGGATCGTCACTCGAGTCCGCCCGTCGTCGACGGGCTCGTACTCGAGCCACGTCTCCATGTGGGAGAAGGGGCCGTGTTCGCCCTCCTGCGTGTAGTAAATCACGCCGTTACGGTCCTCGAACCGCAGCGGGAGTCGGATTCCGGGGCCGCTGGCGACGACGATCGTCGCGTCGGCTTCCGCCTCGACGCTCTCGACCGTAAAGCTCCCTTCAGCTTCGACGATCGCCGCCGGCTCGAGCCACGCCGAGAGGTCGGCCGCGGTCACGTCGAGCACTCGCGACGCCGTCACCTCGCGCATAGTGACCCCGTGCCGCCGAACCACTATAAAAACCGCTGGGACGGCGGTCTCTCGTCGCCGAGACGTGATCCGCGCCACCGGTCGCCGGTATCGCGCACGGAAACCACTAAGTGACCCACGTTCCCCTCTCTTGGCATGGCCGAACCCGACGGCGAACCGGACGACGGACTACAGGAGGGCCTCGAGTCCTCGCAGGGTAATCCGCGCGTCTTGCTCCTCCTGAACGCCGTCCTCTCGACGCTGTTCGCGCTGTTGTTCGTCTGGGGGGCGAGCCGCATCGACATTCTCGTGTTCACGCCCACGAGCGTCGCGACGGTCGCGCTCGTCGTCTTTTTGCTCACGCACGTCGTTTCCCGCCCCTGAGGAGCTGACCGGGACGCGATTCGGAGTACCGGCGACTGTCGGGGTGAGGCGACAAGTTCTCATCGCGGGCCCGCCACTGTCCGATAATGAGCATGCGGCAGCTGTCCGCCTACCGGCCGACCAAACCCGACGTCGCAGTGTTCGTCTCCGGCGTGACCAGCATGGGGCTGGAGATTCTCGCGGGCCGGATCATCGCCCCCCAGTTCGGCAGCAGCATCTACACGTGGGGAAGCATCATTACCGTCTTCCTCACCGCGTTGAGTCTAGGCTACTGGCAGGGCGGCAAGCGGGCCGAGACGGCGTCGAACCGTCGCATGAGTTGGATCCTGCTAGGAACGGCGGGCTACGTCGCGATCGTCGTCTACGCGAGCGATCAACTCCTGCTCTCGGCCTCGGCGCTGCCGCTGCCGGCCCGGTACGCGTCGCTGCCCGCGGTCCTCATCCTCTTCGGTCCCCCGACCTATCTGCTCGGGTTCATCAGCCCCTACTCGGCCGAACTCTCGATGAAGGAGGGCACCGGCGAGGCGTCGGGTCACGTCTACGCCCTCGGGACGATCGGGAGCATCGTCGGCGCGGGCGCGACGACCTACCTCCTCATCCCGGTGCTCGGCATCGACATGATCGGCCTCCTGTTCGGAATCATCCTCGTCGGGACTGCGTTCGCGCTTACGCTTCCCGCCCTCACGCCGAAACCGGCGGCGGCCAGCGTCGCCGTCGCCGTGTTGCTCGTCGTTGCGGCCGGCCTCGGCCCGGTCGCCTTTGACCACCGCGGCGACGTCGTCTACCAGACCCAGACGGCCTATCAGGAACTCGAGGTCATCGACGACGGCGATACCCGGACGCTGTATCTCGACGGGGCCCGCCACAGCGCGATGGATCTCGAGGAGCCCGACCGACACGTCTTCGAGTACACGCGGTTCTTCCACCTGCCGATGCTGATGGTCGACGACCCCGACGAGGTCGAAGACGTGTTGTTCATCGGCGGGGGCGGGTACACCGGCCCGAAGGACTTCGAGCGCAAATACGACGTCGACGTCGACGTCGCCGAACTCGACCCCGAAGTCTCGCAGGCGGCCAAGGACTACTTCGATCTCGAGGAAGGCGAGAACATGACCGTCCACACGGAAGACGGGCGGCAGTTCCTCCGAGACACCAACGAGAAATACGACGTGATCGTCCTCGACGCCTACCAGAAGGATCAGGTTCCGATTCACCTGACCCAACTCGGGTTCATGGAACTGGCCGAGGATCGACTGACCGAGGACGGGGTCTTCCTCGCGAACGTCATCGCCGCACCCAGCGGTGCCGGCTCGGAGTTCTACCGCGCGCAGTACAAGACCATCGACGAGGCGTTCGCGTCGACCTACAGCTACCGAACGTCGAACTGGGACTCGGTCCAGAACATCGAGGTCGTCGCGACGAAAGCCGAGACCGACTTCACCGAGGCCGAACTCGCCCAGCGAAACGAGAACCGCGACCTCGGGATCGACCTGAGCGGCGAGGTCAACGCCTCTCTCTCCGAGCCCGAGACCGACGACGTGCCGGTACTGACCGAAGACCACGCACCCGTCGACAGCCTGCAGGCGTCGACCGTCGGACAGGAGTACGTCATCGAGCAGACGGGCGACGAGGAGACGAGCCCAGAACCCGCGTCGATCGCGGCCGGCTCCGCACCCGCACTCGCACGACCCGCGCCGGAGCCGGGCGGACCGGGAACGGGACTCGAGTCAGTCGCACCCGATCCGGCGGCCGTCGGCCCGGCGGCAGCGGAGCCGGCGTCGACGTAGCCAGCCACAGGGGCGCAGCGACGGAGCAACGGAGCCGCGCGACGCGGACTCGGCGCGTCGCTCGATTCTCAGTCGGATAGCGTCTCAGACTCGAGCGGCGTCGCGGTCCGCCAGTAGTGGTCAAGCGAGTCCTCGGCCCACGAGCGCACGGCATCGTCGTCAGTGTCGACGGAGGCGCGGAGAATGCCGTTCTCGTCGCGCAAAAGGAGGTAGACGACCTCGTCGACGATCATGATTGCGATCGGCACTCCCTCCTCACGGACCCGGATTTCGGCGTCCTCGGCTGCGAGCAGGGCCTCGAGTTGTCCGCGGAGCGCCGAGTCGTCGGCGAGGGCGTCGATCGCGCTGCGGCCGAAGACGCCCCGAAAGCGCTGCTCGCCCGCGGTCACGCGCTCTCGAACGACGCGCAGCGTCTGTTCGTTGAACGTGTGCGAAAACGTCCGGACCTCGTCGCCTTCCCGAAGGAACTCGAGCAACCGCGCCAGCGGCGCGTTCGGCCGCGTCCCGCTGGGGACGGTGATCGTCGCGTCCGCGAGCCGACGGAGGTCGAAGTCCATCGCGTGCGTGGGCAGGTAGTCCACGATATCCCGGAGCTTGCCCTCGGTCTCGAGGATCTCCTGTAAGTCGGTAAACCCCTCCGCGACGAGCCGTCCGGTCGCGGTCGCGACGTACTCGCCGCCGTCGCGTCTGATCCACGAGCGGTCCTCGAAATCGCCGAGAATCCGCCCCAGCGTCGCCTGCGAGGCACCGGTCTCGTTCGCGAGGTCGGTCCGCGTCCGTCGCCCCTCGGCGAGCAACCTGAGCACCTCGACCCGGTTCGACGAGAGTGCGAGGAACTCGATCTCCTCGAGCGCCGATTCCATACGGACAGTCGTCGCCGCTGTGGTAAATCGCTTTCGCAGTGTGAAATTATTTCACGGTCTGCAGCGGTATCGCGGCTCCCAGTAGTTTCCCGGCCCGCCGACCTTTCTTATCGTGAAATATTTTCTGAACGAAACTATAACCCCGTAGCTCATACGGTGTAGTACGATGATTTTCGCTATCCACGCGTCGGCCGGTTTCGGTCCGGCGCAGACGGTTCGAACGGGGGTGACGGCGTAGATGGTATCCCGCCGTATCGCCGTTTTCTTCGCCCTCTCGAGTCTGTTCTTCGGCGGCACCTTCGTCGCCGCGAAGGCCGGCCTGGCGTACTTTCCGCCGCTGCTGTTCGTCGCCTTCCGATTCGACATCGCCGCGGTCGTCATGCTCGCCTACGTCGGGCTGACGTCGTCGCGGTCGGAACTGGTCCCGCGGACTCGCGGCGATATCGGCGCGATCCTCGCGACCGGCGTCCTCGCCATCGGCCTGACGAACGCCCTGCTGTTCGTCGGCCAGCAGTACGTTACGAGCGCCGTCGCCTCGATCATGTACAGTCTCAACCCGATCATGACGCCGGTGTTCGCCGCGTTCCTGCTCTCCGACGAGCGCCTCTCCGCCCGCGGCGCGGCCGGCATGGGACTGGGCCTGCTCGGCGTCGCCCTCGTGGTCAACCCCGATCCCGCGAACCTACTCGGCGGTGCCGTCGGCAAGGGCATCCTCTTCGCCGGAGCGATCGCCGCCGCGCTCGGGGCCGTCCTCATCCGCCGGGCCGACAGCGACCTCTCGAGTACGGTCCGCGTCGCGTGGGGCCTGCCCTTCGCCGCCGCGCTGTGTCACCTGCTGGCCTGGTCCGGTGGCGAGTCGATGGCTGCGATCACGTGGAACACCGAAGCGATTCTGGCGCTCGGCTACGTCAGCATCTTCGCCGGCGTCCTCGCCTACATCGCCTACTTCGGCCTCATCGACACGGCCGGCGCGATCCGCGCGAACCTGATCTTCTACGTCGTGCCCGTCGTCTCGACGCTCGGCGGCTGGGCGCTGCTCGACGAGACCATCGACGCGACGGCCGTCGTCGGCTTCCTGACGATCTTCGCCGGCTTCGCGGTGCTCGGCAGCAAGTCGATCGACGTCCGCTCGCTGCTCCCGAACGTTCCCGCCGACCCGCCGCTTCCGGACGACGACTCGGCGGTCAGGGAGGAACCGCGGGGCTACCGCTCGGACTGACGGGGTTAGAACAGCGACAGTTCGCCGGTCACGCTATCGACCCGGTCGTCCGCCGCCGGGCCGACCGCCAGCGCGGTGACGGTTCCGGGCTCGAGTTGGGTGTGGCCGGCGTCCCGAATCACGGCGCTGGGGATTCCCTCGCGCTTGGCGATTTCGGAGAGTTCGTGGAGTTGCCGTTCGCTCTGCCCTTTCAGGACGACTTTCTTCTGTCCGCCCTGTTTCCACTGATCCTGTAACCCCTTGTCCGCCTTCTCGTAGGCCGACAGCGACGCGTGAGCGACCTGTACGGCGAGCTTTCCCTGCCCCATCCCGATGTCCGTGCGGGCGACGATGGCCTGTTTCATGGCCGACTCGAGGACGGGGATACCTTTAGCCGTGACTATCTCCGCGGCGCAAGCGGCGACGACCCGGTGAGCACCCGCGTGTAGTGACGGGTCGGCTGCCGGGCAGCCGTTCTCCCTGTGCGACGAGCGCTTTCGCCGCACTCACGCGTGACCGAGCCGCGAGTCAGTGGACGACCTCGCAGTCCCGAAGGAATTCCCGTTCCGTCCGCCTCGCCTCCGGACCAGCCTCGACGAGGGTCGGCTCGTCGATCGATTCCGAAAACCGATCGGGGTCGGGCTCGACGCGCTCGAGCAGCGTCGAGAAGACCGACCCGCGGCGGCCGCCCGCCGAGACGACGCCGCCGTACTTGCGCTCTGCGAAGGGCGTCTCGTCGGGGTCGGGAAACTCCTCGCGGATGATCTCGGCGGTCTCGCTGAGGTAGTCGGCGGCCTGCTTCTGGGAGTACAGGCTCTCCTCGTAGTAGGTCTCGGTGTACTCGTCGCCGAAGTCCTCCGAGCAGTGGGCCGGTGATTCGTAGCGGATCGATTTCGCCGTCGTATACCCGCTGGCAAAGCGCATATTGAGGGTGAAACTGTCGGGATAACGGAGTATCAGCGGGGAATACAGCATGTCCGTAATCGTAGCCTGCTGTTGTGCCCGCCATGCCCCCTCGAAGTAGTACGCGGCCAGTGCGCCGATCCGATCGTCGCGCTCGCCGCGGTGATACGCCATCGCGACCTCCTCGTAGTTCTCCCCGACGATCCGCCGAAGCCGTCGCTCGAAGCACCCCTCGATGCGATCGCGTTCCGCTTCGTAGGCGTCTAACACCGACACGTCCGAGTTGGCGAACAGCGCTGCTTTCTGCTCTCGAGCGGCTGCCACGTTCATCATGTTCTCGTGGAATACGCGCTCGGCCTCCCGATCCGGAAGCGGTATTCTGACAGCTCGCTGATGCAGAACCTTCGTGTCGCCGTTGAATCGGTCCTGCTCCCCATCCATGCGACGGGGTTCGTGACACAGCGTTATAATCGGTTAGGCTGCCGAGCGAGAACTTCAGTCCGGTAACACGAGATGGGATCTCCGCGGTCGGTCGATCCAGCCGACGACCGTCGCGTCGGACCGAGGAATTTAGGGCCCCGTGCTCGCTCCTACTCGGTATGATCCTCTCCGACGCGGACATCCTCGAGCGCCTCGAGGCCGGCGATCTCGTCGTCGAGCCGTTAGACGATCCGGAACTGCAGATCCAGCCCGCGAGTGTCGATCTCCGGCTGGGTCGGGAGTTCCTCGAGTTCCAGCGGACGAACATCCCCTGTATCCACCCCAACGCCGAAGGGGAGGTCGACGAGTACGTCACCGAGACGATCGTCGACGAGGACGACGATTTCATCCTCCATCCCGGTGATTTCGTGCTCGGGACGACCCACGAGCGCGTCGAAATTCCGGCAGACCTAATCGCCCACGTCGAAGGGCGCTCATCGCTCGGCCGACTGGCCGTCGTCGTCCACGCCACCGCGGGCCTCTGCGATCCCGGCTATCGGGGCCAGATCACGCTCGAACTCTCGAACCTGGGCTCTGCACCGGTCGCGCTCACGCCCGGCATGCGAATCTCGCAGCTCACCTTCACCGAACTCAAGTCGCCCGCGGAGCGACCCTACGGCAGCGAGCGCGGCTCGAAGTACCAGGACCAGGACGGCCCGCAGGCCTCCCGCATCCAGAGCGACGACGAGTTCGGCGGCGACCAACTCGAGCGCGAGGACTGACCGACGGCCGGTCCGGACCGGCTGCGATCCCCGCTTTTGACTGGCCGTTGCAGGCACCACCGGCTTGCCTCGAGCCGCGGTAGCCGACGGTATGTGCGCCACGTTTTCGGACGACGACATCGACAAGCCCGTCGAGAACGCTGCCGGCGAGGCGGTCGGGGTCGTCGCGGCCGCCGAGGGGGACGTTGCCCGCGTCAGGCCGGACCCGTCGGCCGTCGAGTCGATCAAATCCTCGCTCGGCTGGGAGGGAGCCGAGACAACAATCATGCTCGACCGGGAATCGGTTCGGGAGATCACCGACGACGCGGTCCGACTCGAGGGCGAACTGCCGATTCAGGACGACTCGCCGACCGATTCCGGTCTCGAGCACGACGGCTCGGCGTCCGACGGACCGGAGACGGAACCCGCGGGCAGTATGAGCGGGATCGACGAGACCGACATCGCGGAGGACATGGCCGACGATGACGGTCACCCTCCCACCGAGGAGTTAGATGCGATCGAGAAGCGGAGCCGCGGGATGGAGGCCGACCCGACCGAACTGGCCGACCGCGATCCGCAGTTCTCGTCGGGGTCCGCCGACGACGGGCAAGCCAGTACAGCGGCGGAGATCGACGAGAACCCGCGACGGACCGACGCGAGCGTCGACCCCGAGGACAAGTCGGATCGTACTGACGCCGCAGTCGATCCAGACACGCTCCGCGAGACGGAGGCGACCGATCGAGGCCCGACGACCGAGGACGGCGCGCGGGGACTCGAGGACGAGCCCGAAACGGAGTCGCTGACGGACCCCGAATCCGGGTCCGCATCCGGTTCTGACGAGAGCGGGGACGAGTAGCGTTCAAAACTCGCGTCGACACCGGATTCGGTTCCGCGCTTCGCCGTGATTCGCCGGGCGGCCTACTAAGCCGCTCCTCGTGATACGCACACCAGCTATGAACTGGAGAGGCGAGGGCGACGGCGTCGAGGGCGTCGACGTCGCCGGTCCGTCGAACGCACAGTCGATCGTGTTCGTCCACGGCGCGATGTTCACGCGGAAAATGTGGCTGCCCCAGCAACGGGAACTCTCCGAGGAGTACCACATCGTCGCGCCCGATTTGCCGGGTCACGGGACCCGCGCGGGCAAGCCGTTCCGAATGGCCCCGGCGATCGACGTTCTCGAGGACGTGTTCGAGGCCCACGTCGACGGCTCGGCGGTGCTCGTCGGGCTCTCGCTGGGCGGGTACGCGGCGACCGAGTACGCCTACCGCAACCCCGGGGATGTCGACGCGCTGGTGCTGTCGGGTAGCAGCGTCAACCCGGTGAACACGATGGCGCTCGGCACGCGACTGACCGGCGGCGTGACGCGACTCCTGACCAAACCCGACCTCGGGAAACGCGCCGGCGAGAAACTCGCGGCACGCTGGGTCCGAAACCGGAATCTCCCGCCGGACATCGAGCGGGAGATCATCGACTCGGGCTTCTATCCGAAGCAGTTCGGCGACGCGGGCCCGGACATCGCGGGCGTCGATTTCCGGGCGAAGCTCTCGAGCTATCCCGGCTCGACGCTGATTCTTAACGGGGAAAACGACAAGCTCATGCGCCGCGGCGAGCAGGCCCACGCCGGCGCGGCCCGAGACGGCCGCGTCGAAGTGCTGGCCGGTGCCGGTCACATCTGTAACCTCCACCGTCCGGCGACCTACACGGACCGAGTGCGACGGTTCGTCCGGCAGGCCGTCCCCACGCGGCAGTGATCGGCGCTGGTAACGGTACTCGGCGACGCTACGCAGCGAGCGACTCGATGACGACCCCGCTCGAGCGGCAAGACTGTCGATTCGAGTCGCGATGAAGCAGTGGTCGAGTCGCTATGGGGCGGTCGAACTGTGCGGACTCGAGGACGAAATCGAAGATCCGCGCGTGGGACGGGAGCCGGCAGGATGCGAAGGCTACGTGCGCGCGATCAGGAGCGGCGGTCGCCGATCATATTCCGAACGCGGCCGGGAATCCCGAGCAGGGAGATACCGAAGCCGAACAGGACCATCAGGACGTAGACGCCGAGCGTCGAGGTCCAGACGACGATCATCGCGAGGATCGCCCAGAGCCCCGCGAGGAAGTAGAACGCGGCGATCGACATCGCCGTCCCGTACAGCAAGACGAGGTAGGGTCCCCAGTCGTGGGCGTGGCCGCGTCGTACCCGTCGTCGAACGTAGCGCTTGAGTTCGCCCTCGAGGGACTCCTTTCGGACGGTCCTGTTCTCGACATCGTCTTCGAAGGCGTCCACGCGGTCGCGCAGCCGCTCGATCTCCTCGCGGAGCACCTCGGGGTCGTCCGAACGATCGCGCGTTCGGGCGCTGGCGCTCCTCGCGGTCGCACGGTCGCTCGCGCGGTCCTCCGTGGCTCCCTCGTCGGCACCCGTAGCGTCGTCGGTCATCGCTTCTGTCGAAATCTGTCGATGTCCGGGACTTTGTAGCTGCCGATCCACTTCACGGTCGGCGAGGGCCGCGTTGAGGACCGCGCCGAAGACGAGGATGATCGCGCCGACGTACAGCCAGACGAGGACGAGGAACACGGCCCCGAGCGCGCCGTAGACCGCGTACTCCGACAGCAGGCCGGCATACAGCGAGAACGTCCGGCTCAGGACGAACCAGCCGACCGCGGCGATGACCGTCCCCGGGGCGGCCTCGCGGATCCTGACGTTTGCATCCGGGAAGATCACGTACAGCGGGAGAAAGGTGACGAACAGCCCCAAGACGACGAACAGCTGTCCCACGACCGCGATCGTCACCTCGAGCCCCGGGAGGACCCGAACGACCAACTCGAGTGCTCCCAGTAGCGCGAGACCGACCGCGATGACGATTGAGACGATCATCGCGTCCCAGATCGAATCCAGCAGCGACTTCTCGCCGACCGTCCCGTAGACCTGCGAGAAGGCCCGATCGAGCCCCCAGAGGACGCGGCTCGAGCCCCACAGCAGGCCGAGGATGCCGACGACGGTCGCCCCGCGCCGCCCGGTCTCGTCGGTGACGGCGTCGGCCAGCAGCGTCTGTGCTTGGACGGTGAGGATGTCAGTCGCGGCGGCGGAGAGGCGGTCCGCGAGGGCCTCGCCGCCGATCGACGCCGCGAGACCGAGCGCAAGCAACATGAGCGGTACCAACGAGAGGAAGCCGTAGAAGGCAACCCCGGCCGCCAGCAGCGTCAGCTGCTGGTCCTTCGCGAGCCGAAGGACTCGTCTTGTCAGGTCCACCCCTCGTCCCCGATCGATCACGACCCGCCGTTCGAGGTACCGCCCAATATGTAATCACAGCGCACAGGCCCCTAACGGGACGTTACGTCGGAATGGACCGTCCGTACTCTCGATCCAGTGTGGCCCGGCGACCTGTAGCGGTCGGTTTCGAGCGGTCCGGAGACGGCGTCTCGCTATCGGTCGTCTCCGTGATTTCGTGACGATCACGCAAACGATGAGCTTCATTATGTCGACCGTCTAATAACACCGCATGGAGCAACGACGCTGTCCCGACTGCGGCGTGACGATGGAGGAAACGAAGGTCCGCGACACCGAGTCGAGTCGACTATTGATTACCACCGGGAAACGCGACGGGCTGCTGGGAACGATCGGGCTGGAGAACAGGGCGGAACTCCAGGGCGTCTGCTGTCCCGAGTGCGGACTCGTTCGCCTCTACGCTGACCTCGAGTAGCGGACGCGAGGCGACACCGGGATTCGGCCCCGGCCGTTCAGTCGAGGTTCCCTTCGGTGGCCGCGCGGATCTCGCCGACGCTCGCGTCCGTCTTGAACGTCGTCCCGCCGTAGTGGGCTCGAGAGGCCGCATAGCCCGCCTCGCGCAGATCGGCCAAGAAGTCGTCCATCGCGTTCGCGGGCAGCCCCCAGTTCCGACAGAGTTTGTGCTGGTCGTAGTGGGTCGGCTCGTCGAGTTCCGCCGCGAGCGTGTCACAGAGTTCCCGCGCCGCCGGTGCGGTATCGAACGTGTACGGGATCTCGTCGCGAACCGCGGCGATGAACTCGGAATCCTGGACGGCCCCGAGCCAGACCGGCCCGGCGGTGAGCATCCGATTGCCGCCGCAGTGGGGACACGTCTCGAGCGGGTCCGCGATCAGTCCGGGGTCGGCCTCGCGGTAGAGGCAGTCTTCACAGTGATAGAGCTGGCCTAACTCGTCGATCGCGGCGTCGGCCGCCGTGGGCTTGTGGGTCAGCTCGAGGTAGGTCCGGACGTAGTGGCTGGTCGCGTGGGTCAGGATCGGCTCGACGCCGACGTCGAAGCGCGCGCCGCTGCGCGCGAGCGCCGAGATGAGGATTCGAACGCCCATTTCGGCGTGATAGTCCGTGTTTCGGGGTACCGCGGAGTACGAGCGGACGCCGCTGTTGAAGTGTGCGCCACACAGCGGTGCGGTGTCGGTCGCAGTCACGCAGAGCAGGTCGCGGCAGTTCGCGAACGCGGCGTCGGCGAAGGGCATCGGCGTCCCGAAGGGATCGAGATCGATCACGTCGAACGTCGAGTCGTGCATGAGAGCGTTGACGTTCCAGTGTTCGACGGTCGCCGCCTCGCAGTCGTTCCGCTCGAGGTTCTCGCGCGCGAGGTCGACCGCTTCCTCGTCGACATCACAGCAGGTCACGTCCCAGCCGTCCGCAGCGGCTCGCACCCCGCGGACGCCGCTCGCGGTCATCGCGTCCAGATAGGAGGTGGCGCGGTCCTCGCGCTCGCGGTAGGCCCGCAGCGTCGCGATCGTCAGATCCCGGTTCAACTCCTGTCGCGGGTTGTAGAAGACCGCCTCCTCGATGCCCTCCGTCTGCTCGCCGGGGACCTCGAGTTCGACCCCGCCCTCGGTGACGCGCATACCACGTCTCGTCGGTACCGGGCGAAAAACGGTGTGGTCTCGGACGGATACGAGACCCGGGACGCCGATGAAACCCGAGACGAGCGCAACGTAGAGCGCGTCGAGGGCCGTGATCGATCCGAGTCCGCTGACTCGAGACGGTATTCGTCGCTGCGCGACCAGTATTCCCATTTCCCAGCGAGCCGGTTTTTGGATTCTGCCGGACAGTTCGCCCGACAGTCCACCGCTCTGCCACGTCGCCGTCTCGAGCGAGCGGAGAGCGGGCGATCGATCCAAGCGCGACTCCCGCATCGGCGGCCGATTGCATACAGGGCGCGTCGGTCGTCCCGCCGCCGCGGCGACACAACCAAACCGATTTTACAGTTCGGTGCACAGTCACGGACGTGCCGAAGGCCAACCCCGTCGAGCGATGGCAGGCTGCTCTCGAGGAAGCCGGCGAGCTGACGCCGGAGATCGTCGGCGAGATCTCGGAGATCCACGGCGATCGCGGGGTTCGCGCCATCGAAGCCGTCGGCGAAAACCGCGTGAAAGCCTACCGCGACTTCACGATCGTCGTCGGCTACGACGACGAGTACATCGTCGAGGATGGCGGCTGTACCTGCAAGGACAGCGAGTACAACCTCGATGCCGACGACCCGACCGAGCGCTGCTGGCACTCCTTGGCGGTCGCGATCGCGCGCCGGGTCGGCCACGTCGACTACCACGACATGTGGTACTCGGAAGTCCGCGACCTCATATAACGTCTCTGCGGCCGGCTGCGGAAATCGGTCGGTGAACGGTCTTACATCCCAACACGAACGACTCTCACTAACGATATGAGTAGCATTTGAAGACGTTGCATGTGGGTTGTTATCGCATGAAAAGACGACGCTACCTCACCGCTAGTCTCGGATTGACCGTTCCGATCGTTGGTTCGTCCGGAACAGCCGCAACCACGAGACGAACGGCCAACACCCAGTCGGAAGACGAACCAGATCCGCTCACAGTCGGCGGAACGGGTGCGACCGTCACCGACGAGTTCGAACTCGAGGGCGGTGTGACCATCGCCGAGGCCGTTCACGACGGCGAGGTGAACTTCATCGTCGAATTGATTCCGACGGATAACGGCTACGAGGAATTGCTGATCAACGCGATCGGGGAGTACGACGGCGCGTCGGGCGTGCTCGCGGAACAGGGGACGTATCTACTGGATATCGACGCTGACGGGGAATGGGAAATCGAGATCCGACAACCGCGGTCGACTGCGGACGAAGCCGATTCGTTACCGGTCGAACTCGAGGGGGAGGGGTCGACATGGGACGGCCCGTTTCTGTTCGACGGACTCGGCCAAGCGAACGGAAGCCACGAGGGCCAAGGGAACTTCATCGTCGAAATCCTTCCCCAAGAGGACCTCTTTTCGGAACTCGTGTTCAACGAACTCGATCAGTTCGAGGGCGAGACGACGTTCGATATCGACGGCGTCGGTTTCGTGACGGTCGAAGCCGCCGGGACGTGGTCGCTCTCGATGGAGTGACGGCCGGAGAATCCCCTCGATTCGCCGCTCTATGAACATCCGTTACGCTCTGACGACCTCTACAGGACCCACAGTCCGTCAGCACTCTGCTTTTTCTTCGGATGAATCGCCGGTTTTCACTCGCACACAATCGGGACAAAAGGCCGGACGTTCCGATAGTCGTTTGCAGTCGGCTCCGCTCGACTACTCCTCGGCGCAGATTTCGACGAAATTCCGCAGGATCTGCAGCCCCGTCTCGCCGCTCTTCTCGGGGTGGAACTGGGTGCCGAAGACGTTGCCTGCCTCGTTGGCCACGATCGAGGGGAACTCGAGTTCGTAGTCCGTCATCGCGACCGTCGCGTTCTGATCGTCGGGAACCGCGTAGTAGGAGTGAACGAAATAGGCGTAGTTCCCATCGACGCCCTCGACCAGGGGGTGCTCGCGCTCGACGTGGAGTTCGTTCCAGCCCATGTGGGGGACCTTCTGCCCCTCCGCGAACCGGACGTTGGTTCCCGGGATCAGGTCGAGTCCCTGCACGGCCGACTCGCCGTCGTTGTCACCCTCTTCGCTCGTCGTGAGCAGCATCTGCATTCCGAGACAGATGCCGAAGAGTGGGGTGCCGTTTTCGGCGACCTCGAGGAGGTCCTCGCGGAGCGGGTCGGCGTTTTCGACGCCCTCGCGGAACGCGCCGACGCCTGGCAGGACGACGCCGTCGGCCGCGGCGAACGCCGCGGGGTCGTCCGTGATTTCGACGTCGGCACCCGCGCGCTCTAAGCCGCGCGTGACGCTGCGGAGGTTCCCCAGCCCGTAGTCGACGATGACGACGGACGCGAGGGATTCCTCCTGCGGAGACGAAACAGTGCTCATACGCGTACTCGGTGGGGCGTGGTAAAGTGAATTACCCTTCGCGCAACCCGTCGTGACTCCGCGTCGGCTCCGGCTATGTCCAGGTTCAAAACCCGTCGAGGCGGGACTGTCCGCCCTCGCTGTCTGCGACGCCCGCGAGATCGGCCGCTCGCTGTAAGGCGTTCTCGAACGTCTCCTCCTGACTGCGATCGTACAGCGTCGCCGCCGGGTGGACACAGATCAGCAGCCGCCGCGGCGCGCCGTCGATCCGGATCTCGGCGAGATCGCCCGCCTCCTTCGTGACAGCGACCGACCGCTCGAGCAGGTGTTCGCTCGGCACCTTCCCCAGCGTGACGATCACCTCGGGATTGAGCGCGGCGATCTCTCGCTCGAGGTAGCCCCGACAGTTCGCGAGTTCGTCCTTCTTCGGATCGCGGTTTTCGGGGGGACGACAGCGCACGCAGTTAGTGATGCGGATATCACCGCGCTCGAGGCCAACGTTCCGGAGGCCGTCGTCTAAGACGGTGCCGCTGCGGCCGACGAACGGCTCGCCCTGCTCGTCTTCGTTGGCTCCGGGCCCCTCGCCGACGAAGAGGAGGTCGGCGTCGTCGGGACCGGCACCGTTGACGATCCGGCTCCGCGAGTCGACGAGCGCCGGACAGCGCGTACACTCCGTGACACAGAGGTCCTCCATCTCTCCCATACGTGGGAGTCAGCGGGTCGCCTCCTACGTCTTTCGGGACGGGGCCGTCGAGTTTCGAGACGGGCTGCTATCGGTGTGCTGGTTCGGTGGACCTGCCGCAGATCCATTACTCGAGCGACCGTGCGTACGAATCCGCCGCCCGAGCCGCCTGTCGGGCGACCCGAATCGGCTCCGGACGGCCGCCCTCGGGGATGAATTCCCGGACGATGGCCGCCGCCTCGTCGGCCTCGAGGCCGACCTGTCTCACGTAGACGGTCTCGTCGTTAACCGACAGTTCGCGTCGCTCCGGCAGCGCTCGGTAGGTCGCGAGGCGGGCCTCGAGATCGGGGCCGGAAAACGCGTCTCGGAGGCCGGTCTCGAGGCCGTCGCTGGCCTCGAAGGTGACGGCGATCACTGGCCGGCCGACTGCCTCACGAATTCGCGAGAGGTCAAGAATGTTGTACCACGCGGGGGCGATAGCGCCGAGGAGGACGTACCGAATATCCGGCCGGTCGAGGTCCTCGAGCAGCCCGATAACGGCGTCGGTCCCGTCGGTGCCGCCGACGCGACAGGCGGCGTACGCGAGGCCGTCACAGACGCGATCGGCCCGGACGACGGCACCGGCGAGCGTGCTCTCTGTCTGGCCCCGATCGCGATCGCCGCGGTACGATTCGGCGACACCCAGCGCCCGCACCCCGGGCTTCATCCGTCAGTCGCTCTCGTCTTTGATTTCCTTGAGTCGATCGAGCAATTCGTCGCTAGACGCGCCGTTCTCGAACTCGATGGTTCCCTCGTGACTGTTCTCTCCCGACTTGACCGCGTCGTCGTCATCAAAATCAGCGTCGACTTCCTGTTGCTCGGATTCGTCGTAGCTCCCGAATCCCATACAGTATCGTCTACGGGATACCGATTGAAAAATTCCGTGGTCACCGAGCTATGAGGGGTTCCCAAGTGACCAACACGTTCGGGAGCGCCGCTCTACGGACTGTCCGGCAATCCTACATAAAATATCCGCCAGGTGTCAGACGGTGACAGCAGGGACGTGATCAGCGTCGAGTTCCGCGATAGCACCGTTTTTGCCGCCGGCCGTCGACTGTCGTGGTATGGAAGTCCACCACGTCACCGAGGACGCGGAAACGTTCACGTGTAACGCATTCCTCGCCGTCGGCGAGGACGGCACGGCGACGCTGGTCGACGCCGGCGCGTGGGACGGCGTCGTCGACGAGATCCGCGACCACGTCGACGACCTCGAGGCCGTCGTGATGACCCACCAACACGGCGATCACGTCGCCCAACTCGAGGCCGTCCGCGACGCCTTCGATCCCGAGGTGTACGCCTACGCCGAGCATCCAGCCCGGACGCAGGCGATCGACGACGGCGACACGGTCCGGATCGGCGACGAGGAGTTCGACATCGTCTACACACCGGGCCACGCCGACGACCACGTCTCATTCGTCTCGAAGTCATCGCTATTCTCCGGCGACGTGGTCGTCCACGACGACGGGGCCTTCGACTACGGCAGCTTCGGCCGCACCGATATGGCCGGCCAGTCCCGCGAGCGACTCATCGAGAGCATCGAGGACCTGCTCGAGCGCATGCCCGAGGGGGTCGAACACATGTACGCGGGCCACGGTGGGGCCTTCCACGGCGACGTACTCGATGTCGTGGAAACGGCACTCGAGCGGGCGGAGAAGCGGGAGCCGAAATATCCCGACGAGTAGGACCGGACCGTTGGATCGCCGGTCCCAGTAGCTAGCAGCACCGTTTCGTTGTTCGGAACGGAGTCTGAAACACGTGCTAAGAAAGAGGGAAAAACTCATCAACTGAGACGGGGAACGAATCCTCATGGAGGGGGACACATACCGAACTGTCGCAGTTTGGGCCGTTTTCGTTCTCCCGTTCTGTGTCCTCGTCGGCTTCCTGTCCACTCACGATCGACTGACAATCGAAATCGTCGCGCTCTACTGGTTTCCTGCTGTTGCCCTCACCAGTATCGGAATAATCCCGCCACCCTGGGACCTGCTCGTTAGCGAAGCGCGTTCTGCGTAGCGACTCTGACCCATTTTCGGTCGTCCTTCTGAAAACGAAACCGTGTCACCGACTACTGGTATGCGTCGTCTCTCGAGACGACGGCGTCGCCAGCGGGAGTAGAAACTACCAACGTCGTCACTATGGTGGCAGAAACGACAGAAACCGGATCGAGCGATCCGTCGCGGTCGATTATGCGGCGCGGGCTTCCTTCGCCTTGGGGCGAAGCTTCTTGTAACCGCACTTGCGACAGCGGGTGGCTCGCTTGGAGTTGCGAGCGTTACAGCGCATGCAGATCATCTTCTCGAGCATCCGTTTCTCAGCGGCGTCGAAACTGGCCATACCCGGCTTTCGCTCGTGGGGCATTTAATCGCTGTGATCCGACGGCCACGAACGAATCGCATCCGAACCAGCCGGAAGCGGGCGTCAATAGACCGCGTCGCCGCTGGCTCGCGGCTATTCTTCGTCGGCCAGATAGTCTTCTTGAACCGCGACGATCTCGCTCGAGTCAGTACACTCGCTGTACCGCCGGAGCGGTTCCTCATTAAGTGTGAGGAAGGTCTCGCCCCAGCGGAACGGCTCGAGCAGGTCCTCGGCCAGTTCTTCCTCGTCGAAGATACAGGCCGCGGCGGCGAGTGCCTCGACGGTGGTCAGCCGGAACGGGCGACCGTAGTTGATCGGATTCGCGGCGACGAGAAACGGAAGCGCGCGGTGGACCCCGCGCATCTGAAATGACGCTTCCTCGGCGGACTCCCAGGAGCAATCGAGGGCGACCAGCGTCCCCAGCCCCTCCTCGAGATCGGCCGGCGAGAGCGCCTGCTCGGCGTGGGGGTTCAACACGACCCCGTAGGGCACCTGCCCCATCGATCGATGGAGGATCGCTTTATCGAACTTCTCGAGGCGACGCGCGGTACACTTCTCGGGGTCGTCGTCGCCCTCGTAGTAGACGTGACACTCCACGCGAGGCGATACGGCCGGCCGAGAGAAAAGAACCCCGGAACGCGAGTCAGTACCGCCGACTGTCCGGGTAGCGTTTTCCGCGCCCTATCAGGCTGGCCCCCGTCGGAACACCAGCCGTCTGTCAGGAGGTGCCACGCGAGACCGCCGACGAAACAGAGCAAAGCGGGACCCAGCAAAACGAGCCCATCGGGCCGGAGCGCGGCATCGGCTGCGAGTAACACACGGTCGATCAGCGAGACGAGACTGGACCGCACCCGTCGTTCGAGTCGCGCTTTTACTCATTGTCACGAATGTCCCGAGCGACAGCGATCGGGGTCCGGTGGTCACGTCACACGTTCGCCTCGGCTCAGCCGCCCATAGAGTCGCACACTTTTGTCGGTCGCACCGAAACGTCAGGTATGGATTCGGCCGCTCTTGTCCGGCGATACTACGACGCGCTCGACGATCACGATTACGAGACGCTCGAGGCGCTCCTCTCGCCCGAGTTCGTCCAGCATCGACCCGACCGGACGTTCGAGGACCGCGCGGCGTTCATCGATTTCATGCGAACGGAACGGCCGAACCCGGACACGGACCACGACCTCGAGTCGGTGATCGCCGAGGCCGACCGGGTCGCGGTTCGCGGCCGCGTGATCGATGACGGAGCGGCGTTATTCGAGTTTGCTGACTTCTTCGACCTGTCGGCGGGGGAGATCCGCCGTCTCGAGACGTACTCGCGGTGATCGATTCCGAGGCAGTCGGTTCGGATGTGGAACGTGGACAACAAATTTCAGGCAGGCACCACATTCGATCGCTATGGTCCACTGCCCTGACTGCGGAACGACCCTCACCGAGGCCGCCGACATCGACTTCACAGAAACCGACGCGGAGATGGGGTTCATCGCGGCGTCCAAACGCTTCTATACGGCGTCGTGTGCCGCGTGTGGCACGACGATCGGCAGCGGCGTCGCCGGCGCGAAAGCCGGTGGGGCCGGAGGCGGCGCAGTGTGAGGACAAGAAATATAGTACCGCTATCATAACTGCGCGTATGGTCCACTGCCCCGAATGCGACGCGACCCTCTCGGAGAAGACCGACGTCGAGTTCGTCGAAATGGACGCCACGACCGGCTTCTTTGCGGCGTCGAAGCGGTTCTATCTCGTCGCGTGCAACGACTGCGGCGCGGCGATCGGCAGCGGCGTCGCCGGCGCGAAGCGGTAGGCTGACGCGAGTCCTGCCAGTGGGCTGCTCTGAACCCGGTTACCTCACGCCGAACAGTTGTTCGGGCCCAACTCGAGTTCGACGCGTTCCTCGGGCGGCAGTTGGCGGACGCCGCGGTTGTAGTCGATGATCGCCTCGTAGTTCGAGGGCGTCTCGCCGGCGTCGGCCATGCGGTCGACGAACTCGTCTTCCGCGAGCCCGAGCAGATCGATCCCGGTCCGGGCCTCGCGGATCGTCGTTCGAATCGGCTCGCCGGGCGCGCCGTGTTCAAACTCGCCGTCGGCGGTGACCGTCACGTGACCCGGCAACACCGCGACGCTCTCGGGCTCGGTAAGAATCGTTCGGTGGAGCGTCTCGTAGAGTAGTCTGGCTCCTTCTTCGCCCTCGTCGTGGCTAAACTCGAGTTCCGTTCGCCCCGTCGAATCGACGTGCAGCGTGTCGGCGGTTAGTACCGCCCGATCGTCTACCAAGAGGGCGAGCATCTCGGTCGTGTGACCCGGCGCGAACAGCGCCTTGAGTTCGCGCTCGCCGACCGCCAGCACCTCGTTGCGCTCGAGGGGCGTGTACTCGTACTCGACACCGCGCTCGCTCGCGCGTTCGCCGAGGTAGTACGGCACCTCGAGGTCGTCGGCCAACTGGCGACCGCCGGAGACGTGGTCGGCGTGGACGTGCGTGTCGATGATGCCCGTGACAGTGAGGCCAGCCGCCTCGGCCGCAATCGCGTATTCATCGGTGTCCGCGGTGGGATCGACGACGACGGCTTCGCCCGTGGATTCACAGCCGACGACGTACCCCAGACAGCCCTTCGCGCGGCGCTGGATCTGGATGATCGTCAGCCCGTCCCCGAGGTTGATCTCGACGCAGTCGTAGACCCCGCTCCAGCCTTTCATCCCGCCGTCGACGGTCCCGACGTCGTACTCGTCGGTCGCCGACTCAAGGCGCGTCGCGAGGTTGCCCGAGGAGAGACCCTTCGCACAGACGGTGATCACGCGGTCGGCGTCGCCGACGGTCTCCCGAAGGTCCGCGAGGCGACCGTCGAGTTCCTCCTCGGGGCCGAAGGGGAAATGGACCGCCCCGGAGATGTGCCACGACTCGTAGCTGTCCGCGGGGCGGGTGTCGACGAGGACGAAGTCCGCGTCGTCGTCTTGCAATTCCGCGAGCCGGTCAGCGTCGATCGTAGTGACCATACGCGGCCCTACGCCGCCGATCGACGTAAGTCTCGAGCCGTCAATTAGACGCGGACCGCCGGATGCTCTCGGTCGATGTTACGTGTGCGAAGAGCGTTCATTTAACTTACAGGCGATCCAACGGTCGGTATGGCTCTCTCCGATTTCGTCGCCGCCGTGGTCGCCGTCCTTCGCCGCCGACCCGGCGACCTCCTGCCCGTGTACGCCCTCGGCGTCGCGATCACCGCGATCGTTCGCGTCGTCCCGTTCGCCGGGATCGCCGTCGCCTACCTCTTTCTGGCGGCGACCGGCCGTCTGGACACGATCCGGACGGCGCTGGCCGACCTCGAGTCGCCCCCGACCGATCCGAACGCCGACCCCGAAGCGGTCGAATCGTGGGCCAGCGGCCTCGAACCGGTCTTCGATCAACTCCTGACGCTCCCGCTCGGTATCCTCGCTGTGGTCACGATTGGCGCGAGCGTGGTGCTGTTCGCGTTGCTTTCGGCCGCCGTCGCCGCGGGACAGCTCTCGGCCTGTTACAGCCGGCTGCGTGACAATCGCGGACTCCTCGCCGCGTTCGATGGGGCGCGACGCTACTGGCTGCGGTTTCTCGGTCTCTTCGTCCTCGAGTTGCTGTGTTGGACCGTCGTCCTCGTCACCGTCGGTATCGGGGCGGCGCTGCTCGCCGGCGCGATCTCGCTGGGAACCGGCTCGGCGCTCCTCTCCGTTCCGGTCGTCCTGTTTGCGGGCCTTCTCACGATCGTTCTCCTTCTCGGTATCCGAGCGGTGTTCGCGTTCGCACCGGTCGCGATCGTCGTCGACGACGCGGGCGTCTTCGGCTCCCTGCGCAGCGCCGCCGGCTTCGTTCGCGCACAGCCGGTCGAGGCCGTCTTTTACTACGCCATGGCGATCCTCGCGATGATCGCCCTGTCGACGGTCACCGGGTTGCTCTCGCTCGTCGACGTCGTCACGCTCGGGTCACTGCTCTCGGCCCTACTCGTCTTCCCGGCGCTGGACCTGCTGAAGACGGCCGTCTACTGCGGCTACCGGGATCGATTGACACCGCCGGAGCCGCCGGCCCGCTCCCTTCGCGCTCAGTTCCGGGCCGGACTCCGGCGCGGCTGGGCCGAACTTGGCTCGTATGTCCGGGCCACCCCGGCGACCCACGCGCTCGTCCTCGCCATCGGGCTCTTCGGCTTCTGGATGGGCTGGGCGGCCGCCGACCCCTTTGCCGGCACGTTCAGCGCGTCGATCACAACCCGGCTCGAGGGAATATTTCCTCCGACATTCGCACTCGAGTTGTTCGGCAACAACTGGCTGGTCGCGATCACGACGGCCTACGGCGGCGTCGCGTTCGTGCTCCCGGCGATCGTTTCCGTGCTGTTCAACGGCATCGCGCTGGGAATCACCGCCCGCCTCGAGGTCGATCCGGCCGAACTCGCCGCCTTCGTCGTCCCCCACGGCATCATCGAGATTCCGGCGATCCTCATCGCCAGCGCGCTCGGGATCTCCGTCGGCGTCACCGCGTGGCGGACGTGGCGCGGTCGCGCGGGACGAACGGACTTCGCGGACGCGCTCGAGCGGGCGTTCTGGGTGCTCGTCGGCATCGGGATTCTGCTGGCGATCGCGGCCCTGATCGAGGGGTTCGTGAGTCCGTACTACTACCGGCTGTTCCTCCCGTAATCACGCCGATCGAGACGAATTCGGCGGTTACTGATACGCCGCGAACTCCTTGCCGAACAGCAGGAAGTAGGCCGTGCCGAGCAGTCCGATCCCGGTCGCGAGACTGAACGCGACGATCGGATCGCCGGCGAACACCTCGGTGCCGGTCAGCGGGTTCGACACGCCGTCCCAGAGGAGACCGCCGAGGGCGGCACTCGGGATGACGATCAGGTTTCGCAGGAGGTAGTACGCGCCGGTCACGCGACCGCCGGCACCCTGCTCGGCCGGACCGACGATCAACGCCTTGTGGGCGGGCAACCCCGCGAACCGGAGCCCGGAGAAGGCAAAGAGGGCCGCGAGGACGGCCGCATTGTCCGGCGCGTTGATCAGGAGGATCGGAAAGATCGCGTAGACCGCAAAGCCGAGCGCGACGACCGGTTTGAGCCCGACCCGCTCGGCGGCCTTGGCGACCGGGATCATCGTCAGCAGGGCGACGAGCATCTCGATCCCCAGCAACACGCCGAAGTACGACTGCGGCGAGAGATCGACGGTCCCGATCGCCGGCACGGACAGCGTGAGTCCCACCTCGAGAAACCGGGTGACGACGATGACGAAGAAGACGTAGACCATCCCGTTGGCAAAGCGGACGAGGGTATCGCCCACGAGCAGCGGGCGGAGTTCCGCGGGCATCGCCCGGAGATCGGCGACCAACTGCGAGACGCCCTCGAACTCCTTGCCGACGCCGTCCTCGTCCGGCCTGTAGAGAACGTGCTGGACGAGCGTGCCGAGAACGCCGAAGACGACGGCGACGAGCAGAATTAGCTGAAAGGCGGTGAGAATATCCCCGTCGCTCGAGCCGAACGGATAGAAGAGCGCGGCGGCCAACAGCGGACCGATGAGAAAGGCGGTCCGGCGGAACGTCTCGGTGCTCGCAAAGCCGGCCGCCAGTTGCGAGGGGGCCACTGCCTGCTTGACGATCGCGAAGGTCGCCCCGAGGCCGAAGGATTTCCACGCCTGCGCGAGGAGCAGGCCGACGAAGAGCAAGACGACCGCGAGCGACGTCGACCCGATCGAGACATCCGCGAACGCGGGGGCGACCAGCCAGATCCCGAAGCCGACCGTCGAGCAGAGACCGAAGGCGGTCAGCGCGTACCGCGACCCGATTCGATCCGAAATCGCCCCGCCGGGATAGGGGTAGACGGCGCTGATGATGTTCCCAAAGGAACCGAACAGGCCGATGACGACCGCCGACGCGCCCAGCGCCGACATGTACTCGGCCATGTACCGATTGGTCATCTGAAAGCCGAGACTGAACGCGAACATCGCCGCCGAGAGGACGAGCACGTCGCGCTCGAGCGCGACGAACTGCCGGAACGGGTCCAGCGGATCGGCCGACTCGCCCGATCGGTCCTGCTCGAGGCTCATACACCGCTGTCCACACCGAATCGACTTGAAATTTGGTCTGTCGGAGCGTCGCAGCCGGACCGCCGCGCCTCGAGTCCGCGGGCGACTCCCGGACGGATACGACAAAGGGAAGCGCTCATTAGCCAGTAGTGTGAGGTCCAGGACATGGCTTCGTGGAAGCGGGATTTCGCGAGTGGGCTCATCGTTCTGGTCCCGATCCTCATCACGCTCTACGCGATCTACTGGCTCTACGGCCTCGTCGCCGGTCTCACGCCCGGCCTCATTCTCAAGCCGGAAGCGCTGACGGCGTTTATCGGCGGCCAAAGCGAGCAAGCCGTCCAGACGCGCGAGCAAGTCGCCCAGTTTCTGCGGGTGATCGTCGCCCTGACCGTCTTCATCATTCTCACGTTCTCGGTCGGCTACCTCATGCGGACGACCGTCGGCGGGCTCGTCGAACGCCTCGTCGACAACGTCGCGAACCGCGTTCCCGTCATCCGCGTCGTCTACAACGCCTCGAAAATGGCCGCCGAGACCGCCTTCGGCGAGCAGGAATCGCTCCAGAAGCCGGTCAAACTCGAGACGTGGCAAGGCCTCCGGATGACGGCGTTCAAAACGGGCAAAGTGACCAGCGACGGCCGCGAGGTGCTCTTCCTGCCCACGTCGCCGAACATCACCACCGGCTACGTCATCGAGGTCGAGTCCGACCGGATCACGGAACTCGACGAAGACGTCGAAGACGCGCTGACCCGCGTCCTCAGTGCCGGCTTCGGCGACGCCAACCGCCGGGGCATGGACGCCGGCGTTTCGATCGACGTGATCGACGAGGCGAAGACGACGGGGTCGGACGACGACTAAGGACGAAATTTTACGCTGCGGTCTGGCGCGCTCGCGACAGGATTCCTGTCGCGAGCGCGCTGTCCCTCGGTAAAATCTTCAAAAGAGCGCGAAGCGCTCTTTTGGACCTCGCGGGATCTTTGATCCCGCTCAGTTTCGATCAAAAGCACTCTTCCTTCCGTTCCGAGCGCTTCGCGCTCTCCACATCAGTCATCGGCCCGCTCACTCAGCCTGCGGCTTCGCTCGCGGAACAGCAAACGTGGGTAACCGCCTGCCCTCCCCCGAGTCGCGCGGTTCGCCGCTTAGGCGAACCGCGCTCCCGGCCAAACGGCAGTTTCTCGAGAAACGAAAGAACAGAGCAACGCGGCTCGCGTGGCCGTTCAGAGAGCGAGTCCGAAATCGAGTCGCTGTCGGGACCGCGGGGTTAGATATCGACGTACTCGAACCAGTCGTCGTATTCGTCGGGGGCCTCCTCGACAATTTCGAAGAATTTCTGCTGGATCTCTTCCGTGATGGGGCCGCGAGAGCCGTTCCCGATGACGACGTTGTCGACTTTGCGGATGGGCGTGACTTCGGCCGCGGAGCCGGTAAAGAACAGTTCGTCGGCCGTGTTGAGTTCGCCCCGCGAGATGGAGACATTGTCGTGGACGGTGTAGCCGAGATCCTCCGCGATCTGGATCACGGAATCACGGGTGATGCCGTCGAGAATCGACTCCGAGAGCCCGGGCGTGAAGAGTTCGCCGTCGCGCACGAGGAAGATGTTCTCGCCGGGGCCTTCCGCGACGTTACCCTCCTTGTTGAGGACGATCGCTTCCGCGTAGCCGTTCCGGCGGGCCTCCTCGCCCGCGAGCATGCTGTTGACGTAGAGCCCGGAGGTCTTCGCGTTCGTGGGGATCTGGCTCGAGGCGTGTTTCCGCCACGAGGAGATCATCACGTCGATGCCGTTTTCCAGTGCATCCTCGCCGAGGTAGGCACCCCACGGCCAGACGGCGATGGCGGTGCGAGTGGGACAGTCTTTGGGACTGACGCCCAGCGAGTTGTAGCCGTAGTAGGCGATCGGGCGGATATAACAGGAGGGAAGCTCTTGGCGCTGAATGAGCGCTTTGGTCGCTGCAGTGAGCTCTTCTTTCGTGAAGTCGATGTCCATCTCGTAGGGCTTGGCGGACTGGAAGAGCCGGTCCAGATGCTCCTCCCAGCGGAACAGCGCCGGCCCGTTGTCGGTGTCGTAACAGCGCGCGCCCTCGAAGACGCCCGATCCGTAGTGGAGTCCGTGGGTCAACACGTGAATCTCCGCGTCGTCCCAGTCGACGAACTCGCCGTCCATCCAGATCGTGTCGACGTCCATCTCGTCGAATCCCATGATCAGGACTGTTGCAAGCCACTGTACTAAGTGTTCGCGGTTCCACTCGAGTCGATCGATGAGCGCAGGTGGTCTGGCCAAAACCCAACGGCAGCAGAAATCGTTAGCCGAGCCGCTCGAGGACCTCGCTGCCCTCGAGGTAGGCGAAGCCATGGCGGTCGGCGTAGGCGCGGGCGTCGGCCGGCGAGAGCGCCGCGCCGGTGGCGTCGTCGAGCATTTCGCAGACGACGACGGCGGGGGCGAGTTCGGCGGCGTCGGCCAGCGCGAGGCCGAGTTCGGTGTGGCCCTCGCGCTGGGCCAGCAGGTCTGGCGCGCCCTTGAGCAGGTGGACGTGGCCGGGGACCCGAAACGCCGAGGCGAACTCGGTCGTCTCGGGCGTGGCGGCGGCTTCGCCGAGCGCTCGGATGGTGGTCGACCGATCGTCGTCGGTGATCCCGGTGTAGGTGTCGCGGTGGTTGACCGTCAGCGAGAACGACGAGCGGTCGTCATAGCCGAGTTCGTGATCGGCCGTCGCGGGGTGGTCGACGGCCTCCGAATAGAACGGGAGCTCGAACGCGTCCGCGATGTCGTGGCCGAGCGCGACACAGACCAGTCCGCCGGCGTCGTTGCGAAGTCGGGCAACGGCCTCGGGCGTGACGGCGTCGGCGTGGTAGATCAGGTCCGTCTCCCCCTCGCGGTCGGCCGCGTCGTGGACGAGGATCGGTTCGCCCGCGCGAAGCGACTCGAGGGCGTGCTCGAACGCCCCCGCGGCGTTCGTCGATCCCGCGGCGCTCCCCTCGGCGTTCGACTGGGGGCCGGCGTGGTGACCAGTCATTCCCGATCACCGACCGAGACGGTGATGTGATCGCCGTCCTCGAGGCCGAGTTCCTCGCGGAGCTTGTCGGGGGCGATGACCTCGAGCTGGTCGTCGTCGTGGTGGGTTCGTTCGGGGGCGATGGTGTAGGCGTTGTCGTAGGTGTCGCCCTCGGCCGTCTCGATCGTCGCCGGGTAGCAGACGGCGGGGCCGTAGGTCCGATCGTCGGACTCCCAGCCGTCGATGGGGACGGGCTCGAGCGAGGCCATGGCGCTGCGCCGGCGGACGCTGTCCTCGCGCAGGTCGACGTTCAGCGTGCCGGGGAACGGCTCGTAGCCCAGCCGCTCCTCGAACTGGCGCTGATAGCCCGGCAGGGAGATGTAGTGGCGACCCTCGCCCATGCCGCTGGTGACGGTCCCCTCGAGGGAGATCCGGGAGTCCGTCTCGAAGATGCGGCGGTAGTCCTCGTACTCGGCGTGGAGCGTCTGCTCGCCGGTCTCGGTGATCGCGACCCACTGGCCGTCGCTGACCGTGTCGCGTTCGAGCAGGTCGGCGCTCTCGAGCCGTTGCAGTCGGCGCGAGGCGGTCTGGTTCGACGCGTCGAGGCGTTCCGCGAGGCGAGAACAGGAAATCTTGACGTCGCCCTCGAGTCCGCCCTCGAGTGCGAGGAGTTTGAGCACGGCGAGTTCGTCGTGCCCGACGGCGGACTCGGTTAGTACTGACATACACGAAGCTATACCGTAGCCCCGTAAAAGCATATCGGATGTGGTATGCGTCACGGAACTGTGACGCAGTTCACGAACGTTTATCGCGTACTCGACGGTTGGCGAGCGGGTGGAAAAAGCCACCGGTCCAGGCGGATGCCGCGTTCTCCCCGCCGTCGATCGACAGCAGTCCGGCCGAATCGATCCGCGAGGCGATCACGGACCTCTCAAGCTCGACGACAGTAACGGCCGTCGCCCCTTGCACAATGCAAGGAGACCGGCTTTCAGCCGGTCCGTTGAGCGTTTAGCCGTACCTGCATGAAGCGCTTCCTCGAGGCCCTGTTCGGGTTAGTCGCACTGACCGGCCTCCCCTATCTGATCTACCTCGGCGTGTACTACCTCCGACGGCCGTCGGGGACGCCCGCCGACACGTGGCCCCGAGAGCCGTCGGTGAGTATCGTCTTACCCACGTACAACGAGGCGGCGATCGTCGAATCGAAACTCGAGGAACTCGTCGAACTCGACTACCCGACGGAGAAGGTCGAGATCGTCGTCGTCGACTCGAGCGACGACGGGACGGCGGAGTTGGTCGAGACGTTCTTCGCCGGACGATCGGCACCGGACCTGACGCTCATCCGTGAGGACGAGCGCCAGGGGCTCGCGGTCGCGCTGAACGAGGCCTACGCCGCCGCGACGAACGAGGTCGTCGTCAAGACCGACTGCGACTCGCGGCTCGCGCCCGACGCGGTCCGGAAGGCGGCCGCGAACCTCGCCGATCCCGCCGTCGCGGCGGTGACCGGCCGTAACGCGGACGTCCTCGGTGACAGCGGCGTCGAGCGGGGCTACCGGGACATCCAGACGATGATCCAGATCCTCGAGTCCCACATCGACTCGACGCTGATCTTCCACGGGCCGTTCTCGGCGTTCGAACGCGACGCGATCGTCCCGATCGACGAGGACTCGATCGCCGACGACACCGAACTCGCGCTGAAGATCCGGCGCAACGGGGATCGCGTCGTCTTCGATCCCGACATCCACTACAAGGAGGCCGCCCACTCGGCCTTCGGCAAGCGCCGCGAGCAGAAAGACCGGCGCGCGATGGGGCTGCTCCGACTCCTCTGGCGACAGCGCGACGCGCTCGGCAGCCACGGGGCCTACGGCCGCGTCGTCCTCCCCTTCAACTGGTGGTTCATGGTGGTCTCACCGTGGCTCGTTGGGGCGGGAATTGCGGTGGCCACGGTCGGTTCACTGGCCGCGCTCGGCCCCGCGGGACTGCTCACGCCGGCCGGCGTCTTCGCGTTCACGGCGCTTGGCTCCCGCGACGCGCTCGGCCCGCTCCAGCCGTTCTACTCGCTGTTCGATACCCAGATCTCGCTGCTCCGCGCGAGCGTCTCGCTGCTCCGGGCTCGAGCCGACGGGGACGACGAGACCCACGACGGCACGTGGTCGACCGACGACGAACTCCGGGAGGTGTTACAGTGACCGACGCCGATACCGACGCGAACGTCGCCGTCCTCCACGACCGCTTTCCCGGCATCGGCGGCGGCGAGGAGTTCGCGCTCGAGGCCGCGCGGGTGCTCGACGCACCGATCTACACCGCCTACGTCGCCGACGGGACCGAACTCCCCGACGACGTCGAGGTGATTCCGTTCCGGCAGGCGAAGTACACCTCGCTGCCGTGGCGGCCGTTCCTCGAGTGGAAAAACGAGGGGATGAACCCGCTCGAGACGCTGAACGTGGCGCTCGATATGACCGACGCCCACCCCGACCTCGTCGACTACGACGTTGTCCTCGAGAGCGCGCCGCTGTCGAAGTACTACGTGCCCGCGGTCGATCAGCGGATCGTCCACTACCCCCACAGCCCGCCGCGGTGGCTGTACGACCTCTACCGCGATCGGCTCTCGTCGTTCGACCTACCGCTCGTCGAGACCGGGCTCAAGGCCTACGCGAAGGGATGGCGGGCGCTGGACAAGGAGGCCAACGACTACGTCGATCGGTTCGTCGCGAACAGCGAGTTAGTGCGCGATCGCATTCGGCGGTTCTACGACCGCGACGCCACGGTCGTCTATCCGCCGGTGACCGGCGACTGGCGCACCGAGGGCGACGACGGCTACTTCGTGACGTGGTCCCGGCTGGCCCCCGAAAAGCGGATCGACCTGATCGCGAAGGCCTTCGCGGGGCTCGACGAGCGCCTCGTCATCGCGGGCGACGGCCAGCAGCGCGAGCGACTCGAGGAATTCGCCGCGAACTACGACAACATCGAGGTCCGAGGTTACGTCGAGGACATCGAATCGCTGGTCGCACGGTCCACCGCGGTCGTCTACGCGCCGAAACAGGAGGACTTCGGCCTCGTCGGGGCCGAGGCCATGATGGCCGGCAAACCCCTGCTCGGGGTGAACGAGGGATTCACGCGGTATCAGGTGCAGGGCGGGCGGACGGGCCTGTGCTTCGAGCCCACCGTTGCCTCGATCCGGGAGACGGTCCGCCGGTTCGATCCCGACGACTTCGACGCCGCCGAGATCCGCGAGGAGGCCCGGCGCTACGAGTACGATCGCTTCGCCGCGGGCCTGCGCGAGGTCGTCGAGCAGACGGCGGCCGCCGACGTGGGTCCGCGACGGGGAGAGCGTCCGAGCCACGGAACGAACGACGATCGGGAACCCGGACGACGGCGCGCCGAGGGGGTGCTCGATCAGTGACGGCGAGGACGACTCAACGCGATCGAGACGGCGACTCGAGGACGCCGACAGCGACCGAGATCTCGCGAACGCGGCGGGCGGCGACGAGCGATCGGTGTCTGCTCTATCAGAACAGCGACGCACACCCCGCTCACCGGGTCTTCGCCGACGCCGTGAGCGCCGACCGCCGTCACTTCGAAACCGGTAGTCGGCCGCCCGAACCGGACGGCAACACCGAGCGGACCGTCGATCGGCTCCGGACCGCCGGGACGCTGCCCGCGTACGATACCGTCATCGCGGAGGGAAGCGCGCCGCTCCAGACCGGTCTCGCCTACAAGCTTCGCCATCCGGGAACGACCCTCGTCTACCTCGCCGCCGACGAGACCTTCTACACCCTGTCCGAGCGCCCGACGCGATTCTTCTGGCGCGGACTGAAGCCGCTCTCGAGCCGGCTGCTCGACGGCGTGATCGCGGTCGGCAGGGACGCCTACCGCTGGGGGCGGCCGTACCTCGGCGACGTTCCGGTCGCGTACGTCCGGCCGCCGATCGGCGACGAGAAGTACGAGCGCCTCGCCGCGCTCTCCCCGAACTCGCCCGCTGATCCGTTCACGATCCTCACGGCGGGCGAGGCCAAACCCGCGAACGGCTACGATCGACTGGCTCGAGCCGTCGACCGGTTCGCCGGGACCGTCGACGCCGACGTTCGATTGGTCATCCTCGGGGAAGGCCACGAGGCCGAAGCGTACGCGGAGGAATCCCGCGTCGTCACGCCCGGCTTCGTCGACCTCGATACCTTCGCCGACTGGTTCGGCCGCGCGAGCGTCTACGTCCAGTCCTCGCGGGGCGACGCGTTTCCCGTCGCCGCGCTCGAGGGGATCCTCTCGGGAACGCCGACGATCGTCACCGCGGCGACCGGCGTCCGGGGGCTACTGCCCGCCCGACAGGTCGTTCCGCCGACCGAGGCGGGCCTGTTCGACGGACTGGCGACGTTCGCCGACCTGTCGCCCGCGGAGCGGCGGTCCGTCGCGAGCGACCAGCGGGACCTCGTCACCAACCTGACCGAATCGAACCAACGAGACCGCTTCAGCGCCGCACTCGAGCGATTCACATGACCGGAGACGCCCGCCCGAACGTCGTCGTCCTCTGTCTAGATACCGTCAGGAAAGACATCTACGACCAGTACGCCACTCGCCTCCGAGAGATGGCGACCGTCCGCTTCGAGGGAATGCGGGCGCTCGGCGGCTGGAGCGTCCCGAGCCACGCCGGGATGCTGACGGGAGCCGTTCCGTCGGAAACGGGCGTCCACACCCACCAGCGCCGGTTCGACCCGATCGACGTCGCGGACACCTGGATCGCGCCCCTCTCGCGGTCGGGCTACGAGTCCGTCTGCGTCTCGTCGAACATCTACGCCAGCCCCGTCTTCGGGTTCGATCGCTTTTTCGATCGCACGGTCCCCATCTCGCCGAGCCGCAGGCTGCCCGCGGGCATGGATGTCCAGCGCCACATCTCCGATCGCTCGACCGACGGCGTGGAAGCCTACGCCGATTTCGTCCGGCAAGCGCTCGCACACGACCATCCGCTGCGGTCGCTGGCCAACGGCGTCCTCCTCAAACTGGACGACGTGAGTCGGAAGCTGCCGGTCGAGAAACCGACCGACTTCGGCGGCCGCGCGATCGCGCGGACCCTCGAGCGGGAGGTCACCGAGCCCGACGGCCCGGTGCTCGCCTTCGCCAACCTCATGGACGCCCACGGCCCGCACACGCCGTTTCGCGGGTTAGACGACTCGATCCACGGCGTCTCCGCCGACTTCCACTCGAGTCGGTTCCGCGATTCGGACGTAAACGCCGCGGACGGCCTCGGCGAGTTCGGCGCGGATATCGAGCGCGTCCGCCGGCTGTACGCGGCGACGGTCGACTATCTCGACCGGATTGTCGCCGACCTCGTGACCGAACTGGCGGCCGGTGACGACCGCGACACCGTCGTGATCGTGACGGCGGACCACGGCGAGAACCTCGGCTACGAGTCGGACGGCCACCTCATGAATCACATGAGCAGCCTCTCGGAGGCGCTGTTGCACGTCCCATTCGACATCATTACGACCGGCGATGGGGACCTCGATCTCGCGGTCGACGAGACTCGAGCCGACGAACAGGGCGCGGTCCCTGGCGACACTTCCAGTCCGGTCGCCGTCGACGGGCTCAGTTCTCACACCGATCTCGTCGACGTGATTCGATCCCTCGCGGGCGAGGATCCCTTCGATCCGTTCGCCTTCGAGCGCGAGCGCGCTCGCGCCGAGATCGTCGGCTCCGGCTCCGGGATCCCCGAGGGCGGCGACGAATCCTACTGGGACCGGGGACAGCGAGTCGTCTACGAAGACGATCGGAAATACTACCGCGACCAGCTCGGCACCGAGGCGGTGTACGACGTGTCCGGCCCGCCGTCAAAGCAGGTCGAACGCCCGGACGAGACGGTCCCGAACGGTCTCTTCGAGTCCGCCTTCGGCGACTGGGTCACTGACGACGACCACGACGAGCGGGCGTTCGGCGAGGAAGTAGACGCGGCGAGCCGCGCGCGACTGGAGGACCTGGGATACCTATGACAGACCACACGACGGAGACGACCCTGTTAGTCACGGTCGACTCGCTCAGAACCGACCACGTCCAGTACATGCCTCGAACCTTGGAATTCCTGGAGGAGACCCACGACGCTGCCTTCGCCACGAGCACCGCGACGCCCGGCAGCTTCCCGGCGATTATCGGCGGGGAGTATCCGGCCGGCAACGGCCTCGAGTCCGAGGCCAGCGTCGCCCACAAGTTCGAGTCCCACTGCGTCGGGATCACGACGAACCACCTGCTGTCTGTGGAATACGGCTACGCGGCCGGCTTCGACTCGTTCACGTCACCGAAGGGCGGCGGCGAGTCGCTGAAAGACAAGGGCGCGATCCTGCTCGAGCGGGGCTCGCTTCCCTACAAGATCGCCAGCTGGGGCTACAACCGCTACCAACAGCTCCGGAGCTACGTCGAGGAGACCGAGAAGTCGTTCCGCCCCGCGGGCGACGTCATCGACCAGTTCCTGACTGAGACCGGCGACCGCGAGGAGTGGTTCGGCTGGCTACACTTCATGGAACCCCACCATCCCTACGACCCCGACGGTGCGCCCATCGATCGAGCGACGGCCCAGCGGGTCACCCGCCGCGTCCTCTCGGACCGCGGCTCCGAGGAAGACGAGGCCCTCGTTCGGGACCTCTACCGGCAGGAAGTGAGCGAACTCGACGCGGCCCTCGAGACTCTCTGGAACGCGATCCCGGACGAGACGCGCGTCGTCTTCTGTGGCGACCACGGCGAACTGCTCGGCGAGGACGGCTTATGGGGCCATCCCGGCGAGATGCGCCCGGAACTCCTGAACGTCCCGTTCGGCACGCGGAACGGCTCCGACCTCGGCGAGGTCGTCTCGCTGGTCGACGTTCCGACGATCCTGACGGGGACCGAACACGGCGTCGGCACGCTCGAGCGCGAAACCGCCTTCGCCGCCTACGGGGACCAGAAAGCCGCCATGACGGCCGCCCACATCGCGACCGGCGACGGCACGTATCGACTCGACGACGGCGAACCGGTCGACGACCCTGCTCTCGAGCGAGAACGCGACCGATTCGATCCCGCCTACGTCGTCAAGGAAGCGGCGCTGCAGGAAGACCTGGAGGACTTGGGATACGCATGACCGTCGTCGTACTCGCCCTCGACGCGCTCGACGCCGGACTGATCGATCACTTCGACCTCGACTCGTTCCGCCTCGAGTCGGGCGGCGAGATCGAGACGTTCGCGAACACGCAGGCGGTTCCGTACACGCCGGAGGTCTGGGCGACCGTCGCGACCGGGCTCGAGCCCGCCGAACACGGGATCACCGGCGGCGGCACGAGCGAGTGGCAAAATCCCGCGCTTGACCTCGCCTCGACGGTCACCGGCCACCTCGACGAGTCGACGCGGGGGACGCTCGGCAAACTGGTTCGCTCTCGGACCGGCGAGCGCGAGCGCATCGGCGAGACGGACCGCGAGTCGATGTTCGACGCCGACGACGCGGTCGTCCACAACTGGCCGGGCGTCCACGACGGGCAGCCCCTCCAGCGGGCGTGGGATCTGATGAACGCCGTCGCCGAGGGGATGCCCCGCAGCGAGTTCGAGCGCGAACTCTTCGGGCTCTGCGCCCAGCAGTTCAGCTGGGCCCGTGAGATGCTCGCCCACCCGGTCTCGATCGCCGGCGTCCACGTCCACACGCTGGACGCGGCGGGCCACGCCTACGCCGACGACGAGGCCGCACTGGGCCGCGCCTACGAGCGCGTCGGCGAGTTCGTCCAAGAAATCGTCGCCGCCCTCGGCGAAGACGACGACCTCCTCGTCGTCAGCGACCACGGGATGCGCACCGAGTTCTACCCGCCCGACGCCGGCGAGAAACCGGCGAGTCACTCCTGGCGCGCGTACGCGAGTTCCACGGCGGATACCTACCCGAAATCGGTCTTCGACGTGCGCCGATGGGTCGAAGAACGCGCGGCGGAGTCCGGCACCGGATCTGGCAGCGACGAGGGCATCGACATGCCGACCGAGCGCCTGCGCGAACTCGGCTATCTCGACTGACCGCGACACTAAACCGTCGACACCGGCAGCCAGTTCGTATCGTGGATCCTCCGGATCATTCTCTTCGAACTACATGTTTCGTATCAGTAGTCGACGTGTCGCTCCGACTGACCGACCGATACGCGGCGGCGCGCGCTGTCGACCGACCGAGTGCTATCGAGGGCGGTCGACACCACTGCGCGAGGGATGAGTGAGCGACTCCCGGGAGCGAGCGAATCGGTTGGGGAGGGTGTGGCGATTGCCTGCAGCCACGATAGCAGGCTGCTCCTCGTCGCCCTTTCTACGGTACCGCTTCACCGTTTCAGGTCCGTGTCTGTGTCGTAACTGCCGCCCGTTTGCGGACAGGATAATCACATCCAGATCTTCGCTATCCGATTTCAGACAGTTACTGCCTCGAGTCCGGAATTTCCGACCAGGCACGGGAGTCCGTGGCTGCCCTGAGAAGAAAGTAGACGCAATTTGACGATTTGAACCACGCCGTCACCCTCACTCCGTTCGGGTGCCGTCTGGTTCAAACGACCACCGTGCTATATTTGCCGCTCGCGAATTTGCTCGCGGCAGAAGTATAGCGGGAGGTAGATTTGAACTACCGGTCTGCGGGTTATGAGCCCGCCGGAATCTCCTGGCTATCCCATCCCGCTGTCTGTCTCTTTCTGCTGGCCGTGATTAAGGGTTGGTATTTAGTTCCGTCACAGAAAGACCGGGATTCGCTGTCGTGTGGGCCGGGACAGAATTGTCAGCAATGGATTATTGTGTGAAGATTACCCACGAGTTGGTCCGTTCAATGGCCCGCTCGAGGCAGTTCGGCTCGAGAGAGCCAGCCACGACACGCCGTTCCAGCACCGAAGCAGGGCGTTGTCGGCCTGTAGCCCCCGCATAATTATGGCCCGTTCCGGTGGAGACGAGCGCAATGCGAATCCTGCTTTTGCGGACGTGGACGACGAACATCGGGAACGGCTTCATCGACTACGGGGCAAAGGCGATGCTCGAGCGGGCGTTTCCCGACGCGGAGATCGTCGAGACGGGTGGCTATCCGAACCACGCGTCGGATACCGCGGCGCTGTGGCGAGGCACCCGCAAGTTCGAACGGATGGCGGGCCGCGGGGCGGACTACGAGTCGCCGACCCATTCGATTCGGCGGAACACGGTGAACGTCAGCGAGCTGATCGACGCCGATCTGGCCGTTCTCCCGGGCTGTGTGCTCTCCCGGCCGACGTTCCGGAAGTACTACGATACGCTCCGGCAGCTCAGGGAGCGCGGGACGCCGATCGTCGTCGTCGGCGGCGGCGGTGAAACGTACGACGCGGACGAGCGGAAATACGTCGAGGCCGTCTTCGACGCGCTCGATATCGAGGTCCTACTCACGCGGGACCGGACCGCCTACGAGGAGTACGGCGACCTCGTCGAGTACCTGTACGACGGCATCGACTGTTCGCTGTTCCTGGGCGACGCTCACCAGCCACCCGAGGCGAACCGGGAGTTCGATGTCCACACGTTCGACAAGGGGGAAGAGCCCGACATCGACGGCGCGTCGGCGTCGACGATCATTCGACCCGATCACGCGCCCTTCGACGAACCGTACCACTTCCCGGTCGGCGAGCGAGCGCGGGAACTGCTCGGCCTCGAGCGGCCGCTGTTCGAGGACGAGAACGTCTTTGTCTCCGATCTCGTGACCGACTACCTCTTCCTCTACGCCAACGCGGACGTGGTGCGTTCGGACCGGATCCACGCCTGTCTGCCCGCCCTGACCTACGGCAATCGGGCGCAGTTCTCCTTCGACACGCCGCGGGCGAACCTCTTCGATCGGGTCCCGATCGACGGCGACGTCACGAGCGAACCAGTCCGGTTCGATATGGACGAACTCGAGCGCGAGAAAGACGCGCAGGTCGAGGCCCTCGAGGAAGGGGTCACGACGGTCCTGTGAGCGTGACCGTGACCATGTTTGCTTCTACTGCCGGGGGCAGCTTCTTTATCAGCGGGGTGGTAGGGTGAGCGGAACCGCGACCATGGGAGACGAGCCATCTATCGCCCTCGTGGTGCTCGATACCCTGCGGGCGGATTCCTTCGACGAGCACTTCGACTGGCTGCCGGGCGTGCAGTTCGCGAACGCGTGGAGCACGAGCCACTGGACGGCCCCGGCCCACGCCTCGCTGTTCACCGGCCGGTACGCGAGTGAAGCCGGCGTGACGATCAAGTCCCAGGATTTCGACCGGGAGACGACCCGCCTTCCCGAGCGCCTTCAGGACCGCGGCTACCGGACGCGGGCGTTCAGCTGTAACGTCAACATCTCGGAGCAGTTGGGCTGGCATCACGGGTTCGACGACTTCGACGGCGGCTGGCGACTCAGCGGTCTCGGCGAGGACGTCTTCGACTGGGACGAGTTCATCGCCGAACACCGAGCCGACGGTCCCGAACGGTACCTCCGGGCGCTCTGGCAGTGTATCGACGACGACTGCGATACGACACAGTCGCTAAAGCAGGGGGCCCTGATGAAGCTCCGGGACATGGGTGTTGAGAGACGCCACCCCGACGACGGCGCGGCGGAGTTTCTCGAGTACGTTCGAGACCAGTCGTGGACCGACAACAGCGAGTTTCTCTTCGCGAACCTGATGGAGGCACACCTGCCGTACGACCCGCCCGACGAGTATCGAACCCATCCGGACGAGGACTCGCCGCACTTCGACAGCGTGAAAGCCACGCTCGGAGAGCCCTCGGCCGATCCGGAGCGCATCAGGACCGCCTACGACGACGCCGTGCGGTACCTGTCGGACATCTACCGCGACATCTACGAGGAACTCGCCGCCTCGTTCGACTACGTCGTAACCCTCGCCGACCACGGCGAGGCGCTCGGCGAGTACGGCGCGTGGCAACACGGCGGCGGCCTCCACCCGCCGGTGACGAAGGTTCCGCTCGTCGTCTCCGCGCCCGGATCGAACGCCGACGACCAAACCCCCAACGCGGACGGCGCGGAGCGCCCGACGCGGGACGCCCTCGTGAACCTGCTGGACGTCTACGCGACGGTGCTCGACCTCGCGGGCATCGAGTCGGGCCACCGCCGCGGCGAGTCGGTCCGCCCGCTGTGCTCGAGCGAGCCCACTGACGCCGAGCCGCGCTCGAGCGCGCTGCTCGAGTTCCACGGGATCTCGAAGCGGCGCGCGCTCGCACTCGAGGAGGACGGCTACGATATCGGCCCCGTCGACCGCGAACGCCACGGCGTCGCGACGGGCGACTGTTACTACTTCGAGGGGCTGTCCGGGACCGAGCTGATCGGCGACTGCGACCCGGCCGCCCTCGAGTCGGAACTCGATCGACTGGTCGACGACCTCGAGCGCCGCGACGGGCTCTCCGAGGCGGACATGGACGGGCTGGAATCCCAGCTCGAGGAGCTGGGGTATCTGTGACGGAGATCTCGAGACGAACGCATGAGTGACGCAACGTCCGTCAGCCTCGGCGGCGAGACGGTCAAGGCGACGGCCGCGAAGTTCACGATGGCCGCGATCGGCTTCCTCGGCACGATCGTCTTCGCGCGGGTGCTCGGGCCGACCGGGTTCGGCGGCTACTACCTCCTCTTTTCGCTGGTGAAGATCGCCGACCGGGCGGTCAACGGGTGGGGAACGGCGGTGAAAAAGCGGTATTCGGAGGCCGACGCTCCCTCGGGGGAGCTGATCGGCAGTCAGGGGCTGTTCACGCTCGTCTGGATGGCGCTGGCCGTTGCAGTCGCCGCCGTCATCTCGAGTTGGCTCGTCTCCTATACGGGGCTCCCCGAGGCACCGATCCTGTTCGTCCTCTTGCTGTTCGCGGTCACGCTCTTCGAGCCGCTGGACCTGATCGTCCAAGCGCGCGGCCGTGTCGGAGCCTCGATGTGGACCGATACGCTCCGGTCGCTGCTCACCTTCCCGCTCCAGTTGGGCCTGATTCTGGTCGGGTTCGGCGCTGCGGGCATGGCCTACGGACTCGCCGTCGCGACGTTCCTGACGGTCCCGGTCCTCTGGTATTTCGTCCGGACGCGACCGGTCGCGCCGACCCGGGAGACCGTCGCGAACCTCTGGTCGTACGCCAAGTACAGCATTCCGAACTCGTTTCTCGGACAGGCCTACGATCGGTTCGATATCATCCTGCTCGGCTATCTGCTCGCACCCGCGGCCGCCGGCCACTACGAGGTCGCGCTCAAGCTCACGGTGCCCGCGACGTTCGTGACGATGGCCGCCTCGAGCGGGCTGATGGCCCGGGTGAGCCACCGCCACAGCGAGGGCGAATCGCTCGGGACCGACATCTCGAACACCCTCTCGTTTACGAGCATCATCGCTATTCCGATGTTCTTCGGTGCCGTCGCGATGCCGGAACTGCTCGTCGTGACGCTGTTCGGGGACGAGTACGCCGCGGCCGCGGCGCTGCTCGTCGGGCTCGCGGTCTATCAGGTCGCGAAGACCCAAGCCGGCGTCCTCACGAGCGTGCTCTACGGGATCGATCGCCCGGACATCAACACCCGAATCTCGGCC
The DNA here is from genome assembly GCF_000337195.1 of Natrinema versiforme JCM 10478. GTDB lineage: Archaea > Halobacteriota > Halobacteria > Halobacteriales > Natrialbaceae > Natrinema > Natrinema versiforme. The sequence continues at coordinate 58,250 of NZ_AOID01000029.1, read as the reverse complement.
GTGACGCTCACGCTCAACGTCGTCCTCGGCGTCGCACTGACACTCGCCTACGGTGCGATCGGCGTCGTCGTCGCGACGGCCGTCGCGGAAACGCTGCGCTACGCCCTCTCCGCGATCGTTATCAAACGCGAGCTCTCGTCGGTCGTCCTGTTCCCGCGGACGCTCGGGGAACAAGTCGCGGCCGGGCTGGTGATGTTCGCCGTGATCGTCCCCGTCGAGCACGCCGCCCCCGTCGATCACTGGTACCAGCTCCTCGCGGTCGTCGCACTGGGCGCGGCGATCTACGGCGTCACGCTGGCAGCCATCAGCAGAAAGCTCCGCGTCACGATCAAAGGCGTCGTCAGCAGTTCGCGACTCGAGTTCTAGAGTTCTCGTCCGACGTACGCACCGATCGCAGCGACGCGGTCGGGATCGTACGTCCAGAAGCCGTCCCAGAGCCCCGGTTCGATCTCGAGACAGACCAGCGCGACGGAGTCGGGCGCGCGGTCGGTCTCGAGCGCCGCGGCCTCGTCGGGTTCGTAGACGACGAACCAGCCGTCCCGGTACTCGGCCCCCGTTCCGGTGTGTCTCGTTACGTCGAGGTCGACCGCCACCGCCGCGTCGCTCTCGAGTCCGTAGACGTGGACATCGACGTCGGTCGCCGCGAGTTCGGCGTAGACGTCTCGCGTGCCGATTTCGTCGTCGATGCGCTCGAGTTGCTGGAAGCCGGAGCGGAGCGTTCCGCTGCCGGCCACCCAGGCGTGTTGTTCGATATATCGGGAGATGAGGATCAAGAGCAGCTTCTCCTTGTGCGAGCGGGGATACCCCTGGAGCCGCAACCGCGTCTCGTCGAGGGCCGCGAGCACGGCCGGCAGGTCGATGTCGCCGACGCCGCGCGCGCCGGTGACGAACAGATCGGAGTTGATCGCGAGAAGGGAATCGTACAGTTCGCTCATCGGGGAGGCCGCGACCGGGGCCCCTTCCTCGAGCAGAACCGCCGTATCGCCGTCCCGCTCGAGCGCGTCGGCGATCTCCGGATCGATATCGGAATCGAACGGGTGCTCCGCGCTCGATTCGATGGCGACGGACTGGTTTGCGAACGTCTCGGCGAGTAGCTCCTCGAGCGGGCTCGTCGCGTCGTCGCCGACGACGGCGATCGTCCGGGAAACCGAACCGACGTCGTCGATGAACGATCGAAGCGTCACTGGCAGACGTTCTTCGGTACAGCATGTAAGTGTTCTCGCCGTCCAGGGGTCGATCGCCCGTCGACTCGAGGAGTCCCGCGCCGTGCCGGCCGGGTCCGTGCGATTAGTCGCCGGTGACGGGGTCCCGTTCCCAGAACTCGCTGCCTTTCTGCAGTTTCGGGACCCACGTGTCTTTCGTCTTCGAGAGGAGTGCGACGCGAGAGGCAGGGACGCCCATGACTTCGTCGAACCCGGGCATGTACTCGCCGACGTCCTCGGCGAACTCGACGACTTCCTCGTGGTCCGGCATCGCCGAGCGGTCGAGACGACCCTGCGAGTGGCCGACGTGCATGTACGCCTTCAGCTCGATGTAGTCGGGATCGGCCTGCTGGTAGAAGCCGGCGTACCAGTCGGGATTCCGCATGTTCTCGCCTTTGACGAGCGTCGTCCGGAGGACGGTTCGGGTCTCGTCCTTTTCCGCGAGGACGTCCATCGTCTCGAGGAGCTTCTCCCAGGCGTCGTCTTCCATCGCGCCGACGACCTGATCGAAGGTGTGGCGCTCGGGGGCGTCGACGCTGACGTAGAGCTGGGTCGGGTCACAGTCCCGGAGCATCTCCGGCCGGGTGCCGTTCGAGACGAGGAAGGTGGTAATGTCCCGATCGTGGAAGGCCTCGATGAGTTCGGGCAGATAGGGATACAGCGTCGGCTCGCCGTCCAGCGAGATGGCGACGTGGCGGGGCTCCATCGCCTGCTCGAAGACCTCGCGGGGGACCTCCTCGTTGCCGCCGAAGCCCGAGAGCAGCTTCTTCTGTAGTTTGATCGAGGCGTCGACCACCGCTTCGGGATCGTCCCACTGGACGTCGTCCATCTCGTAGGAGTGGCCCTGATGGTCGCGCCAGCAGAAGACACAGCGCTCGTTACACCGGACGACCGGCGTCATCTGGATGCAGCGGTGGGACTCGATGCCGTAGAAGATGTTCTTGTAGCACTTCCCCTCGCCGCGCATGGCGTTTGCCGTCCAGCCGCAGGTCTGGGCGGCCGTGTGGTTCTCGCTGTGGTAGTCCGGGCTCGAGACCTGTGCCGGCCCGCCGCCGTCGCTTTCGGCGTCGTCGCCCGCGTCGGCGCTCGCGCCGTCGGCCCCGGGATTTGCGGAATCGCTCATTTGCCCGTCGTTGGACCGGCCCGGTCAAAAGGCGTGTGGTGTGTGGACCGGCCGGCGCGTTTCCGGCCCGCCGCCGGTCTCTTCACCCGGTCGACTACTCGTCGTCGCGGCGCTCGCTCGAGGAATCGCCGGCCGACTGGTCCGGCAGCACGCGCGGGTCGGCGGGTTCGTCGCCGTGTTTCGCGTCGTCGCGCTCGAACAGGTACAGCGCCGGACCCGCGATGACGATCACGAGCAGGCCGGGAATCGGAACGCTCGGTGGTCCGAGATACATCACCAGCCCGGTCCCGCAGGTAGCGAACACGAACCCCGCCCACAGCGCCGGCCGCGAGAACTCGAGGCGGGTCGCGTCCCGGTAGACGGCGACGGCGGAGCCGAGGACGATCGCGAATCCGATGACGGCGACGGCGACCGTCTGCAGCGAAACCATACCGCATCTTACCACAACGAGGGGAAAAGCGTTCTGAGACCCGCTGCGGCGAGCCGCTCTCGGTATGGGACAAGCCGAGACGAAATCGCCTCTCAAGGCCGTTCGCCGTCGTTGCGCTCACCATGGCTCGATCCCGCTTCCGTACGAAAGCCTCGCCCTCTTCCCCGTTCCGACCCAAGTCTCGGGCATGATTGGCACGTACACGATCGGCAAGAAAGCGGTCATGTTCGGCTACAAACGCTACGGGATTCCGGGTGCCGTCGCCTCCGGCGGCGCTGCGCTGGCGGGCTACCTGATCATTCGCCGAGCCCTGAAGTCGTCGACAAACGACGGGAACGTCGACTCGGCCATCGACGCGGGCGAAATCCAATCCGCGGTCGAAGAGAAAGGGCTCGGTGCAGTGACGAGCACGGAGACGCTCGACCGAGCGATCAACGAGGACGAAGTCAGTTCACCCCTCGACATGGACGACGTCCAGTCGTCGGCCGAGGAGGAATCCGACGAGTTCGGCGACAGCACTGGCGGTGACGGCTCGAGCGCCGAGAGTTGAGCCACGCGACGCGACGTCGACCACGACGAGTATGAGCCAGCGAGATACCACCACCGAGACCGGCGACAGTTCCGCGGCCGAGCGACGCATCCCGAAGATCGACGACGGACCCCTCGCCGGGGCGCTGGGGGCCGTTCGGCGCGGCGTCGGCTCTGGCGTTCCGGCGGGTGTCGCTGGGCTCGCGAGCCTCCTCGGCGGCGTCCGCGCGCTGCGACACGGCGACCGCGATACCGGCTACCTGCGGCTGGGTGCAGGCGGACTCCTCGTCGCGATCGCGCTCGACCAACGGCGGGCCGCCGGCGACCGCGACATCGACGCGACCGACGTGGTCGACACGACGCCCGATATCGGGGACCTCGAGACGGAAGACGCCGGTGGCGAGCACTACGGCGGCGATGCAGCCAGCGAGGTCGTCGACACCGGCACAGGGATCGACATCGAGGACGCGGAGCCCGCGGACTCGAGCCCCGATCGCGACGGCGGCGTCGACGCGGCGAACGTCGACCAGACTGACATCGCGGAACCCGGAATCGACGGGGAGCGACTTGCCGACGCCTTGAGCGAGTCGCCCGCCGCGGACGAACCCGACGCGTCCGAGCCCGCCGCCCGCGAGCCCTACGAACGGCTCGGCGCGGCGGCGTTCGACGAGCACAGCAGCGAGGTGCCGATCCCGCAGGCGGCGTTCGATCGGACCATCCTGTCGCTGCGGTCCGAGGTCTTCTGGGGGATCCGCGAGGCCGACGACGCCGTCATCGTCTCGGGGCAGTTCGATCCGATTCAGGACGGCGACGGGATCAGATACGTCGCCAGTTCCGAGGTCGACGGCAACCGGCTGCTGACAATTCCCGATCCCGTCTTGAACCACTGGGACACGGTCGCCGGCGGCGGGCTGGCCGTCGCCTCCGGAACCGACCTCTCCGTCCTCACGACCGACGCCCTGCAGGCGGACGACCAGCTCCGAATCGTCCCGGAGCAGTGGCTTGAGGACACCCTCGAGAGCGGCGAATAACGATCGCGGTCGTATTTTCGCGGCCGAGTACCCGTCTCTGGCCGCTTCGATTACGTCCCGCGAACCCGCTCGAGCACGGCGAGCGTGCCGTCCGCGTGGACCTCCTCGAGCACCTCGTCGGCGGCCGCCGTCGCCCGCTCGTCGGCGTTCGCGACGGCGAAACTCCGTCCGACGGCCTCGAACGTCGACACGTCGTTGATCGAGTCGCCGACGGCGACGCAGTCCGCGAGGTCGATCCCGACGTGATCGGCGATCGTCTCGAGTCCCTCGCCCTTGGTCGGGTCGGTGTCCTTGACGTGGTAGGCGTAGCCGGTGTCGATCACCTCGAGGCCGTGGTCGGCGGCGATTTCGCGCAGCGGCTCGAGGGGTTGCTCCAAGTTGACCGCGATTTCGGTTTCCCGCCAGCGGTTGACGGTGTCCTCCCGGCCCCAGCCGAGGTCGTAGCCGGCGGCCTCGTACGCTTCGGCGACGGCGCGGGCGGCCTCGCGGTCGGCGGTGAAGAAGACGTCGTCACCGGTGTAGACGACGCCGCCGTTCTCGGCGACGACGAGTTCGGGGATGCCGACGAAGTGACAGAGAGCGACGGGGTAGGGGAACGCCTTCCCGGTCGCGATCACGACTGGGGCGTCCCACTCGCGCAGCGGGTCGAAGACGCGGGGATCGATGCCCCAGCCTTCGGGCCGGGTCAGCGTGCCGTCGATGTCGAGGACGAGCGGCGGATCGGCGGTCATAGCCGTCACTCGAGGGCTGTGTGCCCTAAAATAGTCGGTTCGGAGACGCTCGAGACTGACAGCGCAGCCGGTGATACCCTTTCTCACTCCGTCGAAAGTCGACGCCGTCGCCCCCTCGAACGTCGCTTTCTCGAACCGCCTCCCCGCGGAACGTGCGTTCACTGCGGACGCTTATCGTTCGAACACGAGCGCGTAGTGATACGGCGGGAGCTCGATCGTGTCTTCGAGCGTGAACCCCGCCGCGTCGAGAACCGTCCGTTCGGTCGCTTCGGGAGCCGTTCTCAACTCAGTTGGCGGGCCCCGCGGCTCACCGGCGATTCGGGTCGACTCCCGCGGGCGGTCCTTCCAGTTGATGACGATGAATCGTCCCCCGGGGCGAAGCGAGTCGAACGTCTGTTGCACGACCGTTGCGGGCTCATCGATGCCGTGGAAGGTGTTCGCTATCAGAACGACATCGACGGGTTCCGGAAGGTGCCGCGCTAGCTCTCGAGCATCGCCCGTGACCGTAGTGAGATTCTCGATGGCTTGCTGGTCGGCGAGATGCGATAATGCCTCCAATAGCGACTCGTCAATGTCCAACGCGTAGACCGACGCAGGCGCGGTGATTCGAGCGGCCGGGAGCGCGAAATAGCCGTTCCCGCTCCCGATTTCGGCGACCGTATCTCCGGATTCGAGGCCGAGTTCGCGGAGCGTTTCTCCCGGTGCGGGCCACAGTTTCCCCCACCAGTCCCAATCGGGCTGTCTGGTGTTCTCAAACCGTTCCATGAACGCAACTTGAGATCGCATACTGATAAATTCACACCGGCACCGACCGTCGTGTGGGTCCCCCGTCCCCACTCGAGGCGACGATCGTCACGCACACCACGCTCGAGACTGTCGGAAACCGAATCGCCAACGGGAGAGCGAAGAGACGACCGCAGTCGGCGTCGAACCGTTCAGAGTCCGAGGTAGCCCGGGTTGGGCAAGAGCCCAGCCAGATACAGGACCCCGATGACGAGCATGAACGCCGCGATGGCCATCGCGGGCGGGTCGACGTGAGTCCCGGAGTGCGAGTAGAACACCCGCTGGGACAGTTCGCCGATGAGGGCGCTGATCGCGCCGAACGCGCCGGCGACGAGCAGTACGATCGGGTCGCTGCTGACGGCCGACGCCGCGATCACCGCGCCGGTCGATCCAAGCAGCGTGATGTGGTGAGTGACCGGGATCTTCTCGACGCCGAGGTTGAGAAAGAGGAGGCTCATCGCGGAGATCGCGTAGCCCATGAAGATACTCCCCGTCTCGAGCCAGATGAAGCCGCCGAGGAGGCCCCCCACGATGCCGATAGCGGTCACGCCGCTCCACTCGTACTGGTGTGGCAGCCACGGCTCGGTCGCCAGTCGCCCGGTCTCGGTGCCGCCGTCGGCGGCTATGCGTTTCTCGCCGCGCTCGAACGGCGACATGTCGAGCACGCTCGAGCCGCCGACCTTGCCGACGAGCGGGTAGCCGAACGCGATCCGCGCGAGGAAGGCTGTTGCGACGACCGACAGCGCGATGTTATCCGTCGGGAAACCGAGCCCGGTCATCACCTGAGTAATGAGCATTCCCAGCGCCCCGAAAACCGCGCCGACCGCGAGGATGTCGGGTTTCGTCCCGAACGCGTACGCGATCTCCTTCCCGAAGTGGTAGGTCGAGCCGTCGGGAGCCATCTCCGGGTACTTTCGCCCGGCATAGGCCGTCGCGGCGACGCCGCCGGCGAAGGCGATGTGTGGGCCGGTGACCGCGCCGAAGCCGATCACGCCGGTGATGTCGGTCGCGAGATCCCCCTCGAGGACGCCCAGACCTTCACCGAGGAAGACGACGAAGCCGGTGAAGACGAACGACGGGAGCGCACCGAGCGCTGCGCCGAACGCGCCGCCGGCGAGGGCGGCGATCAACAGCACGGCGAACGCTTCGAACTCCATCCCGATGACGGGAACCTGTAGGAGCGTTCCGTACATGGGTCACTCCTCACCGTCCCGCGCCCAGTCGCGCGATCGTTCGACCGCCTCGCTCCAGCGGTCGTAGCGCTTGTCCGCCGTCTCGGGGGCCATCTTCGGCTCGAACTCCGCGTCGACCTGCCAGTTGCTCCGCAACTCGTCGGGGTCGCTCCAGTACCCGACGGCGAGGCCGGCTGCGTAGGCCGACCCCAGCGCCGTCGTCTCGTCGACGACCGGGCGGACGATCTCCGAGCCGATGATGTCCGACTGGAGCTGACAGAGGAAGTTGTTCTTGACCGCGCCGCCGTCGACTTTCAGCGAGCGCATCTCGATGCCGGAATCGGCCTCCATCGCCTCCGCCACGTCCCGAGTCTGGTAGGCGATCGACTCGAGGGTCGCGCGGACGACGTGTTCCTTCCGCGTGCCGCGGGTCATCCCGACGATGGTGCCGCGGGCGCGCTGGTCCCAGTGGGGCGCGCCGAGCCCGGTAAAGGCCGGGACGACGTAGACGCCGTCAGTCGAGTCGACGCTGCGGGCCAGTTCCGCCGTCTGGGCGGGGTTGTCGATCAGCGACATGTCCTCGAGCCACTCGATCGCCGCGCCGGTGATGAAGATCGAGCCCTCCAGCGCGTACTGAACCTCCTCGCCCGAGCGCTGGAAGCCGATGGTCGTCAGGAGGCCGTGATCGGACTCGACGGCCTCGCTGCCGGTGTTCATCAGGAAAAAGGAGCCGGTCCCGTAGGTGTTCTTCGCGTCGCCGGCGTCGAAGCAGGTCTGGCCGAACAGGGCGGCTTGCTGGTCGCCCAGCGCGCCTGCAACGGGCACCTCGGCCTCGAGGAAGCCGTCCGGATCGGTCGTCCCGTAGGTCTCGTCGTCGCTCGAGGGACGGACCTCGGGGAGCATCGCTTCGGGGATGTCGAACTCCGCGAGGAGGTCGTCGTCCCATGCGAGGTCGTGGATGTTGTAGAGCATCGTCCGCGAGGCGTTCGTGACCTCGGTGATGTGCTCGCCCGTGAGGTTGTAGATCAGCCATGAGTCGATGGTGCCGAACAGCACCTCGCCTTTTGCCGCGCGGTCGTGGATGTCCTCGGGCCGGGAGCGCTCGAGTTTGATCGGATCGGCGTTGTCGAGCAGCCACTCGGCTTTCGTCGCCGAGAAGTAGGCATCGGCCTCGAGCCCGGTCTTGTCGCGAATCGTCTCGACGAGATTGTCTTCCTCGAGTTGTTCGACACGGTCGGTGGTCCGCCGGTCCTGCCAGACGATGGCGTTGTGGACCGGCCGGCCGGAGTCGGCGTCCCACAGGAGCGTCGTCTCCCGCTGGTTGGTCACGCCGATGGCCTCGAGTTGGTCGGGGCTGATCCCCGCCTGCCCGAGCGCCTGTCGGATGACGTCTTTCGTGTTCTCCCAGATCTCCATCGGGTCGTGCTCGACCCACCCGGGTTCCGGGTAGATCTGTTCGTGCTTCTCGTAAGCGTTCGCGACGACCTGCCCCTCGTGATCGAACACGATGAAGCGGGTGCCGGTCGTTCCCTGGTCTACCGCACCGACGTAGGTATTGGCTGTCATTGGTGGTCACCCAGACGTCCACGCGCCATCTTTACCGATGACACCGTGATACTGGTAAACAACTTTGACGATCATTATAAATGTTATCGAATCCATAAGACGTGTTTCATAAACTCGAGAACGATAACAGGCGTTCCAAGCGCGCTACGTACGAGTATCCCGAGAGAAACGATCGGTAACCAGTCCCCTCGAGTCGCGATACCTGAGGGAGATTCCCGACTGCGACCGATTGTTATGGGCGCTTTCTTCCCGTCGATAAAATAAAGGTGCGGGTGGCCGTAGAGGTCAGTGACAGAATGGCACGCGATACTGCGGTCCTCGTCCTCGGCGGTGGGTCGACCGGGTGTGGCATCGCCCGTGATCTGGCGATGCGCGGCCTCGACGTCACGCTCGTCGAGCGGGGCAACCTCACCGACGGGACGACCGGGCGGATGCACGGCCTGCTCCACAGCGGCGGCCGCTACGCCGTCTCCGACCAGGCCAGCGCGACGGAGTGTATCGAGGAAAACGAGATCCTCCGGGAGATCGCCGGCCACTGCGTCGAGGAGACCGGCGGCCTGTTCGTCCAGCGCCCCGAGGACTCGGACGACTACTTCCGTGAGAAACTCGAGGGCTGTCGCGAGTGCGGGATTCCCGCTCGCGTGCTCTCGGGGTCGGAAGCCCGCGAGGTCGAACCGTACCTCGCGGACGACGTCAAACGAGCGATCGAGGTCCCCGACGGCGCGGTCGATCCGTTCCGGCTCTGCGTAGCGAACGCGATCGACGCCGAGACCCACGGGGCGCGCGTCGAGACCCACGCCGAAGTGATCGATCTGCTGCGCGATGGCGACGACATCTACGGGGTCGAAGTGCGCCACGACTCGGGGCCGGGCAAGCGCACGCACGCCACCCCCGGTACCACGGAGGAGATCACCGCCGACTACGTCGTCAACGCGACCGGCGCGTGGGCGGGTCAGATCGGCGCGATGGCCGACCTCGAGATCGAGGTTCGACCATCGAAGGGCGTGATGACGATCATGAACGTCCGGCAGGTCGATACCGTGATCAACCGCTGCCGGCCGAAGGGCGACGCCGATATCGTCGTCCCCCACGAGACGACGGCCATCCTCGGGACGACCGACGAGGAGGTCTCGGACCCGGACGACTACCCCGAGGCGGGGTGGGAAGTCGACCAGATGATCGACACGCTCTCGGAACTGGTGCCGATCCTCTCGGAAGCGCGGACGATCCGCTCGTTCTGGGGCGTCCGCCCGCTGTACGAGCCGCCGGGAACCGGCACGCAGGACCCGACCGACATCACGCGGGACTTCTTCCTGCTCGATCACGCCGACCGCGACGGCGTCTCGGGGATGTCGAGCATCGTCGGCGGCAAATTCACCACCTACCGGGCGATGGCCGAGGAGATATCGGATCACGTCTGCGAGCAGTTGGGCGTGAACGCCTCCTGTGCTACTGCGGAGGAACCCCTTCCCGGCAGCGAAAACATCGAACGGCTCGAGGCCGGGATGGACGACTTCGGCCTGCGCTCGCCGGTGGCCCGCCGGAGCAAGCAGCGACTCGGCAGTCGAGCGTGCGATGTGCTCGAGACCGACGAGCCGAACCCGGTGATCTGCCAGTGCGAAGGGGTGACTCGGGCGGAGATCCAAGACGCCGTCTCGCAGTCCGGGTCGGACCTGAACGCGGTCCGCATCCGCACGCGGGCCTCGATGGGGAACTGTCAGGGCGGCTTTTGCTGTGGGAACATGGCGAGCGAACTCCATCCGACACACGACGAAGAGACCGTCCGCGAGGCGCTGGACGAACTCTTTCAGGAGCGCTGGAAGGGCGAGCGCCACGCCCTGTGGGGCGAACAGCTCTCCCAGGCGATGCTCAACTACGCGCTGCACGCGGCGACGATGAACCGTGATCGCGACCCGGCGAGCGCGGGTGAGGATGTCGACTTCGCGGCCTTCGACGGCGGCCGACCCGAGGGGGACCGGGTCGACGGCCCCCGGGGGGCTCGCTGAATGGCCATCGAGGACGATGTCCTCGTCATCGGCGGCGGCCTCGCCGGCGCGACCGCCGCGCTGGCCGCCGCGGACCGGGGCGCGCAGGTGCGACTCGTCTCGGCCAAACAGAGCACGCTCCGCCACGCCAGCGGACTGATCGACGTGCTGGGATACGCGCCGGCGGGCGACGGCCCGCTCGCGGACCCGTTCGCGGCGCTCGAGGACCTGCCGGCCGGCCACCCCTACGAGAGGGTGGGCGGCGAGGCGGTCCGCGAGGCGCTTTCCTTTTTCGACGAGATCGCCGGTGACGCCTACGAGGGGGGCCACACGGACGCGAACGCGCTCGTGCCGACCCACGGCGGCACGGTCAAGCCGACCGCGAGATACCCGGCCTCGACCGCCGACGGCCTCGCGAGCGACGACCGCGACGCGCTGCTCGTCGGCTTCGAAACGCTGCCGGACTTCGACGCGCCGCTTGCAGCGTCCCACCTCAAGGCCGCCGGCGCGCCCTTCGAGGCCCGCGGCGTCACGGTGCGGTTCCCCGGCATCGTCCGGGACGACGCGAAGATCACGCGGTACGCCCACCTGCTCGACCAACCCGAAACGGTCCGAACTGACCGCGGCGAGACCACCGCTCGCGAGGCCCTCGCCGCGGTCGTCGAACCGCACCTCGAGGGCGAACCCCGCGTCGGCTTCCCCGCCGTCCTCGGCGACGACCACGCCGACGCGGTCAGGGCCGACCTCGGGGACCGACTCGGCGTCGACGTCTTCGAGGTCCCGATGGGGCCGCCGAGCCTGCCCGGGATGCGACTCGAGGACCTGCTCTACGACGCGCTCGCAGAGCGGGGCGTCCGCGTCACGACGGGCGTTCCGGTGGTCGACTACGAGACCGCTGCGGACGGGCCGGACGGAAACGCGCCCCCGCCGATCGATCACGTCATCGTCGACCGCAACGGGACCGAGATTCCCCACCGGGCCGACCAGTACGTGCTCGCGACCGGCGGACTGGTCGGCAAAGGGGTCGAATCGGAGCGCGGACGGGTGTTCGAACCGATCTTCGACTGCCACGTTCCCCACGCCGCGGACCGCTACGACTGGTTCGTCGACGACGTCTTCGGCGACCAGCCCTACGCACAGTTCGGCCTGCCGGTCGACCGCGATCTCCGCCCGCTCGACGCCGACGACGGCCTCGAGTTCCCGAACCTGCGCGGGGCGGGCGCGGTACTCGGCGGCTACGACTTCGCGGCCGAGAAATCCGGTGCCGGGGTCTCACTCGCGACGGGCTACGTTGCCGGGCAACGCGCCGCGGAGGAGCGACAATGACTAGCAGAGACAGTACACGCGACTCGAGTCTCGGACTCGAACGACGACGGGCGGGTGAACGGATCCGCTCGAGCGATGCGATCGACGGCGGACACGGCGGACAATCAATTCAGGTGATACGATGAGTGACGCAGAACGGCCGACCGACGGCGGGGTATCGGGAGACGACGACTTCGAGCCGATTCAGGTCTTTCCGGAGGCCGAGGAGATGGACCTCCGGCCGGGCGCGGACGACTGCTACAAGTGCTCGACGTGTGACACCAACTGTCCCGTCGCCGAGGTCGACGACGAGTTCCCCGGGCCGAAGTTCCAGGGGCCAGAGCAGTGGCGGCTCAAGCGACAGGAGGATCAGGACGTCGACGACTCGGTGATGAAGTGTTCGAACTGCATGCGCTGTGATAGCGCCTGTCCCTCCGACGTGCCGCTCTCACAGATGCACAACACCGCACGCGGCGAGTACGTCGAGGAGCAGATGGACAAATTCTCGCGGGAGTACGTCCGCAACCGAATCCTCGCGAACTACCGGCGGCTCGCCCCGCTGGGGTCGATGTTCCCCCGGACGACGAACTTCGTGATGGGGCTCTCGGCGACCCAGTGGCTCGGCGAGAAGGTCCTCGGGATCACGAGCGAGCGGGAACTCCCCGAGTTCGCGACGGAGACGTTCCGCGAGTGGTGGACGAAGCGAGGCGGGGCGCAGGTGACGAACCCGGACAAGCGCATCGCCTACTTCCACGGCTGCTATGCCAACTACAACACCCCCGAAGTCGCGAAGGCGCTCGTGCGTGTCTACGAGCACCTCGGCTACGAGATTATGGTCCCCGACCAGCACTGCTCGGGGACCCCGATGTTCGCAAACGGGATGCTCGAGGACGCGCGCCGCTCGGCCGAGACGAACGTGCGCGAACTCGCCGCCGCGCTCGAGGACGGCGCGGACATCGTCGCCTCCTGTAGTTCCTGTTCGATGTCGCTCCGGCAGGAATACCCCGAACTGTTCGACTTCGATGGGACCGACGACGTCGCCGAGAACACGTGGGACGCCGTCGAATACCTCCGGGTTCACGAGGACCTCGAAGCCGAGCTCGAGGGGACCTCGGTCGGCGACGAGTTCGACGACTTCGCCTACCACGCGCCGTGTCACGCCCGGAATCAGGGTTTGGACGGGCAGACGCTGGAGGTCTTAGCACCCATCGACGGCGTCGAGGCCCACGACGTCGGCGACTCCTGTTCCGGGATTTCCGGCACGTACGGCTGGAAGGCGGAGAATTACGAAACCTCCATGAAAATCGGGGAAGAAATGGTCGACCACATGGAAGACGCGGACGCCGAGACGGGGCTCACGGAGTGTCCGACCTGCTCGATGCAGATGGAACACGGCACTGGCTACGAGATCACACACACTCTCGAGGTGCTCGAGGCGGCGCTGGTCGGGACGGCGGAGTCGACCGCGACGGGGGCGAACGCACAGTAATGGACCTCCAGGAGCGCATCGCTCGCCGCCGATCGGCACGACAGGGCCAGCGCGTCGTCGTCGACCGCGACCAACTCAGCCCGGCCGTCCACCGACCGGAACCGGTCGGTCGCGGCCCCGTGTTAGAGCAGTTACTCGACGCGCTCGAGCCGGTCTTCGAGGGCGAGTTGCCGCCGCCGGTCGCGGTGGTCGGTCCGTCGGGGTCGGGCACGTCGGCCGTCGTCACCGCGCTATTCGACGCCTTGAACGACCAGTTCGGCGGCTCGAACCGGGCGATCGTCACGACGACGCGGGGCGGACACACCGATCCGGCCACGTGGTTCGTCACCGTCGACGGCCGGCAGGTCGAGAGCGCGTTTGCGTTCTACCGAGCCGTGCTCTCGGGGGTCTCGAGCGAACGGGTTCCCGAGAGCGGCGTCGGTACTGACGACCTACGCGAGCGCATCCGCGAGCGGCTCGCCCGGCCCGACCGGCGCGCGATCGTCGCGATCGACCACCACGACGAACCCGAGACGCTGGGCGTCGAGCGGGTCCGGGAACTGCTCGCGCCGGTCGCGGATAGCACCGCCACCGTCGCGGTCGGCCACCGGGAGCCCGAGAGCCACGAGGGGCCCGCGATCACCGTCCCGCCCTACCGCGATCACGAACTCGTCGACGTGGTGACCGACCGCGCCTCGACGGGCCTCGCGGCGGGCGCGCTCGATCACGATGCCATCCGCGACCTCGCGGTCTGGGCGGCCGGGAGCGCCCACGACGCGCTCGCGGCCCTGTTCGGTGCCGCCGTGCTCGCGAGCGAGGACGACGCCGAGCGGATCGAACCCCGTCACCTCGAGACGGCTCGAGCGGCCGTTCCGGACGACGGCGTCCACGTCGCTCGGCCGCTCGCCCTCTCGGAGACCCGCCAACAGGTGCTACTGGAACTCATCGAGATCGAATCAGCCGACCGACCGATCCGCGAGATCGCGACCGCGATCGCCGATCGGTCGTCGCTGACCGACGGCACGGTCAAGCGGTTCCTCTACGAACTCGCGGACCGCGGCGTCATCGACCGCGTGCCGTTGCCGACCGCCGAGAACGGCAGCGGTCGGCGGCCGAGTACGGTCGAGCCGCGGTTTCCGACGATCGCATTTCGGTCGCTAACTCCGACCAGGGGGCAGTCGCTATGAGCGGGCGAGGGCCGGCCCCCGGATGGACAATCTATTTTGTCGGTCCCCGCTAACGGGAGTGTAACCGGGCATGACGATCGAGTTCATTGAGACGGCAGACGGGACGGGCCTCGAGGTATACGACTCGATCGAACAACGCCGCCTTCACATCGGGACGCCGTCGCCGGTTTCGCCGGCCGTCCTCGAACCCGATCGATTCTGTTTTCCGATCGATACGAAGTGTGCGATCGAGACGGATGCGCTCGTCTTCGACCAGTTGTATTCGGTCACCGTCCACGACAGCGACGGGCAAACGGAAGCCAGCCTCGACGCCGGGGAGACGGTCCGGCTCGAGGAGCGACCCCAGTTCGTCGGGCTGAGCGGACCGATCAGACTGTACTGTCGGATCGACGCCGCCGGCACCATCGACATCGGGCTCACGTCGATCCGGATCGCGTTCGAGGAGGCCACCGACATCGAACTCGGCGCACGGTCGCCCCACGACCGACCCGCGGCGACGATCACGACGCCCACCGACATCGAATCGATGATGGAAGCCGTGTCGGCGCTTCCCTCGGCGCTGAAGACGAAATCGCCCGAGCGGACGTGGCCGACACTGCGCGGCCATCCACCGCTGATCGAACTGGGCGACCGGCTCCGGATTCCCGACGCCGTCGACCGACCGGACGACGATGACGAGGTCGTCCTCACCGTTCCGCCGGACCGCAGCGCCCTCTATCAGGCCGCGCCGCTCGGGTTCTTCCTCGGAGCGACGATTCGACCGGGATCGGATCCGACCCTCGAGACACCCCGGTTCGAACACTCGCTGGCGACCGAGCGTCCGTTCGAAGACGCGGTCGCCAGGCTGCTCAAGCGGTTTTTCTTCCTCGACTGTCTGACGCGGACGGAGGGAATCTACCGCTACGAACTCCACGAACGGCGGCTGCTCGAGGACGAACTGCCCTACGATCTCGCGGAGATCTACGAGGCCGACCTTCCGGAACGGCTCGATCGGTATCTCGACGTTCCCTACGAGCAACTCGCGTCACACATGCCCCGGTGGCCGCTGACGGCACACGTGCCAGCGGACCCCGATACCGTCGAGTTGTTGCCCTTTATCGTCAACGAACTCGGCGTCGTCCGCGACGTGCGCGGCGAACCGCCCGAAACGATCCCCGACTCCGGCGGCGCGGCGGGGCTGGTTCGCTCTGCGAGTCGGACCCGCGACTCGTCGCCGACGCCGCGGCCCGACCGGTCGTTCGTCGTCCCCGACATCACGGACGAATCCGTCGAGCACGCCTGGTTCGGCGACGACATCCCCCAGCAGGCCTCGAAAGCGACCCTCGAGGCGTACCGAAACCAACTCGAGCGCGATACCAGAAACGAATCGATCGAGATCCTGCTCGTCTGTAACGACGCGCGGATGATACGCGAACACGACGCGCTCGATAACGTCTACGGCAACCGAGAGGTCCTGCCGTTCGAAATCCACTCGGAGTTCGGTGTCACCACGGACCGCCTCGCCGACCTGCTGACCGAGGGCAGCTACGACTTCTTCCACTACATCGGTCACGCGACCGAGGACGGTATCCGCTGTCCCGACGGCGACCTCGACGTGCGCTCGCTCTCGTCGGTCGACCTGGGCGTCTTTTTCCTGAATGCCTGTCGCTCGTACGAACAGGGGGTGGCGCTCACCCGACGCGGCGCGTTCGGCGGCGTCAGCACGTATACCGACGTCGTCAACGACCGCGCCGTCGAGGCCGGCGAGACCATGGCGCGGTTGCTCAACAGGGGGTTTCCGCTTCGGGCCGCACTCGAAATCGCTCGGACGAACTCGTCGCTCAGGGACCAATATCTGATCGTCGGCGACGGCTCGGCGGATATCGCACAGTCCGACGGCGGTGCTCCCATGGTCGTGGACCTCGAGCATGGCGGCGACGGTCCGTTCGATTTCGCCGTCCAATCGTATTCGACCAAGGAATTCAAACTGGGAACGGCGACGGAATCGACGCTTCCGACGGTCGCGGACCGTCACTTGAGTCCCGGGCGAACGGCGTTCTCGAGGGTCGATAGAGACGCCGTTCAAGAGTATCTTACGTGGAACGAGGTTCCGATTCGAGTCGACAGCGAACTACAGTGGAACGATGGCATCGGCTCACCGATCTTCGATTGAGCGAGCGCGACAGATGAAGAACAAACCGTTAGCCTAGTTCGCTCCGTGGACGCCTTCTTGCGGAACTACCAACCTGATTACGGGCCGATTTGGGACGAACTGCCTGCCACAACCGATCCGGCCTGGCTGAGCAGGACGAACAGGGTGAACAGAGCGCCGATCATTCGTGGGTGCTGTGCGAGGTAGTCCTTCATGCGGTCTGATGCGGACATTACACACCATTGGTTGTCGCCACCGGAAATAAATTTATCTAATAGTTACATATAGGATGTCTTATAATCGAACGACGATGCGGACTGGCGCGACACTCTCGAGCGGCACCACGTTCTCGCCGTAATCGATCGAGTGGTTAGTATTCGATATCCGCTGTGTATCGATCGACGACCACCACGACGGCGGCACCGAGAGCGCCCGCGACGATGGCAGCCACAGGGCCTTTGACAGGCACCGCGCCGAGATTCGTCGTCACTTCGACGATCGGCAGCCGAAGCGCGCCGACCATCAAACTCACGAGAAACGCCAGCGTCGTCGCTCGATAGCGCTCGAGGGCGCGTCGCACGGCGTGTGCCATCGTAAACAGTCCAACGACCGCCCCGAGCGCGAAGAGCGCGACCACCGTCCCGGACTCGAGGACCGGAGCGAGTCCCTCGCCCCTGAACAGGCCGACCAGTCCGTCGACGAACGTGCTTACCGTTCCCGTAATGTACGCGTACTGGCCGAGTATTAGCAAGAAAAGCGACCCGGAGACGCCGGGGAGGATCATCGCACAGACGGCCACGGCACCCGCCAGCACGATCATTACCGGTCCGTGTGACACGCCAGCTTGTGTCAGACCCGTCACCGCAGCTGCGAGGGCGACCCCCGCAACCGAGACCGCGACCCGGCGGCCGGTCCAGCGGTCGATCTCGCCATAGAGCACGAGTGCCGATGCGGCGATCAGCCCGAAAAAGAAGCCGTAAGTCGGGACCGGATACTCGGTCACCGCGGTGTAGAGCACCTCCGACAGGACGACGACCGCCGTCCCGATCCCCAATCCGAGTGCCAGCAGAAACGTCGCGTCGATGCGCTCGAGTTCCGCGCGGAACGCCGCTCGTTCGGCCGGCTGGGAGATCCGTACCGCCGACCGGAACGCCCATGGATCGATCGCCGTGATCGCTCGGATCAACCGATCGTAGATGCCGAGGATCAGTGCGATCGTCGCTCCCGAGACGCCGGGGACCACGTCTGCCGACCCCATCGAGAACCCCTTGAGATAGACGACGAGAAACTCCCGCATTCCTCGAGACGTATTCCGGATCCCGTCAAAAGGGTTCCCACTTCGTCCGTCCGCAAACCGGTCGCGTGACTCGAGTGGCGACGAGTCAGTTCCGTGCGGTCGGCACTTAGTGTGTCGGCTCGGCCGCGGCCGGCGTAAGCGACGCGGTCGTTTCGTTGCCTGACGTACTGTCGTCGGTCGATCCGGAGTCGCCGGATGCGGTTTCACTTTCGTTGCCGGTCGACTCGTTGCCGCCGGTCTCGTTGCCCGCCGGTTCCTCGGACTCGACTTCCTCGAGGGAGACATCGTCGACCGTCTCACCGTTCACGACCGCCGTTTCGGGAACGTCCGTCTGTCCCCTGTACTGGACGGCCGGGAAGCCCTGTTCGCCGGGCGCGATGACGCTGACGTTGTAGTCGCCGGTTGCCTCGACGCTGCTATTCGTGTAGCCGTCCTCGACGCTGAGTTCGTCGTTCGTCGCGTACGGCACCGTCAGCTCGTAGCTCCCGTCGTCGGCCACGTCAGTTCGCTGGGTGTAGTTGAACGTTCGACTGGTACCGGTCTCGAGTTCGACCGAGGCCGCGACCGTCGCGTTGTCGATATCGTTCACGCTTCCCTCATCGACCGAGCCCGTGATCGTCGCGCCGTCGACGCGCTCGTAGGTCTTGACCCCGGCGGCCTGCTTCTGGTCGAAGATTTCGACGTCGTACTGCGAAGACTGCTGGACCCGCTGAAGTTGGGCCTGCGTCTGCTGATTCCAGGCTCGGTTGATCCCCACTTGGGGCTGTCCGTTCTCGTCGAGCAGGACTTGATCAGTCTGGGGATTGACGATCGCGTAACTGACGTACGCTGACGTTCGGATGTCGTTCTCGTGAACGAGGCGATAGTGATCCATCCCTGTGGCGTCATCGAAGTACAGCGACGACAGCATCGTGTCGTCGTACGGGACGTCGCTGAACGTGCTGGCGAGTTCGTCGCGCGAGATCTGTTGGCCCGCCTCGTAGTCTTCGGGGGTGACGTAATGGTTGTAGCTCGGCCCCGTCCACCGCGTGATCGCGCCGAACTTCCCGCCGGCCATCTGGTCGTCGATCATCACGTACCGCATCTCCTCGCCGGTCTCGTTGCCGTCGGCGAGCGTCCGGAGTTCATCGTTGGACTGCTCCGAGACGGATTCGCCCGCAGCGATCGCATCGAGGATCAGTTCTCCCCGTTGCTCGGACTCGGCGGTCAGGAACGCCGAGGACGACCGCGCGTTCTGCTGGAACGGATTCGAGTGTGGGATCCGCTCGCCTTGGGTCGTTATCAGGTGGCCGTAGTCCCACCACGACATGACGCCGTATGCGCCGTCTGGATACTCGTAATCACCGTCCCCGGGAGTGTACGTCCCGTAATAGTCGAGTTCGCCGGCGTTGTTCGCATCGCCGTAGTTCCCCGGCGCGGGCGTGTTGTCCTGTAGCCATTCGTTCGATCCCTCCCAAATGATCGCGCTGCCGCTCGGTTGAGCGCCTTCGGTACTCCCCCAAGCGGTCGCCGACGCCAGCGGCGGCAGTAGCGGTGCGAACAGCAGGAGGACGACCAGCACGACGACGATGACCTGATAGGTCTCGACCGATCGGAGCGACTCGAGGCTCCCCGTGAGATCGAGGTCGAAAAGCCCGACGAGTTCCGCGACGAACGCGGCGTTGACGACCGCGACCGCGAGCATGAGATAGTACGAGAAGCGGACCTGCGTCGCCGACATGCTGATCAGGAACAGCGACCAGACGATGACGAGCGTGTGCTCGGCGCGGAGCTTCCGGCCGAGTAGCGGCCGGATCGTGAGGAAGGCGAGTCCGGCGAGCATCGTGTAGAACGCGCTCCCGAACTCTCGGAAGACGCTATCGAAGTAGTTCTCCGGTGGCTGGGCCTCCTGAATGGTGAGGTCGGTGGTTGCCCCGCCAAATGGTAACATACGCCGCGTCGCGTTACCGATGATCGTATCGAACAGACTGGGGAGGGCGAGCCACATCACTACCAACACCGCGCCGATGAGGCCGCCGATCGCAAGGGGATAATACCGCCGCTCGAGGCCGCGGTTGTTCCACTGGCGAGCGAGCCACGCCATGAAGACACAGCCGACGGCCACGAGGAGGGCGGTAAGCGGCTGGAGGAGTCCGAAGCTCGTCGAACCTGTATTGCCGGGTTGCTCCATCAGTAGCACCGTCAGAATCGCGGTCACACCGAGGCTGACCGCTCCCACGAAAGCGACGTGGTCCGGCGAGACACCTCGCAGGTAGTCGAGACAGAGTTGAACGGTGAAGAAGACGCCGAGGATACCGATCAGCAGGACGGCCGACGGCCAGACCCAGATGTAAAGCGTGAGTGCAAGCCCGGCGAGTCCGCTGTAGAGGGCCGGCGATCGGAGCGTCTCCCAGTCCCTGTCGACGACTAGTTCGTAGATCGGCTTCTCGCGTTCGGCCACGGTGAGCGCGACCATCATCGAGAGGACCGCAATGGCCATGAACAGGACCTCACCGACGTGGTGGTCGAGTTGGCCGACCGTCGACCGCGAGAGGAACTGTCCCTTCGCGAGCGCGAGGACGAGCACGGAGACGATCCCGCCGAGCGTGCCGCCGAGTCGGCGACCGGCGTAGAAGACCGGAATCGCCACGAGTGCGGCCATGACCGGAATCGCGAGCAGCGAAACCGCGTACAGGGTCTCGGTCGACGGATCGCCGAGTCCGACGATCATCGCCGCGGTGACGATGAGCTGGTCGAACAGCGTGCCGAACTGGCCGACGTAATTTCCGGACGGGAACCCGGTCCAGACCTCGTAGGGCATCGTCTGCGGGTAGTTCTCGGCCGTCCAGCTGATCGTCCGCCACTGATACCACGAGTCGATACCCGCCAGCGCGGGCGTTCCGTCCTCGGTCACGAACTGGTCGTAGGCCTGGGTCCGCAACCAGACCATAAACAGCATCACGAGCCCGATAACGGGGAGGTGATACCAGTCTCGGACCGACTCGAGGAGGGAGGTTTCGGTCCCGTCCTCGACGTGTTCTGTGTCGGTACTCATTAGCTTGCACCAGACCCAAGCCAAGAATAAGTCTTGTTATATACTCGTCAGTGTTTGATATCCCGTCGTCGAACGGGGCCGATTCGGTGACTCTCAGCGTTCCGTGACCGTCGCGCCAGCGAACTCGTGTGAACGAAAAAGCTTATTCAGGCCTCACCGAAACCCGTTTCCGATGAAGGTCTCCGTCGTCATCTGTACCTACGCGATGGATCGCTACGACGTCTTTTCGGAGTGCGTCGAGAGCGTTCTCGCCCAGACGTACGACCCGCTCGAGGTCGTGATCGTCGTCGACGGCAACGAACCGGTCTTCGAACGCGTTCAAGAGGACTACGGTGGCCTCGACGATGTCGTCCTCCACTGTAATGACGAGAATCACGGGATTTCGTACAGTCGAACCCGCGGTGCCGAAATCGCGACCGGAGACGTCGTCGCGTTTATCGATGACGACGCCGTCGCCGAGGACGAGTGGGTGGCCGAACTGGCTCGCGTCTACGACGAAACGGATGCAATCGCGGTCGGAGGTCACGCAAAACCGGATTGGGTAACTGAGAAGCCCGATTTCTTCCCGGCGGAGTTCTACTGGCTCGTCGGCTGTGACGAGCGCGGCATGGGCGAGCACATGGAAGAACTACGGAACACGTACGGCTCGAACATCTCCTTCCGACGCGACGTGTTCCTGAGCGTCGGCGGCTACGACGAGAACACCGGTCGCAAAGGCGATCGCCATATCCAGGCCCACGAGGCCCCGGTCTGTATCCGGATGGCCAACAAGTACGGGAAAGGCGTTATCTACAACACTGACGCAGTGGTTAACCACAAACTGTTCGACTATCGCGGTGACTTCCAGTGGCTCGTCTTCCGGTCCTTTTGGCAGGGCTACTCGAAACGGATTATGGACCTGTTGCTGCCTGAAGCATCGGGGGACAAAAACGAGTACCTGGGGCAGCTCATGCTTAATTTCGTCCCGATGCGTCTGAAGGACATCGTTCGTGAGCCATCGGCTGCACAAGTCAAACAACTCGTGACGATATTCATCTTCACCGCAGCAGTCGGTTTCGGATATCTGCACGGACTGCTTGAGGTGGACCAAGCGGAACTGACCACCGAGCGCGATGCCCCGAGCGCCACGTAAGCTCCTGCGGCTAACTCATTCTCGGGACTCGTACTCTTCGTACCACGAGGGCGTGATATCGGCGCTCGAAACAGCTGTGGCAACCGCCTCTTGCATGCCTTCGCGGAACGCGTCCACGGAGAATCGGTCGGCGAAGGAAGCGATCTCCGACGCCGTCCAATCGACTCCGTCCGTCTCGAATCGCCGGACCGTCTCAGGTAGCGACAGTCCGGTCTCGCCCGCTCGAGTGTGACGATAACCGTTCTTCTCATCAACTATCTGAAACTGTGTCATGCCCTCCTCGACACCAAGCAGTGGCGTCCCCGCGGCCAGCGCCTCGACAGGCGCGATCCCGAAGTCCTCGTCGCGGCCGTTGAACACGAACGCCTTCGCGCCCGATAACAATCGTCGTTTCTCGGCTTCGTCGACGTACCCAAGGAACTCGACGTTGTCGTCAGCCAGCCGCTCGAGGCGCTCGCGCTCAGGACCGTCACCGGCGACGAGCAGTCGCTGCTCGAGTTCGTTAAACGCCCTGACGATCCCATCGACATCTTTGTGCCAGTCCAGCCGCGAGAGGGTCGCGTAGTACTCGTCCGTCTCTTCATCGGACGGATCGTACTCGTGGGTGTCGACGGGCGGATAGACGACGCTGATCTTCTCGCTCGGCACGCCCCAGTACCGCTCGAGACGGCGTTTGACGAGTTCGGAGTTGACGACGTAGCGATCCGGTCTGTGGGTGTTGTGATCGAACAGGACCCGGATGGCGTAGTATAGGAGCAGCCGGAGTCGAGGAAAGCCGCCGGATTCGACCTCGGTGATCTGGTCGGACTGTCTGCGGTTCGTGTGATGAACGTACGCGACCCAGGTCTGCTCGGTCGGCGCAACGTAAAACAACGGTTCGTTCCCGCTCGTGACGAGGACATCGTACTCCCGGAGCGGTTCGGCGATCTGCCAGCCCACGAGATGCGCGAACTGTCGCGCTAGACCGCCCCGCTCGAGGGCGCGGTTCAGCAGCCGCCCTTGGATGAGCTGTTCGGCCTCGATATCGGCCGGCTCGATCGACTCGTCACGCCAACCGACGTAGAACGGCGCATCCTCGAAGACACGGGCGAGTTCCCAGGCGAGACGGTCACCGCCGCCGTTGGCGTGTTCGCCCCAGTGGGCGACCGCCAGCCGTTGATCGACCGCTCCGAAATCAGTCATTACGTCTGCGTTATAAATCAGCGACCATATCCTTCACGGGTCTGTCGTCGGTGGCCGAGGAGCGTTCGCCTGGGGTCAGTCGTCGAGGACATTTTTGTAGGCCTCGTGAAATTTCGGCACAACGACATCAGGATGGTACTGCTCTTCGACGAGTTGCTGGTTCTCTCGACCAATTCGGTCGCGATTCGCGGCAGCATACTCAATACTCTCGCTCAGGCTCGCCGGATTACCGGGGGTGGCCAGCAATTCCGACTGCGGGACGGTTTCTGCGGGGCCACCGATATTCGTCGCGACGACTGGGAGTCCGGCCTGCATCGCCTCGAGGATCGTCCGACCGAACGGTTCCGGCCAGACGCCGGGGTGGACGAACACGTCCGCGTCCGTATATGCTTGGGTGACCTCCTCGTAGGGGACCGAACCGGTGAAGTCGATCCTATCGGCCGCGGCGCGATCCGCGAGATCGGGCCGTTTCGGGCCGTCACCGACGACCGTCAGTTCGAACCGTTCCGGGAGGTGCTCCATCGCGTCGACCAGATACCGAACGCCCTTTGAGTCCCGGAGGTAACCGACATACAGCAACTCCACTTCGTCCGTTCGTTCGTTCTCACTGTCGGGGGTCTCGAAGGACGGATCAAGCATGTTCGGAATTACCTCGTAGTCGGCGCTCTCGAGCCCGTGGCTCTGGTAGACGCGCTTGACGCTACTGCTGAGCGGCAGGAAGGTGTCGATATTTGCCATCTGGCTCAGAAGACGGGGGCGTTCGAGGCGTAACAGGGTCCGTTCGTATAATCGCCGCTTAGTCGAGGGGTTCACGTTTACCTCTCCCCAGTTGATGAGTGGATACGCGTTTAGCGTCGCGACTGCGGGGATTTCGAGGGTCGCAGAGAGTCGCCCGACGGCGGGATGTAGGTGCATGTTGTATGCGTGAAACACATCGCAGTCCGGTTCCACTGCCTTGAGTTTCCTATAGGCGATCTCGTTCGGAACGGTGTAGGGATACTGGGGAACATCATTAAGACGCCTGACGGGCACACCGTTGATACTCTCTGTCTGGTCACCGTCGAACGAGAACACATCGACCTGATCTACCCCTTCCCATTCGTGTAACTGCTCAGCGAGTAACTTGACGCTGATCTCACCGCCGCCCGCGTTCGTCGGCGGATATCGGGGCGTGATGATACTGATCTTCACTATGTCTGGCCTTTCACGGGACGTTCTTAGATGTTCCTGAAAAGTTCTCACACCACTCAGCGTACACTGACGGACCAGAACCACGTCTATGTCCGATTGACACAACCCAATTCAGCGATGATGCCAGCATCCGAACTAATTCCAATTCGGTGAACCGAAGCTCAAGATACTCAATGTCGAATCGACACGCCGACTACAGGACCTATTATGTCCTATTTATAACTAATTCACGAAGGCGTTCCTGTATCTCTTTATCGCTTCCGCAATTTATCCCAGTTGGATCCTCAAGTGTGATTTCCCATGGGTCGCCAGAGTGAACCTCTAGCCATGGAACAACGAATGGTTCACTATTCTTGAAATACTGGATTGAATACCTGAATTTCGGTCTGGTGAGTCTCGTGTTTCATTCTCCGACCACCTCGCCATCATCAGCACATAGTGAGGAAAATGGTTTGACTATACCAGCGATGCTGTTTCGTTAAGCGTGAAATATGAGGCGGCACGATTTTGTGGTGAGAGAGCGAACACCACATCAGCTGATGGAACTCGGTATCCGATTCTATCTTGCTGGCCTCTCACTTTCAAATATTGTTTGAGGACTCGAGAAGTTTGGTGTCGGATGCAGTCACAAGGCAGTCCGCAATAGAGTTTACAAGTGTGATCTACAGTCAGAAGATACGAGAAGTCGAATTACGTTACGCTTGACGAGACAGTCTTGCAACTCGATGAACACCGCTATTGGCTGTACAGTGTAGTTGATCCAGAAACAAGAAAAGTTCCCTATACATTTATTATCCAATTTAAATATCTTATAATCACTTCTGTACGAACTCACTAAAACATGAGCATGACAATACTGTGTTTCTCGTCAATGGAGAGAAACGTCTCCGGATTACCCTCCGTCGGTCAAGACTCCAATTTCACTACGGAAAATGTGGAAATCAGAATATTTCTCAACGTGTCCTCAGTGAGACAAAACATCGTGCTCCTTCGTTCTCAAATTGTTCCAATCATGCAAAATCGCCAACAGCAGAATTCTAGCTCCAAGCCTTCCGATCTAGTACAGGGCTACAAACTAAACACTACCCTATGAAACGACCTGATCAAGGACCTCATTAAGTTGTTTACAATTTACGCGGAGATCGAGTCCTACCTGGTCGCAGTTTACCGAGATATATTCGTGTTCTAGAATTTGTGAAAGTCTGAAAAATGCTCCGCGTTTCTGTTCACCGAGTAGTTCGACGATTGTTACGTCTTCAGCGTAAATACAGTTAGTCAACCCAGCGCCATGTGGACCAACGATAACGTCTGCAGTAGCGAAAAGTCCTACTTGTTCTTCCACTGATAATTCGGACAGAATATAGGTGTCAAACCCGTATCGATCCAGCGTCATCTGTAATCGATCTTTATTCCTTACGTCCCGAACTGTGGCGTCTTCACGGGAGATATAAATTCGGTCACTGCCGTTTGCGATATCTGGACTCCCGATGTTCGATCGCATTCGATCACGGAGCCAAAAACATTCCGACGGGATGGGATCCGGATACGTCGGCATGATCAATGTCTCGACTCCAATAATTGAACCATCCCATTTAATGACTGGTCCCGCATAGTCCATCAATTCCAGCGATTCAACCATCCAAGGCGTCATCGTCTCTGGAACTAAAATCGGTGGCGCCTCGCCAGTGGCAGCTGCGTATCTTTCAAGTAACCGGATTCTAATCAGACATTCAACAGTCCAGTGATAATAATTGTTCCAGGGGGATGCGATGACAGCACCACGTTCGATGATCTTCTGTGGAGTGACATTGTTCTTGGGTCGAACGGCAGCTATTGTACTTCGAACACCATTAGTTGCCATTGACTTTGCAAGTGCGTCACCCACTCGTCTTGGCTGCGACTGACGAGTGTCAAATGCCGGTGATGCGACAGTCTCAGCTAAGATTTTATTTTCATTTGTGACACCCAGTCCGACCGGACCGAGAAGAGTCACGTCGGGTACTTCACAGACGAATCGGTCTCCAGGAGCGACCATCTTCATCGAATTCGGAGCTGCCGGCGAGACTTCTTTAATCGGTATCTTGCCATCGAACGTTTCGAAGGTATAGAGCTGATCACAATCAAACAACGCTTCGCGGCCAATAACTCTCGTTCGTGGTCGGAGATACCGTTTGTAAACAATCTGGTTGAACAATAAATCTTCGAGGAAGAGCGCAGTTCCCTCACTCAAGAGTGCTCGAGTACCGTCTTTCTGGTACTTTCGAACCGCTCTTCTGGGAACGTTGGTGTAATCCATTATCCGAGAGTCAGTTTGAGTGACTGCATATTGTTTCCTTGGGTTTGACTGTGATTTCCACGATAATACGGATATCGGCGTTGCTTCGTTCCGGACGAAGACCATACCATTACGAGTTTGTACCGACTCGAGGAGGCAGCAACAGAGTACTGTTGCCAGAGGGCGAGCGGGAACCGTACTTTGGGTCATAGCATGCAGTCTGTCATAAACAGGGTAGTAGAACAGTTGTGGACACCATTCGTCGTGAAGATCAGGTTCGGTTCGAATCGCCAATACACGATCAGCGAGCAGCGAGAGCACCGCGAACCGCGAGTTCGTCGAATCATCTGTTGAAACCTTAGAACGAGTCGAACGTGGCGGAAGCCGACGGAGATATCGATCCCGAGGTAGAGCAGCGATTACACGAACTCAGATACAAAACGTAAGCAACAATCGAAACCGAGAGAGACGCGTGAATTGTGTCTCGAGTCTCTTCGCTGTTAGTATCGAAAAAAAGCCCTTATTGCCTTCCCGCTCACCGGTAGGCGTATGCGACTGGGCCAGACATCGATCGTTCACTTTACTTCCCGATTCTTGGCGTCTATGCTAGGGTTCGTCGCGACGATATTTATCGCTCGGTTTCTCGGTTCCGAGACGCTCGGCATCTACTATCTCGTTCTCTCGACAGTCGCCTGGCTCGGGATCGCAGTGAAGATGGGTGTTCCGAGTGCGATCAATAAACGCGTCAGCGAGGGTGACGACGGGGCAGCTTACACGATCGCTGGCGGGACCATCGTCCTCGGCCTCTTCCTGATCGTCGCCGTTCTCTCCCTGCTCTTCCACCAACAGATAAATGACTACATCGGCTATCCTGCTGCGGCAATCGTGGTACTATTCCTATTCGTTACTGCCGTCCAGTCGACTGTGAACTCGATACTGACCGGACAACATCTCGTCCATATCTCCGGTATCTTCAACCCGATTCGGACCGGAACGCGAAGCATCGTGCAAATCGGAGCTATTCTCGCTGGTTTCCAGATCACTGGTCTCTTTATTGGATATACCGCTGGGTATGGACTCGTCTCCGTACTCGGGCTTTGGATAGCGATCCGTCATTTTGACACGATCTCACTCCCGACTGAAGAGCACTACCGTCGGATCGTCTCCTACGCAGAGTACTCGTGGCTCGGCGAAATCCGTTCTCGAGCGTTCAACTGGGTCGATGTCGCTGTCCTCGGGTTCTTCGTGTCGTCGTCGCTCGTCGGGATCTACACGGCGGCCTGGAATATCGCGGTGTTTCTGATACTGTTCGGCGGCTCACTGAGTGAAACACTGTTCCCCGAGATGAGTTCGCTCTCGGCAGACGATGACTCAGAATCGGTCGCGGAACTATTCGAGGCTGCGCTTACGTACGGCGGATTGATCCTCATTCCGGGTCTCGTCGGTGGAACGCTGCTCGGCGAGCGCTTACTCCGAATATACGGCGAAGAATTCACCCGAGGAGCGACTGTCCTCTCAGTTCTCATCGTCGCAACGTTAATTCAGGGATACCAGCGACAGTTCACGATGACACTCGACGCGATCGACAGACCTGACGTCTCCTTCAAAGTCAACGCCGTGTTCATCGGCGCGAACGTCCTTCTAAACGTCAGTCTGATCCCGATTTTCGGCGTCGTAGGTGCGGCAGCGGCGACTGCTTCGTCAGTCGGCATCAGTCTCGTGGTCGCCTACATCGCGCTCTCGTCGCTGGTCGAATTCTCCGTTCCCGTTGGAGAGATCGGACGACAATGGGCCGCTGCGGGTATCATGGGCACGGTCATTTACATTTGTCTCCAGTTCGAAACGGTATCCGCTATCGCCAGTAACATTGCCGTTGTGTTGATACTCGTTGGCCTCGGCGCGGCGGTATACTTCATCACCCTCGTCGCCATCTCCGCACGTTTCCGGACGACGGTCGATCAGAATCTCCCCGTTGATCTCCCACTAGTTCGAAGCTAATACGTTCGATACCGACGATAAGTCACCGTTGAGGACAGACGAATCGTCCCGAAGACATATAACACTCAAGTATAATCGGTGAGCATATGCAAGCAGTCGTACTGGCCGCGGGAAAGGGAACTCGCCTCCGGCCGCTCACCGAAGACAAGCCGAAGGTCCTCGTCGAGGTCGACGGACAACCCCTCATCGAGGACGTTATGGACAACCTCATCGAGGTCGGTGCGACCGAGTTCGTCCTCGTCGTCGGCTACATGAAAGAGAAGATTATCGAGCGCTACGGCGACGAGTACGAGGGCGTCCCGATCACCTACGCCCACCAGCGCGAGCAGCTCGGACTCGCCCACGCGATTTTGCAGGCGGAACCGCACATCGACGACGACTTCATGCTCATGCTCGGGGACAACGTCTTCCGGGCGAACCTCGGCGACGTGATCAACCGCCAGCAGGAGGAACGGGCCGACGCCGCGTTCCTCGTCGAGGAGGTCCCCCACGAGGAGGCCTCGAGGTACGGCGTCCTCGACACCAACGAGTACGGGGAGATCGTCGAAGTGACGGAGAAACCCGACGATCCGCCGTCAAATCTCGTCATGACCGGCTTTTACACGTTCACGCCGGAGATCTTCCACGCGTGCCACCTCGTCCAGCCGTCGGCTCGAGGCGAGTACGAACTGCCGGACGCGATCGATCTCCTCATCCAGTCCGGGCGGACTATCGACGCGATCCGGATGGACGGGTGGCGCATTGATGTCGGCTACCCGGACGATAAGGATCGCGCCGAGGAGCGGCTGACGGACGCCGAAGCCGCGATGCCGACCGAGTGACGCCAGTCTTTCGCTGCTGAACCGGCGCTCGAGCGCGTTCCGCACTCTTCTTTGGGGACCGCATAACCTCACTCGAGGGACGCCGAACTCCCCTCCGGTCGCGCATCGAGCCGTCGCTTGAATCCCCAGACGAGAACCGCACAGAGTCCGGCGACGAGCGCCGGCCAGTAGTCGGTGCTCATGTAGAGTCCGCCCGCGGGTGGCCGGTACTCGGTCAGCGGCCAGAATGCGGCGTAGGAGTAGCCCGTCGGGGTCATGAGTCCCAGATCGAGGAGGTGGTGTGACGCCGCACCGATCGCGACTAAGAGGACCGCGTCGCGGCGGTACTCGGGGGCGAACAGGAGTGATCCGAGGAGAGCGACGACGATCGTTCCGCCGAGGGTGTGCAACGGCCCCCACGCGAACGGAACGCCAAGCTGGTAGCTGACGAACTCGTCGGGCATCGCGAGGTCGATCTTCACGAAGTCGGGCGAGAGCGCGCCGACCATCGCGAGCGTAACGTGCCCTCGCCGCAGCCGGCGGTAGCGAATCGACAGGACCGTTCCGATGACGTAGCCCACGAGCACGTGCGTGAAGACGTCAGGCACCGCGATCACCGCCGCTTCCGATCCCGCGAGGGCGCGCAATTACGTCCCAGAGCGAGAGCGGGTCGTCCCGCCGGACGAACGCGAGCCGATCGCGGTCGAACCGCCAGTCGCGGGCGAATCGCCCGGCGACCCAGAGGCCGGCAACGAAGGAGATGAGAAGCATGTACGCCGTCCCGGCCGTATCGCCGACCGTCGTGCGCTCGACGGCGAGGGTCGACTCGTCCTCGAGCGTGCCGAAGGCAGTCACGCTGTCGCCCCGCTCGAGCAGCTCGTCCCCGTTCTGGAGCGTGTCGTTCTCGTTCACGAGGGTGAACCTGCCGGAGCCGCTGGCGCGGGTGGCGATAACGACGGGATCCGTCTCGACGACCCGTCCGCCGAGGGCGACGCGCTCGCCGACGTAGGCCTCCCGGTTCTGGGTTACGTCGACCTCGGTCGGATGGTCGCTGTCAGTGAGGTCGCCGGGAATCGTGCCGGCCCAGCATACGAGTCCGGCCAGCACGGCGAGGAGGGCGACCCCCGCGACGAGGCGACCGCGTCGGCCGAAGGGTTCCTGCATGCCTCTCTAGAGGCGTCCGAACGGCAAGAATAGCTTTCGTGTTCGCGACGGGTCCCGCTCGCGGCCAAGCCGCCCGCTCGAGAGCGGGTCGGAGCCTCCTTCCGGTGCGGTCGGTCGAAGAGCACGGGCCCGCGAGCCGACGGCGAACCCAAAAGGAACTAACGAGACGGGTACGTCTCGTCCCCTATGAACGTCTCCATCGTCGGCAGCGGCTACGTCGGCACCACCGTCGCCGCCTGCCTCGCCGACCTCGGCCACGACGTACTCAACATCGAGATCGACGAGGACATCGTCGAGGCGATAAACGCCGGCGAGGCCCCGATCCACGAGTCGGGCCTCGCCGAGCGAATCGCCGAACACGCCGGCACGAGCCTCCGCGCGACGACCGAGTACGGCGACGCCCGCGACACGGACGTGACCTTCCTCTGTCTGCCCACGCCCCAATCCGAGGACGGGAGCCTCGACCTCGCGATCATGCGGGCCGGCGCGGAGTCGCTCGGCCGCGCGCTCGCGGACAAGGACGACGACCACCTCGTGGTCGTCAAGAGCACAGTCCTGCCGGGCACCACCGAAGACG
This sequence comes from Natrinema versiforme JCM 10478, assembly GCF_000337195.1. Lineage (GTDB taxonomy): Archaea > Halobacteriota > Halobacteria > Halobacteriales > Natrialbaceae > Natrinema > Natrinema versiforme. The sequence goes on along the minus strand of NZ_AOID01000029.1, from coordinate 26,958 downwards.
TCGTCGGCCCGATCCTCGAGTCCGAATCGGGAACCCAGCTCGGCGACGGCCTCGAGATCGCGATGAACCCCGAGTTCCTTCGGATGGGGACCGCGGTCGGTGACTTCCTCGAGCCGGACAAGGTGGTCTTCGGAACGGCGAGCGACGGGGCCGACGCGACGCTGCGCGAATTGTACGCGCCGATCATAGAGCGCGAGGAGACTGACCTCGTGGAGACGGACATCCGCGAGGCCGAACTCATCAAGTACGCGAACAACGCCTTCCTCGCGTCGAAAGTCTCGCTGGTCAACGAACTGGGCAACATCGCCAGGGAGTACGACGCGGACGCCTACGAGGTGCTCGAGGCGGTCGGGCTCGACGATCGGATCTCGGAACGGTTCATGCGCTCGGGGCTCGGCTGGGGTGGTTCCTGTTTCCCCAAAGATGTCAACGCCCTGCGAGCCGGCGCTCGCGAGCAGGGGTACGACCCCGACCTGCTCGACGCCGCGGTCGCGGTCAACGACGAGCAGCCGCGGCGGCTCGTCGGCCTGCTCGCGGACCACGTCGACCTCGAGGGGGCCCGGATCGCGGTCCTTGGACTGTCGTTCAAACCCGGCACCGACGACATTCGGAAGTCTCGCGCGTTAGACGTGATCGAGTACCTCGCGGACCGCGGCGCGGACATCGTCGCGTACGATCCGGTCGCGATCGAGAACGTCCGACCCGAGTATCCCGAGATCGAGTACGCCGACTCGGCGGAGGGCGCACTCGAGGGGGCCGACGGTGCCGTCGTCGCGACCGACTGGCCCGAGTTCGACGACCTTTCGTTCGAGGGCATGGCCCGATCGGTCGTGGTCGACGGTCGGCGGATCGAGGTCGACGAAGACGCCCTCGAGGTCTACGAGGGGCTGACGTGGTAACGTCGGCAGTGGCGATCTCGTGACGAGGTGGTGACTGCGAATACGCGAGGCAGAGCGTCGACAGCGTCCGACGTAAAAGCCCGACACTGGTCAATCAGTAACCTTTTGCAGTTCGGTGGGGGAGTAGTGCCCGATGGAAGATGACGCGGTTCGTGCGGGCTCGAGTATCCTCTCGGACGGCGCGGGGACGGTCGCCGTGACCGAGGACGCCCACGACATCTCGTCCGACGACGTGTGCATACTCATCCCGACGCTCGACGAGGCGGCCACGATCGCCGACGTGATCGAGGGCTTCTACGAGCAGGGCTACACGAACGTCGTCATCGTCGACGGCGACTCGAGCGACGACACGCGCGAGATCGCCCGCGAGCACGGTGCCGAAGTCTTGGTCCAGTCCGGCGACGGGAAGGGCCAAGCCGTCCGCGAAGCCCTCGAGTACATCACCGTCCCGTACGTGTTGATGCTCGACGGCGACGGGACCTACGACCCGGCCGACGCCGACAAGATGCTCGAGCCGCTCTCACGGGGGTACGAGCACGTGATCGGCAACCGCTTTGCCGACATGGACGACGACGCGATGCGGGCCCTGAACGGCTTCGGCAACCGGATGATAAACCGCGCGTTCGGGTTCGTCCACGGGGCCAACTACGAGGACATCCTGTCGGGCTACCGGGCGTTTACCGTCGACTCGTTCGAACGGCTTTCGCTCGACTCGGACGGCTTTACGATCGAGACCGAACTCGCTGTCGAGTGTGTCAAACACGGCGTCGAGACGACGGTCGTCCCGGTCAGTTACAGCGCCCGGCCCGATGAGTCGGAAACCAACCTCCACCCGGTCAAAGACGGCGGTACGATCCTGTTGGCGCTGTACTCGCTGGCCAAAACCAACAACCCGCTGTTTTACTTCGGGAGCCTCGGCGTGACCGGCATCCTCTCGGGCGGTCTCATCGCGACCTACGTCCTCTGGGAGTGGATCCAGTACCAGCAGGGCCACGAGATCATGGCGCTGGCCTCCGCGGCCGCCGTTCTCCTCGGCGTGCAACTGCTCATGTTCGGCGTCCTCTCGGACATGCTCGTGACCCTCCACCGCGAGCAGCGACGCCGCCTCGAGCGGATCGCTCGAGACTCGCGCGACGAGTAACGAGCACCGCAAAATCCCTCGGCTCCTCTCCTACCGGAACGACGAGCGGTGGGCGACGACGCCGACCCGATTTCAGAACGGTAACAGCGAGCGAAACTGTGCGACGACGCCGTTCGAGTTGTTCCGGCGGTACGCCTCGAACGGTTTGTGGAGCGCGTTCAACAGCTCCTGTCGGGAATCGAACGTCTCCGCCGGGACTTCGGCGAGCATCTCGCCGAGGGGCACGTCGTTCCCGTGGACGTCGTAGGGAATGCGCTCGTGGCCGATCTCGGCCTTGACATCGTCTTTCGTCGCCGGGAACGACAGCTCCGAATCTCTGAGATGAGCGTCGACGGCGGCGATGCCGAACTCGATACTGTCGGGTTCCTCGTCGTCTCCGCTCGATGGTGGCCGGACTCCCATATCTATCTCCCGCTACGGAGCCAGATATAAAAATGGCTGTGGAGACGGGCGGCAGCCGGTCGGCCGACCCCGCGGGTCGCCGCCGTCGACACTCCTTTGGGCCCCGCGACGGAGTATGGGATATGACCGAGTACACCACGGTGTCGATCCCGAAGGACCTCGCGGACCGGGTCGAAGACACCATCGAGGGAACGAGTTTCCAGAGCACGAGCGACCTCGTTCGATTCCTGCTTCGCAGCATCGTCATCCAACACCAGAAGGAAGGCGAACTCACCGAAGCCGAATTCGAGGAGATCACCGAACAGCTCCGCGGACTCGGCTACCTCGAGTAGCTCGAACCCGTCTCTTCGTCCGGCTATCGCCTCCCATCTGTTTCGCGCGCGACTCAGTCCGTCAGCGATTGCCCCGGCGGCGAGGCGTTGACGATCTCGAGGGGCTGGCGGGTCCCGCTGCGGTCGAACGCGCCGAACGACTGCTCGTCGACCCCCCACGGCGGGACGGCGACGAAGATCACCTGCGCCAGATCGTCCCGCCGGGTCACCTCGAGCTCGCCGACGGGGTGGGAGACGAATCGGCCCTGCGTCTGGCGGGCGGGCGTCGAGAGATCGACGCCGAAAACGGCGTTGACGGGATTACCGGGGTCGGGGAGAAAGAAGTCGGTGAAGACCGGTGTCTCGGGCGGGAGTCCGTCCGCGCCCTCGAGGTCGCTCGCCGGGGTGACCGAGACGCCGGTCGTCACGTCGTCGGGGTCGGCGTCGCTGGCGAGATCCAGCAAGACGTCGACGAGCCCGCGGGTTACGTAGACCACAGGGCTGCTTCGCGTGCGGGGTAGTTAGATGTATGCCCCGCGGGGATTGCGTCGGTCCCCATCGTCGTTCGTTACACGGGAAGCATGTCCCACGCCGTCGACGCGTACAGCCGCGGGGCTCGCTTTCGGGACCCGGCGAGGGCCGTCTCGAGGACGCGCGAACCATTGTCCATCACGCCGGGTCCGTGCCCGACGAGAACACGCTCGGGAGCGACGCCGCGAAGCGCCGCCCGCGGCGGTTTCAGCCGCAGCGCCGGGTGGACGCCGAGTTCCTCGTCGCCGGCCAGGAAGTAATCGACGGTCCCGACCGATTCGGGGACGACGAGCGTCCCGTCGGCCGGGTTGTAGAGGGCGACCTCCTGCCAGAAGCGGTTATCGATGAGCGTGATGGCCCGGAGCCCAGTATCGGAGAGTTCGTCGTCGAACCGGGCGACCGCGGCGTCGATATCGCCGGTGACGCCCTCGAAGAACTCGGGGAGGTAGACGGGGACATCGTGGCGGTCCGCGATCGCCGCAGCGTCGCGCTTGTGCCGGTCGAGGCCGACGACGACGCCGGCCACGTTGCCGAACTCGGCCAGGAGATCGTCGATCCCCTCGGCATCGACCGGGTCGATCACCCAGACCTCACCGTCGATCTCGAGGGCGTGGCTGGCGCGTTGCATCTGCTCGTCGGGGTGGGCGATCCAGCCGACGCCGCCGTCGAAGCGGTCGATCTCGCGGACATCCGTCGCTCGTTCGTCGGCGCGAAAAGCCATGCCGCAGTGTACGAACGCAGTACCCATAAACTCCCGTCGCATACCGGAGCCGGTCGACGGGACGATCGACACCTGCTGCGATACTGAACGCCGGGCACGGGATTCGACGGTTGGACGATAATCCTTTTTCTTGCCCGACACCTCGGTCGAGTCGTATCGAATGGCAGCACTCGTTGCAGAACTCGTCCCGGCGGCCGTGACGCTGACGCTCGCCCAGCAACTCGAGCAGACGATCAGTTTCGGTATCTTCGTTCTCGGCGCGGCGCTGGCGACGCTCAGCGGGCTGGCGTGGCGACGCGAACGCGACCGGCGCATGGCCGTCGTCGCCGTCGGCTACCTCATGTTCGCGATCTACGGGTTCGTCGTCTTCCTCGAGTACTACCTCCTGCCGTATCTCTCCGTTCGGACCGTCGAGTTGGTCGAACACGGCGCGGCGGCGCTCATTCTCGTCGGACTGCTCGCGTTCTTCATCGCGTTGACCCGAGACTGACCATGGTGGATGCTGGTCCCGACTCGGAGCCGGAACTGGAACTCCGATCGCGGCGAACGATCTACCAGCACGTCCGCGACAATCCCGGGATCCACTTTCGGGCCCTCCTCGAGGCCCTCGAGTACGCCCAGGGGACGCTGCAGTACCACCTTCGCTGGCTGGACGACCACGGCTTACTCGAGGAGTCGGACGACGGAACGTACACTCGGTACTACCCCGCGGAGGAGTTCGACGAGGTCGATCGTGCCGTCATGAACGCGCTGCGACGCGAATACGCCCGTCGGATCGTCGCCCACCTCGCCGTCGACGGGGCGCTGTCGACCGCGGACCTGAGCGAGCGCCTCGATCGATCGCCGTCGACGGTGTCATGGCACCTCTCGAAACTGGCCGACGCGGATCTCGTGACCAAGGAGCGACGGGGCCGGAGCGTCGAATACGAGTTGCGTGATCCGGAGCGCGTCCAGTATCTCTACACCGTCCACCGACGGACCTTCACGGACCGCGTCGTCGACCGGCTGTTCGACCTCTGGGATAGCTACTGATCCGTCGGTGCGGGCGTCGACGACCGTCCGCCGGCACCCAGCAGGCGCACCAGCAGGACGACGGCGAGGAACGCGATCGCCGGGCCGAAGACCGGGCAGATCAGCCCCGCGACGTCGGTTCCGATGGCGGCGGCGTGGACCGTCGCGAACGCGAAGCCGCCGTAGGCGAACGCGTGGACGGCTCGAGGGCCCCACTCTCGGTCGAACCGCTGTGCGTCGAGAAAGCCGAGTACCGCGACGATGAGCAACTGAAGCGCGCCGACTCCGACCACGACGCCGGCGAGCAGATGGGTCGTCGAGTACGCGGGCTGGGGCACCGATCCGGAGACGATGAACCACGTGTCGAGAACCCCGAGGACGCCGTGAACGAGCGTCACGACCATCGCGAACACCGACACCTCGATGTGGATTTTGCGGGCAAGTCGGTAGAGCGGGCCGAACGACCGGGCAGTGTGGAGGATCCCCGTCAGGACCGCGAGATACAGCGCGGGATAGGCGACGAGCGCCGCACCACGGTCGAGATACCAGACGGCCTCCATCACGAGGCCCCCGTCGTTTCGACGACGTCTGGACACCCGTCGCCGTCCCGAAAGCCGTTCGTGGTCTCCGGCCGCGTCGGGCACTGATCCGGGGTGTCCCGAATCCCGTCGCCGTCGTAATCGTTCGGTGCCTGTCTCGTCGGGACCGTCGAATCGGCGAGCTCCGACTGCTTGCGGTCGACCGCCTGCGCCTCGCGAACGTCGGCGATCCCCCATAGCACCGGAGCCGTAGCCACGAGTACCACGACCGCGACGACGGTGATCGTCCCGCTACGCGACGTGGGCATCGAACCCCTCCGTCGTCCGGAAAACGCCGTCGTGAACCACGAACGCCTCGAGGGCCGGCCACGCCGTCGCGCGCTCGAGCGCGTCCGCCAGCGGCAGTGCGGCGAGCGCCGTTGCGAGCGCGTCGGCCTCCGTGCAGTCGCGTTTCGCGACGACGGTAACCGATTCGTGGCGCGCGCCCAGTCGCTCGCTCGTCGGATCGTAGACGTGGTCGATGCCGTCGCGCTCCCGACGGTAACCCCCGGAGGTGGCGACGTTCCAGTCGGTCTCGAGGACCGTGAGCGGACGCGAATCCCCGTAGGGGCTCTCGACGGCGATCGGGCCGGTCGGCGGCGACATGTCGCCACCGCCGCTGACGAAACCGCGCCGGCCCGGTCCCGACACCGCGGCGGTCGCGCGGTCGACGATGTAGCCCTTCGCGAGCCCGTTCAAGTCGAGGGCCGTCTCGGTGACGACCCGATCGCCGTCGACGCGCACCGATCCCGTCTCGAAGGTCGCCGAGACCGCCTCCCGGTCGCCGCGGAGGTACGCCTTCAGCTCGTGTTCGACCGCTCCCTGCCGAACGTCGAAGACGCCGTCGGTGCGCTCGCCGTACTCGAGGCCCCGTCGAACCAGCCGGGCGACGTGCTCGTTCTCGACACGCCCGGTCCGGTTGAGACGCGCGACCACACTCTCCGGATCGAACGCGTCGAGGTCGGCCGCGAGCGACAGCGCGGTTTCCCGGGCGCGCTCGGCCGCGATGTCGGCCCGGAACCCCGTCACCCGAACCGTAAACTCGGTGTCACAGCACGCGAACTCGAGTCGGGCGTCCCCGAGCCGCGTGCGGGCGGCAGCGAGGGTGTCTCCTAAGCTCATCGCTAGTCTCCCTCCTCTTCGTGTTCTTCGTACTCCTCATCCTCGTGTTCCTCGTATTCCTCATATTCTTCGTGTTCGTCGTCCTCATCATCCTCGTGTTCACCGCCTTGCGTCCCGACCGCCGGGGTGAAGTCCTCGTTCGGCGTCGGTGCATCGCTCGCGACCGTCGGGCTCTCGTCGTCGGCTGGCGAATCGAGGCCGAATCCGAGCCCGGGGGCGGCCAGCGCGAGCGCGACGACGCCGGTCAGCACCGCGCCGGCGAGCGTGAACGCGACGAGTCTGTTCGTCGGAAGTGGGAGTCTCATGGCGCGGCTGCAGGTAGTCCACGGCCGTAACTATCGTTTCGCGTCCATCAGTCGAATGTTCGTCCACCCGTCGAATCGTCCGGTAGCGCCGACGGTACTTTATCCCAGTCGCGAGTACCACGACCCATGTTCACGGGGCTGTCCTGGCTGGCGCTCGAGGCCAAGTACCTCGAGCCGGCGGCAGCGTTCTACGAGGGAGAACTGGGACTGTCCGTCTGCGAGCGCGGCCCGCGCGAGGTCGTCTTCGCGGCCGGCGAGACCGATTTCGTTCTCCGCCGGCCTGACGACCTCCCGCGGGGCGGCCTGCACACCCACTTCGCGTTCTCGATTCCCGAGACCGAGTACGACGATTCGTGGGACCGTCTGGACGACGAGTACGATCTCGAGGAGGCACAGTTCGGCCCCGCGCGGTCGCTGTATCTGTACGATCCCGACGGCAACTGCGTCGAACTCGGCCAGCAGGACGTGGCCGGCCCCGGAATCGACGGGATCTTCGAGGTCGTCCTCGAGGTCGAGAGCCTCGAGCGCGCACGGGAGTTCTACGAGGACTTAGGTTTCGAGACCGTCGATACGGGCGAGAACCGCAAGCGCGTGCGACTGCACGGGCCGATGGCGTTGGAGCTCTGGGAACCCCACCTCGGCATCGCCGACGCCCGCGGCGGCGTCCACGTCGATCTCGGGTTCGAGACGGACGATCCGAGCGCGGCGCTCGCGGCGGTCCGAGACCGGATCGGCTCGCTCGAGCGGGAGACCGAGGAGCAAATCGTCGTCCGCGATCCGGACGACCACGTTCTGACGTTCACATCGCAGTGACCACCTTCTCCGACGCCAGCAGAAATGAATCAGGCCGGTTCGTCGCCGGCCTCCAAGACGCTCAGAGCCGCTCGGTGCTCACGTCCACGCCCGGCGGCGTCACGAGCAGAAAGCCCCGGAAGTGGACGAGGTTCCCGCCCGCCTCCTTGACATCTCGTGCGAATCCGGCGGCCAGATCGTTGACGTCGCCGTCGACGTTCAAAACCAGGACGTTCCCCTTCGAGATCGCCTCGAGCCACTCGTCGGCCGCTGTCTCCCCGTCGAGAACGCCGAGGACGATACTGCCCTCGATCTCGAGTTCGTCGTCGATGTGCTCCTCGACGGTTCGAAGGTCGAGGTCGAAATCGCTCATACCGGGTGGGTCGAACCGGGATGAGAAAAACGTTCGCCTCCGAACTTTTGCGCTGCGGGCGCGCCGGAGGCGCGCCCTCGGCAAAACTTCGATGAAAAGCCCGCGTCACCCCCTCAGCCGCGCCCCGGCGCGGCTTCGAGGGTTCCTCGGCCCGCTCGCTCACGACGTTCGCTCGCGGTTCTCGACCCTTCGCGGCGACGGTATCCCTGTCTCGCCAACGCCGGCGAGTCGGACGGATCAGTCCATCGGGAACTCCTTCTGGAACCCGCGGAACTCCGTTCGGTGGGCCTCCTCGTCGGCGAGGATCGTCACCGCCACGTCCTCCGTGACCGGATCGTTCGCCTCCGTCGCGGCCTCGATCAGGGACCGGTAGGTCTCGATAGCGTCTTCCTCGGCCTCGAGGACCCCCTCGATGACCGCCTGAACGTCGGTCGTGTCTTCGGGAGGCTGGAGGCTGTGCTGGTTGGCCTCGAATGACTCCGATCCCGGCGGGGACTCGTCGAGTTGCTTCAGCCGCTCGCCGAGCATCCGGGCGTGGTCGAGTTCCTCCTGAATGTCCTCCTCCAAGCTCGTCTTGACCTCCTCGGCGTGGATGCCATCGAGGACGATCGCGTTGGTCTGGTAGTTCATCACGGTCTCGAGTTCGTCGATATACGCGCCGGTCAGTAGATCGGTGATCTCGTCGGTCGTCATGCCGCTGGTTCCTACCACGAGGGAACATAAAATGGTCATACGCGCGCTTGCGTCGTCGTTCATGTCACAGACTCGGGGCTCGGTCGACGGCTTCCGATTCGACCACAGTCTCAGTGTCGATACTGCAGCCTCGAGCACGACTCTCGAGTCGCGACGACGATAACTGGCCGCTCGTTTCCGGATCCCATCGCAATTGGACGATTTGTATTTCGGGGCGGAGTTTGGCAAGAGAGAGCGACCGAACGTCCATGACTGACCGCGCGCCAGCACTCGAACGAGCAGATCGGCGGCAAACGAGGCAGAATTCGCGTTCACTGCTCGGAATCCGTGCGCTCGGCCGAATGGGACTAAACAGTACTAGGATGTACGAGTCAATAATAGGCCCTCGCCGTCTTGCGGTTTTCTAATACACCTGGTCGATCATGAATGTTACAGGGTACCGTACACCGTCGTCGACAGCGGTAGCTTTATATATATCGTCGCACCTCGGATTCAGATACAATGTCTTCACAAGACAGCCCATCCTCTGATACCAATCAGGGGGGTCGAGTTCTTCCAGGGCACGTTAGATTCCACTGACGAAATAGAGTCAGCACGTGTCTTCGATACGACCCTCCGGGACGGCGAGCAGTCACCCGGCACATCGTTTTCCTACGACGACAAACGGCAGATCGCGTCCATCTTGGACGAGATGGGAACCCACGTCATCGAGGCCGGGTTCCCCGTCAACTCCGACGCAGAGTTCGAGGCCGTTCGTGATATCGCTTCGGCGACCAGTTCGACGACCTGCGGGTTAGCCCGCGTCGTCGACAAGGATATCGAAGCGGCGCTCGATTCCGGCGTCGAGATGGTGCACACGTTCGTGTCCACCAGCGACGTCCAGATCGAGGATTCGATGCACGCCACCCGGGAGGAAGTCGTACAGCAAGCAGTCGAGTCGGTCGAACGCATCAAAGAGGCGGGCGCGACCTGCATGTTCTCGCCGATGGATGCGACCCGAACCGACGAGGAGTACCTGATCGAGGTCATCGAAGCGGTCTCCGATGCGGGTACCGACTGGATCAACATTCCCGACACCTGCGGCGTCGCCACGCCGACCCGGTTCCGGGCCATGATCGAGAAGGTCTGTGCCCACACCGACGCGCGGATCGACGTCCACACCCACGACGACTTCGGGCTGGCCACCGCCAACGCGCTGGCCGGCATCGAAGCGGGTGCGGCACAGGCGCAGGTATCGGTCAACTCGATCGGCGAGCGAGCCGGCAACGCCGCCTACGAGGAGTACGTGATGGCCGTCGAGTCGCTCTACCAGTGCGACACCGGGATCGACACGACGCGCATCACCGAACTCTCGAACGTCGTCGAGGAGAAAAGCGGGATGGACACGCCGGGCAACAAGCCCGTCGTGGGCTCGAACGCCTTCTCCCACGAGAGCGGCATCCACGCCGCCGGCGTCATCGAGAACTCCGATACCTTCGAACCCGGCGTCATGACCCCCGAGATGGTCGGTGCCGAGCGCCGACTGGTCATGGGGAAACACACCGGGACCCACTCGGTCCGCGAACGGCTCGTCGAATCCGGGTTCGATCCCACCGACGAGCAGGTTCGGGCGGTCACCCGCCGGGTCAAAGACTACGGGGCTGAAAAGCGCCGCGTCACGGTCGACGACCTCGAGCGCTTCGCCGAAGAGGCCGATATCGAGCGTCGACACGAGGAGGAGGAGGAGGTGCGCGCCTGAGCGATGTCCTCCCCGTTTGCCACCGTCCGCGAGCCTCGGCTATCGCGTTCGAGCGATCGGGCTCGAGTGACCCGTAACGATTATGTCCCTCGAGAGAGCTACGTAGACAGTAATGACGGTCCGCGCTCCACTGTCGGCTCGCGTTCGCACGGTCGGCAACGGCGCGCTCGCTCCGATTCGTATTGTAGGGGCGTTCTAGCCCCATTTTCAGTATCTCGTAGCGTGAGACCCGAATTCGCGGTATCGTTCTCCGAGCGATCACGACCCCAGCAGATGACACACTACCGTACACCACCCGATCGCCTGCAAACGGCGGGAGACAACCGATGAGCGAACGCGCAGCAGAGATTTCGCCAGCCGAGGACGAACAGGACGACGACCAAATCACCGACAGCGCCGCGCCCGACGCGGCCACCGACACAACGAGCGAGTCCGAGACCACGCTCGACCCCGTCACGACGGGTGCCGAATCCGTCGTTCGGGCGCTCGAGAACGCGGGCGTCGAGTACGCCTTCGGCGTGCAAGGCGGGGCGATCATGCCCGTCTACGACGCGCTCTATGACTCGGACATCTACCACGTGACGATGGCCCACGAGCAGGGCGCGGCCCACGCGGCCGACGCCTACGGCATCGTCTCGGGCGAACCGGGCGTCTGTCTGGCCACGTCGGGGCCGGGCGCGACCAATCTGGTCACCGGCATCGCCGATGCCGACATGGACTCGGATCCGCTGCTTGCTCTGACCGGGCAGGTCCCGACGGAGTTCGTCGGCAACGACGCGTTCCAGGAGACCGACACCACCGGCGTCACGACCCCGGTCACGAAGGAAAATACCTTCTCGAGCGACTCGGATCGCGTCGGCAGTGACGTCAGCGAGGCGTTCGCACTCGCCCGCGAGGGTCGACCTGGGCCGACGCTGGTCGACCTGCCGAAAGACATCACGAACGGCGAGACCGACCGCGAGCCGGACGCGCCGAACGTGCCCGACACCTATGAGGTCCAAGAGCGGGCCGACGAGGAGATCGTCGCAGCCGCGGCCGAGCGCATCGAGAACTCCGACCGACCCGCCTTGCTGCTCGGCGGCGGCGTCATCAAGGGTGAGGCCAGCGAAGCCTGCCGAGAGTTCGCCATCGAACACGAGATTCCGGTCATCACTACGATGCCCGGTATCGGCGCGTTCCCCGAGGATCACGAGCTGTCCCTCGAGATGGCGGGGATGCACGGCACCGGCTACGCAAACATGGCGATCACCCACTGCGACACGCTGATCGGCATCGGCACCCGGTTCGACGACCGGCTGACCGGTGGGATCGAGACCTTCGCGCCCGACGCGGAACTCGTCCACGTCGACATCGACCCCGCGGAGATCTCGAAGAACATCTACGCGGACTACCCGCTGGTCGGCGACGCCGAAACGGTCGTCGAGCAGCTGTCCGAGGCCGTCGACGAGTCGCCGGAAGCCAAGAAGTGGCGCGCCCAGTGCCAGCAGTGGAAATCCGACTACTCGATGGCCTACGACGCCCCCGAGGACGAGCCGGTCCAACCGGAGTTCGTCATCGAGGCCTTAGACGAGGCCACGAGCGACCGCGCGATCGTCACCACCGGCGTCGGCCAACACCAGATGTGGGCCTGCCAGTACTGGACCTACACCGAGCCCCGGACGTGGGTCTCGAGTCACGGGCTCGGCGCGATGGGCTATGGCCTGCCCTCGGCGATCGGCGCGCGGATCGCGGCCGACGACGATCAGGAGGTCGTCTGTGTCGACGGCGACGGCTCGTTCCTGATGACCCTACAGGGGCTGTCGGTCGCCGTCCGCGAGGAACTCGACATCACCGTCGCCGTGCTCAACAACGAGTACATCGGTATGGTCCGTCAGTGGCAGGACGCCTTCTTCGACGGCCGTCACTCCGCGTCGGACTACGGCTGGATGCCCGAGTTCGACAAGCTCGCCGAAGCCTTTGGCGCGTGCGGCTTCCGGATCGACGACTACGACGACGTCGCCGAGACCATCGACGCCGCGATCGCCTACGACGGCCCGTCGGTGATCGACGTCCACATCGACCCCGACGCCAACGTCTATCCGATGGTGCCAAGCGGCGGCGACAACGGCCAGTTCGCACTCACGGAGGACCAGCTATGAAGCGCGGACTCGAGGGCCCCTCGCCCGACGAGCGACCGTCCCCCGCGGGACGGCGCAACAAGCAGGGCATTCGCATCGACCCCGAGGTCGAAGCGACTCACAAACCCCGCCGGACCGTCATCTCGGCGCTGGTCACACACGAACCCGGCGTGCTCTCGGACGTCTCGGGACTGTTCTCGAGGCGGCAGTTCAACATCGAGAGCCTGACCGTCGGCCCGACCGAAGACGAGGATCGCGCGCGGATCACGATCGTCGTCGAGGAACCCGACCCGGGAATCGACCAGATCGAGAAACAACTGCGCAAGCTCGTGCCGGTCATCTCGGTCCGGGAACTCGAGCCCGACGCGATGCGCCGGGAGCTGGCGCTGATCAAAGTCGACGCCAAGCGCCCCGATCGGGTCGCCGCCGTCGCGGACATGTACGACGGAAAGACCGTCGACTCGAGTCCGGAGACGGCGACGATCGAAGTGACCGGCGCGCGCCGGAAGATCGAGGCTGCGATCGACACCTTCAGCCAGTTCGGGATTCGGGAGATCTCCCGGACGGGGACGACGGCGCTGGCCCGCGGCACGGACCGAACGGCCGCGCCCGAATCGACAGCACAGCCCGCCGACGAGGCGAACCACGACGACCAATACACACCAGCAGACGATGACTGACGACTTCACCACCGACATTTACTACGACGACGACGCAGACGTATCGACCCTCGACGACGAGACCGTGGCCGTGCTGGGCTACGGGAGCCAGGGCCACGCCCACGCGCTGAACCTCCACGAGAGCGGGGTCGACGTGGTCGTCGGCCTGCGCGAGAGTTCGTCCTCGCGATCGGCCGCCGAAGCCGACGGACTGACCGTCGAGACGCCCGCCGACGCGGTCGCACAGGCCTCCTACGTCTCCGTGCTCGTGCCCGACACCGTGCAGGCGGACGTCTACGAGAACGCCATCGAGCCGAACCTCGAGGAGGGTGACACGCTGCAGTTCGCCCACGGGCTGAACATCCACTACAACCAGATCGAGCCCCCGGAGGGCGTCGACGTGACGATGGTCGCGCCGAAGAGCCCGGGCCACCTCGTCCGCCGCAACTACGAGAACGACGAGGGGACCCCCGGCCTGCTGGCGGTCTATCAGGACACGACCGGCGACGCCGAAGAGCGCGCCCTCGCGTACGCGAAGGGGATCGGCTGTACCCGCGCCGGCGTCATCGAGACGACGTTCCAGGAAGAGGTCGAATCCGACCTCTTCGGCGAGCAGGCAGTGCTGTGTGGCGGCGTCACCTCGCTGGTCAAACACGGCTACGAGACGCTGGTCGACGCGGGCTACTCGCCGGAAATCGCCTACTTCGAGTGTCTCAACGAACTCAAACTGATCGTCGACCTGATGTACGAAGGCGGGAACATGGAGATGTGGAACTCCGTCTCCGACACCGCCGAGTACGGCGGTCTCACCCGCGGCGACCGGATCGTCGACGAGTCGGTTCGAGAGAACATGGAAGAGGTCCTCGAGGAGGTCCAGAACGGCGAGTTCACGCGCGAGTGGATCGTCGAGAACCAGGCCGGCCGGCCGAGCTACAGTCAGCTTCGGAACGCCGAGCAGAACCACGACATCGAGGAGGTCGGCGAGCGCCTGCGCGATCTGTTCGCATGGGCTGAGGACGAAGGCACAGAGAGCGAAGACGAGTCCGTCCAGGTGCAGGCGGACGACTAACGAGAACACATGAGCGACAACGACACAACGGACACGATGGCCGACGTCAGCCACACCAACCCCCGGACGGGGGAGACAGCCGGCCAGCTGTTCAGCCGCGGACCGACCGTCGTCGCCGACGGCGGGGAGTCGGCTGCGGCCGAAGCCAGCGAAAACGGGCGCACAGAGACGGATAGAACGATGCGTAGCGTCGACCACACGCCGCCGAAACAGGCCGACGACGCCAACCGCGTCTTCGAACGCGGCACCGAACACGGTCGACGCGCCGAGCGCGACACCGTCGGAGACGAGCAATGAGTCAGGGCACGCTATACGACAAGGTTTGGGATCGACACAAAGTAACCCAGCTGCCGACCGGACAGGATCAGCTGTTCGTCGGGCTCCACCTCATCCACGAGGTGACCAGCCCGCAGGCGTTCGGGATGCTCCGCGAACGCGACCTCGAGGTCGCGTATCCTGAACTGACCCACGCGACGGTCGACCACATCGTCCCGACGGCCGACCAGTCCCGCCCCTACAAGGAGGACGCGGCCGAGGAAATGATGGCCGAACTCGAAGAGAACGTCCGCGACGCGGGCATCGAGTTCTCGGACCCGACGACGGGCGATCAGGGGATCGTCCACGTCATCGGTCCGGAACAGGGCATCACCCAGCCCGGCAAGACGATCGTCTGTGGCGACTCCCACACCTCGACTCACGGAGCCTTCGGCGCGCTCGCGTTCGGGATCGGGACCTCCCAGATTCGGGACGTGCTCGCGACGGGCACCATCGCCATGGAGAAACAGAAGGTCCGCAAGATCCAGGTCGACGGCGAACTCGGCGATGGCGTCGAGGCCAAAGACATCATCCTCGAGATCATCCGCCGACTCGGCACCGAGGGCGGCGTCGGTTACGTCTACGAGTACGCCGGCGAGGCCATCGAGTCGCTGGGGATGGAGGGTCGGATGTCGATCTGTAACATGTCCATCGAGGGCGGCGCTCGCGCGGGCTATGTCAACCCCGACGAGACCACCTACGAGTGGCTCGAGCAGACGGACTACTTCCAGGAGAATCCCGAGAAGTTCGAGGAACTCAAGCCGTACTGGGAATCCATCCGTTCCGACGCAGACGCCGAGTACGACGACGTGGTCCACATCGACGCGAACGAACTTGAGCCGGTCGTCACGTGGGGGACCACGCCCGGACAGGGGATCGGCATCTCCGATCCGATTCCGGAGCCGGAGTCGCTGCCCGCGGAGAAACAGGATACTGCTCGACGCGCACAGGAGCACATGCGCGTCGAGCCCGGCGACACGATGGAGGGCTACAACATCGACGTGGCTTTCCTCGGTTCCTGTACGAATGCCCGCCTGCCGGACCTGCGACGCGCCGCCCGGATTGTCGAGGGCCGCGAGGTCGCCGACGACGTCCGCGCGATGGTCGTTCCCGGCAGCCAGCGCGTGCAGAAAGCCGCCGAGGAGGAAGGGCTCAAAGACACCTTCGAGGAAGCCGGCTTCGAGTGGCGCAACGCCGGCTGTTCGATGTGTCTCGGCATGAACGAGGACCAACTCGAGGGCGACGAGGCCTGTGCCTCCTCCTCGAACCGGAACTTCGTCGGCCGACAGGGATCGAAGGACGGCCGTACAGTGCTGATGAACCCGCGAATGGTCGCCGCCGCGGCGATCACCGGGGAAGTCTCTGACGTGCGCGATCTGAAGGAGGTGAATCTGGCGTGACCCGCGAGGACGAGCGAAGCGAGTCCTCGGAACGAGCGAGCGGGCGGATGCCCGCGAGCGACGCCGAGGTTCGGGAGATCCGAACCGACGGCGGCGACGAAGTCGAAATTCCCGAGGTCAATTACGTCTCCGGTTCGGGCGTCCCGATCCGGGGCAACGACATCGACACCGACCAGATCATTCCCGCGCGGTTCATGAAGGTCGTCACCTTCGACGGACTGGGCGAGTTCGCGTTCTTCGATCTGCGGTTCGACGATGACGACAACCAAAAGGATCACCCGTTCAACGAGGACCGCTATCAGGACTCTTCGGTGATGGTCGTCAACAGCAACTTCGGCTGTGGCTCCTCCCGCGAGCACGCGCCCCAGGCCCTGATGCGCTGGGGGATCGACGCGATCATCGGCGAGAGCTTCGCCGAGATTTTCGCGGGCAACTGTCTCGCCCTCGGTATTCCGACTGTGACCGCCGACAGCGAGACGATCGAGGCCCTCCAGGACTGGGTCGACGCGAACCCCAACGGCGAGATCGACATCGACGTCGAGGCCGAGGAGGTCACCTACGGCGGGAAGACCATCGACGTCACCGTCGACGACGCCCAACGCAAGGCGCTCGTCGACGGCGTCTGGGACACGACGGCGCTGATGAAGTCCAACGCCGGCGCTGTCCGCGAGAAGGCTCGAGAGCTGCCGTACGTCGACGACGCGGCGATTCCCGAAGCCGAGTAAGCAACCGAGCCGGCTCTTCGGCTAATCCAGCCGATTGCAGTTCGAGGCTCGAGCGACCTGCGGCGACGGATTTCTACAGCCTCGAGCGGAGAGCACTGAACGACTGCTGGTATCGCGAGATATTTCGGCACCTGTCCGCTACCAGTTCCTATGTCTCGGTCCCTCGATGTGTCGCTTTTCGTGTTGCTCGCTGTTCTCTGGGGGTTTTCCTTTCCGGCGATTTCGATCGGACTGGAGACCCTGCCGCCGCTGCTGTTTGCGGCCGCTCGGTACGACATCGCGGCGCTGCTGTTGCTCGCCGCCGCGGCCGTTCGCGTCGAGGAGTGGCGGCCGACCGCGCGGAACGATCTCGCGGCAGTCGCGGGCGGCGGCGTCTTCCTCATTGCCGGCAACGGCCTGCTTTTCCTCGGCCAGCAGACGGTGCCAAGCGGCGTCGCGGCGATCTTGCAAGGACTGGTACCGGTCATCACCGCGCTGTGGGCGATTCCCCTACTGGGCGAGCGCCTCTCGGGGCTCGGTGCCGCCGGTGCCGCGATCGGTTTCCTCGGCGTCGGCCTGATCGTCCAGCCCGATCCCGGCAACCTGCTCGCGGGTGACACCGCCGCGCGACTGCTCATCGTCGGGCAGGTCTGCAGCGTCGCGCTCGGCGGCGTCCTGATTCAACGCGCGGGCCCGACGCTCGAGCAGCTACCGCTGGTCGGGTGGTCGATGCTCGTCGGCGGCCTCGTCTTGCACACCGTCAGCCTCGGCACGGGCGAGGTTCCGACCCTCGAGATCATCAGCCCCGTCTCGGCGGGCGCGTTGCTCTACCTCGGCGTCTTCGCGACCGCGATCGCGTTCATGATCTACTTCGCGATCCTCGAGAAATACGGCGCGTTCGAGGCGGCGCTGATCGGCTACGCGGTGCCGATCGTGGCGACCGCCGCGAGCGTCGTCCTGCTCGGCGAGGAAATCGGCGCGCTGACGCTCGCCGGCTTCGGCCTGGTCGCCGTGGGATTTGTGCTGCTCAAGCGGCGCGCGATCGCCGATGCGGTGGGGTTTTCGACAGGGGTCGGCAGCCCTTGAATCGAACGCGAGCGATGACAGTATCGATACCCTCTTTTCAGCGCCACGTCGATGAGTGTGTATGACTCACGAAATCGCCGTCATTCCGGGCGACGGGATCGGACAGGAAGTAACACCCGCCGCGGTCGCGGTCCTCGAGGCCCTCGAGATCGACTTCGAGTTCGTCGAAGCTGACGCTGGCGACGCCGTGAAAGAAGAGACCGGCGAGGCGCTGCCCCAGGAGACCTACGACCTCGCGGCGTCGGCCGACGCGACGCTGTTCGGCGCGGCCGGCGACACGGCCGCGGACGTCATCCTCCCGCTCCGAGAGGCAGTCGACTCCTTCGTCAACGTCCGCCCGGCGAAGGCGTATCCCGGCGTCGACGCCGTCCGCCCCGAGACGGATCTCGTCTTCCTCCGTGAGAACACCGAGGGCGTCTACTCGGGGCTCGAGGATCGACTGACCCAAGACGTCTCGACGCTGACCCGCGTCGTCACGGAATCCGCGTCGGAACGACTCGCCGAGTTCGCCTGCGAGTACGTTTCCGGTGACGACCACGACGGGTTCTCGATCGTCCACAAGGCGAACGTCATGCGCGAGACGGACGGGCTCTTCCGCGATACGGTCAAAGGCGTCGCGGACGAGAACGGCGTCGAGACCGACCAAGTGCTGATGGACGCCTTCGCGACCCGGGTCTGTCTCGACCCCGAGCAGTTCGACGTGGTCGTCTGTCCGAACCTCGCGGGCGACGTGCTCTCGGATCTTGCGGCCGGGCTCGTGGGCGGCCTCGGTCTCCTGCCCTCGGCCAACATCGGCCCCGACCGCGCCCTGTTCGAGCCCGTCCACGGCACCGCGCCCGACATCGCCGGCGAGGGGGTCGCGAACCCGGCCGCGACGATCATCTCCGCCGCCATGCTCCTCGAGTACCTCGGCTACGACGAGGAGAGCGACCGCGTTCACGCGGCCGTCGAGGCGACGCTCGAGGACGGGCCACGCACGCCGGATCTGGGCGGCGACGCCTCGACCGGGGACGTGACCGACGCGATCATCGACCGGCTGTAACCTCCCCAGTACGAGTTCCGTTCGGTTTCGGTACCGACTCTCGATCCGGTTCCGAGTTCGGCTTTCGATTTCGGCACCGGTCCGGGTTCGCGTTTCGTTTTCATCCACTATCGTTTTGCGCTGCCTGCAGCCGACGAGCGAACGCGATTCGTCCCGTGGCCGTTCTATGCAAACAGAAACAATCGCATAGATCGGCATAAACAAATAAAACCGTGCAGACCTGAGACAGTATCGAAGACGTTCCCCATGTTACCCGAACAGCGGAAGCGAAAGATCGTCGAACTCGTCTCGGATCGGGACGGCTGCTCGGTCGACGCGCTGGCCGACGAGCTCGGTGTGTCGAAGGCGACGATCCGGCGTGACCTCGACGAACTAGAGGACGAGCGACTGATCGAGCGGTCCCACGGCGGGGCGGTACCGATGACCGCAGTCGGCCGCGAACAGACCTACGGGCAAAAGGAGGTCCAGAACCTGGAGGCGAAGGCCGCGATCGGTTCGCGGGCGGTGACGGAGATCCACGACGGTCAGGTCGTGTTCTTCGACTCGGGAACGACCACGATGCAGGTCGCGATGCAGGTGCCGACGGACATCTCCTTCATTCCGGTGACCAATTCCCCGCTGCTCGCGCTCGAACTCGGGAAAGAGGCGACCGACGTGAAGCTCACCGGCGGAACGCTCCGTCACCGGACGCGGGCGCTCGTCGGCCCGAGCGCGGAGGCGTTCATGGAGCGAACGAACTTCGATCTCCTCTTTCTCGGAACGAACGCTCTCTCCGACGACGGGAGCCTGACGACCCCTAACGAGGACGAAGCCCGCATGAAACAGCTCATGGTCGAGAGCGCCGAGCGCGTCGTGCTCGTCGCCGACGAGACCAAGTTCGGAGAGCGAAGTTTCGCCCAGTTCGCCACCCTCGAGGATGTCGATGTGCTGGTGACCGACGCCGAACCGACCGGCGAACTCGCCGAGACGTGTACGGCGGCCGACGTGATCGTGGGGGTGGAGGCCGGATGATCGCGAGCGTCACGCTCAACCCGGCAGTCGACTACACGGTCGAGTTGCCCGACCCACTCGCCGACGGCGCGATCGCGCGTACCGACGAGTACCGCTACGACGCGGGCGGGAAGGGGATCAACGTCTCGAAGTACCTGGCAGCACTCGGCGTCGACACCGTCGCGACCGGTCTGGCTGGCGGCCGGCTCGGGCGATTCCTCCGGGACGAACTGTCGACGGACGGGATCGCGACCGATTTCGTCGAAATCGAGGGCGAGACCCGACTGAACACGACCGTCCTCACGGCCGATGGCGAGTACAAGATCAACCAGAACGGTCCGCGAGTCTCGGGGGTCGCGATCGAGACGATCGGCGAGCGATTGCGCGAGTACGACCCTGAGACGGTGGTTATCGCCGGCAGTCGCCCGAAGGGCGTCGGCCCCGACGCGATCGATCGACTCGCCGACGCCGGGCCCTGGGAGACGGTCGTCGACGTGGACGGCGCGACGCTCTCGGCACTCGAGGGAGAGTACGCGCTCTGCAAACCGAACCTCGAGGAACTCGCGGCAGCGACGGACACCCGGATCGACGGCGTTCGGGACGCGCTCGCGGCCGCCGACGCGCTTCGGGCGGACGGCTTCGAGCGCGTCGTCGCCTCCCTCGGTGACGAGGGTGCCGTGATGGCGACCCCGGAGCGGCACCTCCACGCGCCCGCGAGGGACGTTACCGTGGTCGATACCGTCGGAGCCGGCGACTCCCTGTTGGCCGGTGTCCTCGCCGCCCACGCGCGCGGCGAGTCGGCCGCCCAGGCACTCCGCTCCGGTGTCGCCGTCTCGTCGCACGTCGTCTCCGTCTCGGGGACACAGGTCCCGCCGCTGACCGACGTCAGCAACGAGCGGGACGCGATCGCGGTGTCGACGTATTGACCGAGCGCGGTCGCGTCCGGTCGAACTGATCGATGTGATCGGCGGTGACGCAACCGATCGTACCCACCGGTATGGCCCTTCTCAATGCACCCTGTCCGTCTCCGTCCGAAACTTAATACTATATAATACAATAAGAAACAAACATACTCGAAACTATTTTGCCACAGAGATACGAACGTTTCGCTATAGCGTGTTAGATAATTATGAACGATAGGGTAGCAAACAGACTTCGCACGCACCTCACGTCGGTGAAAGAGGACCTGATGACGGGCGTGTCATTTATGATCCCGTTCGTGACGATCGGCGGGATCTGCCTCGCGCTCGCGTTCATGGTCGCGGAGCTGCCGGAGACGATTCTGGGACTTCCGATGCCCGGCGCGGAAACGACCACCGAGACCGTCTTCGAGGATACGGGAACGATCCCGTGGTACCTAGCCCAGATCGGCGACCTCGGACTAACGCTCATGATCCCCGTTCTAGGTGGGTATATCGCGTACGCGATCGCGGACAAACCCGGACTCGCGCCCGGGTTCACCCTCTCGTGGGTGATCCAGCAGGAGGCGATCATCGAGGCCGCCGGGCTAGTCATCGGCTTCGAGGCCGACGGAGCGGTCGCCGGCTTCCTCGGGGCGATCGTCGTTGGCCTCCTCGCGGGCTACGTCGCCCGCTGGATGAAAGGGTGGTCGGTGCCATCGGTCGTCTCGCAGATGATGCCGATCCTTATCATCCCCGTGTTCACGACGCTGCTGCTCGCCCCGATCGTCATCCTCGGTCTCGGGGTCCCGATCGCCATCCTCGACGACGCGCTGACGTCCGCACTCGAGGGCATGCAGGGATCGAACGCCCTCCTGCTCGGGGCGATCCTCGGGGGAATGATGGCGGTCGACATGGGCGGCCCGATCAACAAGGTCGCGTACGTGTTCGGGACCGTCCTCGTCGCGGACCAGATCTTCGCGCCGATGGCCGCCGTGATGATCGGCGGGATGGTCCCGCCGCTCGGCCTCGCGCTCTCGAATTTCATCGCGCCCCAGAAGTACGCCGCGGAGATGTACGAGAACGCGAAGGCGGCTGTCCCGCTCGGCTTTGCCTTCATCACGGAGGGGGCGATCCCCTACGCCGCCGCCGATCCGCTCCGGGTCATCCCGTCGGCAGTCCTCGGCAGCGCGACGGCCGGCGCGGCAGCGCTCTGGCTCGGCGTGACGATGCCGGCCCCCCACGGCGGCATCTTCGTCGTGATCCTCTCGAACAGCGCGCTGCTGTTCCTCGCCTGTATTGCACTCGGGACAGCGGTCACAGCCACGGTCGCCACGCTGATCAAGCCGGACTACCACGAGCGAGTCGCCGGTGCCAAACCAGCGAAGTCCGTAACCGACTCCGGACAGACGAACGCAGGACAAACGAACGACTAACGCCACGATGGCCGATACTACCACAGCGATCAGACAATGACTCAAACCGAACCCGAAATCGACGCCGTACTGATCCCCGAACTGATCACGCTCGAGGAACCGCCCGAAGAGAAGGCAGCCGCGATCGAATTCCTGCTCGACCGCGCGGTCGACGCCGGCCGCGTCACCGACCGCGAGGCAGCCCTCGAGGCGCTGCTCGCCCGCGAGGAGGAGACGACGACAGGCGTCGGCATGGGGATCGGTATCCCGCATGCGAAGACCGACGCGGTCGCCGAGCCGACCATCGTCTTCGCGCGCTCCTCGGCCGGCATCGACTTCGACGCGATGGACGGCGAGCCGGCAACGCTGCTGTTCATGCTGCTCGTCCCCGCCGAGGGCGGGGAAGACCACCTCGAGCTCCTGAGTTCGCTCTCGCGGGCCCTGATGCACGATGACGTTCGCGAGCGCCTCCACGAGGCCGACTCGAAGGCGGCGATCGAGGAGACGATCACGGAGGCGGTCGCGTGATGGAGCGCACCGTCACCGTAGTCCCCGAGGACGGACTCCACGCGCGGCCGGCCGCGACGTTCGTCGAGACGGCGACCGAATTCGACGCCGACGTACGGGTCGCCCCGGCCGATGGGGACGAGCCGGTCGACGCAGCGAGCATGCTCGCGGTGACCAGCCTCGGTGTCGCCAGCGGCGAGGACGTCCGGCTGATCGCCGAGGGCGACGACGCCGAAGCGGCGCTCGACGACCTCGAGGAACTGCTCACGACGCCTGAGACCGAGTCCGCGGCCGAATCGAGTTCGGGGACCTGAATCCATGACTCCGGAGTCCGCACCGCGAGCGCACGAAGGAACCGGCGTCACGCCGCTATCTGATGTCGGCAGCGTCGTCTGGTACGATCCGAACGCCGACCTCGAACTCGACGAGCCGCCCGCGGCCGAGACGGTCGATCCCGACGCCGAACGCGAGCGGTTCGAGGACGCGCGAGAGCGCGCTCGCGCGGAACTCGAGCGCGAGCGCGACCGAACCGCCGAGCGCGTCGGCGAGGACGAGGCTGCGGTGTTCGACGCGCATAAACAGTTCGTCGACGATCCGCAGATCATCGACGGCGTCGAAGCGGGTGTCGACGACGGCCTGCCAGCCGAGCACGCGGTCGAGGACGCCTTCGAGGACCCCATCGCGCGGTTCGAGGGGATGGACGGGCGGATGGCCGAGCGCGCTGACGACCTCCGCGACGTGCGGGACCGACTGTTGCGGCTGCTCACCGACGCGGATCGCGTCGACCTCGCTTCGCTGTCGACGGGTTCGGTTCTCCTCGCCGAACGCTTGACGCCGAGCGATACCGCACAGCTCGACTCCGAGCGCGTCGCCGGATTCGCGACGATCGAGGGCGGTCGGACCTCCCACGCCGCGATCTTCGCCCGCTCGCTGGGGATCCCCGCCGTCGTCGGCGTCGGCGACGGCCTCGAGTCGATCGACGACGGGACCGACGTACTGGTCGACGGCGAGGACGGCGCGGTGATCGCCGACCCGACGCCCGACCAGCGCGAGCGCGCGGCCGGCGGCCGCGACGTCGAGATTCGCGAGGAATCGGTCGAGACGGCCGACGGACGCGCCGTCGAGGTCGCGGCCAACGTCGGTACCCTCGCGGAACTCGAGGGTGCCGTCGCGCAGGGCGCGGACGGGATCGGTCTCTTCCGGACCGAGTTCCTCTTTCTCGACCGGGAGGCGCCGCCCGACGAGGACGAACAGGTCGAGGTCTACCGCGAGGCGCTCGCGGCGTTTCCCGACGGACGGGTCGTCGTGCGGACGCTCGACGTCGGCGGCGACAAGCCGATCCCGTATCTCGACATGCCGGACCCGGAGAACCCGTTCCTCGGCGAACGCGGGATCCGGCGGTCGCTCGGTCCCGACGCCGACCTCTTCGAGACGCAGTTGCGCGCGCTGCTCCGGGCGAACGCGGCCGAACCGGGCACGCTCTCGGTGATGTTCCCGATGGTCGCAACGGTGTCGGAGCTCGAGGCCGCCCTGGAGACCGCGGCGTCGGTCGCCGACGACCTCGCGTCCGAAGGACTCGACCGCGAGGTGCCGGAGCTGGGCGTGATGATCGAAACGCCGAGCGCGGCG
Organism: Natrinema versiforme JCM 10478; assembly: GCF_000337195.1. GTDB lineage: Archaea > Halobacteriota > Halobacteria > Halobacteriales > Natrialbaceae > Natrinema > Natrinema versiforme. The sequence goes on along the minus strand of NZ_AOID01000029.1, from coordinate 2,509 downwards.
CTGACGGCCGAGGCGCTCGCCGAACGCGTCGACTTCCTGAGTATCGGGACGAACGACCTCACGCAGTACGTGATGGCCGCGGCCCGGGAGAACGACCGCGTCGCCGAGTTGCACGATCCCTGTGAGCCGGCCGTGCTCCGGGCGATCGAGCGCACCGTCGCGGCCGGTCACGCGGGCGACGCGTGGGTCGGCATGTGCGGCGAGATGGCCGGCGATCCCGACCTGACCGAACTACTCGTGGGGCTCGGGCTCGACGAGCTTAGTATGAGTGCCGTAACGATCCCCGACGTAAAGGCGAATATCGCGGCGGTCGATACCGCGGACGCCGAGACGCTCGCCGAGAGCGCGACGGACGCGGCCACGAGCGCCGCCGTCCGGGACCGCGTAGCAAACCGCGACCACGACCACAATCGCGATTCAGATTCCGACTCCGAAACACCATGAAATTCGTCGCAGTCACGTCCTGTCCGACCGGTATCGCACACAGCCAGATGGCGGCAGAGAACTTAGAGCAGACGGCCCAAGCGAACGGCCACGAGATCGACGTCGAGGTCCAGGGTGCCATGGGCCAGGAGAACGAACTCTCGAGCGAGGCCATCGAGGCGGCCGAGGCGATCATCATCGCCGCAGACACGTCCGTAACCCGGGACCGCTTCGCGGACATGCCGGTCGTCGACGCGCCGGTGAAAGAGGCCGTCAACGACGCCGACGGGCTTCTCGAACGCGCAGTCAAGGCGGCCGACGGTGCGACCGCGACGGCGACAACCCCGAGCGAGCCGGGAGTGGAGACCGACGTCGCCGCCGGCACCGACGACGACATCGAGGACTCGAGCGAATCCGTGAAACGCGGCGGCGATCCCTCGAAAGGGCTGTTCGCTCGGCTCAAGCGGCTGCTTTCCTAACGCCGATCGTTTCGATGCGTTCGCTCTGTTCCCCGCTCGCATCGTTCGCTCGATTTCTCCGGACACACGTACGTCGGCCCGGTATCGACACTCGGTTCAGCGATCGAAGCCGCACTCGTCACTCGGTCCCGAGGACGGATTCTATCCGACCGATCGGCTCCGGGGAGCCGACGAAGACCGGCACGCGTTCGTGCAGACCGTTCGGATCTCGCTGTCGGAGCCGGTTCGGTGTCGTCTCCGTGTCGGCGTCATCCTCGGCCGTGGAACCATCGATCGCCCGGCCGCCGGCGGTCTCGACGACGTGTGCGATCGGATTCGCCTCGTACTGCAGGCGCAAGACGCCGTCCGGTCGGCGATCGGTGCCCGGATAGCAGAGCACCCCGCCGTGGTCGAGGAGCGTCACCACGTCGGCGACTGCCGCGCCGCAGTACCGCAACCGTCGTTCGGCGCGGAACGAATCGAAGAGATCCAGCAGGGTCGGCGACAGGTCGTCACGGCGGCCGGAGTATCCACAGACGCCGTCGAGCCCGTCGCCAGCACCGTCCACGGCACGCTCGCTCGCGAGAGAGATCCGATGGGGATCGATCCGCTCACCGTCCTCGTCGACCCGATACCGAACCACGTCGCCGTCGGCCGCGACGGTCATCGTGACAGTCGGCCCGAAGATCACGATTGCGCTCGCGACTAGATCGGTGCCGCGGGCCGGCAGCGGCGCGTCGTAGATCCCCAGGACCGTCCCGATCGGGGCGTTCGCGGCGAGGTTGTCCGAGCCGTCGAGCGGGTCGATGGCGACGCCGTACCCGTCGCCGCAGTCGAGCGCGTCGGCGCGCTCCTCGCTCGCGTAAGCACCGACCACCTCGAGCGACGCGATCGCCTCGCGAAAGCGGTCGTCGAGCCATCGATCGGCTACCGACTGATCGTCGCCGGTCGGGTTGCGGTCGTCGGTCGCCCGGTCGTCGTCACCGCCAGTGGCGGCCGTAGCGCCGTCCAGGTGACCGCGCAGACGCGGGAGTTCGGCGGGCACGTCGGCGGCGACCGCCGCGACCGCGTCCAAGATCGGTTCGTGGTCGGCGTCCGAATCGGCCACGGTCATAGCGCACCGTCGGCCGACGCGCCCTCGAATATCACTCGCTCGAGGGCGTCGAGGATCCGTTCGGGGTTCTCTCGCTGCCAGACGTTGCGACCGACGGCGAGCCCGCCCGCCCCGGCGTCCATGGCGGCTTCGACCGTCGAGAGGAACTCGTAATCGCTCGTCTTCGACCCGCCGCTCAGGACGACCCGGACATCGCCGGCCGCGTCGACCGCGTGCGAGAGCGCTTCCGGACTGCGCGGGTATTTCACCTTCGCGATGTCGGCACCCAACTCGAGCCCGATCCGGGCCGCGTAGGCGATGACCTCGGGGCTGCGGTGTTCCTTGATCGCTTGGCCGCGCGGATACGACCACATGGCGACGGGGAGATCGTAATCGCGCGCTCGTTCCTGGACCGCGCGGAACTCCTCGACCATCTCCGGCTCGCGGTTCGTCCCCGGGTAGACGGTGTAGCCGATCGCGTCGGCACCGGTCTCGACGGCGCTTTCGACCGACCACGTCTGCGGCGAGTACGGCT
>NZ_AOID01000028.1 GCF_000337195.1 Natrinema versiforme JCM 10478 | reverse complement strand
TCTCCGGATCGAGCCGATCTTCGACCCCTTCGAACGCCGCCGGTCCGTGCTCGAGACCGTGGTCGTGGGCAAGGATGAGCGATTTCCCGTTTCGACTGATCGGTGTCTCGTCGAACGCTTTCATGCACCGAACCATTCGAATACAGTGATGAATTGTTTTCGAATATAATCGTTTCTGCATGCTTTAATTCGAACTAATGTCGTCAGTGTTCACTGAGTGACATCGGTCGCGGCCGATCGGTCCGACTGGTCGCCGATCACGAATTCGGGAGACGTACCGTCCCATCGCGCTCGAACCGACTCCGGTTGTAAAGGCGATCCCGACACCTATCACACTCGCCGTGATTGGGGCAGGTATGCCTCGGGACGACACCCTCGCTGGCGTCGACTCGCGAACCGTCGAAACGGACCGCCTCGAGACCCACTACCTCGAGTCTGGCGGATCCGATCGGGCCGACGCCGAGGGCGAAACAGTCGTCTTCCTCCACGGAAACGTCTCTTCCTCGCGGTTTTTCGAAGACGTGATGGCGGAGCTCTCGAGTCGCCATCGCGCGATCGCACCCGATCTGCGGGGCTACGGCGATTCGGAGACGAAACCGGTCGACGCGACGAACGGTCTCGGCGATTTCGAGGGCGATCTGCACGCGCTGGTGGATGAACTCGACCTCGCGAGGCCGTTCGTCCTCGTGGGCTGGTCGAACGGCGGCGGGGTCACAATGCGGTACGCGATCGATCACCCCGAGGCCGTCTCCGACCTCGTCCTCGTCAACCCGCTCTCGCCGTACGGGTTCGGCGGGACGAAAGACACCGAGGGCACGCCCTGTTTCGACGACTACGCCGGCTCCGGCGGCGGGATCGGCAACGACGGGTTCGTGGCGGGCCTCGAGAACCGCGACCGGAGCGAGGAGGGCCAGACCTCCCCGCGAAAGGTGTTGCGCACCTACTATGTCGATCCGACCCACGAGTTCGACGACGACCGCGAGGAATCCTATCTGACGGGCATGCTCGATACAGCGACCGGCGACGAGAACTATCCGGGCTCTTCGAGTCCGAGCGACAACTGGCCGGGTATCGCCCCGGGCGAAACGGGCGTCAACAACGCCATCTCCCCCAAGTTCTGCGACCTCGAGGCAATCACCGAAATCGACCCCGACGAGAAACCGCCGGTACTGTGGATCCGCGGCGATTCCGACCAGATTGTCTCGAACGCCTCGCTGTTCGATCTCGGTACGCTCGGACGGATGGGCGAACTGCCGGACTGGCCCGGCGAGGACGTCTTCCCGCCCCAACCGATGGTCGATCAGACCCGCGCCGTCCTCGAGAACTACGCCGACCGCGGCGGCGAGTTCGAAGAGGTCGTCTTCGGGAACACGGGCCACACGCCCCACGTCGAAGTCCCCGGGGACTTTCTGGATCGGCTCGAGTCAGTCGTGGACGGCTGAGGCCGGATGGGTGTGAGTGCCGCGATTTGCAGGGACGTCCGATCTAGGACCTCGCGTTTCGTGCCGGGGCCGCGTCCGCCGCTTGCGCTTCGTCGGCTCGCTCCTCCTGTGCTTCGTCGTTGGCTCCCTCGCTGCGCATCGATCGCAGCGTCGACAGTCCCCGTTCCCGGGTCACACCCTTCGAAATCCTGACGCCGTCGAACGTGCCCTCCCACCGGTCGTCGCTCGCGCCGAGGTGATCCATGTAGTACGCGAAGGCACCGAGCCACAGGAGGACGGCCGTAAGCGCGAGAAAGGTGACCGCCGAGACGAGAGTCGACGGACCGAGCGCGCCGGCCGCGATGCCGGCGACGACGTAGACGAATGAGGCGATTACCATGAGGACCGTGATCGTCGCGAACATGTCGTTGACCGCCGTCACCCGGGCGTTGTACTCGATCCACCGGCCGTAGCTCCGAAGCAATCGCACCTCGAACCGGTCCGCGTCGGCTTCGGGACCGACTCGAGCCGTCGCGAGCGCGGCGTCGACCGCGTCACCGTCGATACCGCCCCGGAGGTTCGAAGCCGTATACGTTACCCCGGCAAGACCGGTCGAGACCAACAAGAGGAGCGCGCTGGCGATCGTATACAGGTTGATGAACGGCGCGACGTCGAGGTCGGTCTGGACGACGATCGACCCACCCGTGACGACCAGCCCGATCAACAGGAGGTTCGCCTTCAGGATCTCGATGGCCTTCTCGTCGATCTCCCGAACGCGCTCGACCTGATAGTCGAACGTCGTCCGAAGCTCCTCGCGGGCCAACTCGAACGTCTCCCGATCGAAGTCGCCCCGCTGGTCGGCTGTGTCCGACCCGTCCAAGCGAGTCGCGTCGTCCGTGCCCTCCGGACCGCTCATGGGCCACCCTTTCCCGCCCCCGCCGTAAATCTGCCGGCGTTCGGTTTCGAACGGAACACCGTCTCGAGACGGAGAGTTTCGACCGGCGGCTCGACGGTCTCAGGCGATTCGGAGACTCTCTCGGTCCGCATCGGCCAGTTCGACCAGTGCGTCGGCCTCGAGCAGGTGACATTCGCCCGGAACGACGAGCAGGTGCAGCGGATCGCCGAACTCCCGGTCCGCGAGTTCGGCCATGGTTCCGGCCTCGACGAGCGGGTCGGGACTGCCCGCGCGGGCGACGACGACGCCCGCGAGGTCGGGGTACTCCTCGGCGATCAGTTCCGCACCGACATCGGCGGTCATGTACTCCTCGCGCTCGGCCTTGATATCGAGGTAGACGACGGTATGTAGTCCGTCGTCCTGATTGTCGTCGATCGTTTCGGTCACGCTCGCGGGGAGTCCGTCCGCGCCGTGGGCGTAGGGAAACGGCAGCGTCGTCGCCTTACCGAACCGATAGTTCTGCAGTCCCGTCAGCGAACTGGTGGCGGTCTGGGCAGTGACGCCGTGGATCACGCGCGTCTCGATTCCGCGGTCGTGAGCCCGCAGTCGCAGGTCGACGTGGGTCGTCGAGATCATCGTATCTCCGGCCGTCAGGAAGGCGATGTCTTCGGTTTCGGCCGCCGCGAGCATGTCGTCGGGTTCCTGTTCGACGCCCGCGCGGTCCCGGACCTCGATCTCGATGTCGTGGGCGGCCTCGAGGTCGTCGACCGTCGTGCCGATCAGTTTGCTGGTGTAGAACTCGGCGTAGACGCGATCGGCCGCCTGCAGGGCGTCCCGGCCCTCGACGGTGATCGAGCGCTCGTCGTAGAGACCGAGGCCGATGAACGTGAGCATAGCCGCCCGTAGTCGTAGCGCTCGGAATACGTTTTCGAGACGGTGCTCGCCCCGCGTCGGGCCCCTTCGCCGCCGCGGTCAGAACCCGATGTGCGATGTCGACGAAGGACCGTCGTCCTCGTCGGTTTCGTCGTCGATCCCGCCTTCGTGGGCGAAAGTAACGCCGTCTTCAGTCAGGTAGACGACGCCGTCGTCGACCGTGACCTCGATCGATGGCAGCGTCGTGTCGGCAGCGTCGCCGTTATCGCAGTAGCCCGAACAGGAGTCGAACATCGAGCCGTGTTTCGGACAGATGATCTGCCCGTCGCGCATCGCCGCGCCCCGGCCGGTATCGAGACGCTGGGCCTCGTGGGTACAGCGGTTGATCCAGGCCTCGACACCACTGTCGTCCTCGCAGGGAACGAGGATCACCTCGTCCGGTTCACCGTACTGATCTCGAATCGTGAACAGCCACGACCGATTCTCGTGGACCGTCTCGACGGTCGTGAGTCGCGTCCGTCCGCTCATTTCGAGACGGGTACGCACGCCGAACGGAAAACGTATCCGATGGTACCATTCCGGTACGCGGGCGGTGTTGCGTGGATTCTCGAGCGCTTGGTACCATCACTCCACAGTCGCGACCGTTCCCCGAACAGCTCACATTTCGTATAGCGACTATCAATATACGAATCGTGATCGGGCTCGAGTCGCCTGCGAAAACGTCAGCGTTACGGCGGGCCGCCGGTCAGTTCGACTATGGAAGTCCCGTGTGTCCGCGTCGCGCTCGAACACGGCGAAGCGACGCGTGCGGCGCTGGCCGACGCGGACCTGATCGACGACGGGTACGAAATCGCCGTCGAGGACGGCCGGATCTACATTCCGATCGCCGATCCCGACAGTGCCAGTGGGATCCTCGAGGACCCCGAAATCGTTCCGCGGACGGTTCCCGAGCGCGAGAGCCAGACGATGCCTGCGGATCTCCTCGCGTTCGAGCCCACCTACGAGCGACTCGGGCGAGCCGCGCTCATCGACGAGGACGATCCAGAGCGCGCGCGGGCGATCGCCGACGCCATCCTCGAGTCCGATCTCCCCGTCGAAACGGTGTTGAACAAGGCCTCGAAGGTCAAAGGCGAGACGCGGGTCCGGGACTGGGAACTGCTCGCGGGCGAGAACACCGAAGTCGTCCACCGCGAGTACGGGTGTGAGTTCCTGCTGGATCTCGCCGACGTCTACTTTTCGCCGCGGCTCGCGACCGAACGCCACCGCGTGGCAGAACAGGTGACGGCCGACGAGCAGGCCTTCGACATGTTCGCGGGCGTCGGTCCGTTCGTCGTCCCCTTCGCCAAACGCGGCGCGGAGTGCATCGGCGTCGATATCAACCCCGAAGCCATCGAGTACCTCCGCGAGAACGCGCGCCGAAACGGGGTCGCCGACCGCGTGACCGCGATCAACGACGACGTTCGGACAGTCGCCACCGGGTACGAAGACTGGGCCGATCGGATCGTGATGAACCTCCCGCACAGCGCCGGCGAGTTCCTCGAGTCGGCCGTTACCCTCGCCGGCGACGATTGTACGATCCACTATTACGATATCCAACACGAGGACGACCCCTTCGGACCCGGTGAACGTGCAATCCGTGCGGCGGCCGAACCCGACTACGAGATCACCGTCGAAACCCGCCACACGGTCCGGTCGTACGCCCCACACGAACTGAACGTCTGTCTGGACGTGCGACTCGAGCGATAATCGGGTCTCCGGGCTCGATTCTCGAGGCGCGTAACGCCCTCACATGACCGGATCGATTCGCAACCCTTATGCCCAATATCGGCCCTACGAATAAACGCACTCGAAGCGACGTGCCGGTGTAGCTCAGACTGGCAGAGCGAATCCTTCGTAAGGATTAGGTCGAGGGTTCAAATCCCTCCACCGGCTTCACTCCTCAGTTTCAAAGCTTCTACTGCGGGTCTCGAAATTTCCTGCAGAAATACGTCTCCTACCAGTCCGAACCGCAGGTTCAAACCTCATTCTCATGGCTCCCCTTTTGCGACGAACACCTGCGAGGAGCACAGTGAGCCGTGGCGGATTTGAATCAGGGAGCTGTTTCGCTGTGGCCGCGGTTTACAATCCCTCCACCGGCCTACCGGCACTTCGACGTTCTTCTCAGTAGCCGACCCTATGAGTTGGTGGCCAGTCCGCTTTCGTCGAGCTCCGTTGCACTGAGAGGCGGACTGTCGTGATCGGTACGAGACATCGCTCGAGTCTCGGCTTCGTCCCGCGTGAGACGGCACGTGAACAGGACGGCGACGATCGCAACTGCTAGTCTGGGGGCGATTTGCGGAGTACAGCCCGGTTTTGCCGTCTCGTCTGCGAGTATGGGAGAGCTGGCGACAGCCCTGATAAATCAAATATGGCGATAACAAATAGCACTGAACGAGGATTCTGCGATACGATGGCTGATGTGGAACGACGGGGCTCGAGTACGACGGCGGAGCAGTCGATCGAGTTATACAGAGATTCGCTTCGAGCGACTCTGGGAATCGGTGCAGGCAGTTCGAAACCGAGTGCCCGCGGTCAGTAGAACGTCGACAGCGCGAGGACGACGGCGAAAGCGAGGACGGGATAGTCCGCTCGCGAGAAGGAAAGCGGCGGGAGCGTTGGGTTCCACGCGAAACAGCGAGCCTGTAACGCGAGCGAGAGGCGATCGGCGCGGTTAAACGCCCGTGTCAGCCCAAGGACGGCGACCGTGCCGGCGCGGTCGACCGCGCCGCGTTCGGTTCCCAGCCGAGCGGCCATCGCCTCGCGGATCGTTCGGAGATCGCTGCGGAGCACCGGGAGGAATCGAAAGACGAGCCCGACGCCGACGCCGAGTATCTGGCCCGGTTTGCCGGGAATCGTTCGCTGAATCGCCGCTCGAGAGTCCCGAATCGGCGTCGAACGCACGTAGGCGGCGCTGACGAGCAGGATGAGCAGGACCCGGTAGCTCGCTAGCCCCGACGCGACGGCGTCCGATCGATCGATCCAGGGCGGACCGAACGCGACCCCCGCGATCAGGGGTGCGAGCGCGAGGATGAGCAGGGCAAAGCGGTAGGCGACGAGGGTGCGGCGAAGCGAGACGTTCGCCGCGACCAACGCGATTGCGGTCAGCGCGGAGAGAACGAGCAGCGCCCGCGGTGTCGTATGTGCTAAGGCGGTGGCAGCGAACCCGATCTGGACCGCCAGTTTCGTGCGAGGGTCCAGTCGGTGAGCGAGCGTCTCGTCGGGTTCGAACGTCAGCATCGTTCCCCTCCCGCGGGCCGCGTCGATCGCATTGGCCGCGGCGGTTCAACCCGTTCGTTCATCGGTCCGGAACGCGAACCGCGAGGTCTTCGAGGTCCCCCAGCGCGTCCTCGAGCGGTCCGTCGACGGCGACACGCCCGTCTCGCATGGCGATGACGCGGTCCGCGAGCGCGGACACGTCTCGGAGGTCGTGGGTCGCGAGCAGGATTCCGGTGCCGTCGGCCGACAGCGACTCGAGTCGCTCGAGGACCGATCGGCGCGCGGGTTCGTCGAGCCCGGTGAAGGGTTCGTCGAGGACGAGATGGGTGGGGTCCATCGCGAGCGCGCCCGCGATCGCGACGCGGGACTGCTCGCCGCCGGAGAGCGCCTCGATCCGGTCGTCCTCTCGACCGGTCATGTTGACCGCCTCGAGCGCGGCCGCGACGCGGCGGTTGATTTCCTCGCGTTCCAGTCCGAGGTTCTCCGGACCGAAGGCGATGTCCGCGCCGACGGTGGCGGCGACGAACTGGTCGCGGGGGTGTTGAAAGACCATCCCGACGCGCGAGCGGGCGGCGATCAGGTCGTCCGCGACGGGCGTCCCGTCGACGAGGACCGAACCGGAGTCGGGGGTTAGCAGACCGTTGCAGTGGCGCAACAGCGTCGTCTTCCCGCTGCCGTTTGCCCCCGCGAGCAGGACGAATTCGCCGTCGTCGATCGTCAGCGATACGTCCTCGAGAACGGGGACGTCTTCGAACGCGTGGAAGACCGACTGGAACTCGATCATCGCGTCGTCACGAGCGAACCGGCGTGATCTGACCGGACCGGACGATGGCGACAGCCGCGGCGACCTTGAGCAGTTCGCCGGGGATAAAGGGGAGCGCGCCGGCCGTGATGGCTTCCCAGGCCGCCATCTCAAGGAGCCACGCCATGTAGGCCGTCCCCATCGCGTAGATGACGACCGTTCCCACGAGGAGCGCGCCGACGAGAATCGGGAGTCGAACGCGCCGCAGATCGCGCAACGCAGTCCCGCGGTGGACGATGAGGCCGATCAGCGCCGCGACGACCGGATACGACCACAGGTAGCCGGCCGTCTGCCCGATCAGGACGCCCATTCCGCCGTTCATGCCGGCGAAGACCGGCGCGCCGGCGCCACCCGTCACGAGGTACAACAGGACCGAGATCGGCCCCCAGACCGGACCCAAGACGAGCCCGGCGAGGAAGACGAACAGTACCTGCAGCGTGATCGGTGCCGGCGAGAGGGGGATCGGGATCGACACCACGACCGACGCCCCCATCAGCGCCGCGAGCATCGCCGCCCGCGCGAACTGCCGGACGACGTTGTCGGCGACTGGATCGACCGCGTTCCGTTCCGTTGCCATACGCTCGCTCTCTCGTAAACCCGGATCAATACTTCGGTTTCCGAGATTATCGACTCGAGCGTTGACACGTCTCTCGAGGCTCCGTTGCTCGAGTCACCGCGGCTCGAGCCAGTGCCGTTCGGGTCGGGGCTCGAACGCGGTCGAAACACCGTGCTTCCTCCCAGTTACGCGGCCAGTTTCGATCGTCGGCGGCCGCGCGGTAAACGATCGGTTGCACACCGCTCTTCGCCGTTTTCGCTCCCGGTCGATCGTGAAACACGGAGTAAGAGCGGGTTGCCTCGGTTCGCTAACTGAAACGACCGGCGGCCTTATGCGCGAATTTCTCCCCGTGGTGTGAAAATGGGATCCGGTAGGACGACGACCGGCAATTCGGAGTATCAAACGGACGATCCGGCGTTCCGACGGGGTGTCGACGGCACCCGAACGACAGTTCGACGGCGGGTCCGTGACGGGCGTGCGCTCCGCGACGGAGGGAGCGATTGATGGGGCGGGATCGAACGGCAGTCCTCGTCGTATTGATCGCGGCCGCGATGATCGGCAGCGTCGTCGCGCTGCCGCTACTCGGTGGTGGTCTCGGACCGATCGGCGCGGACGACGAGGACACCGACGCGGCCGCTGCAGCGTTGACCGAAGACGGTTCGCAGGCCACGCTGCAGGAAAACGGGAGCCAACAGGGGACCCAACCGGCGGCTGACTCGGACTTCGAACTGGTATCGCTCGAGTCGCCCTCGATGGACGGCGAGTCGACTGGCGCAGATGGGACGAACGAGCAGGTCGCGACCCAAGGGGACCGCGAGGACGCCGTCGAAACCGGCGTCGACGAGGGGATCGCGCTCGTGCAGTCCCAGGGGGTCGAGGTGACCCAAGAGCAGCGCGCGGCGGCGCTCGAGGGCGCGCAAGAATCGGCAGCCCAGTACCAGACCGTCGAGGCCGAGCAGGTCCAAGCGGCGACGAAGGGTGCGGTCCACGGCGCGCTAATTCAGGAGCAGTCGGCGAACGTAACCCAGATCCAGTACGCGGTCGGCGGCGCGACCGGCGGCGGGCTCTCCCAATCGCAGTCGGTGAACGCGACCCAACTGCAGAGCGCGACCTGGGGCGCGGCACACGGTGCGGTCGCCCAGAGTCAGCGCGTGAGCGTCGAGCAGCTACAGGTCGCGACCAGCGGCGCGGCCGCGGGTGCCGCGAGCGAGGCCGGCGCGAACGATATCGGAACGGTAGCGAAGATTCAGGAAGCCGCACAGGGGTCGGCCTACGGCGTCCTGACGCAGTACCAGTCGATAGCGGTCGAGCAGCGCCAGCGAGTGACACTCGAGCACGTCCAGAACGCGGCGGCGGGCGCGGCCGCCGGCTCGCTCGAGGGCAGTGCGAACGCGGTGCTCGAGCAGGAACAGCGCGTCGAGGCCGAGCAACGCCAGCGCGTGACGATCAAGCAGATTCAGAAGGCCGCGGCCGGGGCGGCGAAGGGCGCGCTCGTTCAGGAACAGGCGGTGTCGGTCGAGCAAACCCAAGCGACGGCCCGCGGCGCGAGCCGAGGATCGCTGAAACAGATCCAATCGGTCAGCATCGAGCAGATCCAGCGAATCTCGATCACGCAGGTCCAGGAGGCCTCTTTCGGCGCGGCGAAGGGCGCGATTTCCCAGAGTCAGGAGGCGACCGTCGAACAGATTCAGGCCGCCGCTGACGGCGGTGCGGGCGGCGCGCTCGTCCAGCGACAGACGGTGTCGGTCACGCAGGTCCAGTCCGCCGCGACCGGGGCCGCACAGGGCGCGGTTACCAGCGGGATCCAGCGACAGGAAGTCACCGTCGAGCAGGTACAGGCCGCCGCGTTCGGGGCGAGCGAGGGAGCAGTGTCCCAGACGCAGATCATCGACGTGACGCAGGTCCAGCGCCTCGCAAGCGGCGGTGCGAGCGGTGCGCTCGTCCAATCGCAGGAGGCGTCGATCACGCAGATCCAGACGGCGGCGCGGAGCGCCTGCGAGGAGACGGCCCAAGCGGTCCAGTCCCAGCGGATCAGCATCACGCAACTCCAGTCCGTGACGGCGGAGACCGCGGCCGATGCGACCGCCTACGCGATTCAAGAGAACACCGACGACGTGACCTTAATCTCCCAGTACGTCGAGGTCGAGGTCGTCCAGCGAATCGAAACGATCGACCGGATCGAGGGCGAGGCCGCGATCGATGTCGCCGATCAGACGAGCGACGGCGAACAGGTGACGATCGAGGACGTGTCGCTCTCGGAAGGCGGCTTCGTCGCCGTCTACAGCGGCGTCGCGGTCGACGCCGATCCCGACGACGTCGTCGGCGTCTCGAGCTATCTCGAGGCCGGCGAGCACGAGAACGTCACGGTCGACCTCGACGAGCCGCTGAACGAGAGCGGGCCGCTCGTGGCGGTCGCCCATCACGATACGAACGACGACGAGACGTTTGATTACGTCGACTCCGACGGCGAGGACGACGTGCCGTACGTCACCGGCAACGGAGCGCCAGTGCTCGACGCCGCGTTCGTGACGGTGACCGACGAGACGAACGACACCGACACCGTCGACTCCGCGCCGGAGGCCGAGGGGATGCTCACTGCCGTCGATTACAACATCGATGTCGCGGAGGAGAATTCGACGGAGGAGTACGTCGTCCTCGAGAACACGGGGAACCGCACACTCGATTTCTCGGGGTGGACACTGCAGGACCGCATTGACGAGGGGGTCGTCGACGGTGCGGGGTACGATCCGCTGTCGTTCCCCGAAGACTTCACCCTCGGACCCAGCGAGAGCGTCACGGTAATCACGGGTCCCGGTGAGAACACGGAAGATACCCTCCACTGGGACATCGAAACCCCGGTCTGGAACGCCTCCGGAGACGACGTCGTCGTGCTCGACGGCGACGGCACTGTCGTCCTCGAGCAGTCGATCGGGGAAGAGCAACCCAACGAGTCGGAGGCAACCCTGTCGGTCGACGATCAGGAGGGAGACGGCGAGACCCTCGAGATCGACGCGGCGAGCGCGTCCGTGCCGTACGTCGTGACGGCCGAGTACGACGGGGAACGCGTCGACAGCGAACAGTTCGAGGCGAACGAGACGGTCGCGGAGGAGCGCCTCGACCTCGAGCCGCCCCTCGAGGAGAACGCGACGGTCAACGTTTCCGTTCGCGCCGCGGCGGACGACGCGGCACTGGCAAACGAGTCGATCGAGTACGCGGTCGTCGAGCCGGAGCCCGGAGAGCCGACGGCGAACCTCTCGGTCGCCGATCAGACCGGCGACGGCGAGACGCTGACCGTCACCTCGGCCAACGCGTCCGTCGAGTACGCGCTGACCATCACCGACGGAAACGGGACCCAACTCGCCGAGAGCGAGTCGTTCGCGGCCAACGAGACGATCGGCCCGACGGAGTTCGACCTCGAGCCGCCGCTCGAGGCGAATTCGACGCTCAACGTCTCGGTCGTCGCGGCCGAAGACGGAACGGCCCTCGAGACGGATTCCGTCGAGTACACAGTCGACGGCGAACTCGCGGACTTCGATGTCGAGTTTACGAGCTGTTCGCGTGCGGTTGTCGACGCCTCCCTCGAGGACGGCGATCAGGTCGCCGCGAGCACGGGTTTCTACGATCAGGCCGGCTTCGGCGACACGATCATCGAAGACTACGTCGCCATCGGCGAGGACGTCGAGGCTCCGTTCAACGGGACAATCGTCTTCGAGATCGGCGACGAGCGCAACGTGACGACCGACGGCGACGAGGTGACCGTCGAGGTGCCCGACTACGGCACCTTCGGGACGTACCTCTCCGGGATCAGTTCACCGGAAGCGGTCCCATTCGCGTCGATCGACTACGCGAACCCCGACATGCGGACGTGCGCCGAGGAGGCACGACCGGACCTGCCGTCGCTCTCGGTTGAGGAGACGACGCCCGTCGACGGCGGTGACGCCATCAACGTGACCTTCGGCTACGAGAACCCGAACAACGAAACGATGAGCGGGAACAGCGAGTTCGTCGAGGGAACCACGACCGACGAGCCGCCGACCGAGTTAGCACCCGGCGAGAACGAGTTCACCGTCGAGTGGACGCCCGAGAGCGACGACGAACGGCTCGTCTGGCAGGCCGACTTCGCGAACTATGGCTACGACGAGCCCGTGACCGCTGCAACGCCGACCGCCGGCGAGATCCAGCCGGCCGATCCCGCGGCATTCAACGTTTCGATCACGGAGACGAACAGTCCGGTCGAACAGGGTGAGCAACTCGCGGTCGAGGCCGACGTGCAGAACACCGGCGGCGACGCGGGTACCCAGAACGTCTCGCTCGCGGTCGGCGAGACCGCGGTTGACTCCGAATCCGTCTCGCTCGAGGCCGGTGAGAACCAGACCGTCTCGTTCACGGCCGAAACCGACGACCTCGAGCCCGGGGAGTACCCGCTCGAGGTCGCGACTGACAACGAGACGGCCGAAGGGACGGTGACCATCGAGGAGAGCGGCGACCCCGCGACGTTCGACGTCTCGATCGCTGGGACCAACAGCCCGGTCGAACAGGGCGAGCCCGTGACGGTCGAGGCCGACCTCGAAAACGTCGGTGACGAAGCCGGAACCCAAGACATCGAGATCGCCGTCGGCGGTGGGCCCGGCGAGTCGGTGCCGGTGACGCTCGAGCCCGGCGAAATCCAGACGGCCACGCTGAGTTACGAGACCGGCGACCTCGAGCCCGGCGAGTACCCGCTCGCGGTCTCGAGCGAGAACGAGACGGCCGAGACGACGGTGACCGTCGAGGAAAGCGGTGAGCCAGCGACGTTCGCCGTGACCGATATCGCAGCGCCCGAAACCGGCGATCCCGGCGAGGAGGCGACGGTGACGGCAACCGTCGAGAACCAGGGCGATCTCGAGGGGACCCAGACCGTGACCTACAGCGTCGACGGCCAGCCGATCGCCGAGGAGACCGTGACGCTCGCGGGCGGGCAGTCGGCCGAGATCCAGTTCTCGTCGCCGCTGCCCGAGGGGACCTCAACGCACACGATCGCGACCGACGACGAGCAGGCGTCGGTGACGATCGAAGCGACCGCACCGGCGACCGCGGAGACGGACGGTACCGCGGAACCGGGCGACGGAACGGAGACGGGTGAGACGGACGAGCCGGCCGAGCC
Organism: Natrinema versiforme JCM 10478; assembly: GCF_000337195.1. Classification (GTDB taxonomy): domain Archaea; phylum Halobacteriota; class Halobacteria; order Halobacteriales; family Natrialbaceae; genus Natrinema; species Natrinema versiforme. The sequence continues at coordinate 31,916 of NZ_AOID01000028.1, read as the reverse complement.
GACGGAGCCGGCGCCGCCGGCAGAGCAGCCCGATGGATCGGAGCCAACCGACGAGCCGCCGGCGGAGTCGGCACAATCGGATGATCCGGGCGCGGACAACGAAGCCGATACCGCGCCGGGGGAGTCCGAGCCGACCGAGACGCCCGACGGCGGGGATGAGGGTGCGGCCGACCCGCCCGCGGAAGACGCGCCGGGCGAACAGCCGGCGGAGACGACGGACGCGCCAGAGACAGACGGCACGGCTTCGGGAGCCGACGGCGAGTCCGCCGGACCAGCGGAGGGGAGTACGGATACCGGAAACGAAACTGCCGGTGCCGGATAGCAACCGACGCCTCGGCACCGACGCGCCGCTTACGGACAGCGCTACCGCTCGACGGAACTGAGACGTGAAGCAGTCGATACGGAGAGTCGCGCGTCGCGGCTCAGTGCTGGTGGCCGGTCGCTTCGCCGAACGTGACGCCGAAGCGCTCCTCGAAGAGGTCCATCACGCGTTCTTCCTGGGCCTCGAGTTCCGCGTCCGAGTCCTCGCCGTGGTGGACGATGTGGTGGGCGCGGCTGGCAAAGGAGAGCAGCATGACGTCGCCGACGGTTTCGGCGTCGGTCTGGTCGCCCTCGGCGACGAGGTCGAGGAGACCGGACGGGACCGTGATTTCGTCGGTTGCGCCGTCGTCGGAACTGATCGAGAAGGTCGTCGTCTGGACTTCGTCGGTCATACTCTTACGGTCGGGAACCGTCCGTAAAGGTGCTGTGGCTTGCCCCGGATTATGCCCGCAGTGAAACGCGTCGCGGATGGCAACCCCCGTGGTGTTTTTGCCTCGCGACGACGAACGTTCTCGTCTGCCATCCGTCGAACTCGACGGAGAGACGATCGAGCGACTGGATGCACTGCGCGTCGACGACGAGTCCGACGACGACGAACTCATCAACGAACTCATCAACAGCTACGAAACCAGCGAGTACACGCTCTTTCACGCCGGCGATTGACCGGTCGGCGAGAGGAGCGGTCCTCGATACTCGCGGCCCACCGAGTCCGCCGGCGACGGTCGTTTCGGCCTCAGCCGTCGGCGGCCGTCCGCCGCACCGTCTCCCACTTCCCCTTGGACTCGAGGTGGGACTGCAGTTCGGTCGCGTACTCCTGCGTGAGCCGTTCAGCCGCCTCGCGCTGTTCCTTCTCGGAGGAGCCGTCGCTACCGCCCATGCCGAGTGCGCCCATGATCGAGTCGACGATGCCGCCGCCGCTCGAGGAACTCGAACCGCCGCCCGCGCCCCCGCCGGCCATCGCGCCCATGCCGGTCTGGACGTTCTCGAGTTCGGGGATGATCCCGTCGAGGTTGTCCGTGTTGGCGACGATCTGGGCCTGCTCGGGGTTGTCGGCGTGTTCGATCTCGAACTCCGTGGCCGTCATGATCAGGCTCCACTGCTGGTTGGAGAACTGCGACCCCTCGATCTGCGAGGCGAACTCCTGATCGACGGTCATCCGCTCGCCGACGATCCGGTCGGTCCACGACGTATCGCTCATGGCCCCCGGTTGGACCGGTGGCTGTATCAGCGTTTCCCCTCTCGGACCCGCGATTCGGGTTTCATCGCCGATTCGCGCTCGCCATCGGAATCGCCGATCGGGCCCGGAATTCGTCACCCGGACTGACCGTCTCTCGTGTCAGGAAAACGTTAATATGACTGGTTGTTGTATGACATCATGACCCACGATGTACGACTGCATCCTCGTTCCGACCGACGGCTCGCAAGAGGTCGAGCGCGCGCTCGAGTACGCGTTCGACCTCGCGGACGCACACGACGCGACGATCCGCGCGCTCTACGTCGTCAACGTGGCCGGCTACGGTGGGCTCCCCATGGAAACCGCCCTCGAGGGTGTCAGCGACGCGCTCCGGGAGGAGGGGCAAGCGGCGGTCGGTCGCGTCGAAGACCTCGCACCGGCGGAGATCACGGTCGAGACGGCGGTCCGCGAGGGCGCGCCGAGTCAGGTCATCATCAACGAGGCCGACCCCACCGAGTGCGATCTGGTCGTGATGGGGACCCACGGCCGCGGGGGGATCGACCGACTGCTGCTCGGCAGCGTCACGGAACGGGTCGTCCGGCGCTCTTCAGTCCCGGTGTTGACGGTGCAGGTCGATCCCGACGAGATCGACGAACGCGCCGAAGCGCCCCCGCTCGCGGCGGAGTAACGGCCTCGAGTCATCGGTCGGACTGCGTAGTACGAGCGGTTTTGAAAACGACGACCAGCGACGGCACCGGCCCGAACTCCCCTTACTCGGCGTCCGCGAACGCTTCGGGGAGAAACGGCGCGACGTCGTCGTGGACGAACTCAACGTAGTCGTCGTTCAGTCGCCGACAGAACAGCCGCAGTTCGCCCGCCGATCGGACGGTCTCGAGCGCTGTCTGCCCGGAGCCGGTATCGTAGTAGGCCGGAACGAGGACGGCCGTCTCGTCGGTCGGAGCCTGTTCGACGATCAGCAGGTAGATCATGCCGCCCTCTTCCGCGCGGAACACGTCCACGTCCGCGAACGTTGTGTCCTCAGTCAGCGACTCGAGGTCCTCGTACTCGGGTCCGGGCAGGACGACGTCGAGGCCCGTGCGTCGCTCGGAGTCCACGAGCACGGAGTCCCCGGGATGGAGCTCGAGGGCCGTCCAGCCGCGGTCACGGTAGTCGTCGGCGATCGCCGTCATGTCCTCGAGAACCGCCTGCCAGCCGGACTGGTCCTGTGCGCTTCTCGGGGAAGTGCCCGCTGGATTTTCGCTCATGCCCCCACCGCGTGCACCGCCGGAGATAAATGTTGTCCAAATCCCACAAGGTATTTCTTCGCTCCCTCGAGAACTGTCGCCAGTGACTGACCTTCTATCCCTCTCCGGACTCCGCACGCAGTTCGACACCAAACGCGGTGCAGTTAAAGCCGTCGACGGGATCGACCTCACCATCGAAGAGGGCGAGACCGTCGGCCTCGTCGGCGAGTCCGGGTCCGGTAAGAGCGTGACTGCCCTCTCAGCGATGGATCTCGTCGACGACCCCGGCGACGTCGTCGGCGGCCGCGTGACCCTGCGACGCGCGGCACTCGCCGCGGACCTCGCGGACGAGTTCGACGGTGCCGTCGTCCCGTATCCCTTCGAACTCATCGACGCGGTTCGGGAACTCATCGCGGATCTCCGCGTCGGCGACGGGGTCGACTCGGCCGGCTCGGAACTGCGCGGGATAGCCGCGGACCTCGCCGGCCACGACGATCCCGCGGGGCTCGCACCGACGCTGCGAGAGTCCGCCGACCGGCTTGACGAGGGCGCGACCGAGTCCGTGGTTGCGGATACTGTAGAGAACGCCCTCGACGACGCCGACGACGGGTTCGTCTATCTGGACGAGACAGCACGCGAGCAATTCGCAAGCGGCGCAGCCGCCAGCGAGATCGCAGTCGAGGACGGCGTCGTCGACCTGATCGACGCCCCTGAGGAAGCGATGCGGAAGGTCCGCGGCAGCGAGATGGGGATGATCTTCCAGGACCCGATGACCTCTCTGAACCCCGCGGTGACCGTCGGCGAGCAGGTCGCGGAGTCCCTGCGGCTCCATCAGTACGGCGAACGGAAACGGGACACGTGGCTCAATGCCATCCGAGAGATTCTGCCGTCCATTGGCGGGCAAGAACACGACGAGGAGGTCATGGAAGATGTCGTGGACATTCTTACCGAGGTCGGCATCCCGGAGGCCACGACGCGCCTTGAGGAGTACCCCCACGAGTTCTCCGGCGGGATGCGCCAGCGGGTCCTCATCGCCATCGCGCTCGCGTGTCAGCCGAGCCTTCTCATCGCCGACGAGCCGACGACCGCCCTCGACGTGACCATTCAGGCCCAGATTCTCGACCTCATCGACGACCTCCAAGACGAGTTCGGGATGTCGGTGCTGATGATCACCCACGACCTCGGCGTGGTCGCGGAGACCTGCGACCGGGTCGCGGTGATGTACGCCGGCGAGATCGTCGAGGTGGGGCCCGTCGAGGAAATCTTCGCCGATCCGAGCCACCCGTATACGTACACGCTCTTGGAATCCATCCCAACGGAGGAGAAAGACCGCCTAACGCCCATCGAGGGGAACGTTCCCGACCTCATCGACATGCCCGAAGGGTGTCACTTCGCCGACCGGTGTCCGTGGGCCAAACCCGAGTGTCGCGACGGCGAAATCCAGTTCCGCCAGCACGGTCCCGACGATGTCGACCACCGCTCGAAGTGTCTCCTCGAGTCTTTCGACGAGGACGAGTACGGCAACGACGACGCCGTATCGGCGGTCGAACACGATATCGGCGAGCCGATCCTCGAAATCCGCGAGATGCGGAAGTACTACCAGCAAGAAGACGGCTACCTCGATCGGTTCATGGGTGAGAAGCCGAGCGTGAAAGCCGTCGACGGCGTGAGCTTCGATGTCCACGAGGGCGAGACGCTCGGGTTGGTCGGCGAGTCCGGCTGCGGCAAGTCGACCGCGGGGCGGGCAATCCTCCACCTCAACCCGCCGACCGACGGGAGAGTCGTGTTCGCCGGCGAGGACCTCGGCGACCTCTCGAAGACTGAACTCCGGGAGAAGCGCAAGGACATGCAGATGGTGTTCCAAGACCCGATGTCGAGTCTCGATCCGCGGATGTCCGTCGGGCAGACGGTCATGGAACCGCTGAAGATACACGGCCTTCCGGAGAGCGACCCCGATGTCGTCACGCGTGCGGACGTGACCGTCGAGGGCATTAGCGAGGACGCCGTCTCCGTCGAGGTTTCGGACAACGCGGACGCACTCCTGGGAAGTACCGACGGCGAGACGGTCGTCCCGGTATCGGTAACTGTCGGCGACGACGTGACCGTGGACATCGAGGGCGCGCTCGGCGTCCAGACCGACGTTACCCGTGAGGACGGCCGCGTCACCGCCGTCGACGTGTCGGTATCCGCCGGCGACTCCAAGCGCCTGCTGCGGCGCCGACGCGTCCTCCAACTCCTCGAGGAGGTCGGACTCGACGAGAGCCAGTACGGCCGCTACCCCCACGAACTCTCGGGCGGCCAGCGCCAGCGCGTCGGCATCGCCCGCGCCCTCGCGGTAGACCCCGACTTCATCGTCGCCGACGAGCCGGTGTCGGCTCTGGACGTCTCCGTGCAGGCACAGATCATCAACCTCTTGGAGGACCTACAAGAGGAGTTCGGGCTGACGTACCTGTTCATCGCCCACGACCTCTCTGTCGTTCGGCACATCTCGGACCGCGTCGCGGTGATGTACCTCGGCGAGCTCGTCGAGATCGCCGAGACTGACGAGCTGTTTGCCGACCCGCAACACCCGTATACGAACGCGTTGCTGTCGGCGATTCCCGAACCGGACCCGCTGGCCGACACCGACGACCGCACCATCCTGAAAGGGGACGTGCCGTCCCCGATCGATCCGCCATCGGGCTGTCACTTCCGGACGCGGTGTCCGTCGATCATCCCACCTGACGACCTCGACATCGAACAGGAACGCTACCGCGAGGTCATGTTCTACCGACAGCGCGTAGAGTCCCGGGACATCGACCTCGAGGCGGCCCGCAACGAAGTCGTCGCCGAATCGCCGCCGCCTCGCGCGGTCGCGGACGGTGGTAGTGACCTGACAGCCGCGCTCAACGCGCAGTTCTTCGACGAACCGCTCTCCGGTCGCGCTCGCGAGGCGGTCGAGGAGTCCTATCGGCACCTCGACGACGGCGACTGGGAAGCCGCCGAGGCCGTCCTGACGGACACGTTCGAGAGCGTCTGCGAACGGAAAGACCCCGTACTCGACGACAGCGACCACCCCGCAGCCTGTCACATCTACACCGAATCCGAGTAAGGGCAGACGCGGTGCCAGTCGATCGCTCGGATCCGCCGGGTGCGTTCGGCGTTTTCGGAATCCAGTCCATCGAGTCGCGACTCGTTTCACCAACCGGTCAGCACGGCCAATAAACGCTTCCCAACCAGTATAGAGTTGACAATACTGTCCGGTACCATTATATAGTTCCAATTACGGACTACTGTTATGTCAGGTAATGACGGTCAGTCTTCCAGGCGGAGTTTCCTGAAGTCTGCCGGTAGCGCAACGGTTGTCGCGACTGCAGCGAGTTCCATGGCCGGCTGTCTCGGCGGTGACAGTGACAGCGGCGGCACGCTCCGATACGGCCGCAGTTCCCACTCGGACACGCTCGACCCGCAACGAACGACCAGCGGCGAGGTGTCGAAGGTCACCAACCAGATTTACGACGGGCTCATCGACTTCGAACCCGGCGAGGCAGCCATCACGGAGAGTCTCGCGACCGACTGGTCGATGGACGGCGTGGACGTCACGATCGAACTGCGCGACGACGCCCAGTTCGACGACGGAACCGACTTCACCGCCGACGACTTCGTCGCGACCTACCGCCGGTTCGTCGACGAGGACTACGACTACTACTTCGAGGACGCCTCCGCATACGGCCCGTTCACGCTCGGCAACTGGATCGAGTCCGTCGAAGCCGACGGCGATCACTCGCTCAACATCACGCTCAACGATCCGTACGCGCCGTTCCTGCGTAACCTCGCGATGTTCGCCGCCGTCGTCCTCTCCAAGGAGGACATCGAGAACGACTTCGACTTCAACGCGGACGCCAACGGGACCGGCCCGTTCCAACTCGAGGAACTTGACAACTCGAACGGCCGCATCCTGCTCACTCCCAACGACAACTACTGGGGCGACGGGCCGAACGTCGAGCAGCTCCTGTTCCTCGAGCGCGGACAGAACTCGACGCGCACGCAGGCCCTCGTCGAAGGCGAACTCGAGATCATCGACAACCTCGCACCCGAAAACATCGGGTCGGTCGAGGACTCCGACGCCGCCGAAATCCAGTCCGGAGAGGGGATCAACATCGGGTACATGTCGTTCAACCAGTCCCGCGTCGAGGCGTTCCGCGACGCGCGGGTCCGGCAGGCGATCAGTTACGCCATCGACACCGAGTCCATCGTCAACGAGGTCTACTCCGGCATCGCCGAACAGGCCGACCAGCCGTGTCCGCCGGCGCTGTTCGGACACAACGACGACCTCAGTCCGTACGCCTACGATCCCGATCAGGCAGAGTCGCTGCTGGAAGAGGCCGGATACGGTGATGGCTTCTCCTTCGAACTGACGACGTTCCAGAACGCCCGCGGCTACAACCCGGCTCCGTCGTCGACGGCGGAGACCATCCGGACGAACCTCGGAGACATCGGTATCGACGTCACCATCGACGAGCGACCGTTCTCGGACTACCTCACCTACACCTCCGACGGGAAACACGACGCGTCGCTGGCCGGCTGGTACACGGACAACGCCGACCCGGACAACTTCTACTACGTCCTGCTCCACCCGCAGGTGGAGTCCCCCGACGGGCAGGACTGGGTCGACTGGAGCACGGAGGGGTACAACACGTCCAACCGCGCTGCGTGGGCGAACCAGGAGTTCATGGACCGCGTCGAAGAAGCCCAGCAGACGGCGGATCAGGACGAACGCGCCAACCTCTACCACGAGGCGGCGCAGATCGCACACGACGAGGCCCCGTGGGTCTACATCGACTACGCCGACGAGATCCGCGGTGTCCGCAATACCGTCAGCAACTACGACGTCTCGGCCATCGGTGGCCCCCACCTCCACATAGTGGAACTCGAGTAACGCGCCCGGCTGACGGGACATTTTTAACCCCTCAAAATTAGCTCAGAATAATGGTATCAAAGCGGTTCGTCGCCAAACGCCTGCTGTTGCTCGGTCCGGTGCTGTTCGGAGTGGCAACAGTGGTCTTTGCGATCCTCCACCTCTCGCCGGGTGACCCCGCGGTCGTCATCGCGGGCGAACGCGCGAGTCAAGACTTCGTCGAGCAGATCCGATCCGACCTCGGACTCAATGACCCACTGTGGCAGCAGTACCTCCGATTCCTCCACGACACTGTGACGCTCGACTTCGGGCAGTCCTATCAGGTCCGGCAAGGGAGCGACGTCAGCGAAATTCTTGCCGACCGGCTCCCGATCACCATCGAGCTCGCGGTTCTCGGACAGATCGCGGGCCTGCTGTTCGGGCTCCCGCTCGGGATTATCAGCGCCGTCAAGAAGGACACGCTGACCGACCACTTCTCCCGGATCGGCGCACTGACGGGAATCAGCGTGCCGATCTACTGGAGCGGTCCGCTCCTCATACTGCTGTTCGCACAGATCCTCGGCGTCCTCCCGACGAGCGGACGCATCGGATCGACGTACTTCATCGACTCGACGACCGGATTCATCCTCGTCGACACGCTACTGGCCGGGGACATGGCCGCGTTTCAGTCCGCGGCGCGCCACCTGTTGATGCCCGTCCTCGTGCTCGGCATCTACTCGATGGCGTTCATCTCTCGGATGATGCGATCGTCGATGCTCGAGGTCGTCAGACAGGACTACATGCGGACGGCCCGCGCGAAGGGCCAAGGCGCGAAGACCACGATCATGAAACACGGGCTCCGGAACGCGTTCATCCCCGTGATCACCATCATCGGTATCCAGTTCGGTTCGATGCTCGGCGGCTCGGTGCTGACCGAGACCGTCTTCGAGATTAACGGCATCGGGACGCTACTCGTCTCCGCTATCCACGGTAGCGACTACCCCGTGGTGCAGGCGACCGTCCTCGTCTTCGCGTTCATGTACACATTAGTGAACCTCTTCGTAGACATCACGTATTCCATCCTCGACCCACGAATTGACCAATGAGCACGGAAACCCAATCATCGACCGTCGAGCGCAGTCCCATCGAGCGCCTCCGGGCCAGCCCGTTCCTCACGGAACTGCTGTCGAACCGCATCGCCGTCATCGGTCTCAGTCTGATCGTCGGGATGTTCCTCGTCGCTATCTACGCCCGATTCGCGTACGGACTCGACGCCATCGTCGACACGCAGTTCGGGGAAAACCCGACGAAGGTAGGTCCGAGTAGCACGTTCTGGTTCGGAACGGACGGCCAAGCCCGCGACATCTTCCCGCGGGTGCTGTACGGTGCGTGGTACGCGCTGAAGTTCGGGACCGCGACTGTCGTCGCGTCGACGGTCCTCGGTATCACCGCCGGGATCGTCGCAGCGTACTACGGTGATCTCACGGATAACGTTATCATGCGGACGATGGACGTGCTCCTGTCGTTCCCATCGTTGCTGCTGGCACTCGCACTCGTCACGATCTTCCCCGACTCGCTGGGGCTGTGGCGAGCGGTCATCGCGCTCACGCTCGTGTACACGCCGCGGTTCGCCCGCGTCGTGCGCGGGGCGGCACTGAAAGTCCTCGAGGACGAGTACATCGAGGCGACGCGGGCCCTCGGCGCGACCGATCCGCGGCTGCTGGTTCGCCACGTCCTGCCGAACTGTCTGGCGCCGATCACCGTCCAGTCCACGCTGAACTACGGGCTCGCCATCATCGACATCGCGGCGCTGTCGTTCCTCGGATTCGGCGCGGCTCCCGGCGACCCGTCGTGGGGGATGATGCTTTCGGAGGGCGTCGAGAAGGGACTGTTCTCCGGCGCGTGGTGGTGGTCGTTCTTCCCCGGCCTGTTCCTCGCGCTTACAGTGCTCGGCTTCAACCTCCTCGGCGACGGGATGCGGGACGCCTTAGATCCGCGCATGCGAGATGCCGTCGACTGATTCCGGCGTTCCCGTCTCGAGGGGCACCGTCGAGCGGGTCCGCCGGCTCATGGTTGCCGCCGTTCGCTGGGTAGCGATCGGAGCCGCGCTCGGAGCGGTCGTCTCGCTGGCACTGCTGACGGTCTGGACGCCGCGAGCCGCGACCGACACGGCGTTTGCACTTGGCGCGCTGGTCCTCGGGTTCGGCGTCACCGCGTGGTCGTCGGCGGTCGGCCTCGGACGGACCATCGAGGGGATGCAGGATCGCCTCGACGTGAGCTCCGACTGGACGGAAGCCAGCGCTCGCGAGGCGTTTTTCGTGGTGTCGTGGACCGGCGTGGGCTGGGTCGTCGCCGCAACCGTCGGTTCGATCCTGCTCGGCGTTTGAAACCGCGGTGCTCGATCAGACGGGCCGCAAGTGCTCGCAGTCGCCCGCCGTAACGATCTCCTGTCCGTTCTCGGTCTCGACGACGAGGGCCCCGGACTCGGTCACGTCGACGGCCTCGCCGACGATCTCGCCCGCGGGGCGGTCGACGCGCACGCGCTGGCCGATCGTCAGCGCCAGGTCGCGCCACGCGGGAACGACCGCCTCGAGGTCCTCCCGATATCGATCGAATTCTTCTAAGAGCCGCTGGACGAACCGCCGCCGATCGATGTCGCCCGCCTCTTCGCGGATGCTGGTCGCACCCTCGGGCAGCGCGTCGGCGTCGAGATTCGCGTTGACGCCGACCCCGACGGCGAGCCACTCCACGCGGTCGGTTTCTCCTTCCATCTCCGTGAGAATTCCGGCAAGCTTCCGATAGTCGCCGTCGTCGCCGACCGGGACGACCACGTCGTTTGGCCACTTGATTCGGGCGTCGACGCCCGCCTCTCGAGCCGCCGTGGCCGTGGCGACCGACGCCGCGAGCGTGTACAGCGGGGCTTGGGCGGGCGCGACGGCCGGTCGCGTCACGACGCTGACCCAGACCCCGCCCGACGGCGAGGACCACTCGCGCTCGAGGCGGCCGCGGCCGCCGACCTGTTCGTCCGCGAGGACGGCAACATCCGTTGCCCCCTCGGCCGCCAACTCGCGCGCCCGGTCGTTGGTGCTCCCCACGGAGTCGTGGTACTCGATCGAAAACGGGGCCTCGAGTTCGAACTCGACGGCCGGGGCGTTGTACGCCGCGACGGCGGTCAGTTCGTAGCCGTTCGGTCCGCTCTCGATCTCGAAGTCGGCCTCGCGCAGCCCCTCGATGTGCTTCCAGACAGCCGCCCGCGAGATATCGAGCGCATCGGCCAGTTCGGGCCCCGACACCGGCCCCTCCGCGATTGCCTCGAGGATCGCCCGTCGCGTCTCGTTCATGGACTCGCAAGGGAGTCGCGCACACTTCAATCGGCTGATCGGCGGCCGCCGCCGACCGCCGTGATCGGCTACGTCCGTTGGACCCAGTCGAGGTACCACGTATACATTCGGACGATCTGTGCCTGCTGCGTTTCGATGATGTCAGTCGCCATTGCCTCGACCGCAGGCGACTGCCCCTCTTGGAGGACGAGATGAGACAGTTGGATCGCGCCACGGTGATGGTTCGCGAACGTTTCGATGAATCGCAGGTCGAAGGTCGTCCCCTCGAGGCGCTGTAGGTATGCGAGTTCGTTCGGGCGGAGATTGCCGGGGATCGAGGTCACCATCGTTCTGACGGCGTCGAGATCGACCTCGAGCAGGTGCTCGGGTTCGATCCCGGCCTCAGTGAGAATCGATTCGATCCGCGCGATACCCTCCCGCTGGGCCTCGATCACCGTCTCGGCGAACTCGGCCAACGCGCTGTGGTTCGTCCGCTCCGGGACCAGCGACGCGGCTTCGATTCCCCCGCGGTGGTGGTAGGCCATCAACTGGAGGAAGCCGATATCCGCCAGATTCAGGTCGGTGTCGCTCGCCGCGCCGGTCGACGACGGCTCGGCCGAGTCGGTCGTTTCGCCGTCGGTCGCCGCGGCGGGTGCCGCACCCGACAGCCCCAGTGCGAGGCCCGCCGAGGCGAGCGTTCCGGTTTGCAGGAACGAACGGCGCGATGCGTCGTCGGACTCAGTTTCGCGTCCCATGGATCGACCGGACCTCCACGAGAGACACGGATAAGACTGGCCGTCGTCCGTGTTCGAAATTCGCTGTTTACAGCGCTAATGCGTTCGATATCCCTCGGTTAGAGTGATAGCACCCCGCTACACGGACCCGCCGTCACGGGTCGCGTCGCTCGGCAGTCGGCATGAAATCACCAGCGGCCGCGGTCGCGGCCACTGGATCGAAATATCTCCGTTCAGAAATTCGACTCGAGGCGGACCCGATTAGCCCCGGATCTCACGCAGTTTCTCGCGGCCCGGCGCGATCAGTTCGTCGAGGTAGGTCGCGAGGGTTCCCTTCGCGTCGGCGGGGTGGAGTTCGCCCGACTCGAGGTCGTCGGCGAGGGTCTCGTAGTCCTCGTAGGTCAGATCGCCGCCGTACTTCTCGGGGCGCTCGACGACGAGCTCGTCGAACCGCGGGAAGACGTGGTACTCGAAGAGTTCGAGGACGGGGTTCTCGCGTTCGTTGCCCTCGTCGTCGGCCTCCGGATCACGGGTCGGCGGACAGTACGCCGAGTTGACCTTCTCCTCGAGTTCTTCGGTCGAGTCCTCCATGGAGATGGTGACGCCCTCGCTCGAGGACATCTTCCCCTCGCCGCTGGTGAGGTCAGCGACGATGGGCGTGTGGAGGGCGGGTCGGACCACGTAGTCGACTTCGGGCAGTTTCTCGCGGGCGAGCATGTGGACCTTGCGCTGGTCCAAGCCGCCGACGGCCAGATCCAGATCGAGGTACTCGATGTCCAAGGTCTGCATCAGCGGGTAGACGAGGTGGCTCACTTTAGCCGTCTCGTCGCCCTGTATCTCGGCCATCGCGCGCTGGGCGCGGTTCATCGTCGTGTCGACCTCGAGCGTGTGCAGGTCGAGTACGTACTCCTCGTCGAGTTGGAACTCGGAGCCGTAGACGAACTCGGTTTGGGCCTCGTCGAGGCCGTAGGCGAGGAACTGCGCTTTCATCTGCTCGGCGGTCTCCCGGATCTCGTCGAAGGTCCCCTTATCGTTGAGGTAGGCGTGGACGTCCGCCAGCAGGATGACGACATCCATGCCCGCCTCCTGGAGATCGATGAGTTTGTTCGCAGTCAGGAGGTGCCCCAGATGGAGGACGCCGGAGGGTTCGTAGCCGACGTAGGCCCGCTTGCCCTCGGGATCCTCCGCGAGGTCGCGGATCTCCTCGTCGGTGACGACCTCCTCGGCGTTTCGCGTGAGTAACTCGTAGGCGTCCATGTGGAAGGGAAACCGGAGGAGGAATTTATACCTCCTGAAAGGCGGTCGGGCCGCCGCTGATCTGCCGGCACGAGGCGATCGCTGCAGGCTCCACCCGAACACTCATACGGGCGGTCGGCGTAGGCTCGGCGATCGATGCTCGACAGCGAGGACGCCGTCAACGCGGTCCGGCGCAGTACCCTGCCACAGCTTCATTTCCTCTTGCGGGGGACCTTCGGCGGCTACGCGATCAGTCACACGACCGCCGACGAGTACGTGCTCACGGCCCGCTGCTCGGAGGCGACGCTCGAGGACGTCCTCGAGCAGTTGGGCTTCTCGCGGAACCCGATCGCCGCGCTCAAGGTCCGAATGGACGGCAACACCGCCGAAGGCTCGTGGGTGTGGCGGCCGTCGCTGCTGGCCGACGAGCAGTTGCATATCGTCCTCCACGACCTCGAGAACGATCCGGGGGTCGACGTCTACGCTCACTGGGAGTGCTCGTGGATCCGCCACCCCTACAGACACTACCTCGCCCGCGGCTACGACGCCGAGACCGGCGTCGCGCTGGCCCGCCACTGGCTCGTTGACGGCGACGACCTCGAGTACGGGCCGGGTATCGACTACGAAATCGACAACTCGCTCGCGCGACGGCTGAGCGAGCGGCTCTGGCTGTCGTACTACCGGCTCGAAGAATCGGTCACCGCGATCAAATCGAAGCTACCGTTCGTCGATGGCGACGAACAGTCACCGATCATCGAACGCGACGACGCGCGCGATTCGGTCTCGCCGACGATCACGGGGAAGTTCTGAGTTGGCCGAGAGCCCGCCCACTCAGAGGTCGCCCGATCGAATCCGCTTCTCTGCCGCCTCGAGCGCTCGGTCCCGGTCGAAGGCCTCGATGATCTCTCGAAGCCCGGCTTCGTCGGCGTCGGCCAACTCGCGGGCGTGGTCGGTGATGTTCGGCACCGCGCGGATGATATTGTCCACGATCGGTACGTCGGCGACCTGCGGCGAGCGCGACAGCGGGTTGAGGTCGATCACGATCTCGGTCTTGCCCATCTCGTCTAACGCCTCGGCGCGGTCGCCGTCCTCGAGGGGCACGAGCACGACATCGGCCGCGTAGATGCCGTCGGCGTCGACCTTGGCTCGCTTGTGATCGAGGTTCGGAATCCGCGCGTCGGCCTCGAGGCCCTTCACGTCGTCCGCGCCGTGGTCTTGCAGGTGCTCCGCGATGGCCTCGATCCGCTCGGGGGTGCGATTGAAGAGGTTGACCTCGAGAGCAGCGCCCGTGGCGTCGGCGAGCGCGGCCATCTCGCCGGGGACCAGCGCCGCCACGTTGCCGTTGATCGAGAGCACTGGCCGCTCGGCGAGCAGGAGGTGGGCGGCGGCGGCCCGTTCGGCGTCGTCGGCGCTCGGAATCGTCTCCTCGCCCAGCAGGTAGTCGAACGCGCTGCCCCGGCCCTCGGCGTGCATCCCCTGCAGATGCGTGATCCCCGCCTCGATGCCGTTCTCGATTCGGTGGCGAGTGAGCAGGTCCTGGTATCGCGGATGATCCTCGGGGATCTCCTCCTCGTGCTCGACATCGGCGGAGACGCTGTCGTAGTCGCTCACGAGCGTGATTCGGGTCGGTCGATAAAAAAGTCGATTGATAGCCGTCGACAGTCGGGGTGACCGCTATTCCGTGAACGTGATCCAGCCCTCGGGGGCCTGCGCTTTCACGTCGTTCATCGCCTCGCGGGCATCGGTGCGGTTCTCGTAGGTCTGGGTACTCTCGGCCATCGTCGTCCCGTACTCGTCGATCAGCTGCCAGACCCAGCCGTCCTCGGCGGTGTGGAGTTCGAACGAGACGCTGTCGATCTCGAGAATGCTCGCTGACTCGATCAATCCGCGAACGTCCTCGAGGGCCGCGCGCGCGTCGTCGGCCGTCTCGTGGGTCTCGGAGCCGGTCGCGACGGTCCGGCCGTCCTCGTCGATGAGCCGCCACTGCCAGCGGTCGTCCTCGTCGGCGACGAGTTCGAAGGAGGCGACATCGAAGTCGACGCGGCCGGCCATCGGCGCGAGCTGGCGGACCTCCTCGATCGTGTCGAGCAGATCGGCCTTGCTCGCGGCGGTGCCGACCCCGTTGGCGATCACTTCGCGGTCGCGGTCGACGAGTTCCCACGACCAGTCGTCCGAGCCGTCGAGTCGGATCGCGGCCTCGTCGATCGCGAAGATCGGCCCGTCGGTCGCGTTCGCCTGCAGTTCGTCGACGGCGGCCGTCGCGGTCCCGCGGTCGGCATAGGAGAGACTCGAGTCGGCGATCTCCTCGCGGTCGCGGTCGAGCAGGCGGAAGCGCCACTCGTCGGTGCCGTAGAGCTGGACGGACACGTCACCGATCGTGTAGCGGCCGGCGGATGCGGCGGCGTTGCGCACGTCGTCGAGGCCGTCGACCAGTTCGTCGCGGGTCGGGGACGCCTCGCCGTCGACGGCGACGGTCTCGCCGGACGGCATGACGAAGCGCCAGTGCCAGTCCTCGGTCGCGTAGGTCTGGAAGATGGCCCGGTCCATCGTCCGAACGTCGGAGTCGAGGTACTCGAGCAGGCGGTTCATCGCCTGGCGGGCGGCCCCGCGGGTGGGGTGGGTCGCCGGGTCCTCGGCGACGAGTTTGCCGGCCTCGTCGATGAGCCGCCAGCCCCACTCGTCGTCCTCGTTGACGAACAGTTCGAACGCCGCGGTCTCGATCTCGAGCAGTTCGGCGTTGGGGGCCTGCTCTTTGAGCGTCATCATCGCTTCGGCGGCCTCGCCGCGGGAGGTGTGTTCCTCGCCGCTGTCGGCCAGCACGTTGCCGTCCTCGTCGATAAGCCGCCAGCGCCACTCGCCGGAATCGGCCTCGTAGACCTGGAAGGCGGCGTTCTCGAACTCGATAAGCTCGGCCTCGCTGGCCTGCTCGCGGACGCGTTCGATCGCCGTCGTCGCCGCCTCGGCGTCGGCGTGTGGCTCGGTACTCGCGGCGACGACCTCGCGGTCGTCGGTGACGAGCCGCCAGTGCCACGGGCTGGTGTCGTCCGCCGCCGGCGCGTCGTCCGTGACCGTTCCGCCGTCGGCGGCCGGTTCGGGCTCCTCGAACGGCGTCGGGAGGTCGTCGGCCTCACCGTCCGGCGTATCGGGTTCGGAATCGATCGTCGCGTCCGCCGGGTAGACCTCGTACTCGGCGTCCTCGATCTCGACGACATCCGACTCGAGTGCGTGATCGCCGAACTGCTCGGTCCACCGCTCGGATGCGTCGCGGTCGGCGGTCCCTTCGGGACCGCACGCGACGACGTGCTCGTTCGCGTCGACGAGCCGGTAGCGCCACTCCTCACCGGACTCGTAGAGTTCGTACGTCGGCTCGCCGGAAACGGTGACCGACGCCGACTCGAGGGCCGGGAGCAACGCCTCGGCGGCCTTCTCGGCGTCGCGCCGGGAGTCGAACTCGGCGGCGCTGCTCGCGACGACCTCGTCGGCGGCGTCGACGAAGCGCCACGTCCAGCCGTCGGCCCGCTCGCAGAGTTCCACGCCGATGTGCTCCACGTCGAGCGCTCGCGCGCGGTCGAACCGCTCGGCAAACGAGCGGGCGGCTTCCTCGGCTCGTTCCTGTGTCGAATGCCCGTCCTCGCTCGAGGCAAGCGGCGTCCGGTCGTCGTCGACCAGTTGCCAGTGCCACTGGTCGCGCTTCTCGGCGTAGGTGAACGCGGCCCCCTCGATCTCGATCACGTCGGCATCTGGACCGCGGTCTTTCAGGAAGCTGACCGACTCCTCGGCTCCGTCACGGCGGTCGAACTTGCCGGCACAGGTGCCGACGATGCTGCCGTCGTCGCGGGCGAGCGTCCACTGCCACGTGCCGTCCCGGCCCTCGTAGAGCCGGAACGCCGAGGTCGTCAGCTCCATCAGTCCTGCGGAGCTGATCTGGGACTGGACCCGCTCGATTCCTTCCGTCGCGTCGGGCCGCGTCACGGCGCTTTCCGTGCTCTGGGCCAGCGCCTCGAGGTGGAGGACGTGCCACTTCCAGTCGCCGTTGTCGTCGCGGAAGACGGCGAACTGGGCCCCTTCCATCGAATCGCCAGTGAGAATCGGCGGATCGTCCGTCGTCCCTTCCTCCTCGACGAACATCCCTTTCTGTCCCGTGAGCACGGGAACGAGGGCGGTCACGCCCGCGATGATTCCGATACCGAACGTGTAAACCGAGATAACCTCGATGCTGTAGTCGACCCCGAGATTTCGCCAATTGTTCGGATACGCCCACCCGAAGAAACCGACGCCCCCCAACGCGATAAGTAGTCCAACGGCGCTGGCCTGAATTCCTCGCCGCCGCACCGGCAGCATAAGGACGATGCCGAATAGACAGAACGCGAGCCCTGTTGCGGCCGTCACCCCCGAGATCCGGATCAGCGCGTAATTATACCCCTCGCCCGCATACCCGACAACGAACGTCGCCACGCCGGCGGCCCCGATAACGTACCCGACGATGAACAGCCAATAGCCGTAGACGTCCTTGCTCGAGTCGGGTTCGCCGACGTAGTGTTCATACAGTTGAAACAGGTTTTGGTGAATGTCAGTCAGTGATGCCATTGCCAAACTTGACCGGATAACTTGAACGAATCATAATAAAGTTCTGGCTACCTATACGGAATCAGTCATGTGGGTTCGGAAGGATCTATTCAGCACTGATCCGGTCTTCACAGTGCATCGATATAATCAGGAGATCCCTCTCTATAGGCCTACAAAGCACCGATAAGGACTATTTTCACACATGATGGTATTGAATCAGTGACTCGACGATGGATCGAACCGGCTTCCGTCCGCGAACCCGACCGATAAATCAAGTCCGGTCGCCGGCTGTCCGGCGATTCGGCGGCAGATATCTATAATAGCTGATGGATCCTGGTGATACTTAACTACCGCAACACCGCGCCGGCCGGATGCGTCGCACAGACCGACGGCTCGTAGCCGGCGTCCGAGAGCCCCGTTCCGAGCGCGAAGACGGTTTCGCCGAGCATGGCCATCGACGCCTGCCCGTCGACGGCCGAGACCTCAGTGATCGCCTCCGTGACCCGCTCCGTGAGTAGGCCGGCGTCGCGCGCGAACAGCCTCGAGGCGTACAGCAAGGAGAGCAGCGTCGGTTCCTCGACGACCCGGGAGAGCGCCTCCTTGCCGGCGGCCGTGAGCTGCTCGGTATCGCCCGAGAGCACGTCGGCCGTCGAGAGTTCGCCGAACGAGACGTATTCGACGCGCGCCCGCGCCGGGACCGCGTCGAGCTTGTTGTCCTGTGGCCCGCCCGGCTCGAGGCGGATCGGGATTCCGCCGTGTGCCTGTGCGACCACGTCGCCGAGCCCCGTTCCGGCCTGTACCTCGGCACCGTGAGCGATCGTCACGAGTTCGTTCTCCGAGAGCTTGCGCTCGAACACGCGGTTCGTCGCGAGCGCCGTGCCCAATGCCATCGCTCCCGAGACGCCAAAGCCGGCTCCGAGCGGGAGTTCGGACGTCGCTTCGACGCGGGCGGTCGCATCGAGCGTCTCGAGGACGGTCGTTACCGGTTCGACCTCGATTTCGGTTCCGTCGAGGACGATTGCCGATTTCTCCGCCGGTTCGATCGTTACTTCGACACCGTCTGTAAGCGTCAGTCCCGCCCCCCGTGAGCCGGCTTTCGTCGGATCGTCGTCCGGGTGAGCGCTGAAAAATCCCGTCACGTGTCCGGGGACGAACGCCGTCGCCTCCTCGAGCATTACGCCCCCGCTTTCGGCCCGAACGATATAACGTTGAAGATTGCGTCTTCGTCAGTGGCTCAGTCGATGCCGGTCCTGCGAGACTCCCTTCGCTTGCTCCCAAAGACTTCGCCCTACGGGCTCAGTCTCTGGCAATCTCGCGGGAACACCGTTGGACGAGCAGCGCGAGTCCAACGAGCCCCCGCTCGACAGTTGCGTCGTCGCCTACGGTGACAGGCGCTGCCGGTCTGGCGAGACTCCCTTCGGTCGTCTCGCTGGCTCCCAACGTCTTCGTCCTACGGACTCAGACGTTGGCGATCCCGCGGGAAGAGCACGGCTTCACGGATGTTGTCCAGTCCGAGGATAGTCATGAGCAGACGCTCGCCGCCGAGGCCGAAGCCGGCGTGGGGCGGCATGCCGTACTTGAACATCTTGGTGTAGTACTCGAACTGGTCGGGATCGAGGCCCTGCTGTTCGAAGCCTTCGATGAGCTTCTCGTGGCGGTGCTCGCGCTGGCCGCCCGAAACCAGTTCCATGCGCGGGTGCATCAGGTCAAAGCCGGTCGACAGTTCCGAATCGTCGTCGTGGTCCTTGATGTAGAACGGCTTGATCTCGCTGGGCCAGTCCGTGATGAAGTAGTGACCGCCGACGTCCTGTCCGAGGGCTTCCTCGGCCGGCGTCGAGAGGTCGTCGCCCCAGACAAGTTGCTCATCGAGTTCGCCCGTCGCGTTGATGCGCTCGAGGGCCTCCTCGTAGCTGATGCGCGGGAAGTCGCCCTCGGGAACCTCGAAGTCCTCGGCGAGGTCGAGTTCCTCGAGTTGGTCGCCGAAGTTCTCTTGGACCGCCTCGTAGGCGGCTTTGACGATGCCCTCGGCGACGTCCATGGCGTCGGTGTGATCACAGAACGCGCCCTCGAAGTCGATCGAGGTGGCCTCGTTGAGATGCCGGGGCGTGTTGTGCTCCTCGGCGCGGAAGATGGGGCCGATCTCGAAGACGCGCTCGACGTTCGAGCCGGCGACGAGCTGCTTGAACAGCTGCGGGGACTGGTTCATGAAGGCCTCCTCGCCGAAGTAGGTGATCGGGAAGAGTTCGGTGCCGCCCTCGGTCCCGGTGGCGACGATCTTCGGCGTGTTGATCTCCGTACAGCGGAACTCGCGGAACTGGTCGCGGACCGCACGCAGCACGTCAGAGCGGATCTCGAAGACCGTCTGGACCTCCTCCTTGCGGAGGTCGAGAGTGCGGTTGTCGAGTCGCGTCGAGAGGTCGGCGTCGACTTTGCCGGAGGGGTCGAGCGGCAGTTCCGGGTCCGCGGGCGCGACGACCTCGACGGACTCGGGCGTGACCTCGACGCCCGTCGGCGCGCGAGGCTCTTCCTCGACTGCACCGGAGACCTTGACGACGCTCTCGCGGGAGACGCCGAGACCGGTCTCGACTAACTCCTCGTCCATCTCGTCTTTCTCGAACTTGATCTGGATCTTGCCCGTGGTGTCCCGGAGAATCAGGAAGGCGATGCCACCGAGATCGCGGATCTCGTGGACCCAACCGGCGACCGTCGCGTCGTCGCCGGGCTCGGCGTCGGCAGTGTAGGTTCTGTCCTGCATACCACCCGATTCACGCAGGCGGAACTTAAGCGCAGTCGTTCGGAGTCGCGATCGAACCCGATCACGCGCCCTCGACCCCTTCCCGCTCCCCGCTCGAGCACGTCCAACACCCGACGACCAAGCGACTGCACGTCGCCGTCCGCGGCTTTTTGGGTCCCGCCGCGGTGCCGATAGATATGGACGATCTCGAGCGACTCGCGGACGAGATACGGGACGCGGAGACGGTCGTCGCCTTCACCGGCGCGGGGATCTCCGCGCCCTCGGGCGTGCCGACGTTCCGCGGCGACGACGGCGTCTGGGAGCGATTCGACGAGGGACAGTTCGCCTACGGCCGATTGCAGCGCGATCCGGCGGGGTTCTGGGCGGATCGCGTCGACCTCCAGCGGGAGCTGTTCGACGGCGAGTTCGAACCCAACGCGGCCCACGAAGCACTGGCCGCGATGGGCCGGGACGGCGACCTCGAGGCGATCCTCACCCAGAACACGGACGGGTTACACGGCGAGGCGGCCGAGGCAGTCCGCGATGGGGAGACCGACGATGGGCACGCCGGCGAACCGACGGTTCTCGAACTCCACGGGAATTCCCAGCGAGTCCGCTGTACCGACTGCGGGAAGCGCCGGAACGGCGAGCCGATATTCGAGCGCGCGGCCGAGGGAGAACTGCCGCCGACCTGTGACTGTGGCGGCGTCTTCAAACCCGACGTCGTCCTCTTCGGCGAGCAGCTTCCGGGTGCGGTCATCCAGCGTGCCCGATCGCTCGCCCGCGAGAGCGACGTCTTCCTCGCGATCGGCTCCTCGCTCGTCGTCGAACCGGCCGCCTCGCTGCCCCGACTCGCCGCGTCGACCGGCGCGACGGTGGGGATCGTCAACCTCGGGTCGACGCCGCGTGACGACATCGCCGCTGTCGTCTCTCGAGCGGACGTGACGGACGCGCTGCCGCGGCTGCGAGCGCTCGTCGCCGAGTAGCGGTCGTCGCCGCGCCGCTCGAGTGTGTGTGTGTGTGTGCGTGCTCTCGGAACGCGGCCGAATCGAATTGGAAGAAAAACGGAACGGTACGTTCGACCGCGTCAGGCCTCGTTGGCTGCCGCGACGGTCTCGCGGACGGCCTCGATCCCCTCGTCGTGTGCGAGGTCGCCGACGACGATGACGTCTGCGTACTGGGCCATCGAGTACGCGGAGTCGTAATCGTGGATGCCGCCGCCGTAGAACAGCGTAGACTCGTCGGTGGCCTCGGCGGCGGCCTCGACGACCGCCTCGTCGCCGAGGGTGCCGGAGTACTCGACGTAGACGATCTCCTGACCGAACATGTGCTCGGCGACGGTCGCGTACGCGCCGACGTCGTCCGCGCCGAGGTCGCAGTTCGCCTCGGTCAGTTCCGCCACGTCGGCGTCGGGGTTCATGACGATGTAAGCTTCCGTCGTCGTCCGATCCCAGTCGAGTTCGCCCTCGAGTCGGACCCACTCCTTGTGGGCCTCGGTGATCCAGAACGGCGAGCCGGCGTTGAAGACGGTCGGGATGAGGTAGCCGTCGAGCGCGTCGTCCTCGAGGACGACCTCGGGGTTCGACGGCTCCTGATAGAGCGCCACGTCGTGTTCGGCGCAAGCCTCGATGACGGCGCTCATGTTCTCCTCGGTGATGCCCATGGTGCCGCCGACCTCGATCGCGTCGGTGCCGGTCGCACAGAGATCGCCGTAGGTCACGCCCTCGGGTAACTCCTTGTCCGGATCGATCTTGAGAATATGATTCCACTCGTCCCAGGGGGTAGTCATACCGCCCCGTTTCCCGACAACCAGCAAAAACGCTACGGAATGCCCCCGTCTCGAGGCTTGCTCGCCCGAAGTGCCGCCGGGTTCGGACTCGAGTGCCAGCGCGGCGGTCTGACCGCTGCCGAACTCGGTTGCGGCCGACCGGTTCGGGCGGTCGACGCGCGACCGGAACGCCTGCGGCAACCCGCGCGCCGCTACAGTTGTTCGGCGCTGACGGCCCGGAGCGCGGTGTCGTTCTCGACCTCCCAGATCCGCAGTACGAGGTGGGCCTTACAGTAGTATTCGGCGGTCTCGAGGCCGGTCCGTCCGTTCTCGAGGACGAGTTGGCACGAGGCCCCGTTCGAACACTCTGGTGAATGTTCACACATTGGTACTCGTTCGATCTACTCGTCTCGCAGTCAAGACCTTGTCGGTGAACGCGTTCGACCCTCGCTGGGCGGCCTGGGCCCCTGCTATCGGTTCGAACGGCTGTCTTCGGGTGTATTACCCGGTGTTTCCCCTCAGACGCCCTGACTCATCAGGTGGCTACGCAACACGTCGGCCTCCTTGTTGCCGGAGCCCGTGTTGACGATGACGACCGTCTCGTCGCCGTCGAACGCGCCGCGCTCGGCGAGTTCCCACGCGCCGCTTGCCGCCGCGGCCGCGCTCGGGATGAGTTCGAGGCCCGTCGACTTAGCGACCTGCACAGCGGACTCGAGGATGTCCGGATCGTCGGTCGCGACCGCGCCACCGTCGGTCTCGCGGATCGCGTCGAGGACCCGCGGGCTCGCGGCGGGGTCCGGGATCTCGAGTTCGCCACAGATCGTGTCGGGATGGTCGACCGGTTCGTGGTCCTCGCGGTCGTCCTCGAACGCCTCGACGATGGGCGCACACCCCGACGCCTGCGCGGCGTAGAGGGCCGGCAACTCGTCGATCAGGTCGATTTCCCGCAGTTCCCGTGCGCCCTTGGCGAGCCCCACGAGCCCGGTTCCGACTCCCGTCGGATAGGCGATCACGTCGGGAACCTCCCACTCGAGTTGCTCGGCGATTTCGTAGGCCATCGTCTTCGCGCCCTCGTGGCGGTAGGGCGTGTCGACGGCCCGGAGCGAGTACCAGTCGTCGTGTTCGTCGAGCCCTTCCTCGAACGCGCCGGCCGCGTCGCCGTAGCGGCCCCCGACGACGTTCATGTCGCCGCCGTGGACGTTGACCATGGCCTTGTTCGTAAAGCCGGAGCGGGAGGGGAGATACACGTGGGAGTCGAGTCCCGCGCGGGCCGCGTAGGCCGCGACGGCCTGTCCGCTGTTGCCAGGCGAGGGAAGCGCGACGTCGGTCGCGCCGTCCCGGGCGGCCGCGGTGACGGCCACCGACGCGCCGCGGTCCGTGCTCGAGCCCGTGGGGTTCCGCCCCTCGTCTTTGATGGCGACGCGCTCGACGCCGAGTTCGTCGGCCAGTTCCGGGCAGTCGACCAGCGGGGTCGCGCCCTCGTTCGTCGTCACCGCCGACTCGCGATCGAAGGGCAGCAGTTCGGCGTAGCGCCACTGCGAGTCGAACGGCCGGGCGGCGAAGGCCTCGCGATCGAGGTCGATCGCGTCGTAGTCGTAGGTCGGATCGAGCGACCCGCCACAGTCCAGACACCGCTGGGACGCGACGGCGTCGACGACCGCCCCGCAGTCGACACACTCGAGGCCGGCGAAGGCGTCTGTCGTTGCCATACGCGATCCTTCGCGGCGTCGAACTAAGGGCTGTCCATCGGCGGCTCGTACCCGTGGGCTCGCGCCGCTCTACTCGGGACTCGAGGCGGCCCGATCGGAGGGTTCGGGTGGCGAAAAGTCGGCACTAGACGAAAACTCGAGAAACCGGCAGAATCGAACAGAAGACCGAAGGGTTCAGTTGTCGCCGGTTTTCGACTGCCACTCGTAGCCGCGGCGTTTGGCGGACTTGCCGAAGCCACACGACGAGCACTCTTTCTTTTTCGTGTGATAGGATTTCTCTCCGCAGCGACGACACTTCGTGTGCGTCGTCTTGTTCTTCTTTCCTTGGCTCGGGGTTCCTGCACCAGTCATGGAGTGATCGAAACGACGTTATCGCCGCGTATAATGGTTGTGTCTTCGACCGGCGTCTCCTCTTCGACGCCGCCCTCGACGGGAATCGTCACGTCCTCGAGCACCAGATTCATGTGTTGATCGTAGCCGGCGAGTTCGCCGATGTACTCGTCGCCACTCTTGAGTCGCACCGAAACGCGTTCGCCGAGCGACGCCTCGAGGACGTCCAGCGGTCGTCCACTCATACGCAACACCGCAGGTGATGGACACTTAATCGTACCGGTCCGGGCCCGTTTCAATCAGGCGAGTGACGGTATCCCGGCTGGAGGCCAATTCTGACACGGACCGACACCGCCGTCCCGTGATTTCGGGCCTCGTAACGGCGAGCGCTTGAGACGGCTGTCGGCGTAACGTGTCGCTACACACCTCAGTACCGTAGACCTAACCCAACGGCTAAGTGTGCACTCGTTGAGCGTCCGCCCATGGGAGACAAGAAATTCACCCTCGTAGAGTTGCACATCGACGGCGAGACGCAGTTCGGATTGGGCTCGATCGGCAAGGCGCTGCCGATCGGGAGCACGGAGACAGGCACGGATTCGGACCGCGAGACGGAGACGGCGACGGAACCCGACGCGGACGCAGCCGACGACGACGAGTCCGGCGGCACGGGTAAAAGCGCCGTCGGCGCGCTGGTCGCCCTGATCGTCCTCGTCGGCATCGCGGTCGCCGCCAAGCGGTTCCGCGGCGACGACGAAGAGCCCGAACTCGAGCCCGAAGACGAACCGGACGTCATCGTCAACTGACGCAGACGAATCGCCCGACGGACCGCACAGCGGACTGACCGAGCCGAACGCTTTTGCGCATCCTTCCCGTACCGATAGACGTGAATCTCTATCGCAGCGCCCGGGCGGTTGCCGGGGCGTCCGGTGACGACGCGATCGACTGGCGGTCGGCCGCCGACGCCGCCAAGGCGGCGACCGACCCCGGCTCGCTCGATCTCGAGCCCGGGGAGCGCGAGGCCTACGCCAGCGACGTTCGGGACGCGCGGGCCGCCGTGCGGGCCGTTTCGGGAGCCGAGTTCGACGTCCCGGAGACCGTCGAGATCCAGAACCGCCACCACTGGATCGACGCCAACGTCGCCACCTTCGAGCGGGTCATGGGAACCCTCGAGACCCACACCGGCACGTTCCCCGGCGTCGCCCGGACGATCAACACGGGGACGATGACCGTCCTGCTCTCCTTCCTCGGGCGGAACGTCCTCGGACAGTACGACCCGCTCTTGCTCGCCGACGCGCCCGCGAACGACCACGCGCTGTACTTCGTCCGCCCGAACATCCTCAACGCCGCGGCGAAACTCGACGTCGACGCCGACCGGTTCCGCCGCTGGATCGCCTTCCACGAGGTGACCCACGCCGCCGAGTTCGGGGCCGCGCCGTGGCTCTCGGACCACCTCGAGTCCCGCATGGAAGACGGGATCGCGACGCTCTCGGAGGGGTCGTTCGACCGCGAGGCGTTCCGCGATCTCGACGCCGCGATGACCGTCGTCGAGGGCTACGCCGAACTCCTGATGGACCACGCCTTCGACGAGGAGTACGAGGACCTGCGCCGCAAACTCGACGAGCGCCGGCAGGGCCGGGGCCCGCTCCAGAAGCTCTTCCGACGACTGCTCGGCCTCGGGCTCAAAGAGCGCCAGTACGAGCGCGGCAAGAACTTCTTCGAACACGTCGTCGCCGTCCGCGACCTCGAGACGGCGAGTCTCGTCTGGGACCAACCCGAGAACCTCCCCAGCCACGACGAACTCGACGCGCCGGGGACGTGGATCCAGCGCGTCGACCGCTAGTTCGGTCTGTTCTCGAGGCGTTTCGGCTCAATTCGACCTGTTGGCAGAATAAATATATCGACAGCGAAGGCGAGCGTCCTGCTATCGTGGCAACAGGGAATCGCCACACCCTCCCCACCCGATTCGTTCGTTCCTTTCAGTCACTCACTCATCCACCGGAAGACGCACCGCGTCTTCCGAGCCATTCGCTCGTACTACTCACGAAGACCTCGCGCAGGTGTGTCCCACGACTCGCTATTCGCTCGTCGTGGGCCAGCGCGCGCCACGGCAGCGGGCGCACAGTAAATTCAGTCAGTGGTGATCCAGATCAGGTACCAGAGCAACGCCCCACCGGCGACGCTCCCGCCGACGATCGCCGCGCCGATCACCGCGAGCGGGGCGTTGTTCTGGACCGCGATCAGACCGCCCGATAGCCCGACCAAGAGCACGAAGACGGCTTTGAGCTGTCCGGAACCGGCGGGCCGATCACTCGAGCGCGAGGAGCCCCGGCCCGGGCCGCGACCGCGGCTCATAGCTCGTGGGGAGCGCTGACGTGCATCGTCGCGAACCGCCAGTTGCTCGCGTCGTCCAAGTGTTCGACCAGCGTGGCGCTCCAGCGGCTGTCGAACCGATACCGCTCGCCGCTCTCGGTGTCCGTCCACGCCATGGCGACCTCGTCGGCGACCGTCGCGAATCCATCTCGTTCCTCGACGACGAGATTGCGGCTCTCGATCGTCCAGTCGTCGGTCGTTGCGGTCTGTTCCTTGAGGGCTGTGGCGACCTCTCGCCCCCCGAACAGGGACTCGCTGATGCCGAACTTGACGGTCGACTCGGCTGCGAGGAAGTACGGTGCGAGGGGGTCATCGCTCCGGAGCGCATCGTAGTAGTTGCGGACGACGGTCTCGGCGTGGTCGCTCATATGGAGTCTATCGGAGCCCGGTTGCAAAGGCCCACCGGACGCAGTCGCAGGTGCATTCGATCGCTCGATTGAGGTATCCGTCTATTCGTCGATTGAGGAGAACTCTATGCAAGTATTCGCGAACGTAGTGAGCGATTCCCCGCGGCGGCTGTCTTTTTCATCGAAGTCCACGAGAGCTCCGCTCTCGCGGGCCCATCAGAAATCTTCGATTTCTGAGGACGTTTTTGCGTGAGTGGTTGCGAACGGAGTGAGCGACCCGAGCGGAAAAAGTTCGGTTCACATGAAGCCGCGGTCGACCTCGTCGGTCTCGATCAGGTCATCGAGTTCCGCGTTCAGCAACTCGTCGGCCTCGTCGAAGCGCTCGGCGAGGTCCTCGAGTTCGTCGGGTCGATCGTACTGATCGTACTCCATCGGCCCGAAGGCGGGGCTCTCCATGGCCTCCATCACGTCGTCGAAGAGGTCTTGGGGCCGAGTCGGCGCGTCCGCGTGCGTCTCGAGGACGGTCTCGAGGCGCTTGCCGACCGTCTCGGCCTGCGCTTCGTCTTCCGGTGGTGACTGGACCGCGAAGCGCCCGCCCGAGTCCCGCTCGGGCATGAACGAGCCGATCTCGTCGTCGAGGCTGCGGGCGACTCGCGTGCCGACGCCGCGGACCTCGAAGGGGTTCTTCGCGTACGTTTTCAGGAAGAAGACGCCGGCCCGGGGATGCGCGAGGTACATGTCTTCGCCGACGCCGCCGGCACGGTCACCGGCGACGGCGCGCCAGTCCTCCGGATCGACGTTCCGCTCCGTGACGTCTTCGAGTATGTCCTGCCACTCGCGAATCCGCATGGGCGGCGGTTAGACCGCGGACAGGATGAACGTATCGGTTGGACCGAAAGACGCCGTAAGTGGACTTTCACGGCTCGAAATACGGGATTAGAACCAAAAAGAATACCGTGGCTCCCTCGTCAGGGAACGTAACCAGCGCTTTCCCATGTCCGTCCGCCAACCACTCTCGCTCGTCGAACTGTTTCGCGCGACGCCGGCCAAAAGCTCGCTGCTGACGCTCGCACCGCTTGCGTTGGCGCTCGGCCAGGTATGCAATAGTTACGTCAACGGCGTCTCGCCGGCCGTCTCGATCGCCTTCGCCTGTATCATGGTCGGGTTCGCCGTCGTCGCGATGGGCCACCACGCCGCTGAACACCGCGTCCGCCGACTCGAGACCGAGTACGGGACCGAACAGGCCTAAGCGCCCGGCCCAGGTTCGGTCGCGACAGTCCGCGCGTCGCGGGCCTCGTAGGCGTTGTACCCCGCGAGTCCGGCGATCAAGAGCCCGGTCGCGAGGGTGCTCCAGAAGAGGCCGCCGGTCATCTCGAGCAGCGCGGCCGAGACGATCAGCCAGATGCCGAGGACGGCGATCAGCGACGCGATGCCGGTACTGAGCGGGACGTCGTTTGCCACCCGGTAGTAGTTGTAGCCGGCGGCGGCGAGGACGACGACCCCGACCAGCACGTTGTTCCACAGCGGTGCCGCGGCGGTCTCGAAGACCAGTACCGAGAGCGCGACCCACGCGCCAAGGACGGCGACGAGCAGGCTGACGACGGAGGTCTTGCGCCGCCGCTCCTCGCTTGCGACCTGCGTCGACTCGTCGCGCGGGTCGCGCCCCCCGGCGCGTTCCCCGTCCCCGACGCCGGTTCCCGAGTCGATGTCGGCGGCCGCCTCCTCCGGCCGATTGACCGGGCCGTCGTCTCCGCTGCCGGCGTCGGTTCGGTCCCCCGACTCGTCTCTCGTCCGGCGATCGTCGCCGTTGGGGTCACTCATGGCATCGAGCGTAGGATTTGGGATCTCAAAAGCGGCGCGCCTGTTCCAGTCACGGCGGCGACGCGAGGGATACTGAAAGCGGTAGTAATCGCGTTTTACCAGTCTCGAGCATCGAAACGAATCGACCCGAACCGAGCGAGTGAACGAACCCAGATAGCGCGCGAGCCGATGCAGTACTGCGACCGATAGCGTTTTTGATCGCTCGCTCGTGACGGTAGCTGTGCACGTACGCGGAACCGTCGCGGACGAGGTCGAGGTGCGGTCGGTGTCGACGAGCTACGGCGAGAGCGACCTCGCGGAGGTCCCGCTCCGGATCGCGACCGACGGCGACGAGCCTGCCGGCGACGCCACGCCAACGCGCAGCGACGGCGGGACGGCAGCCGTTGCAGAGAGCCGCGAGACGACGACGGTGACGCTCTGGAACAAGTGGACCGAGTCGGCCGAGTTGCTCGAGCAGGGCATGGAACTGCTCGTGACGAACGCGAAAGAGGAGGAGTATCAGGGCGAGACGCAGTACGCGACGACCGGCGAGTCCTACGTCGTCGTCGAGCCCTCGTTCCTCGTCAGCGTCACCTCGATCCGCAACTGGGTGGAGTGCCCCCGCCTCTACTACCTGAACAAGCTCTCCGGGGTCCCGCTGAACTACCCCGTCGTGAAAGGGACCCTCGTCCACGAAGTCTTCGGCGACCTGCTCCGGGGTCGCGACCTCGAGGAGTCGATCGACGCCCGCGTGGAGGAACGGGGACTCCAACTCGGCCTGCTCGGCGAGACGCCGGACGCCGTCAAAGAAGAGATCCGGGAGAACGCGAAAGCAATCGAGGGCTGGCTCGAGCAGGGCCGACTCACCGAAGAGGACAGTTGGCGCTCCGAGCAGTTGCTCATCAGCGAGACCTTCGGGATTCGGGGCCGCGCTGACGCGGTCCGCCGAGGAGCCCCGGTCGAACTCAAGACCGGCAAGAACCTCAAGAAAGAGCCGCGGTTCAAGGACAAGGTCCAGGCCGCCTGCTACGCGCTCTTGCTCGAGGAACACGGCGGCGACGTCGACATCGGCACCTTACTCTACACGAAGAACTCGGCGCTGGATCGCAACGAGGAGACCGGCGACCTGACCCCCGCGAAGGAGTTCTCGATGGGTGACGGCCTCCTGAAGTACGTCGTCCGGCTGCGAAACGAGATCGCGGCCAAAGAGATGTCCGGCGACATCCCGACGGGGTACGAGGCCGAGGCGAAGTGCGAGTACTGCTTCGAGCAGGACACCTGCATGGTCGTCTCCGGTCGGCTCGATCAGGAGTCCAAGGCCGGCCAGATCGGACAGTCCCTGCCCGACGAGGAACTCGAGTACTTCGATCGCTTCTACCGGGCGATCGAGGAGGAACGCCGCGAGGTCCACCGCGAGTACGCCAAGCTCTGGGAGCAAAGCGCCGAAGAACGGGCCGACGACGATCGCGCGCTGATCGACCTCGAGTTCGTCGAAAAACGGCCGCTCGAGGGCGGGCGGTGGGAACTCAGCGCGCGCAACACGGGCGGCGCGAACTCGAAGCTCCGGGAGGGGGATCTGGTGCTGGCCAGCGACGGCGATCCCGTCCGCGGGAACTCGGAACTGGCTCGAATAGAGCGGTTAGATGACGAAATCGTGATCACGGCGGACGAGCCGGTCGAAGTCACCCGGCTCGACGTCTACCCCTCCGAACTGACGACCGACCGGCTGCTCGTCGCGATGCACGACGCGCTCCTGAAAGGCGACGAACGCCGGAAAGACATCCTGTTCGGGCGGGCCGAGCCCGAATTCGGGGAGATCGAGGAGACGTTCATCGACAACAACGAGCGCCAGAACGAGGCCGTGACGAAGGCCGTCGGGGCGGAGGACTGCGCGCTGATCCACGGCCCGCCGGGCACCGGGAAGACCTACACCATCGCCCGCGCCATCCGCGCGATGGTCGAACGCGGCGAGCGCGTTCTGCTGTCGGCCTTTACGAACCGCGCCGTGGACAACGCCTTGGAGGCTTTACTCGAGCAACTCGACGATGTCATCGACGAAGATCGAGTCGTTCGCGTGGGATCGGAGAGCGGCATCCGCGACGACATGGAGCCCTATCGCCTCGAGCGGGCGGGCGACCCCGAGGACCGGGTCGCGACGTTACAGAACTCACAGGTGGTCGCGGCGACGACGTCGACCTGCGGCTCGCGGATCATGAAAGAACAGCAGTTCGACGCGGCGCTGGTCGACGAGGCCGCCCAGCTCACGGAGCCGGGGACCTGCGCGGCGATCAATCTGGCCGAGCGGTTCGTCCTCGTGGGCGACCACGAGCAACTCCCGCCGGTCGTCCGGGCTGAGAACGATCTCACCGAATCGCTGTTCGAGCGACTCGTCGAGCTCCACCCCGAGGCCGGCGTGATGCTCGACCGGCAGTACCGAATGAACCAGCGCATTCAGGTCTTCGCCTCGACCGAGTTCTACGACGGCCGGCTTCGGCCCGCGACGCCCGACGTTGCGAGCCGAAATCTGGACGACCTCGAGGGCGTCTCCCGCGACGGGCTCCCCGAGACGCTGCGAGATCCGGTCTCGTTCGTCGACGTCGAGGGCGACCGCAGCCGCTATACCGACAGCGAGGAGGCCGCGCGGATCGCGGAGCTGATCAAGACCTACGAGGCCGCCGGCCTCGAGCGGTCCGAGATCGGCGTCATCGCCCCCTTCCGAGCACAGGTCTCGGAGATCTCGAAACACGTTCCCGACGACGTGGCCGTCGACACCGTCGACCGCTTCCAAGGCTCGAGCCAAGAAGTTATCATCGTCTCCTTCACCGCGACCGGCTCGCTCGAGGGGCCGATCTTCGAGGACTATCGGCGGATCAACGTCGCCCTGACCCGGCCCAAGCGCGCGCTGGTGCTCGTCGGCGACTCGTCGGCGCTCGCGTCGGACCCGGTCTACGAGCGGATGCTCGAGTGGGCGCGGCGGTAACGGGCTATTCTGTCGATCGCTGCTGCCGGGCCCCAAATGTTCGACGAGTTATGGAACGACCATGAGATTTAGGTGGTGAACCTATTCCGGCAGCCTGCGTGAGGAACTAAGGGCTGCCCGGTGATTTCAGATGACACGGAAAAACACCACCTCGAGAGACGAGATTCCGACGCTCGAAACCGACGACGGGACGTATACCGGACGGTACGACTGGGACGGTGAAGACACGCCGGCGTCGGCGATCGTCCAGGCGGTCGCGGCCGTCAGGAGCACTGACCCCGCGAGCATGCGACCGCTGTACGCGGTGGTCGATACGGACGCCGTCAATCGACTCTTCGATCGACGGCCGGGAACCAGACCCGACCGGCTTTCGGTGCGCTACGAACGCTGTGAGGTCACGGTGTACG
>NZ_AOID01000027.1 GCF_000337195.1 Natrinema versiforme JCM 10478 | reverse complement strand
GCCAGCCCGCTCAGAGATGTGTATAAGAGACAGGATGTGCTGTGAGAACGTCGGCGACGCGATGCCGAGTTCGGCCGCGACCTCCTCCCCGGAACACCCTCGGGGCCAGTCGTAGTAGCCGGCCTCGAAGGCGGCCTTGAGGACTTCCAGCTGGCGTCGGTGAGTCGCGATCGCAGTTCCTGTCGGAACGCGGGCCGACTGAACGGCGGCGTGAGCGTGTCGGTTTTCCGTTTCGCGACGAACTCCGCTTCCGGCACGCGCTCGAGGAACGCGTTCGTAATCTCGCCCGCGTCGTGGCGCGACGGCACTTCGGCGACGATCCGACCGGTCCCGTCGCTGCTCCGAACGGTCCGCGGGAGCGCCCCGAGTTTGGCGAGTTCCACCGCCGGGCAGTCCGCGGCGACGAGAACCTCCAAGAGCGCGCCGTTTTCGTGTTCGCGCAGACAGCGAACGTCGGCACCCTCGTGGTCCGACACGAGCGCTTCGACCCGGGACGGCTCGCCGCCGGAGACCGTGAAGAACTCGGCGTACCTCCCGTTCCCGCGGGGGATCATCTCCGCCAGTTCGATCCGGCAGTCGAGTTCGACCGACACTTGGACGAACGGGTACGCGGGCGCAGTGATATCGAATTCGATCTCACGGACTCGAGGTGACCGCTCGCGCTGTTGTGTGTCGCTCATACCGGAAACTGGCCGTTCCAAGGGTACCGATTGGGAAATCGGTTCCGGCAGTGTCGATGGATTCGGACAGCGGGACCCGTCGGGGACTCTCGTCGAGTCGGCCGGCGGAACGTGCTCGTCGAAACGAACGTTTAGGTAGCCGACGCGTCACGTCTCAGCCGAGATGCGACTCGAGGAACAGAGTGCGGCCGTTCGCGACGCCGTCCCGGTCGAGTACGCCGACCTCGTCGTCTCCGTGACCGAACTCGGCGGGACGACGCTGCTCATGCTCCTGCTCGCGGTACTGTTCTGGTGTGTCGACCGCCGTCGCAGCGCGCTCGTGATCAGTTACGCGATCGCCGGACTAGCGCTACTCCTCTCGCTCAAGGCGCTGTTCGCCCTGCCGAGACCGCCGGAAGATGCCATGCTGATCGCGCTCGAGAGAGAACGCGAAGGGTACGGCTTCCCTAGCGGGCACGCGTTCGCGGCAGCCGTCGTCTACGGCGGCCTCGTCTCGGCGTTCGACCGGGCACGAGACCCGCGGGCGTTGCTCGCGGCCGGCGTGATGGTCGCGCTCGTCTCGCTCTCACGGGTCGTCCTCGGTGTCCACTACCTCGGCGACGTGATCGTCGGCGCGGCGTTGGGCGTCGGGTTCGTCGTCGCGATGGACCGGCTCACGCGCGGCGACCCGACGATCGGCTTCGCGGTCGCGCTCGCCCTCTCCGTGCCCGCGATCGCACTCGCCGGCGGGCGAGGGGACGCGCTCCTCGGCCTCGGCGGCTCGATCGGCGGCCTGCTGAGTTCGCTGCGGCTCTCGGCCCTGCCGGCGCTGCGATCCCGGCTCGAGGGGGTCGCGCTCGTCGTCCTCGGCGGGTCGTTCGTTGGCGTCGTTCAGACGGTCGAATCGGCCGTCGCGTCGATCGAACCGCTTGTCGCGGCGCTGTACGCGATCCTCGTGGCGGGTATCTTCTTCGTCCCGGCCGCAGTGGGTCGGCTCGAGATCGGCGTCCTCGAGTCTCGGCGGACGTAATTTGACCGCTACTCGAGCCGAACACACCGCCAGGGTTCGGCGTCACCGACAGGAAGGCGACTCCCAGATGCCTCTCCAGAATTGTGTAAATATCAACAGGTGTCGTTGCAAAAGCAGGGGCTATCTTTAGTGCGTTATTTCGTGTGGCATAGTTCCGAGGATTCGACAATGGACGGCACTCACGCGGCTAAATCAGTCGAATCGGCGCGAACCGAGAACGACGGGTGGGATCGATGAGAGCGCTCACGTGGCACGGCGAACAGGACGTTCGCATCGACGACGTTCCCGAGCCGGAAATCGTCAACCCGACCGACGCGATCATTGAGGTCACGGCCACCGCCATCTGCGGCTCCGATCTCCACCTCTACAACGGCTACATGCCCGGCATGCGGGAGGGCGACGTGCTCGGCCACGAGCCGATGGGCGAGGTGATCGAGGTCGGCAGCGAGGTCGAGACCCTCGAGGTCGGTGATCGGGTCGTCGTCCCCTTTACGATCAGCTGTGGCTCGTGTTGGTTCTGCGAGAACGAGCTGTACTCGCTCTGTGACAACTCGAACCCGAACGCCGAGATGGCGAGTACAATGATGGGGCACTCGCCGGCCGGCCTGCTCGGTTTCTCGCATATGTTGGGCGGCTACGCCGGCGGGCAGGCGGAGTACCTGCGGGTGCCCTACGCCGACGTCGGGCCGATCACGATCGAGTCCGACCTGCCGGACGAGCAGGTCCTCTTCCTCTCCGATATCTTCCCGACGGGGTACATGGCCGCCGAGAACGCGGACATCGAGGAAAACGACACGGTCGCGGTCTGGGGATGCGGCCCAGTCGGGCAGTTCGCCATCCAGAGCGCGTGGATGCTCGGCGCGGACCGGGTGATCGCCATCGACCGCGTTCCGGAGCGACTCGAGATGGCGATGGACCACGGGAACGCGGAAATCATCGACTTCGAGAACGACGACGTCTACGACCGCCTGATGGATATGACCGGCGGTCGCGGACCGGATCGCTGTATCGACGCGGTCGGAACGGAGGCCCACGGCACGGGCGTCACCGGCATCGCCGACCAAGCGAAACAGGAAGCGCGACTCGAGGACGACCGGCCCCACGTGCTCCGGCAGGCGATCAAGTGCTGCCGGAAGGGCGGTACGCTCTCGGTCCCCGGCGTCTATCTCGGGCGGTCGGACAACCTCCCGTTCGGGTCGGTGATGAACAAGGCCCTGACGATCAAGACCGGCCAGACCCACGTCCAGCGCTATCTGAACCCGCTGCTCGAGCAAATCGAGGACGGCGAGATCGATCCCTCCTTCGTCATCACCCATCAGGTTGGACTCGAGGACGGCCCGGAGATGTACGAGACGTTCAACAACAAAGACGACGACTGCATCAAAGTCGTGATGACGCCCTGAGAGCGGGCGGACGGCGGCCGTCGCGCAGCGAGTCGTCGCGCTCGCAGCGATCGCACCCGTCGGCGCGTTGCTCGAGCCGGAAAGCTGCGGCTCACTCCGCCGCATCGGCCGCCTCCCAGAGCGGGTAGAGGTCGTCCTCGATCGGGCCGGTGATCGACTCACCGTCGAGAACGAGTTCGGACTCGCCGCCCCCGGGGTCGCCCACAGTGCCGATCGCCGCGGCCTCGAGTCCGGCGTCGTCGAGCGCCGCGAGACAGTCGTCGACCGCGTCGGCGGGAACGGTCGCGAGCAGCGCCCCGGAGCCGAAGATCCGCAGCGGGTCGACGCCCGCGGCGTCGCACAGCGCCGCGGTTTCCTCGCGGATCGGAACCGCGTCGCGGTCCACCTCGAGCCGGACGTCCGACGCGCGGGCGACCTCGAGCAGGCCGGCCGCGACGCCGCCTTCGGTGGGGTCGTGCATCGCCGTCGCGTACTCCCGGACGATCCGGGCCTCCGGGACGACGCTGATCTCCTCGAGGAACCCTTCGGCGCGCTCGCGGGTCTCGGGATCGACCGCGAGATCGTCGCCGAAGTCGGCTGCGAGGATGGCCGACCCCTCGATTCCTGCGGCCTTGGTGAGAATCACGGCGTCGCCGGGCTCTGCACCGCCGGTCGGGACGAAGCGCTCGGTCATCCCCATCGCCGTCAGCGAGAGGATCGGCCGCTCGAGTTGGTCGACGTACTCCGAGTGGCCGCCGACGATCGACGCGCCGATCTCCCGGGCGGCGGCGTCGAGGTCGCCGGAGATTTCCTCAAGGAGCGAGTTCCCGTCGTCGCCGGCTGCGTTGGCCTCACCCGCCTCGCCGGGGAGTAAGACGACGGCCGTCAGCCAGCGCGGGTCGGCCCCCGAGACCGCGACGTCGTTGGACGCGACGGCGACGCCGAGGGTGCCGACCTGCGAGGCGGCGAGCGAGATCGGATCGGAACTGACCACGAGCGTGCCGTCGCCGTCGGGCCAGTCGATCGCGGCGGCGTCCTCGCCGTCCGCGGGCCCTTGTCGTATCGCCTCGTCCGTTTCGGCCGCACCCGTCCGTTCGAAGACGTGTGCGAGCAGATCGTCCGGACTCACTTTGCCGGGCATACCACGAACTGGGACGATGGGCGGTTTGTAGCTGTCGGAGAACTGTCGCTCGGAGCAGACGGCGCTACGGACAGACAGGAGGATCGCACTGCTGGAAAACCAGCATCGAGCCTGGTGCGCTCTCAGGCGTCGGGCGCGACCGCGTCCATGGTCTGGCGGACCTGCTCTTCGCTCGCGCCGCGCGGGAAGCTGACCGCGATGGCGTCGAGGCCGTCGACCGCCTCGTAGGCCTCGAGTTGCTCGCGGGCGGTCTCGGGATCGCCGACCGCACAGAGGTCGTCGAGGATGGCCTCGTCGACCAGTTCGAGAGCGTGCTCGCGGTCGCCGTCCTGCCAGGAATCGTAGATTTCCGTGGCCTCGTCGTAGCCCTGTCGCTCGAGGGCGTCGCGGTAGAACGTGCCCATCCCGCCGACGTAGAAGCCGATGTGCTGGCGGGCGAGTGCGCGGGCCTCCGCTGGATCGTCGAGCACGCAGCAGGTGACGCCGGCGGTGACCTGGACGTCGTCGGGGTCGCGGTCGCCGAGGTCGGCACCGCGCTCGATGTCCCCGATGCGTTCTGCCATTCCCTCGGGGGTGAGCATAATGCCGTGCCAGC
Source organism: Natrinema versiforme JCM 10478 (assembly GCF_000337195.1). Classification (GTDB taxonomy): domain Archaea; phylum Halobacteriota; class Halobacteria; order Halobacteriales; family Natrialbaceae; genus Natrinema; species Natrinema versiforme. Next base: position 116,656 of record NZ_AOID01000027.1, on the reverse strand, counting down.
CGTCGGCGAAGCGGCCCGCGAGTTCGACCGCCTTCGGTCCCATGCCGGTGACCTCGATCGGCGGCGGGGTCTCCGGCGGATCACAGCGCAAGCGGAACCCGGATAGGTCGAAGTCCTCGCCGTCGTAGTCGACGGTTTCGCCCGACAGCACCTGCCGGACGATATCGACCGTCTCGCGGGTGCGCCGGAGCGGGTTGCCGTACTCGACGCCGTGCCAATTCTCGATCACGACGGGCCCGCTCGGGCCGAGTCCGAGCCGGAACCGACCCTCCGAGAGCTCCTGTAGCGTCGCCGCCGTCTGGCCCAGCACGGCCGGCGTCCGCGAGTAGGTGTTCAGGATGCTCGAGCCGATATCGATCTCTTCGGTGCGCTCGGCCATCGCGGAGAGGACGGTGACGCCGTCGCGACCCCACGTCTCGGGGAGCCACGCGCAGTCGTAGCCGCCCGCTTCGGCCGTCTGAGCGTAGTCGACGATCGACTCGATCGTCGGCTGTGCGGCGACCGGCAGGTGGACATCTCTGTCAGTCATCGTCAGACACAGACGGAACGCGGCCTTTTGGGTGTATGGGAACTGGCGGTGTGAGAACGAGGGTTTACGCGGGGTCGGCCGAGAGGCCGGGTCGGTCAGATCTCGCGGTCTTCGCTGATCTGGGGGACCCCCTGGGCCGTGACCGTCTCGCCGACGATGTACGACGAGGCGGGGCTGGCGAGGAACTGCGTGAGGTCGGCGATCTCCTCGACGGTGCCGATGCGACGCGCGACTTCCTCGCGGTCGATGTTGTCCGCGGAGACGCCCATCTGGCTCTCGACGCCCGGTGTCGCGACGAAGCCCGGCGCGATACAGTTGACGCGAACGTCGTCCTCGGCCCACTCGTAGGAGAGCGTCGTCGTCAGGTTGATTACTGCCGCCTTGGCCGCACCGTAGGGGCTCATCAGGGGCGAGCCGCGCTGGCCGGCCACGCTGGCGAGGTTGATCACCGCGCCGCCGCCGTCCTTGAGGTACTCCGCGGCGGCGTGGGTGCAGTGATAGGTGCCGTTGATGTTGATGTCGATGATCGTCTCCCAGCCGTTCGGCGAGATGTCGTCGAAGTCGGCCATGAAGGAGGCCCCGGCGTTGTTGACAAGCACGTCCAACCCGCCGAACTCCTCGACGGTGGCCTCAACGAGCGCCTCGACGGCGTCGCGGTCGGTCACGTCGCACTCGACGGCCAGCGCGCGGCCCGGCCTGTCGCTCTCGTTGATTTCCTCGGCGACCGGGTCGACGTTGTCCTGCTCGCGCGAGCAGACGACCACGTCGACGCCGTCGTCTGCGAACCGTTCCGCGATCGATTTCCCGATCCCGCTCGAGGACCCGGTGACGATGGCGACGTCCCCGTCGACGCTGAACTGGTCGGTACTCACGAGCGATCACCTGCGACTGTGATCGGTGTTCGAACTCTTACCATTGTTAGTTCCACTACCCTATTCGTAGCAACTGTTAATAAAGATGGGCATGGATACCGTACCGTTAAGCGAATGGCAAGAGCTGACACAGATAATCACGCGACGGCGTCGGCCGAACGGTCGCCGCCGCAGGGAATCAGAGATTTCATGACTGGACACATGCTCGAATACGACTCGAAGCGGGGACTCGAGAGCGACGGTGGCGCGAGAGACGCGGCCGATCGACCGATGGTCCGGAGGGCCGACCGATGAGCGGGACCGAGCCGGGAGCCGGTGGTCCCGACGAGTGGGAGGCGGTCTTCTGGGACATCGGCGGCGTGATCCTCGCGCTCGAGTCGGTACAGGGCGCACACGCCGAGTTCGTCGCGGACCTGTGCGAGCGCTATAGCGTCGATACGACAGTCGAGGAAGCCGTCGAGACGTGGCGGACGGCGGTCGGGGAGTACTTTCGCGAGCGCGATGGGACCGAGTTCCGCTCCGCGCGGGACGGCTACCACCGCGGCGTCGCGGCGGTCGTCGGCGAGGAGATCCCGCGGGAGGAGTGGCAACCCCGATTCGACGAGATCGTTCGCTCGTCGATCGAGCCGGTTCCCGGTGCCGTCGAGACGATCGAACGCCTCGCCGACCGGGACCTCCACGTCGGCGTCATCAGCGACGTCGACGACGCGGAAGGCCGGACGATGCTCGAGCGGTTCGGCATCCGCGAGTGCTTTGATTCGATCACCACCTCGGAGGCGGTCGGTCGGACCAAACCCGATCCAGCGATGTTCGAAACGGCGCTCGAGACGGCCGGCGTCGACCCCGAGCGGTCGCTGATGATCGGCGATCGCTACGAGCACGACGTGAAGGGGGCCGCCGACGCGGGACTGCACGGGGTCGCGTTCGGAGCCGACGACGGCCCGGCGGTCTCCTACCGAATCGAATCCCCGGACGACGTCCTCGAGATCGTCGAGAGCGGCAGGTAGTACGAAAGACGGCCGCTATCGTATCGGACCCAGTTCCGCCGTCCTCGAGTCGAGCGTCGGTATCCCGCTCGACAGTTTGGGGCCACGCCAGCCGAAACCCTATGTTTGTGAACATTGTAAAACAGTGTTCTCGTCGTAACTATTTTCGTTAATGGGGTACATAGTAGCACACAGCAATGCCGAACGCGAATCGAACTCCGACGACCGCTGCCGGGCCGACCGTTCGCGCAGAGACCGGTACCAAGCATCTCCCATGAGCGAGAACTACTACGAGCGCCTCGTCGACGAGGACGCGCTGGTCGCGTATCTCGAAGCGAACCTCGGCGAGGCCGACGACTACGATATCGCCCGCCATCAGGAGGGCCACTCGAACGAGACGCTGTTCGTCACGTGGGGGGATCGCGAACTCGTGATTCGGCGGCCGCCGCCGGGTGAGACCGCCGACACGGCCCACGACGTGCTCCGCGAGTATCGCGTGACCAATGCCGTCGCCGACACGGACGTACCGGTTCCGGACCCGTTGCTCGCCTGTGAGGACCACGACGTCATCGGGAGCGACTTCTACGTGATGGAGCGACTCGAGGGCGACGTCCTCCGCGAGGGCGAACCCGACCGGTTCGCAGAGCTGGACCACCGCCGTCGGATCGGCGAGGAACTCGTCGATACGCTGGCGAAGGTTCACGATCTCGAGTACGAGGGGATCGGTCTCGGCGAGTTCGGCCGCCCCGAGGGGTACACCCAACGGCAGGTCGACCGCTGGGGGAAACAGCTCTCGTGGGCCTTCGAAGTCACCGAGGACGAACGGGAAGTGCCGGACCTCCACGAGGTCGGCGACTGGCTCCGGGACAACGTCCCAGAAGAGCACCCCCACACGCTCGTCCACGGGGACTACAAGCTTGACAACGTCATGTTCGCCCCCGGAACGCCGCCGGAACTCGTCGGCGTCTTCGACTGGGAGATGGCCACGCTGGGCGACCCGCGGGCGGATCTGGGTTGGATGCTCTCCTACTGGCGCGACGCGAAAGACCCCGAGCCGTCGATTCCCGAACTGACGACCCGCTTCATGGAACAGGAGGGGTACTCGAGTCGGGTCGAACTGGTCGAGCGCTGGGAGGACGGAACCGGCTACGAGTTCGAACACGAGCGGTTCTACCGAACGCTGGCCGTCTACAAGCTGGCGGGCCTCGGCGAGATGTTCTTCCGGCGCTACCTCGAGGGCAACAGCGACGATCCGATGTACCCGAAGATGCGGAATCGAGTACCGGCGCTGGCCGCGCGGGCGAAGCGGATCATCGAGGGCGACGAGCCGCTCTAAGGAGGTCCAGTCGGATTTTGGAGCACTGAGCGCCGCGATCGAGTCCGAACTAACGCGGTATCGGTGCCAGGGGTCGGTCCGGCAGTCGGGCAAGTACCGTCTCGCTGCCGAATAAACGCCTGCAATCATTACAACAGTTTCAGCAGCCGGATGTCAGTATACGGATTGTGAGCGGCCCGAAGCAACTCTTAACAATGGTAAAGCAGTGTCGGTGGAATTAAGACATTTCCCCCCGATGGCACGACCATGTCACTGGACAGCATCGACCGCGTTGCGGTTCTGGGCGCGGGGAACATGGGACACGGGATCACCGAAGTGACCGCAATGGGCGGCTACGACGTCACGATGCGGGACATCAAATCGGAGTTCGTCGAGGACGGCTACGAGTCCATCGAGTGGAGTCTACAGAAACTCGAGGAAAAGGAACTGATCGACGAGTCCGCCGATGAAGTGCTCTCGCGAATCGACACGACGACGGATCTCGAGGAGGCCGTCGCCGACGCCGACCTCGTCATCGAGGCCGCACCCGAGGACCTCGACCTGAAACACGACATCTTCACCGATCTCGAGGAGTACACGACCGAGGACACGCTGCTCGCGACGAACACCTCGAGCCTGCCGATCTCGGACATCGCGGAAGCCGTCGACACGCCCGAGCGCGTGCTCGGCCTGCACTTTTTCAACCCGCCGGTGAAGATGGACCTCGTCGAGGTCATCTACGGCGAGGACACGAGCGACGAGGCCGCCGAAGCGGGCTACGAGTGGGTCGAATCGGTCGGCAAGACGCCGATCTACGTCCGCAAGGACGTCCGCGGCTTCGTCGTCAACACGATCGTCGGTCCCTTCGGCGGCGAACCCGCCTTTATGGTCTCGAACGGGGAGGCGACGATCCGCGAGGCCGACGCGACGATGGCCCACGAACGGGGCTATCCCATGGGACCATTCGAACTCGCCGACCTCACCGGGATCGACGTCGGCTACCACGTCCGCAAGGAGGGCGACAGCCCGATCCCGCCGATCACCGAAGAGAAAGTCGAGGCCGAAGAGCTCGGCCAGAAGACCGGCAAGGGCTTCTACGACTACGAGGACGGTGACGGCGCGGACTACGAGCCCGAGGACGCGGGCGACTTCGACTGGCTCCGCGTCGAGGCCCGCATGATCAACCGCGCAGCCTTCCTCGTCGGCGAGGACGTCGCCACCCCCGAGGAGGTCGACACCGGCGTCCAACTCGGCCTCGGCTTCCCCGAGGGAATCTGCCGACGCGCCGACAAGATCGGCCTCGACAAGGTCCTCGAGAAACTCGAGGAACTCTACGAGGAGACGGGCGAGGACCGCTTCGAACCACACCCGTACCTCGAGGAACTCGTCGCAGAGGGCAAGACCGGCGAGGACGCCGGCGCGGGCTTCTACGACTACGGCGACGCCGAACTCGGCCCCTACCACGACCTGAACTACGACCTCGAGGACGGCCTCCTCGCAATCGAACTCGACCGACCGTCCCGGATGAACGCGCTCTCGAACGACCTGCTCGCCGAGATCGACGACCTGCTCACCTCGGTCGACACCGACGAAGTCCGGTGTGTCACCATCGAAGGTGCGGGCGACCGCGCGTTCAGCGCCGGCGCGGATATCTCCGGCTTCGGCGATACGGACCCGGCCGACATGATGGACGTCACGCCCGCCTTCGAGACGGTCAACGACTTCCCGCGGCCCGTCCTCGCAAAGATCGACGGCTTCTGTCTCGGCGGCGGCCTCGAGCTCGCGCTGGCCTGTGACCTGCGGATCGCCACCGAGCGCTCCTCCTTCGGCGCGCCGGAGATCGGCCTCGGCCTGATCCCCGGCGGCGGCGGGACCCAGCGGCTCACCCGCATCCTCGGGGAGACCCGCGCGAAGGAACTGGTCTTCCGGGGCAACCACATCGACGCCGACCGCGCCGAGGACTGGGGCCTGATCAACCGCTCCGTCGAGCGGGATGACTTCGACGCGACTGTCGAGGAGTTCGTCGACGACCTGCACAGCGGCCCGCCGATTGGCCTGAAAGTCGCCAAGAAAGTCATGAACGAGGGCCAAGACGCCAGCCTCGACGCCGCACTCGCCATGGAGAGTCAGGGCTTCGGCCTCCTGATCAGCACCGACGACGTGCTGGAAGGCACCGCGGCCTTCGCCGAGGACCGCGAGCCCGAGTTCGAGGGCGAGTGAAATGACCGGCGGGTCGTCGGACGCGTCGGGGTGGCCCGAGTGGGCGTCGTTCGTCCAGCAGCACGGCTACCTGTCGTGGCTCGACATCGAGGTCGACTCTCTCGAGGACGGCCGAGCAGTCATCGTCATCGAGCGCAACGAGGAGTTCGAGAACCCGATCGGCACCGACGGGCCGGATCCGGTCCACGGCGGGATCGTCGCGACGCTGATCGACACCGCGAGCGCGTTCGCGCTGCGGAGCACGTTCGAGAACCCCAGCGAGGCCCATCTGACGACCACGGATCTCAACGTCTCGTATCTCCGGCCCGCGACCGGCGACCTGCGCGCCGAAGCCGAGGTGCTCCGCGCCGGCGGCTCGACCGGCGTCACGGACGTCACCGTCGAGGGGGCCGACGGCGAAGCCGCCGTCGGTCGCACCACCTACCGGCTGTTCCGCGACGGCATCGACGGCACCTAACGCGGCCGCTCTCGGTTGGCACCCTCGAGTCGAAAAAGTAGCGACCGACACTGTCGGTTCCGTTCGTCTGAACTGTCCGAGCACCCGCGCCCTCACAGATTCGAGCGCTCGAGCGGTGGCGGTTATCGCTCGTTGCGCTCCTTTCGCAGGTCCTCATAGATCCGGGGATCGGTCTGGAACTTGAGGACGTTGTGGACGGCCGAGTTCCGGATGTTCGCGATGACGTTGCCGTACTCCGTGTAACAGTCGTGGATCCACTGGGAGACTTCCTGCCGGTCGCGGAACATCATCACCGTCTTCCACTGGTACTCCCCGTCAGAGAGGAAGAAAAACAGGGTGTGCTTGTCCGCCTTGATGTACTCCATCGCCTCCCGCCAGTTGTCGGCGAAGTGCTCCGCGTTGAACTTGAACTCGAACAGCGCAAAGATGTAGTACTCCTCGTTCGGGATGATCGCCTCGCGAAAGACGCCCTCGTCGCGCATCCGCCTGATCGACTCGCTGACGGTGACGTGGGAAACGTCGATGTCGTACTCCGCCTCGAGCACCTGTGTGAGTTCCCGCGAGGAGAGTTGCGGATCGTTCGAGAGTTCACAGAGAATCGCGATATCGCGGTCCTTGAAATCCCAGTTCGGTGGTTCGTCGCTCATGGTATCGTGACTGTCGTGGCTGACATATTGTTACACTTCCGCTCCTGTCAGGAATTCACGGAGGCGGTCGGCGTAGGCGTCCGCCCGGTCCTCGGGAACCCAGTGGTAGGCGTCCGACAGCGGTTCGAGTTCGGCATCGGCGATGTCCTCGGCGAGTCGCTCGGCGTAGGCGTAGGGCTGCATAACGTCGTCTTCGCCCCACAGCAACAGTGTCTCGGCGGCGATCGCGCCGTAGTCGATCTCGGTCGTGTGGTTCGTGTTCGTCGCGACGGCGTCCCGAACCAACGACAGGTGACCCTCGTCGGTCAGCCACGGCGCTTTCATGCCAGCGACGAACTCGGGGTCAGCCTCGCCGTAGGCACCCTCGACGAACGCCGAATCGAGCTGTTCCTCGAGGTCTTCACGTTCCAGGTCGGCGGTCGAGGGCAGCCCCAGATTCGAGACGAACTCAACCGGCCACGAGTCGTAACAGACGGCGTTCGAGAGGACGAGTTGCTCGACCCGTTCGGGGTTGTGTGCGGCAAAGCGCAACGCGACGCCGCCGCCGATGTCGTGGGCGACCAGCGCGATCGCCTCGAGCCCGAGATCGTCGAGCAAGGCCTCGAGCATCTCCTCCTGTGCGCGGATCGAGCGGTCGAAGCCGTCGCCCATTGCGGAGTTGCCGTAGCCGACCAGATCGGGCGCGATAGTCCGCCGATCCTCGGCGACTGCCGGGACGATGTCGCGCCAGAGGAACGACCACGTCGGAATGCCGTGAAGGAAGACGACCGGCGGGGCCGCGCTCTCATCTGGACCGTCCTCGTGATAGGCGACCGCGAGGTCGTGGCCGTCGACCGAGACCGTCGTCGACGACTGCTGGTCGCTCCACGCGTCGTGATCGACCATTCAGCTCCCCCCGTTCGCGGCGTCCCCCGATCGGCGGCGGACGGCGGTGAGTCGGCGATTCCGTTGAACTCGATCGTTCCGCGTGGTTTTCTCTCTCATAGTCAGTGGTAACACACCACCGATTCAGCTTCCAAGATAAAGTCAGTTTGGGAGAGGGCTACCGATGTTAACCGCGACTGGCAGCTACTCGTCTTCGGAGCCCGCCGTCAGCCCCGCCAGCGACTCCTCGCCGATCTCCTCGAGGACGTGCTCGTGGAACGACTGGAGCGCGGCGCTTTCGTCCTCGGCGAGGACGACGTCGCTGGCCGACAGGGTTGCGAGGCCGAACGCCCGCGGCGTCGGCGAATCGAGAAGTCGCCGGGAGACGGCGAGGTCGCCCGCGTCGATCGCGCCGACGATGTCCTCGATCTCGCTCACGTTCAGTTTGTCCTCGAGGATCTCGCGGTAGGTCTCCTCGATCACCGCGAACTCCTCTAAGTCCTCGGCGAAACCGAGTAGCATCTCGCTGGAAACCTGCTGTTCGGCCGCGGACTTCTCGTAGCCCTTGTAGCGCTTGAGGATCATCAGCGCGCGCGTCGCGTTGATCCGGAAGTAGCGCTGGAGCAGGTCGGTCCCCGAGAGGGAGGCCCGGAGGTCGTCCCGGACGTCCTCGGCCGCGAGGTCCGCGATGATCCCCTCGATATCGACCTTCCGGTTCAGCGGCATCGAGAGGACGAAGCCGTTGTCCGCGACCGCCACGCGGACGTTCGCGGTCGCCTCCTGGGCACAGCGGTAGGCCAGCAGCCGCGAGAGCCCGTCGTTGACCTTGCGGCCGTACGTCGAGTGGACGTAGTAGTGGCGCTCGTACTCCTCGCGGTCCCGGACGACTTCGACCGCGAGTCGGTCGCTCGTGCTTACGCTCTCCGCGCCCGCGTACTGACACTGGTAGTCGAACAGCCGGGCAATCGCTCGCACGCTGTCGTCGTCCAGCGGGAACTCCCGGAGCCACGCACGGACCCGGGGCGGCCCGCCGGCCGCGTATCGCTCGAGGAGTTCGCCCTGAAATGCGAGGATCTCACAGCCCAGATCGTAGGACAGCGGGAGGCGTTCGGAGTACCACGAGGGGACCGTCGGCCGGGCGCTCGTGCGGTCGACGTAGACCTTCGACCCGCGTCGGTAGCGATACTCGAAGTGGTCGCCGCCGAGGACGAAGACATCGCCCTTCTCGAGGGTATCGAGGTAGGACTCGTCGAGTTGGCCGACCCACTCGTCGCTCGCGCGCGTCTTCACGTCGCAGGCGAACGAATCCGGAATCGTGCCGATGTTGGTCATGTAGATGACCCGCGCGAGGCGGCCGCGTTTCCCGATCAGCACCTCGCCGACGGGGAACTCCTCGTGGTGGTGTTGGCCGTCGGGCGGGTCGTTTTCGTCGCGCCAGACCTTCGCGTAGACGTTCTTTTCCTCCAAGCCGGCGTACTCGGCGGTGAGATACCGCATGAGCGACTCGTACTCGTCCTCGCTGTAATTCCGGTAGGGGTAGGCCCGCCGGAGGATTCGCTTCAGTTCGGCTTCGGGCCTGATCTCCGCGATCGCCATTCCGTAGACGTGCTGGGCGGCCACGTCCTGTGCGTTCTCGGGGATCGACACCGAGTCGACGAACCCGTCTTTGGCCTTTTTGAGCATGACCGCACACTCGAGGAGTTCGTCCCGGTCGAGCGCGATGACCCGGCCGGTCACCGTCTGGCCGACGCGGTGGCCCGCGCGGCCGATCCGCTGGAGGAGGGCGGCGACGGACTTCGGCGAGCCGACCTGCACGACGAGGTCGACGTGGGGCATGTCGATCCCTAACTCGAGGCTCGTCGAGGAGGTGACCACGTCGAGGTCGCCGTCTTTCAGTCGACCCTCGATGTCCTGTCTTACCTCCTTCGAGAGGCTGCCGTGGTGACAGCCCGAGTTGTCCTCGTCGTAGGCGTCGAAGTCCTCCCGGAGGTTGTGGAGGACGCGTTCGGCCCCGGAGCGTGTGTTGGTAAACACCAGCGTGTTCGTGTGTGCCTGGATGTGCTCGTGAAGCATCCGGTAGAACCGCTCTTGGACGACCTCGCGGGGCGTGTTGATCAGGTCGTCCGCGGGACACTCGAGTCGCATGTCGAACTCGCGGGCGAAGCGAGCGTCGACGATCTCGTAGTCCCGTGGCTCGCCGTTTTCCTCGCAGCCGACGAGGAACTCCGCGACCCGGGAGAGGGGCTCGATCGTCGCCGAGCAGCCGATCCGTGTAATGTCCTCCTCGGTCATCGCCTCGAGTCGCTCGAGACTGACCGAGAGGTGGGTCCCTCGTTTGCCCGCCGCCAGCGAGTGGATTTCGTCGACGATGACGTACTCGACGGTCCGGAGCTTCTCGCGGAACTTCGGCGAATTGAGCAGGATCGCGAGGGTTTCGGGGGTCGTATTGAGAATGTGGGGGGTCTCCTCGAGCATCTTCTGGCGGTCGCTCGAGGAGGTGTCGCCGTGCCGGATCGCGTGACGGATCTCACCCATCGACTCCGCGCCGTCGCGCTCGGCGACGATGTCTTCGATTCCCTCGAGGGGGACCTCGAGATTGCGGTGAATGTCGTTCGCGAGGGATTTCAGCGGCGAGACGTAGAGACAGTAGACGGAGTTCTCGAGACCGTCGGGTTCCTCGCGGTCTCGCTCGTAGAGGTAATTGATGATCGAGAGAAACGACGACATCGTCTTCCCCGATCCGGTCGGCGCACAGACCAGAGTGTTCGTCCCGTCGTGGATCTTCGGGATGGCCCCCTGCTGTGGCGGCGTGAAGAAGCCGTCGTTCTCGGGAACGAACTCGCCGAATTCCTCGAGCCACCACTCCTGTACCGCGGGCTCGAGCAACTCGAACACGTCGCCGTCCTCGATCGCGGCGTCGGCCGGATCGAACGGAAGGGCATCGTCGGAAACCGGCAACTCGAGGCGCTCGTTCCCGTCCATTACCGTCGTCTCGGGGACCGGCGTGTAAGAGGGTTTGGACAGCGTGGTGAAAGTGAAATCGGCGGGAGCGGGATCGAAATCGGTCCGGCCGACGGATCACGGAACTCGCTCCGATCCGTACCGAAGCCACAATACAGATAGTCCCCCGTTCGTGACATTCAGGAAATGGTATCGTCGCGGTCCACTGCAGGGCTCCTCCTCGTTCTCCTCGTCGGACTCGGTACGGTCGGCTTCGTCGGGGGAACGACGGTCGTCGATCCCGATTCCGACGGGGTCGCGCCGGTGGCCGAGATCCGCGACGGGACCGCGGTCTTCGACGCCGACACCGACGGCGACGGCCTCGAGGACGGGGCCGAACGGCGATACGGGACCGACCCCACCGCGGCCGATACCGACGGCGACGGACTCGACGACGGTACGGAGGTGTACGAGATCGGAACGGACCCGCTCGAGGAAGATAGCGACGGCGATGGCCTCGCGGACGGCACGGAGGTCCGCGAGTACGGCACCGATCCGACCGAGGCGGACACGGACGGCGACGGGCTCGCGGACGGCGACGAAGTGCGCGAGTACGACACCGATCCGCTCGCGGTGGATTCGGACGACGATAACCTATCCGATTTCGACGAACTCGAGGAGTACGGGACCGAGCCCACGACCGCTGATACGGACGGGGACGGCCTCGCGGACGGCCCGGAAGTGCTCGAACACGAGACCCAGCCCACCGTCGCCGATACGGACGACGACGGGCTCGCCGACGGCGCGGAGGTCCGCGAGTACGGCACCGACCCGACCGATGCGGATACCGACGGCGACGGGCTAACCGACGGTTCGGAAGTCAATCGACGGGATATCTTCCCCGAGGCCGACCCGCTCAGAACGGACATCTACGTCGAAGTCGACACCATGGAGCGAACCGACCTCGAGCGCCGCGAGGCCGAACGGATCGCCAGCGAGTTCGAGGACGCCCCGCTCGAGAACCCCGACGGCTCGACCGGCGCGGACCTCCACGTGACCTTCGACGAGACGATTCCGTGGGACTCGGAGACCGACGTCGGCGACCTCAACCGGATCCGGGCGCAGCATTTCGATCAGGAGGGGCTGGGCTATCACTATCTGGTCATCGTCGACGACGTCGCCGGCGATACGAACACGGGGAACGTCATCGGCAAAGCCGGACTCGGGACGATGATGGTCGAATCACAGTCGGGTCGCGACCAAACGGGATCGACCGCGATGCACGAACTGGGTCACTCGCTCGGCCTCTCGAACACCGATTTCGAGGGAATCGACACCGACGAGTACCGCTTTAGCAGCTACTCGAGCGTGATGAACTACAACGCGCCGCGTGACTACTACGGCTTCTCCGCGAGCGACGGCAGTAGCGACTTCGACGACTGGGGCTACCTCGACGACCACATGTTCACGCCGGCGACGTCGTTCGTCGGGTCGGACGACTGACTCGAGGTTCGTAACTGACCACCGCCATCGAGGAACTCGTCACCCCGTTTTCGGTGGGTCGTCGGAATGCGAGTCGACTGCGAAGTCGTGACGCTGCGATCGCTCGAGCGTCGTTCCGATCCGAGACGATCGGTCCTCCAGCCTCGGTCAGCGGGGGACTATCATCATTCGGCGACTCTCGAGGACGCCGGCATTCGGCGGGACGCCATCCACATCGAGTGATCGGCTACGCCCACCCTGTGCGGGTGCTCTTGCTTGCGGTAGTCGTGCTCGGACCTTCATCGGCGGCGTGCAGACGGCGGGCTACTCGACTATCGAGACGCTCACACGAACGACACCGAGTCCATCATGGCCACGACCGACTGGAACGAACCGATCGACGCGACGGACGTAACCGACGACCTCGAGGGCCTCTCGTGGCCTTCGGGCGCTCGAGTTCCGACGCTCGAGAACTCATAGCGGCCCCTCTCGTGCATTGCGAACCGCACGTGTACACTCCGGGCAGAGCCGGCGAAGTGCGTCGACGCGATCACCGCATCGCTCGCACTCGTCGGATTCAACGAGGCGGCTCATCGTGAACCACCGTCTGTTCGATCAGTTCCCAGCTGTAGTGATCGATCGGTATGGTCCCAATGAATCGGGTTTTCGAGCCGGTATCTTATTGAGAGCCACTGCTCGAGTACAGGTATGATCGGTACAGCGACGCTGATTATCGCAGTTACATTCGTTGTCGCGATGGTGCTGACGCTCGGTATTCTCCTTCGGCTGCTGAAAACCGCCGACGGACTGTGACCAGTACCGCTCGAGGGCTGTCCACCATCGGCGAGAACGTCCCGATCAGCGAGAGCGCGACGAACGTCCTCGCCGGTCGCTTGGTGGGCCGGATGGGCGATGGGCGTCCGACTCCCGACATCGTACAGCTGACTCGCGGGAACGAACTCATCACACATCGGCCTCACCTCCGTGACGGCCGGGCAATGTCTCTGGGTTCGGAACTGAAACGTCGATGCCAGCAGCGGAGCCGCGGCTCAGTCGAGCGTAGGTATCGCAGTCCCCGTAGCGGTGAGCGCGATCGCCGTCGTCACCGAAGACGCGGCGGAACCGGTCGGTGACGTGGGCTCCACAATGCTTGCACGTCGAGCGGTCGACTGACGGCCACGGAGCGACCGTCACGCCGACCACCTCCGAGTAGTCTGTCGACTACGTGGTAATATACCGAAACCGAGAATTGGATTTTCGGCCGTCTCAGGGGTATGAGACGTTAAGAGTTGAACACTTGGAAAATTTCGAGTGGGACCGCCGAGAATTGAACTCGGGTCCTACGGACCCCATCCGCAGAGGATACCACTACCCCACGGTCCCGCACGTGAACCGATGGTCGTCTTCCGCTTAAGGGTGTCGTTTCGTTACCGGTTCGTCACCGGGTTTCACGGCCTCGAGCACGAGACCACTACTCAGACCAGCACCCGCTCGAGGTCGACGACGACCCCGCTTTCGGCGTCGACGCTGCCGGCGAGTTCCCCCAGACAGACCGCCGCGCCATTGGGCGTGTAACAGGCCACCAGCGCCCCGTGATCGATCCCGTCGTCGGCCTCGAGCACGCCCGGTGCGTAGACGGGTGCCCCGTGGGCCACCTCGCGGGCCGCGTTCTCCGCGATGACGACGCTCGGAATCCCCTCGAGAATCCGTTCGGCGGGGTCGACGACATCGTACAGCGGTCCGGGATCGCCATCCTCGAGCCAGAACCCGAGTGCGTCGAGGAAGTCCTGAGCGCTGTGCAAGGTACTGTCGTCGAACGGGTCCGTCGCGGTTCGGCGTAGGTGTCCCATGTGGCCGCCGGTTCCCAGCGCCAACCCGAGGTCGTGACACAGTTTGCGGACGTACGTCCCGCTCTCACAGCGGATACGCAGGAGGAGGCGACGCTCCTCGGTCTCGAGCACCTCGAGATCGTACAGTTCGCGCACGCGCAGGCGACGGGATACCGCGCTCTTCCGGGGCGGTTTCTGATAGATCGGTCCCTCGAACTCCGCGACGACCGATTCGGCGTCGGCTGGAACCGGCGCGTGACACTCGAGGACGGCGACGTACTCCTTGCCGCCCTCGAGGAAGACCTGTGCGAGCCGGGTCGCATCCCCGAGCATGACCGGGAGACAGCCGGTCACCTTCGGATCGAGGGTGCCGGCGTGGGCGGCGCGATCGATCGTCGATTCGACGCCGCGCTCGGCCAGCGTGTCGACGACGGCGTCCCGAAGCCACCCGCTGACCTGATGCGAGGAGGGGCCGGGCGGCTTGTCGAGGTTGACGACGCCGAAGGTGAGCAACTCGGCGGGCGACCGGTCCGCTGGTGGGCCACGTAGGCTCATCAGAAGTCGTACTCGACGCCGGTTACGAGTGCCTTCCCTTCGTCCCCGTCGGCGTCGTAGCGCTCGACGGCGGTGACGAGCATGTCGAGAACGGCGTCGGGCTCCCAGCGAGCCGTGTTAACCGAAAGATCGTAGATTGTCAGGTCTCGAATGTCGATCCCGTAGTACTCCTCGTAGCGCTGGGCCTCGCTGGCCTCGCGTGCCTGCGTTTCCTCGGTCGCACGCACGGGGTCTTTGTCCTCGCGATCGGCGATCCGTTCGCCGCGAACCCGTGCCGGCGCATCGAGCCAGAAGCGGAAATCGGCCTGCTCGCCGGCCAACCAGCCGGCGAGTCTGGACTCGAGGACCAGATCGTCGTCCTCGACGGCGATCTCGCGCAGTCGCTGGTCGAGGTCGCGATCGATCTCGTCGTTCTCTTCGGCCAGTTTGTTGAACTCGAGGGGCGTATAGCCACGCTCGTCGGCTAGTTCGCGGAAGATGTCACCGCCGCTGACGTGGTCGAGATCGAAGGCCTCGGCGAGCAACTCGGCGGTCGTGCTCTTCCCGCTTCCCGGCGGGCCGGAGACGGTGAGTAACATACTCACTCTGCGAGGGGCCGGGTAAAATGGGTTTTGAATCAGCGAGCACGACAGCGGCCGCGTCTGCGGACGCGAGCAGTAGAGTATGAGAGAAGCGCTATCGAATCGGGGCCCTGCGAGCCGGCTCAGCTACTCGACGGCGACATGTCGATGTTCAGCGACTTGCGGAGGAGCTGGGAGAACCCCATCGAGCACAGGAAGTACCAGACGATCCAGGCCGGCATTGGGCCGAACAGTCCCGACTGCCAGTTGGTCTCGCCGACCAGCGGCATGACGACGGTCGCCTCCGCGCCGTCGATCCCGACCGACTGGATCTTCCAGTACATCCAGAGGAACAGCGGGATCGTCAACAGCATGATCCAGACCATCGGCCGGAACTGCTCTTTGAACATCCCGAGGTTGTCCGCCATGGCCTCCATCTGTTCCTCGCGGGCGCGTTCGATCTCGTTTTCGATACGCTCGATTTCGGCTTCGCTCGCCCCGCGTTCCTCGGCGTCTTTCTTCTCCTGACGAAGGTCCTTTTGCTCCTGTTGGACTGCCTGCATCCGCTCTTGGTACTTCCCCATGACCTCCGTGTTCATCAGGTTCGCCTGCAGCAGCGACGAGTAGAGACCGGTGATCAACGCGACCGAGAGAATCACGCCATAGAACGGCAACGCCGCGTCGAGCGGCCCGAGAACCGCGTTAATCGTACTCCCGACGACGTTCCGGATCGAATCGAACCAGTAGCCGGGCATCAACAGCAACGCGCCGACGCCGGCGAGCTTGTCCCACTGCGACCAGCTCGACTCTTCCTCGTCGATATCGACGTCGGCCGCGCCGCTGCCATCGCCGTCACCGTCGAGGGCCCGGTCGTAGGCCTCGCGATCGGCGATCTCGAACCCCTCGTCGCCGTCGACTAACACTCCTTTCTCGATCAATCTCCCCCACTGTCCGCTCGTCAGGTCGTCGCTGACGTCGGCCCACTGGACCTCGCCACCGTTCCTGTCGGCTTCCTCGCGGATCGCCTCGAGGGCGCTCGCCATCGAGGAATCCTCACGGACGAGGGCGTCGATCTTCTCGGCTGTACGCGTCATCTGCTTTGTGCTAGGCGTCGTCCGGTATACAAGTGTTTTTCTTCGGCCGGCAGTCGCAAACGGAGGGGTTGTCACCGCAGATATTCGGCAGACATAGTGTTATATTGTAATGTGATCGAGAAATTCTATACTCATCACACTATTCCGGCACCGTTTATTACCGTTTGTTGCTGTGAAATGATAGTCGTGTACTGTTTTGAGAATTTATTATAGTTCACAATAGAAGAAATATACCGGGCGCAGATTTTTATAAGATGAATAGTAATAGATCAGCCAACGAATGTATAGACGAGGGAGGGGGCCATCAGCGGCCGAGTCAACGGAACGTGGTGCGAGTCAGCAGGTCGGACTCATACTTCTATTCGGATTGGTTATTATTGGTGCTGCGCTCGTCATCGGTGTCGGAATGGTCGCCTTAGATTCGATTCAGATGCAAGCTACAGGCGAACAGGAAACACAGACCCTGCGACAGTTTGACCAGGATTTGACAGGGACGTTGAACGACGATGCAACGGGATCAGTATACCTTGAGGAAGGAGAATACAACATCTCGAACAGTAGCCAAATCCGTATCACTAGCTCAAACGGTTTCGAAGAACTCTCTAACGAGACCATCCCCATGGGAACGCTTACCCAGAAAGGAGAATCCGGCAACATATTCGGCTATCAGGCCGGCGGTATTTGGAAAAACAACGGCGGGAGCACAACTGTGGTCTCGAGACCAGATCTTCGATACTACAAAGACGGTGAATACGGTCGGATTGATTTCTCTGTTACGAACCTGACCGGAAACGCTGGACCCGGCGAAAACACGGTGACAAGCCAGAAATCAACCACTTCAGAAGTGGATACCCCTAGCCAAGGAGAGTTTGTAAGTCACGTCGAAATTACTGTCGAAGGGACACAGTATCATGACGGGTGGTACCGATTTATGAGCGACGAGTTCAACGCTACCGATGCCAAAAGTGACAATTGTGATTTCGATGTCGACGTTAGCTTCGATCAGAACCTCATTTGTCACGATCCGGGCGACCAAACGGTGACTGTCATCGCAACGATCGACGGAAACAATCCGTTCGCACACCACGTCGGGATCGAACCGACGATATACGGCGGACTCTCCGCCGACAGTATCGATAGTATCAACGGCGGCAGTTACGAGGACGATCTGAACGTATCGGGATACTCGAACCACAATCGAAGTAACGCATCACATGATCTGTTTACCGTCGATAGCGGTTTCGAACTCAGCGATGGTGCCGATATCGAAGGCTATCCCGTCATCAACGGACAGATCGATCCAAAATTTGATTCGGCAGTCACTCCGATCGGATACGTCTCGGATCCCAATTTCGAAACGCGTGATGCCAATCGAAGATACACGACAAACGGTACGGACGTTGCCCATTTGACGGACTCCGTGATCGCGGCGAACATGTCGAGACCGTTCGACAGTCACGAGGGTATCGATAGTGAGATTGAAGACAGCGCACTCAGCTATCTCAAGGATCACGACTCGAACGAGAAGGTGACCAGTTTCGGTAGTGGGAAGGATTCAATTGATGAATCGGGACGGTATTACACGGACGAGTTCAACGTCAATTCGATCAACACGTCGGATGGCGACGTTCACATCGGTGTGGGTGGATTCAAAGGGGGAACCCTTTCGGATTTGACGGTCACGGGGGAAAATCAGGTGTACATCTACACCGACGAGAGCGTGACGATAGGCGAGGTAGATACCAACAATCAAGCGGGGACGTTCTGGTTGTACGGAACGAGCAGCACGGCGATCACGTTCGAAAACGACGCCAGCTTTGAAGGCGTTATTTACGCGCCGGGCAGCCAACTTGACATAGAGGACCATGCCGAAATCACGGGGGCAGTCGTCGGTGGGGCGACCAAAATTGGCAACAACGTGACGATCAATTTCGATCGGTCGCTTCGAACTGACGTTCCAATTTCGGACGAAGATCAGGATATTACGGTCGAGGAGGCACGATCAGAGCTCGACGTGACCTTCGTCCTTGACGGTTCCGGATCGATGGGAGACACTGGAACGGTGACTGGAGATTATTGGCAGGATCCGCCGGATCCTAGGTGGGCAGGTACGTCTACCTTGTCAGTTGTTTCAAACGAGACTCACTCGCTTGAGGCTCGTCAGTGTATAAGTTGGGGTTGGATTTCTTGTCAGGAATATAGTGAGGGGGTCGAAATTGAACCAGGCGAATCATTCGACTATTCACACGATGTTCGGGTTAAAAATGGTTCAAGTAGTACCACTGTCACTGTCGAATACGGAAACGACCCGCACGAACTTCGATCTGATGCAACCAAGGACTTTATTGGAAGTCTGAATGAATCGACCGACCGAGTCGGAGCATTCGAGTTCGATACTGGAGGAAAAACGTTCCACAATTTGAGCGACGAGTTCGATAGTGTAAACGAAAGTATCACGGTCAGCGCTGGTGGACAGACAGATATGTCTCAGGGTATGGAACTCGCTCTAAACCAGCCATATGATCCGAATCATGATCGCGTCATGGTCCTTTTGAGCGACGGTAAAAACTCGGATGAGGATGCTAATACCAGAACAGAAGACAAAATCGAAGATGCAATTAGCAAAGATGTAACCATCTACACGATCGGTCTCGGAAATGATCTCAACGAAACACTATTGAAAAAAGCTGCGACTGATACCGGGGGAGAGTATTATCCGATAGATGATGACGAAGAGCTTAAGGAAAAATTCAATCTCATTGCAAATCGGGTGACTGCAGACGAAGATATCACGTTCAACGTCGGTGATATACCTAATCCAGGTGAATCCTCGAGTGATTACGTGGTCAACGTCGAGACTCAGCAGGTGCGCATCGAAAATTAACCTACTCGCATATACCGACTCAATTCACGTCGCTATTATACCGTTTCAAGTATTATTAAATTCCAGATAATTATGATAGAGCAGCTAGATCTTCGCTGTTCGTGGAACAGGCCTTCTTTGTATCCGTAGATGCAAAGGGAATCCGGTCGCTATCACAATCACATCATCTCCTATACTTCCGATTGCGTCGACAACACACATATGATAATGATTGAACAATTTACTATCGTTTAACAGAAGAATAGACCATAGAGAGGATACATACCAAATTTTCTGTGTAGGCGTTCGTAGTGAATAGGAACTCTAAACAGAGATAAACAATTCTGGAAGATATGATCGGACGAGCGTCTTATCATCTAAAGAGAAAATATTCTGAGCATGAATTCACGGTGCGGTGGGTGCGTGATGGGGGCACGAGGGCAAGCCTCCGTGTTAGCGGTGATCCTGCTGATCGGGATGGTTGCTATCGGCAGTATCGGTATTTTGCTTGTTGGGACCGAAGCGATGGCGACTGCCGAACAACAGTCTGAACAGGAACGGATCGAGCAGTCGTTCGTCCAACTCAGTCAGACGATGACGACATCGGCGACCGCGACCGATGTCTCACAGTCGATGGATTTCGATGCCGGCAGCAGTGGAGCGATTACGCAAACAGAAGCCGGCAACATTACGATCGATTCCAAGTATCTCAATCAGTCTGAGGAGTACAATGGAACGGGCAATCCGCTCGAGATACCGATCGGTGCGATCGAATACGAGAGTCAGGAGGGGACGACAGTCGCGTACCAAGCGGGAGGCGTATGGCGGGGCACCGGTGAGAATACGCAGATGGTCTCCGCACCGCCGCTTTCCTACAAAAACGAGACGCTCATTCTGCCGGTGACATCCGTCAGTGAAGATCAGGAGCTCGGATCGGGCGATATCCGACTGACACATACTGATACGGAGTCCTACGGGTCCATTCCCCTCGAAAACGAGACCGTGACGATGACGATCTACAGTGACTACTCGAAGGGATGGGAGACGTATTTCGAAACACAGGTCGGCAGTGCAGTCGTCCAGGAGTCGAATCACACCAGTGATACGCCGTTCGTCAAAGTCGCGCTGACCGACCTCGACGCGGAAGGCGCGTTCGACTCTGGTCTAACGATCTCGGACACGGCGGGCGAACAAGGGGGCGTAGATCACGTCGACGAGAACGTGCGACGCGGATCGATGCCGGAAATGGACAACATCATCGATCAAATGGTTGATGATGTTAACGAGACCGGGAACCGAAGTTGGGCGACGGACGACGTTGATGGACCGTGGACGATCGGTGAAGATGAAGACGACTCGGAGTTCTCTGACGGGCTCTACTTCGCCGACGGCATTCATCTGGACGGAAATGGTGATCCGGTTACGTTTAATCTCGAGGACGGAAACGCGACAGTCGTAGTTGATGGTAATATCACGGTAGATGGTGGTGAATTACGCGTCGAAAATTGGGAAAGCAGTACTGGTACAGACCACCGGTTGAAAATATACACAACTGGTAATGTTAATTTACAAGGTGGGGAGATGCATGTTGATTCTATCGACGAAGTCGACGCTGCACAACTCCAAGTATACGGAACATCGACGCTATCGGCCGGGTTCAAGGGTGGTACATTCGAGGGTACCCTCTACGCACCAAGTGATGATTTCGACGGACCAAATGAGGTGATACAAAAAAAGGGAGGCGGAGGTGGCCAATGTAACGGAGAGCAAGTATGTTCTCTCTCCAATCCCACAATCCGTGGATCTATCGTCGCAAACTCGGTCCACTTTCAGGGAGGTTCTGGAAACGACTTCGAATACGATACCGACCTAAAGAATGCTGGAATTGACGTTGAGCCCGATAATTATTCCTTCCCGCCGAAGATTACGTACCTCAATATCGCCCGACACAAGGTCGATGTCGAGCAGAATTAATTAGGGAACTACGCCGCGTCGTCGATCGTTTCCTTCACGTCTTCCCAGACCGCATCGGGTGCCTGCTCGCCGTCGACTCGCTCGAGGACGCCCTCGTCCTCGTAGTGCTCGATAACCGGTTCGGTGTTCTCCCGAAACACCGACAGTCGCTCTTTGACCGTCTCTTCGGTGTCGTCGTCCCGCTGGACCAGGCGCTCCTCGACTTCGGGGTCTTCCGGCGGGTTGTACTCGACGTGGTAGATGTCGCCCGTCTCGGGATCCATCCGTCGGCCCGTCAAGCGGTGGACGAGTTCGTCTTCACCGACATCGAGATAGAGCACCACGTCGAGGTCGGTCATGTCCTCGAGTTCTTCGGCCTGCTCTACGTTCCGCGGATAGCCGTCAAGGACGAAGCCATCGGCTTGACTGAGCGCCTCGTCGACGATGGCGTTGACGACCTCGTCGGGGACGAGTTCGCCCTGATCCATGTACTCGCCCGGCGTGTCGTACTCGGTGTCCATATCGGAGATGTCCATCTCCTTGTTGTTCCGGAGGGCATCGCCGGTCGTGATATGATCGACGTCGAACTCCTCGGTGATCTTTGCACTCTGAGTCCCCTTACCAGCCCCGGGCGCGCCCAGGATCAGGATTCGTGGCTGAGCCATACGCCCTCGTTCAGTGCCGGCACATAAAGGCTTAAAGAATCGGGCACGTTCGTCCGATTATGACTCGCTTTGATGCCGCCGAGCCCGCCGCGCGACGGAAACTGTACGTCGACGCTATCACCGCCCATCGCGAGCGCGGGAGCGGATTCCTCACGCTCGAGGCCGACGGGAACGACCTCCGAGAGAATGCGGACCCCGAGGAGCCCGTCGAACTCGAATCCGAGGAAGAAACGAACGGTGACCTACCCGAACTGGGCGTTCCATGGGTTCAGTTCGGTGATGGAATGATCAACGTCGACTGCACCGACGAAGAGCTAGACGTGTTGAAGACCGTCCTCGGCGAGTTCCCGGCGTTCAAAATCGACGAACTGAATCGGCCCGAAGAGGCAGATGGAGTGAACGTCCGGATCAGCGCGAAAGCGGACCCCAACCGGATCGCCCAGTTCATCGACGATATCTTCCGTGAGGTCTACGACCTTCCGTCGGCGTTTCGCGCCTGGGTCGTCGAGGTGTGAGTCGACGGCGACCGATCGACCCGTGACTGACGACGAGCAGCGCGATCGCGTGACGATCCCGCGTCGGTGATCGAGCGCATCACAGCTAACGCACACCGGGCCATATGTTACAAATATGGCTAATATCCGAGAGAGTGTTTCACTCGAGCCGAACTAGTTCGGGGTAATGCGCATCTGCTGAACAAAGATGTCGCCACGGAGAGGCGATAGAGACGTGACAGCGACAGAAAAAAGAGCATCGGGACCAACAGCACAGTGATGGACAGCACAGACGGACCCCATCCCGAAGCAAAAACAGTGGTCCGCCGGACGGTCGCCGACAGACGGTATCAGTCGGGCGGTTTCCAAATAGATAAGTGGCCCCAGCGATCATCCTCCGACATATAACTGGAGTTCAAAAGAGGTGAATACAATCATCAACCTACTGACGACCCCGATGCAGACACGTGTCGACGTGTTCGAGCAGATCTTCCTGGTCTTCCTCGGACTGGGTGCGCTCGTCGGTATCGTCGTGATCACGTATACCTTGTACAACGCGTACAAGTACCGTGATACCGGCGACGCCAGCGATGACGAAGATCTGCCATCCGTCGGGGAGTTACCGACAGGCGGAAAGGGCGGTAAGAAACTGTTTCTCTCGTTCGGTCTCAGTGCTATCATCGTCATCTCGCTGGTGATCTGGACGTACGGGATGCTCCTGTACGTCGAGGACCCCGCCGATGAGGGCGAGACAGCACAGGAAGAGGCGCTGAACGTCGAAGTCGTCGGTGACGGCTTCGCGTGGAGCTACGAGTACGAAAACGGCGTCGAGCCGATTAACCTCCGCGTTCCCGCCGGTGAGCGAGTCTGGATACAGGTGACATCGGGCGACGTCTGGCACGCGTTCGGCATACCCGAGCAACGGGTGAAAGCCGACGCTATTCCGGGCGAATACGATGAAACATGGTTCCAAGCGGACGAGACCGGTGACTACGAGATCCAGTGCTACGAACTCTGTGGCGAGTACCACACCTCGATGGTCAGCACGCTCACCGTCATGGAACCCGACGCGTTCGACCAGTGGATGGCCGACCAGTTGACGATGTCGTTCACCATGGAGGACGGAAACGAGTCCCGCGTCACCGAGGGCTACGAACTCACGCTCGATCATCAGGAGACTGACTTCAACGAGACGTACACGGCCGACGAGTTCGAGAACGGATCGATCACGATCGACGAGCTCGACCACGCCGGACCCTACAACGTGACGGTGACGCCGACCGACGGCCAGTTCGAGCCGATCGAGGAAACCGGCGTGAAGAGTCCGACCGACGACACCTTCACGCTCGAGATGAACGCGACGGAAAGTAATGCCAACGAAAGCGACGCCACCAACGGAGGCGAGAACTGATGAGTGACCTTCCGCCGATGCGATCGGTCAAGCGCTGGTTGGTCACGACCAATCACAAGGACGTTGGGATCCTCTATATCTCGACGTCGATCTTCTTCCTCCTGTTCGGTGGCCTCCTCGCCTTGCTGTTCCGGACTCACCTGTGGGAGGCCGGCGGTACGGGACTGCTCACGAACGATCAGTTCTACCAGGCCGTCTCCGCACACGGACTCATCATGGTGTTCTGGTTCTTGTCACCGATCGCGAGCGGCTTCGCGAACTACTTCGTCCCGCTCCAGATCGGTGCAAAGGACCTCGCGTTCCCCCGTCTGAACGCCCTGAGTTACTGGTTCTACCTGTTCTCGGGGATCCTGATGGGGATCTCGTTCTTCCAGGGCGGTTCGTTCTCCGGCGGCTGGACGATGTACGCCCCGCTGAACGTCCCGACCTACACGGGCGCGATGCAGGCGATGACCGGCGGGAACGCGACGGTTCTCGCGTTGACCCTGTTCGTCATCTCGATCACGATCGGG
Organism: Natrinema versiforme JCM 10478; assembly: GCF_000337195.1. Classification (GTDB taxonomy): domain Archaea; phylum Halobacteriota; class Halobacteria; order Halobacteriales; family Natrialbaceae; genus Natrinema; species Natrinema versiforme. The sequence goes on along the minus strand of NZ_AOID01000027.1, from coordinate 92,408 downwards.
TCGGTGAACTTCCTCGTGACCATGCACCGGTCTCGAGCGGAGGGGCTCGGCCTGTGGAACATGCCGATGTTCTCCTGGTCGTGGCTGCTGACCATCTGGATGATGCTCTTTGCCTTTGCAGCCCTGCTGGCAGCGCTCCTGTTGCTGTCGGTCGACCGGCTGTTCCTCACGCAGTACTTCGCGACCGATCAGGGCTCGAGCCTGCTGTGGGCGCACCTATTCTGGTTCTTCGGCCATCCGGAGGTGTACATCGTCTTCTTCCCCGCGCTGGGGATCATGTTCGAGACGTTCCAGACCTTCACCGGACGACGACTGGTCGGCCGGAAGTGGGTCATCATCGCGATGGTCCTCGTGGCGGTCCAGTCGTTCCTCGTCTGGATGCACCACATGTTCCTGTCGACGATCAACCTCCCGATCAAGACCCTGTTCATGGCGACGACGATCGGGATCTCGCTGCCTTTCGACCTGATGGTCTTCGCGCTGATCTACACGATGGTCAAGGGCCGGGTTCGGTTTACGACGCCGTTCCTGTTCTCGCTGGGTGCGCTCGTCCTGTTCATCCTCGGCGGCATCACGGGCGTGTTCCTCGGTGCTGTCGTGCTTGACTACGAGTTCCGTGGCACCTACTGGGTCGTCGCTCACTTCCACTACGTGATGGTCTCGGGTGTTACCGCACTGGTCGGTGGCATCTACTACTGGTGGCCAAAGATCACCGGGAAGATGTATTCCGAGCGGCTCGGCAAACTCAACTTCGCGGTCTACTTTATCGGGTTCAATCTGCTGTACTTCCCGATGTTCATGGCCTGGGAGACGCCGCGACGGGTCTTCCACTACGCCGAAAGCGCACAGCTCTACCACCAGCTGGCGACCGTCGGGGCCTTCGTGTTCGGTGCCTCGTTCCTGATCATGTTCGTCACGCTCGGCAAGAGTCTCGTCTCGGGCCCCGACGCACCCGACAACCCGTGGACGTACTCGCGAACCGCTGAATGGGCGATTCCCTCGCCACCGCCGCTCGAGAACTGGCCGGACCGGCCAAGCTACGCCAGCGGCAAGCTCGAGTTCGTCGACGACACCCCGGCCGCGACCGACGGCGGCGTCGCACACGGACAGGACGCTGCCGGTGTGTCCGCTGCGAGCCACGAGGAAGAACACGCCGACCACGCCAGCATCTGGCCGCTCGGCATCGGTGCCGCGACGTTTACCTTCTTCCTCGGACTTAGCGGCATCACGCCCTACGTCTTCTCGTTCGTGGAGTCGCACATCCACAGCGAGGTCGGCGACTTCGTGACCCTGACGTCGGCACCCGAACAGAACATCATCTATCCAGCGCTCGTGGTGCTCGGACTCGGAATGCTCGCCATCACGCTGTTCCAGTTCGGCCGCGAGCAGTTCGATGCGCCCGAGATGGCCGTCGCCGAACGCTGGCCGTTCGGCGGCGTCAGCAACGAGAAGATGGGCGTCTGGGTCTTCCTGGCCTCGGACGTCGTCGTCTTCGGTGCCGCGATCGGGGCGTACGTGTTCATGCGCATCCACATGGGCTGGAGCAACTGGCATCTCGACGCCATCACCGAAGCCGGCCTGTTCAACACGTATGTGCTGTTGACCTCGAGTTTCACGGTCATCCTCGCACACGTGATGGCCGAACGCGAGAACAAGAAGGGGCTGCTCGGCGCACTCAGCGCGACGGTCCTGCTTGGCCTCGTGTTCATGGGCGTCAAGGCCTTCGAGTACAGCAGCAAGTTCGCTGACGGCCACTACTGGTTCAGCAGCATCGAATACTCGCTGTACTTCGTGACGACCGGCATGCACGCCCTGCACGTCATCCTCGGGCTGCTGGTCGCGCTGTTCATGATCTACCGGGTCGTCTCGATCGACGCCTACCTCGAGGATCACATGCCGGTGGAGTACTTCGGGCTCTACTGGCACTTCGTCGACATCGTGTGGGTCTTCCTGTTCCCACTGTTCTACCTGATGTAGCGCGCGTCGCTGCATCGGATTCCGCGGTATCGTTTTGTCGTTTTCCTCGTTTCGACTGCTCTCAGAGATCCATCAGTCGTCGACATCGACACGTGGGGGAGCCAGCGTGATCGGACAGCGAACGCACGGATTAGAGCTGAACTGACTCGAGCGAGATCGACACCCTAGACGATCGCCCGCCAGTCGGGTCAGTCAGAAGCGGGTCGCCAATCGGAAGGCACGCTTTGAGAGGGACGCCGAACAGGCAGCTGCTATCACAGGAACTGTCGCTCGAGGCGGAACGCGGGCTTTCGAAGCCCGACGGAGAACGCGGTTCAGTTAGCGACCGCCGTGCCGGCCCCGACGCGTAGCGAGAAGAGCCACGCCGAGGCCGACGGCAACGACGACGACGCTCCCGACGAGTACGGGACTCGACGGCGGCCCGAGGTCGGTACTCGCAGATGGATCGTCGGTCGGCTCGTCCGCCGTCACGGGTTCGATACTGGTGCGGGCAGCGACGAGCGCGTCGGCGGCAGCGCTCGCGTCGACGATGCCGTACCCGTAGCGGGTATCCACCAGGTCACCGTCGACTCCGGCCGTCTCACTGTCGGTCGTGTAGCCCTCCGGCACCCGGGCCGTTTCCGTGAGCACCGCCTCGATCTCCTCGGGCGTCGCGTCGGGTTCGATCGACAGCAAGAGCGCGGCCGTTCCGGAGACGTGCGGCGTCGCCATCGACGTTCCCGGCATCGATTCGTACCCGCCGTCCGGGACGGCGCTCGTGATCGCGACGCCGGGCGCGACGACATCGGGAACGACGTACGACGGGGGTGCCGCCCAGTCGTCCGGTGCCCGTGCCCATTCGGTCCGGTTGACTCGCTGTCCGCCGGAGAACGTGGGCACGGCACCGTTCCGGTCGACTGCGCCCACGCTGACTGACTCGTAGACGTTCCCGGGAGAGCCGGACGTTTCAGCCCCCTCGTTCCCGATCGCCGCGACGACGATCGCACCGCTCTCTCGCGCGTTTCGGACCGGATCGATGAACTGCGAGTGTTTTCCCGTCGCGCCGAGGCTCAGGTTGATCACGTCGGCGTCTTCCCGCACGGCCCATTCCATCCCGGCGACAATCTGGGCGAACGAGCCACTCGTGTCGCTCAGAACGAGCCCGTGAAGCAGCTCCACCTCGGGGGCGACGCCGATCGCGGTGCCGGTCGTCGCCCCGCCCGCGACGGTCCCGCTGACGTGCGTCCCGTGCGTGCCCGTATCGTGTGGCGTCGACCCCGCGACGCGCTGGCCGGTCGCGTTGAACTCCGCCCAGCCGCCGGGATACGTCGGATCGGACGGATCGTCGGTCGCGAGCTCGAGGTCGGGATGATCGACATCGATCCCAGTATCGAGGACTGCGACGCGGACGCCCTCGCCCCGCGCGTCGTAGGCGTCCCAGACGGGGGACGCGTTCAGTTGTGCAAGTCCGTTGGTCGTTCGTCGTTCGGCCGCCGTGGGGGACGATGCCGTCGCCGACGCCGTCGCGTTTGCGCGGGTCGGCGGGTCGGGAACGGTCACCGCGAAGTTCTCGTGGACCGCCTCGACCGCGTCGAATCGCTCGAACGTCTCGTACTCGACCTCGCTCGTGTCGACGGTGATCAGCACGGCGTTCGTCAGCCAGAACGTCTCTTCGATGGAGACCCCCTCAGTCTTCCGAACGTAGTCGAGGAGCGGATCCTGCGTCGTCTCAGCATGGGTCTCGAACCGTCGTTCCGCCGCGCCATCGGTGGCCGTCTCGGGGACGGTCGCCTCCTCGAGTCGAACGACGACGTCGACGGTCGTCCCATTTTCGGGAAGGTCCTCGTCGATCACGATCGAATCGTCGGCAGTAGTCGACTGTGACTCGGCGTCGACCCCCGCTTCCGCGCCGAGCGCGACGGGTGCGAGAACGGACGCGAACAAGAGAGCAGCGACGACTGCGAGGACAGAGAGGGATACCGGACCGAAGCGATCGGACGCCATGATACGGTCACTGGGTAGTCACCGAATAAAGAGATTCTGGAGACCCAACTACTCGGGGGCCTCGCTTCCGTCGCGATGGCTGACTTCCCCGCTCGAGCGTCGACTACCCTGCCCAGACCAGCGCGTAAATGAACGTAAACAGGAAATAGACGAGGAAGACCGAGATGGCCGCCTTGAAGTGGAACGTAAAGAGGTCGTACTCCTCGTCGTCGCGTTCCTCGTCGAAGGCGTCCCGTTCGGCCTCGGAACGCTCTTCGGGGTGGTCGACGCCGATGTGAAAGGTCGCGTATCGCTCGGCTCGGAACGGCTGTCCGCAGTACGGACAGGTCGCCTCGGGAGTTTCGTCCGCGGGAACCTCGTACTCTCGCTTGAGCGTTCGATCGATCGGCATTCGGTCGACCGTTATGGCGGCGCGAGGAAGTGTTTGCCGGTTAGGGCTCGAGCCGCGGCGGGCTGGCGGCAGGTTAGCTCGGAACGTACGGCGGATCCATCGTTCCCTGCGAGACGAGATACAGGCTCACCATCGTAAAGAAGACCATGACGACGATGAGCGGGAACTGGCTCCTGATCGCCTGGAGTTTTCCGGGGAACAGGTCGAACGAGACGGTGTGTGCGACCCACACTGCGAGGACGTGCCCGAGCAGGATACCCGCGATCTCGACGTAGCCGAACCAGCCCGGCAGCGCGTACCGAGTCGGGTTCGGCGGCGGGTCCAACGGCATCGCGAGGGCGTCGAACAGCGCCGGCGACAGCGAGAGCCCGAAGCCGACGTAGTGTGCGAGGTGATAGCCGGCCGCGATGGCGAGCAGCGGCGCGGCGAGTCTCAACCCGAGGTACTCGCGGGAGAGGTACGTCTCGGCTCGCTCTCGGGTCCGGTCGATGGCGATCCAATACACCTTCCAAAACAGGGCGAAGCCGCCGACGAGCAAGAGCAGGTAGACGAGTACGGGTGGCAGTCCGATCCCGACCAGCGCCTCGATGGTCCGGACGCCGATCGGCGTGACGATAAAGCCGCTGTAGGTCAGTTCCCAGACCAACGCGAGTACGAAGGCCACGAGCGAGCTGTCGGTGACGAGATCTGTCTCGCCCAACCGCGATCCCGGATACCGGAGCTCGAACCCGTCGTCGGTCCGCTGAATCGGGGCGACGGCCCCGTAGAGCCGGAACCACAGCGAGAGGGGGTCGCCGCGTTGGAACCACGTCTCCGGCGAAAACACGACCGCACTCGAGATCGTAAACAGCGAGTACATGACGAGGATGGCCAACAGCGCCCGCGGCGACGATGTCAGGGGGGCGACGACCTCGAGCCAGACGAAGGTTAGCAGCGCCACCACGGCGGGCCAGGATTTGTAGGCCGACGGATACTCCTCGTAGCCGTTGGGCAGCGCCGATGCGATCCGTCGCCACGGATTGAGCGCCGGCCACGGGTTCCCGACGGTGTAGGTAGCGATCGTCAGCAGTGCGCGCCCGCCGACGAAGGTTACCAAGACAGTCGCACTAACCAGTCCGATGTTCGGCCCGGCGACGCCGGCGGCGAAGATGAGCGCGAGGCCGAGGAGCCCGATCGCGCCGAACAGGAGCGAGCCGGCGGCCAGCAGCCGGTCGACGGAGGCCTCGAGCGCGCGGTCGTGGTAGGTGCCGATGATCCCGCGGTCGGTGACGAGCATCGTCAACAGCGCCGAGGCACCGACGGCACCGCCGCCGGTCGCGAGATAGAGCCACGTCGGGACGCTGACGTCGCTGCCGCCGCCGGCGAGGCCGGACGCGACGTTGCTCGCGGCGGCGAGACCGGCTCCGGCGGCGAGGGCGACGAGCGCGAGCGCGAGAACGATACCGGTTCGGCGAGCGAGAGCCGACCGTCCACTCATTGTCGGCGTTTCGTTCCGGGGGTCCATCTACGTGTCGCTTCGCCGCCGATCGGCCGACGGAAGTCGTATGAGGAAGGTATAAGTATCCGTCACCCACATTCCCCACTAATGGCGAGCATTCGGACGTACAGTCTGATCTACGTGGCACTGTTACTGTTGGCGACAGGGAAGTTCGTCTTCTTCCACTTCCCCGAGATCTTCAACTATCAGATGGCAGTCGGCGGGACGATGATTCTCGCGGTCATCAAGGTCTCACTGATCGCCGGCTACTTCCAGCACCTGAAAGACGAGCCCCGGTCGATCACCTACCTGATGCTCACCGCGGTGTTCATGGTGTTCCTGCTGACCCTCGCCGCAGGGTACTCGATCCAGTAGGGCTCTCGTCAACGCCGACCCTTTCGGATCGAATCAAGCGTTCTCTCGCCGTCTTTCTCGATCTCGTCTTCGTTGCTTCGACTACTACGCGGACTTCCGTCGTCGAGGGCTCTCACTCCGCCTCACGAGTCCGTTCGGTCGCCGACATCCTCCGCAGTGCGTATCTCGGCTTCCGGATCACCGTCGGTCACGTCGTCCGGATCGACATCGACATCGCGAGCCGTTCGCTCCTCGCTCGGCTCCGTCTCCTCCGATCGCGCTACCCGCTCCGACGATTCAGTCCCCTTCGTCGCCGGTTCCTCGGTCTCGTCCATCTCCCTGTCGGATCGACGCGTGCCCCGCCCTCGACGGTGTCGTAGTACTCGTTGTCCACGATCGATTCCGACTCCTCGGGTCTGCCGGCGTCGGCATCGCGGTCCGTTCGGGCAACGTCAGTTGCCGCCCCCGCGTCAATCACCGATTCCGGCCCGGCGACCGAATCGCCGCTCACCCGCGGCTCTGCGCCGTCGCCCCGTTCGTCCGAACGGCCGTCATCCGCCTCGGCTGCGGATCCGTCGTCCGGTTCGACGCTCTCGGCCGAAAACGCCGCGCCGATCAGGACGGCGTCGTCGGTGATCTCGTCGACGGCATCGCCCTCGAGCGGCACGATATCGCCGGATGCGGGCTCCCAGTCGAGGACGGCTTTGATCGAATCCGTCAGCTCCGGCTCCGGATCGATGTGTGCGGTCTCCCCGTCGACAGTGGCGACGGTTCCGAGCGTTTCACCGTCCGCGCTCTCGACGGGCTTGCCGATCTCGTCGTCGGTAAAGGTCGGACTCATACCTGGGGCTAGTCCAGTGATCGGGAACCCGTCCCTGCCTGCACGGACCGGGATCGATACCGGCGAGGATCGAAACGGGACCGATGGCGGTGCTACGCCAACTCGAGGGCCGCCGATAGATCCGATTCGATGGCGTCGACCTTGCTCCGGTCGTACAGCGCCGCCGCCGGATGGAACGACGGGACGACGATCCGTCCGTCGTCTTCGAACTCCTCACCGTGCAGGTCGGTGATCGTCTCGTCGGTGTCGAGGATCTCGGCCGTCGCGAAACTCCCCATCGGCACGAGGACGGTCGGATCGACGCGTTCGATTTCGGCGTTCAGCACCGGCCACCACGCCTCGATCTCGTCGACGTGCGGATCGCGGTTCTCCGGCGGGCGCACCTTGACGAGGTTGGTCACGTAGCAGTCCCGCCGATCGGCCCCGATCGACTCGAGGGCCCGATCCAGTTGCGAACCGGCTTGGCCGACGAACGGCTCGCCCTGTGTGACTTCCTGGCCACCGGGTGCCTCGCCGACGAGCATCACGTCCGCCGACACCGGCCCGACGCCGGGGACGAACCGCTCGGGATCGAACTGGTCGTCCGGGACCGCCTCGAGTGCGTCCGCGAATACTGTCTCGAACTCCCAGTCGGTCGCTGGCTGGTCGGTCATCGTGTGGCGCTACAACGGTCGCGGGAAACACCCTTTTGCTGCTTGTTCTACGAGACAGTCGGTCTAGTCGACGTATCGAGAGCCAACGCCGAACCCGTCGCGATGTACTGTCCAGGATATCGACGACCAGTCTCACTGATCCGTTCTCGAGTCGAACCACGCACATGCACCCGGTAACGGTTTCCCTTGAGCGGGCAGAGAGAGCGGATATGCCATTCACGCCGCCGGTCGAGTGTCCGATCTGCCGGGAAACCCTCGCCCTCGATCGAACGCTCGAGGATCATCTCGTCGGCTCCCACACCCAACGCGAAGTCGCTCGCCGGCTCGCGGCCGTCCGCGAGCGGGCCGAAGTACGATCGGTTTCGGACTGAACGTAAGTCGCCGACTTCGGTGGCGACTGCAGTCGCTCATGAGACAGCGAACGGAAAAGAACCGAGATGGCAGATGGCCGTTATTCGCCGCCGCCGAACATCTGGCGCATCATCGGATGCATTTCCATCATCTGCTCCTCGGCGATCTCCTCGTAGAGCTTGTACGTGATGGAGACGGCCAGCAGCAGGCCAGTTCCGCTCACACCGCCGATGGTGCCGAGCATGTTTGCCCAGACGGCCAGCAGACCGACCAGTGCGCCGCCGATGACGGTCACTTGCGGAATGTACCGCTCCATGACTTTCTCGATGACGCCGACGTTCTGTCGGAAGCCGGGGATCTGCATCCCGGAGTTCTGGATCTGCTTTGCCGTCGATTCGGGGCCCATATCGGTGGTCTCGACCCAGAAGATGGCGAAGATCGCGCCACCGACGACCATGAAGGTGACGTCGATGCCGATCCGGATCATCACTTGCCACCACTCCTGAGCGACGTTCGCACTGAACCACATCCAGTCATCGGGCGAGTAGATCGGGGCCACGTAGTAGAAGAACCCGCCGGTTGGCTGGCCCTGCTGTGAGTAGGTCCCGAGCCAGCTGGGCATGCCGGCCCACTGGCTGTTCATGATCTGGCCCATGAACTGGACGTTCGCCTGCACAGCGCGAACGAGGATCATCGGCAGGACGCTCGCGTAGATGAGCTTCACGGGGAAGCGACCGCGAGCACCCTTGACCCGCGCGTGGCTCAGCGGGATCTCGACGCGGACAGATTCCGCGTAGACGACGATCCCGAAGATCAGCACGGTCGTCAGCAGGGCGATGATGTGGCCCTCGTTGATCAGCAGCGTTTGCAGACCGCTCGTCGAGATGAGCGAGCCGACTTCGACTTGCCCCGTCAGAATGCGGTACCAGTCGAAGAAGAACCCTCCCTGAGAGGGCTGGACGAGTCCGGTGACCAGTCGCTGGCTCACGCCGGCGATAATGAACAGGCCGATCCCGCTGCCGACGCCCCACTTGCTGACGACCTCGTCCATGTAGAGGATGAGGACACCGCCAACGAAGATCTGGGCGAACATCAGCAACTGGACGCCCGTCTGATCGAGCGCGAACCCGCCGAGTTGCAACGACTGCTGGGCTGGCAGGAAGCCGCCGGCGAACACCATCGGGAGCCCGGTCAGAATCACCATCGCGACGACCAGCAGCTTCTGGAGGCCCTGATAGAGGACTTGGTCTGTCTCTTATACACATCTCTGAGCNGATGCTCGCGGTGACGATCGGTCCGATACCGACCTGCAACACCGACCCCTGAGAACCGGCGAGGATCGCACGGAACTCGCCGAAGAGGTCGGTCGCCTGACCGGACTGCAGACCGAACAGCGTGATGTTCGTCAGGAAGAAGTACAACATGAGGATGCCCGCCGTCCACATCAGCTTCCGCTTGAAGGGGACGTGCCCCTCCGGACGGCGCACTGCTGGCATCCGCGTTAGGACCGGTTCAGCGGCTTCCTTCCATCCCATATGTTATTCCTCGTCCTGGTCGTCGTCGTCGTCGTCCTCCTGGCCTCGCTCCGAGACGACTGCCTCGCCGCCGGCAGCCTCGAGTTTCTCGCGAGCGGCATCGGAGAACGCGTCCGCCGTTATCTCGAGCGTGTTCCGGACCTGTCCGGAGCCGAGTACCTTGACCGTGTCGACCTCGTGGCCGTCCTCGACGATATCGCGTGCGTCGAGTCGATAGCCGCCGTCGGTCTCCTCGGCGAGGTCATCAGCGACGTAGAGGATCGCGTCCTCGTCTAGCTTCTGGACGTCGATCTCCGCGACATCCTCGCGGATGTCGTGGGGTCGCTTGAAGCCGTGTTTGCCCTTCGGTTCGTAGTTGTGGAACTCGTGTTTGCTGCGCCCGGCACGGCCGCGGCCACCACGGTGGCCCGCACCGCGTCGGTTCTTGTGGGAACCGCCGCTGTGGGTTCGCGATCCGCGCTGGCGTCGTTTTTTGCTCGTCATGGTTATCGCATCGATTCTAGGAGGTCGTTGATCTCCCCTGTTGTATGCTTTCCGAGTTGGCCGCCCTCAACGGTCGGCTTTTTGATACCCTCGTGACCCCCCCGCGGTGGGTGAAGTCGAAGCGTCGGTGACAGTCCCTCGTCACGAAGTGTCGTCTCCTCGGAGAGGAGCGCCTCGGCGAGATCGCCGAAGCCGTCGTAGGCCGTGTTGTCGGCAAGCCACTCCTCGTCGACATCCGACTGCGTGCCCTCGAGGGGCTCGGCTCGCTTCGCGAGCAGGGTCTCGAGTACCTCGGCGTCGGGCTCGCCGACGGCGACGTAGTCGTTGACCTTCGCGATCATCCCCTCGTAGGCGTCGGTCTCGGGGACGAGCGTGCAGTGGTTGACGTTGTGGATGTTGAGCATCGACAGGGTGTCTTGGACGTCTTCCTGTCGATTCACTTCGCCGCGGATCTGAACGATTGCCTTCATCACTCGCTCACCTCAGCTCGCTCTCGGTCCGGCCGTCGCTGCGGATGGCGCGACTGCGAGGCGTTCTCGAGTGCGTTGTAGGTCGCCTTAGCCAGGTTTACCGTCGTTCGGGTGTTGCCGTGGCTCTTGGTCCAGGCGTTTTCGATCCCGGCCAGTTCGAGGACGTGACGGACGGTGTCACTCGCAGCCAGCCCCAGCCCTTCGGGGGCGGGGATGAGCTCGACTTCGACGGAGCCGGCTTTGCCGGTCGTCCGTCGGGTCAGCGAGTGTGGCCGGTCCGAGCGGTCCTCCCAGGACCCCGAACCGCGGGGGACCTGGATCATGTTCAGCTTCGCGATACCGATCGCCTTCTGGATGGCGGACCCGACCTGATCGTCGCGGCCTTCGGCGTAGCCGATGAATCCGTTTCGGTCACCGACGGCGACGACGCATCGGAACTTCACGCGTCGTCCGGAGTCGGTCATCCGCTGGACCATGTTGATGTCCAGCACTTCGTCTTCCAGTCCGGGAAGGAGCTGGTCGACGAGTTCGGGTTCCTTCAGCGGAAGTCCCGAGTTGAGGGCGGTCTCCATGTCCTCGATTTCGCCCTCTTGGACCTTCCGACCGAGACGGGTGACGGGTTCCCATCCGCTGTCGTTGTAGTTGTTTCCACTCATTCGAGAATCGCCTCTCGTACCTCGTCGAAGTGTTCGGGGAGGTCTGTCGCGTCGAAGTCACCGCTGTACAGCGGCTCATCGAGCTGTTCTGCGTACTCGGCGATGTGCTCGCCGCGGGTGCGCGACCAGTCCGCGAGCACGCTGTCGTTGTGCGGGATCTCGAGGCCGGCGTCGATTGCGCCTTCCTGTACCGCGAACACCTTGTTGCCGGGCGTGGCCGTGTTGAGACCGATGTCGAGGACCGCTTCCTCGAGACCTGCCTCGACGGCTCGTTGGCCGGCCAGCAGGCCGGTCAGATACGCCGCGGAAATGTTGCTCGTGGGTGCGTCCCAGCCGTACTCCGCCAGATCGCTCGAATGTGCGCTCGCGAGCGTCTCGTCTCCCTGAGGTCCGGGAGTGATCAGCTGCGCCGTAGTGTGCTTGTTGCTCTTGCGAGCAACCAGGCGGGGCTTCCCCGATTTCAGCAGGCGCAACCTCTGGTGGTAGTCCGTCCGGACCTCACGGCGACGCCGCATCGGCACTTTGTATCGTGGTCCTGTCGCCATTATTGGTCACCGTAGTTTTCGTCGATGTAGTTCAACAGGTACCGGACGCTACGGAACTCCCCGCCGCCAGCCTTCTTGTAGAGCTCGCGGTACTGCGTGGGCGTCAGCTCGCCCTTGTCGCGGAGTTCGCGCAGCTTCCGTCGCTGTGCGCGAATCTTGTTCTGCCACTCGTCTTTCTCGTCTTGGCGTGCGCCCTTCTTGCCGCGGCGCTTGCCCTGGCCGTTCTGGTGGCCGTAGGCGCGCTTGGCGTTCCGTTCGCGGGCGCGGCCACGAGAGTTGCCCTTCGCGTCGGCGGCCTGAATGCGACCATCCTCAACGAGTTCACGGATCTCGTCGCGGGTGATCGCTTCGGCGATATCGCCTTGGGCGTCGGGATCGAGCCAGACGCGGTTCTGACCGACGTCTAAGACATCGGCTGCCAGTCGCTTCTGTGCGGTCAGATCAGTCATTGGATTCCACCTCGACTTCCTCGTAGGTTGGGTTCAGGACGCGAACGTCCTGCTCTTCGGCGAGCTCCTCGATGCGTTCGCGCTTGCGCGCGCCGACCGAGGACGAGATTCGGACCGCCTCTCGAGAGCCGTCGACGCCCTCGAGATCGTCCGTGTTCTCGACGTAGACCTCTTCGAAGCCGCTGGGGTGTTTGCCGCGGACGGCTTTCGGCGTTCGGAAGCCGGCCTGGACTTTCGGCCCTTTGCCCTTGACGCCGCGGCGCTGCTTTGACAGCTGGCCGCGGGGTCGTCGCCAGGATTCGGGCGTCCGCTTTTTCTTGTGGTAGTCCTGTCGGTTGAACTGCGGCTTGCCCTCGCTTTTCCGTCGGTTGAGGAGTCGCTCCTCCTCTTCGGAGAGGTCGGGCGTCTTCTCGGTCAGCCCGCGGGGCTGCAGTTCGGTTTCGACGTCTTCGTCGGGTTCCGCGTCTTCGTCGACGCCTTCGTCTTCGATTTCGGCCTCGGTCTCCTCGGTGACCTCGAGGTCACCGACGTCGGCCTTGATACGAGCGGCGAGTGCGTTCCCGACGCCTTCGGCTTCGGCCAGGTCGTCCTGGTCCGCTTCCTTGACGTCCTGAATGGTCTCGAAGCCGGCATCGCGCAGCGCGTCTGCCTTGCTCGCGCCGACGCCGCTGATGTCTTCGAGTTCCTGTGGGTCGTCCGATTGATCGTCTGCCATCTATCAGGCACCTCCTTTCGCGGGCTTGGTGGTGATATAGACCCCGTCCTGGAAGACGCGGGTGTCCTTGCCGCTGACTTTCGTCAACTGCTCGATGTCGGCCGCCGTCTGGCCGACATCGTCCTTGCTGGGGCCGGAGAGGACGATCTGCTCCTCGTCGACGGTAACCTCAGTCTCACCGTGGATAGTCGTTCGTCGCGGTGCCTTTTCGCCGAGGAAGTTCTCGATGACGACATCGTCGCCGTCCACGCGGACCTGCATCGGGAAGTGAGAGTAGAAGACTTCCATCTCGTACTCCCAGCCCTCGGTCACGCCGTGGAAGGCGTTAGTGATGTGGCTCTCGAAGGTGCCGACGGTCGAATTCGTCTTCGCGTCCTCGGCACCGCTCTCGATTACCACCTGGTCGTCGTCGGTTTCGACGGTCACATCGGGGTACCAGAGACGGCGCGTAACAGCGCCCTCCGGGCCCTCGACGGTCACATCGAAACGGTCGACCTCGACGGATACGTTCTCGGGGATTTCCAGTTCGACTCGCATGATTAGTAGACGTATGCGATCACCTGGCCCCCAATACCCTGGTCGCGCGCTTCGTAGTGGCTCATGATGCCACTGCTCGTCGTGACGACGAGGGCTCCGAAGTCTCGAGCGGGGAGATAGCGCTTCTCCCACTTCTCGAAGTCTTCAGCGCCAGCAGCGTAGCGGGGCTTGATGGGGCCGCACTCGTTGATCGCTCCTTTCAGTTCGACCTCGAACTGACCGGCTTTGCCGTCGTCGACGTACTCGAAGCCGTCGATGTACCCGCGGTCGTAGAAGACCTCGAGTACGCTGCCGATCTCGTTCGAAGCGGGCGTTACCTCGTGGGTAAGATGACCCACACTCTCGGCGTTATCGAGTCCCGAGAGCGCGTTGCTGAGTGGATCGTTCCCGGTCATATTATCGGTACTTCCTGAATCCCATGTCGCGGGCGATCTCGCGGAAGCACTGCCGGCAGAGATTGATGTCGTACTTCCCGACAAGTCCCTGCTCGCGGCCACAGCGCTGGCAGGACTCGGCCTGCCCCGTTCGCTTTGCCGCGTGCTCGCCCGTGCGGTCGTTTTCTTCTGTCTCGCTTTCACTCATCGTCCGTGCCCTCCACGCTCACGTCGAAGTTGGCCTCGAGGAAGCCGATGGCGTCCTCGGGGGTCAGTCGGTGCTTCGAGGGGATCGAACGGGTGGCCTTATCGCGCTTGGCGATGCGGTAGCCCGGACGAACCAGGTTAACGGTGACGTCCAGCCCGTAAATCCCGACGTTCGGGTCGTACTCCTGGCTGGGGAAGTCGGTGTGTTCCTCGACACCGAAGCTGAAGTTCCCCGTGTCGTCGAACTGCTTCGCCGAGATATCCGTCAGCGGGAGCGACTTCTCGAGGAACTCGTAGGCGTCCTCGTCGCGAAGAGTGACCTTCGCGCCGATCGGGTCGCCCTGACGAATACCGAAGTCCGGTTCGGTTCGCTTCGCCTGGGTCCGGACGCTTTCCTGACCCGTGACTGCCTCGATGATGTCCTCGGCTTTGCCGAGTTCGCGGCCACCTTGACCGACGCCCATGTGGACGACGACCTTCTCGACGCGCGGTTCGCGCATCTCGTGGAAGTCGCCGCTGGGCTCGCTTTCACTACTCATCGTCATCACCCGCGCTCACGGTTCCACCGTTCGCGTCACTCGACGACGAGTCGTCACCGGTGAAGTTCTCGTCGATGACGACGACGTACTCTTCGACGGTTTCGAAGCCGCCGTCGTCGGTCGAGACGCCGACGCTGTTCGAGCCGCTGCCCGGGGTAACGTCGATCGCGTCGATCTCGCCGACCTTGCCGCCGTGGTTGCCACGGACGGCCGTCACGAGTGCGCCTTCCTCGTAGGGGAAGTGTGCGACGACGGACTTGTCGTCGTTGTCGATGACGATCGAGTCCTTCGGACTGTAGTCGTCGTCGACGATGACGTTCGTCCCGTCGTGGAGCGTCAGCTGGGTGTCGCCGCCCGACACTTGCTGTTTGCCCGTGATCTTGCCGAGGCGGCTCTGGGCCGCATCCTCGTCGATCTCGGTCAGCGCGAGCCGACCGCCCTCGTCGGGGAAGACGCGGTAGTACTCCCCTCGCTCGGGGAACGCGACGATGTCGAACATGCCGATCGGGCGCTGTTCGTCGTTGATCGCGTCGCCGTTGATGAGGATCGAGTCCTCGGAGAGGGCGTACCGTGCTTCCTTCCGCGAGTCCACGTAGCCGAGCACGTCCCGCAGGAGGACGACGAGCGGCACGCCGTCTTCGCCGTGGGGACCGGCGTCGGCCTTGACCGTGAAGGTCTCGGTCTTTCGCTCGACCGGCCAGGACTTCGGTACCGATAGTCGTTTCTGGTGTTTCGTCATTCGCTATCACCTTCGAGACGCGCCTCGCGACGCTCGTCCTCGAGGTCGAGGTCCGTGATGCGGACGTTCGACGGGTCGAGCGGCCGCGGCACTTCCTCGCCGTCAGCCGTCTCGACGGTCACGTCCTCGACGTGGATGGTTCCATCCTCGAGGATCGCGCGGATGACCTCGGCTTCTTCGCCGGCGTGGTCGCCACGCATGACCTCGACCGTGTCGCCCGCGTTGACGCGGGTTCGACGGGTGTCGTACTCCTCACGGAGCTCGTCGGACAGCGTCGCGTGCAGCTGCTTCTGTCGCTGGTGCAGCGGCGCGCGTTCCGTCTGGATTCGCTGTTTGTGTGGTTGTTCAGTCATATCTATACGATCATCGTCGCCGTGCTAGCGATTGCTCCGAAGCGTTCTGCGACTTCGCGGGCGATCGGCCCCTTGATCTCCGTGCCGCGGGGCTCTTCGTTCTCGTCGATGATGACCGCCGCGTTGTCCTCGAACTTCAGTCGGGTGCCGTCGGGCCGGCGGATCGACTTCCGCTGGCGGACGACGACGGCCTCGAGGACCTGTCGGCGCATCTCCGGGGTACCCTTAGTGACCGAGACGGTCACCTTGTCACCGATCCCCGCCTTCGGCTGGCGGTTCTTGGTGCCGTGGTAGCCCGCGACGCTGATGACCTTGAGTTCGCGTGCGCCGGTGTTGTCGGCACACGTGATCAGGGAGCCCTTCTTCAGGCCCTGGGTGACGTCGGCTTTCATCGCCTCCATCACTGATCACCCTCTTCGGCGGCGGCGAGGTCCTCGTCGGAGAGCGCCGGCTCAGGCTCGGCCTGGCTGGTCAGCTCCGCGAGGTCCTCGGCAGTCGCTTCTTCGGTTACTTCGACGACCACGTGCGATTTCGTCTTCGACAGTGGTCGGGTCTCTGCGATCTTGACCGTGTCACCGACCGAGAGCGGCTCGAGCACGCCCGGTACGTGTGCCGGGATGCGCGAGCGTCGTTTCATGTGTCGGTCGTACTTCGGGACCGCCACATCGTACTCTCGCTCGACGACTACGGTCTTGTCCATGTCCGTCGAGACGACCGTCCCTTCGAGGATCTGTCCTCGAACGGAGAGTTCGCCGTAGAACGGACACTTCTCGTAGTCGTATTCCTCCGGGTTTTCCGGTTCCGGAGGGGTTTCAACGTCTAGTCCTATTGCCATGGTGAGTCACCACTCGTTTCCGTGCGTCGGGCGGGTCGTGAGAGCAGCCGCGATCCATCGACCGTAACGTAGGCTACATCCTCGCCAGCAGCGCGACGGCGGTCCCGTGCGGGGCCGTCGTCGCGACAGCCGGCGGCATCGCCGCCGGCTCGGTCCGCCGTGAGCGAGGATCGATCCTCGGACATCCCAGCGGGTTCAGTGTTGGCCAGTTTGGACGCAGTCCCCGAGGACTTCGCGTCCTCGGCGGCGTCATCTGTGATCGCGAACTCGAATACCGAGCCCGATTTCGGCACCATCACGACCCGAGATTCGCCGTCAGTACGAACCTCTATCGAGAGCGTCTTCGTCGTCTCGATGACGACGCGGCCCTCCAGACCGACCCGCGAGGAGTCGTCGCTCTCGACGACTCGCACGGGGAGTCCGTTGAGTTCGTGTCGCGGCAGCGTCTCGGGTGTCAGTGCCATTGGTGTGTGGTTGTGTTATTCGGCAGTCGCTTCTACTTCGTCGTCCAGGTCGCCTTCCTCTCGCTGGATCGTCTTGATCCGCGCGACGGTGCGGCCCAGTTCGCCGATGCGGCCCGGATTCTCCGGGGCACCACCGGCTGCGAGAACGGACTTCTGGTTCAGCAGTTCGGTCTCGAGTTCCTCGAGTTCTTCTTCCCGCTCGGCGGGCGTCATGTCGCGGATCTCTTCGACGTGGAGGATCGCCATCAGGCGTCACCTCCCTCGTCCGGGTCTGCTTCGTCCGTCTCCTCGTCTTCCATCTCCTCGACGAGGTCTTCGGCTTCCGCTTCGACGTCTTCCTCGAGTTCCTCGAGTTCTTCTTCGACGTCTTCGTCGCCGTCGGGGACCTCGACCTCATCGAACTCCTCGTCGGCGTCAGCCTCGACTTCTTCTTCGATGACCTCCTCGACGACGTCCTCGTCGAGGTCGGCTTCCTCGTCGGTCTCGACGGTCTCGTCGGCCGCGGCCTCGGCACCGCTTTCGGCGGCCTCGGCGTCCTCGGGTTCGCCTTCGAGGAGTTCCTCGACACCGCCTTCCTCGTTGACTTCGACCGCGTCGGGGACGATCTCTTCGGGGTCCATGTCTTCGTTGACCTCGAAGTCGTCGGGCAGTTCCGCGCCCGGCGGGATGATCTTGACGTCGACACCGATGGTGCCGAGTTTCATGACCGCGACGCCCTGGCCGTGGTCGACGACCGTTTCGGCGGGCTCGCCGTTGTGCTTGATGTAGCCGCGGTTGAACTTCTCGACGCGCGATCGCGCGCCGGTGACCTTCCCGGAGAGGACGATCTCCGCGCCGAGCGCGCCGGCTTCCATGATCCGGTCGATCGTCGTGTGACCGGCCTTGCGGAAGTACCAGCCGCGCTCGAGTGCGTTCGCCAGTCGGTCCGCGACGATCCGTGCGTTGAGGTCGGGTTCTTCGACCTCTTGGACGTCGATCTGGGGGTCCTCGAGGTTGAACCGCTCCTCGAGGGCCGTCGTGACCTTCCGGATGTTCTCGCCGCCTTTGCCGATGACCATCCCGGGCTTTTCCGCCTTGAGGACGATCTGGGTTCCCATCGGCGTCTTGGCGACGTCCATACCACCGTAGCCTGCGCGGCCGAGCTCTTCTTGGAAGAACTCGTCGATCTGGGACCGCTGCAGGCCGTTCTCGATGAATTGGTGTTCGTCAGCCATTAGCTATCACCTGCTTCGTCCTCGTCGACTTCTTCGACGACGATCTCGACATCGACCTGCGGCGTGTTCCACGAGGAGGCACGCCCCATCGCGCGGGGCTTGCGGCCCACGGACTCGCCGACCTTGTGGGCGGCGACGTGGACGATCTCCATGGACTCGCCGTCGAAGCCCTGATGATCTGCGTTGGCTTCGACGTTCTCGAGCAGATCGAGGAACTCGCCGGAGACCTTCTCCGGGTACTTGCCGGCGTCCCAGCCGTCGACGTCGGAGCGGTGACCCGCGCCGGCGTTGTGGGACTTGAACGGAACCGACTGTACCTCGTCGATCACGTCCTGAAGGTAGGCCTTCGCGTCGCCGACGGTTCGGCCCTTGATCTCGCGTGCGACCTCCTTGCTGTGCTTGTTGCTCATATGACGCTCCCGAAGCATGGCTTTCGCCGTGGCGTCGGGGTCGGCGTCGACTGAGTAGTTGATTCCCATACGATGATCACTTCAGTGGGACGAACTTCGACGATCGGGTCGCGCCGATACCGGCCTGACCGTGCTCGACGGAGGTCCGGGTAAGCTGGAACTCGCCGAGGTAGTGGCCGATCATTTCGGGGTCGACGCGAACGCGCTCGAACGCCTGTCCGTTGTAGACCTCGAAGGTCATGCCAACGAACTCCGGCAGGATCGGCATATCCCGCAGGTGCGTTCGAATCGGGTCGTTCGCCGTCTCTTCTTCGCCCTTGTTGCGGGCCTCCTCGAGAAGTTTCTCCTTCTCGGTGGAGAGACCGCGCTGGATACTTCGCCGCTGTCGTGCGGGTAGCAGTTCCACAACCTCGTCGAGCTCCAGATCCTGCAGCTCCTCGAGCGTGTGGCCGCGGTAGGTGAACTCACCTTCACGGCCGGTTCGGTACTCCTGACTCATTTGTTTCCACCTCGGCCGGTGCTTCGGGACGCGATGTCACCGACCTTCCGTCCCGGCGGGGCGTCCCGCGAGACGGACTTTGGCTTGCCGGGGTGCTGTCGGCCGCCGCCACCGAACGGGTGGTCGACGGCGTTCATCGCGACACCGCGGACGCGAGGCCACTTGGTGCCCCGAGCCTTCATCTTGTGATACTTGTTCCCTGCCTTGACCATCGGCTTCTCCGTTCGGCCACCGCCGGCGACGACGCCGATGGTGGCGCGACACTGCGGATCGAGGCGCTTGACCTCGCCGCTGGGAAGCTGGATGACCGCCGCGTTGCGGTCGTGCGTGATCAGGTCAGCATTGGTTCCCGAGGCTCGAGCGAATCGACCGCCGTCGCCCTGGTTGGCCTCGACGTTACAGACCGGCACTCCTTCGGGAATCTCCGCGAGCGGGAGCGTGTTGCCGGGCTTGATCTCAGCGCTGACACCGACCTGCAGCTCCTCGCCGACGGTGATGCCTTCCGGCGCGAGGATCAGTCGCTGATCCCCGTCTTCGAACTCGACGGCGGCGATCGGCGCGGATCGGGCCGGGTCGTGTTCGATGTCGACGACCGTGCCGCGGATGATGTCGTCTTCTTCCTCGTTCTTGTGTTCGAGTTCCGCCTTGTAGCGGTGGGACGGGGCACGGAACGTGGAGGTCCCGCGACCGCGTCGTTGTCCTTGAATGCGTCGTCCCATTCTCAGAACACCCCGATTCGCGAAGCGACTTCCTGTGCGTCGTCCTCCTCGGCGAGGCGGACGATCGCTTTCTTTTTGCCGTTCATCGTTACCTGCGTGTTGATGTTCTCAACCGAGATTTCGAACCGCTCTTCGACCTCGTCCCGAATCTCGGGCTTGGTCGCGTCCGGGTTGACGACGAACTGGAGCTTGTTCTCGAAGTCCATGTCGTTCATCGCCTTCTCCGTGACGAGCGGGTGTTCGATGGCCGAGCTCATCGGTCGGCCACCTCCTCGAGTGCGCTCTCGGTCCAGACGGTCAGCCGTCCCGGCTGTGCGCCGGGCGCGAGATCCTCCGCGTTGACCTCTGCGGCGGTCGTCACGTCGGCACCGGCGAGGTTCCGAGCCGCTCGTGACGGGCCGGTCTCGCTCGAGGTGACGAAGAGGATCGACGTCGGCGTCTTGTACTTCCGGCCGCGGGCTTTCCCTTGACCGGAGCGGACGCTCCGACCCTCGTCGGCGCGTTCGATGTCGTCTTCGAGGCCGGCTGCCTCGAGGAATTCGACGACTTCCTGTGTCTTGTGGAGGTCCTCGAACTCGTCGTCAACGACGACGGGAGTCTCGACGTCTTCGTCGAACTCGTGGCCGCGCTCGGCGACGAGTTCGGCGTCGGTCGTCGCAGCGATGGCGCTGCGGACGGCCAGTTTCTTTGCTTTCGTGTTGATCGATTCGGACTGGTCCTTCTCGGCTTTCGGCGGGTGTGCCTTTCGTCCCTTAACGGCCTGGGGGACGCGGCGTGCGCGACCCTCCTGTCGTGGGACGTGGGCCATACCGCGGCCGCTGCCGAACGATTCGGCCGGCGTTCGAAGGCCGGCGAACTCGTCGGAGCCGTAGTCCTGTTTTCGGTTTGCCTGCGCGGCGCGCACGGCGCGGCCGATCAAGTCCGGGCGGTAGTTGGTCTCGAAGACCGCCGGGAGCTCGACCGTGCCCGCGTCCGAGCCGTCCAGGTTTCGTACTGTTGCGTCCATGTGTTATCCCTGGTTGGATGCGGTGGAGACGTAGCGCACCTCGGGATCGAGGCGCGGCTGGTCTCCGGGTCGGATCGCCGGACGGAAGCGCACGAGGCGCTGTTGCGGTCCGGGGAGCGAGCCCTTGATCAACGCGTGCGGGCCGTCGACTTCGCCGTAGTTGACGAAGCCGCCGTCGACCGTCGCGTCTGCGCCGTCGCCGATGTCGACGAGGCGCTTGTTCAGTTCCGTTCGCTGGTGGTAACCGGTCTGACCCTGCTGGGGAACCGTCGACCGAACGCGGGACGGGTTCCACGGGCCGAGGTTACCGATGCGGCGACGCCAGCCCTGCCGGGCGTGCTTGCCCTTGCGTTTCTGGACGCCCCATCGCTTGACGGGACCCTGGGTCCCTTTCCCTTTCGTGACGCCGCTTGCGTCGACGTACTCGCCAGCGCGGAACACGTCGTTCATGACGTGTTCGCCACCGTCTGCGACGGTCTCGAGGGCGAACTCGACGCGGTCGTCGACGGAGCCGCCGCCGACGCGCGTTTCCATCACGTCCGGTTTCTTCTTGGGTACCGAGGGAACGTCCCCCGGGACCGTGTGGGTGATGACGCGGACGTCGTCGACGCGGCCCTCCTCGAGGAGGCCCCGAAGCTCGTCTTCGGAGGCGTCGGTGTCGTAGTCGTCACCGGGAAGGTCGAGAACGCGATCGAGTTCGGGAACGAACTCGTCGGTCCAGACCTCGGTTATCGGCTTCATACCGTACGGCGTGTCTTCGTATGCTCGCAGTGCGACGGCGCGCATCGGCGGCGTCTCCACGATCGTCACAGGGACGGTCTCTTCCATCCCTTCGGTCGGCGAGTTCGCTTTATCGTCGACCATGACGACGTGGGTCATGCCGGCCTTGTAGCCCGCGAAGCCCTGGAGCGTCGGCTGTCCGTCAGTGTCCGGCCACGAGTTAAAGCGTGGGACCTCGCTGGTCGCACGCTTTCGTGGGCCGAACCCGAGTGAGCCTTTGCGTGGTGTATTTGCTTGTGGCATTCTATCACTCTCTCAGTGAGAGGGGAGCAAGCGTCGCGAACAGAGCCTCCTCCGTTCGGACGACCTCGCTTCCCTGATCCGGAACCGTGTTTAGCCAGAGGTCGAACCCCGGATCGGCAGTGGGTTCGACTCCGTTATCGGCCGCGTCGCCTTGTCCGGACGACGCTTCGATGGCCGATTCCTCGATTCCGAGGATAGCCGGCAGCCCTCTCTCGGGCGCGCCGAAGGCAACGGTCATCCCGTCGCGCTTGGTGCGTCCGGCCAGCGTCTCGAGCCGCCCGACGGTGAGATGTTCACCGAATCGGGAGGCCGCGATGCGAACGCCGGCGTCCTCACGGCCGAGTGCTGCCCGCAGGTCCGTCTGCTCGATCGAAAGCCCCGGAAGGGGTTCATCGACGAGCTTCGCCCGGACCGGTCGTCGCGAAGAGATCCTGACGGTCACGCGCTCCCCCTCCTCGACCGCCATTTTCGGCGGTACGTTGAGGGAGATCGGGTGTTGCAGTCCGCAATTGACCCGGACGCGCCCTTCAGGTCCGACCTCGGTCACGATTCCTTGTCTTGACGACCCCGAACCGGTAGATTCGGAGCCGGTCTGTGACATGGCGCGGAGCGGCGGCAAGACGCCCGCGTACTCCAGTTCGTCCCGCATCCCCCATGCCTCGTTGCGGAGGTAGGGGGGCGTTGCGGCGTATCGCAGTACGGTGCTTACGAACCCGCCGTCGAACTGCCCGGTTTCCCCATCCCGATCGGGATAGACGACCAGGCGATCAGCACGGAAGATCGTCGCCGCGCGGGCGACGTATCCGAGTTTGCGAGTGGCCTCGCGTTTGTCCTCGGCTTCTCGGCTGAGCGACGACGGAACGAGTACGCTGACAGTCATGCCGAAACGCTTCGGCGCCGCGTCACTAGACTGTAGCGATGTATTGCGGAGAGGGTCTTAAAAGAATAGCGGATTCGATCCCGGCTGTCAACGGCTCACACCCCCGAATTCGTGCCGAACGGACACACACTCAGTCACGATAACTAGTCACAGTCGGCCACGGTGGAGCCAGAGAAAATTGCTGGAAAGAGCCTGGATCGACGGATCGGTGGCTCGAAAATCGCCATGCGTAGGCATGCCGAAGCTCCCCCGATTCGCAACCCTTATACATCCATCCGGCAGTAGGTATGAGTGCAACAGGGCGCTGGTAGTGTAGTGGTATCACGTGACCTTGCCATGGTCACAACCTGGGTTCAAATCCCAGCCAGCGCATTTCTCTGAATTCAACTCCACAAGCGGTCGCAGTAGCGGAGTGGGAACTCCCAGGAATTCAGGAAGCCGTTCTGGATCTGAACGAGAGAAGCGGACTGCTTTCGACAAGCAAACTTCTCGAAGCCGCTATTCTCGAGTCCAGACCAGCGACGGTATGAGACGCTGGACCTGTTAGGTAGAGAGGGTATCCGCTAGAAGGCTGAACAGTGTCGTCGCTTTGACTTCTAGTCATCGGTTCGTTATGTATAAATAGATGAGGGGCAACCGTCTATTTGCACTCGCGAACGAGTGGCGGTCGAACGCGCTGGTAGTGTAGTGGTATCACGTGACCTTGCCATGGTCACAACCTGGGTTCAAATCCCAGCCAGCGCACTTTTACGGCGAACAACTTCGGCGAGCACCGCGTAGCGTGTGCTCGCCATCCGTGAGCCGTAACGTCGTACTGGATTTGAACGAGAGAAGACGCAGCCCGCACAGCGAACGGAGTGAGCGAGCAGGACCGTCTTCGCGTTGTTCAAATCCCAGCCAGCGCACTTCTCCGAATTCAATCCCGCGAGCGACCGCGCTGGCGTGTCGCGAGTCCCCGACGAATTCAGGAAGTGGTTCTGGATTTGAATCAGGGAAGCGTTCTCCGACCGCGGTTCAAATCCCGGTCAGCGCGACTCGAGTGTGACCTACGCCGAGGGTTCCCAGACGCGACACCAGTCGACGACGGTTTCTTCCTCCCACGGCTGCGAGAGGTCGGCGGAGCCGATCCGGTTCACGTGGTTGCTGAACATGAGGTAAAACGGTGCTGCGCCGTTGGTCGTCGCCAGCGCGTCCGCCGTCTCGCACGCGCCGACGTGTTCGCCGTTGAAGTAGAAGGAAATACTGTCCTCGAGCCAAGCACAGCCGAAGACGTTGAACGATTCGGTGAGTGGCTGTGCCGCATTGTGTACGACCGGCGACTGACTGTGGCTGGCTGCATCGCCGACCTGATTGGCGTAGTGGACGTTGTAGTGTGCCTGCGTGAGGTCCGCGTCGCTGTCTTGGAAGAGTTCGATGAAATCGAGTTCGGGCGGCCAGAGATCCGAGTTCGGTTTCGCCCAGAAGGCCGGCAAGACCCCCTGTCGCGCCGGCAGTTTCATGCGGGCTTCGAAGTAGTGGCCCGGCCCGAACGTTTGGCGATCTCTCGTATTAATCGCTCCTTGTCGGACATCGGACGTGCCGCCACCGCCGTGGGTGATCTTGAGCCGCAGGGCGTCGTCGACGACGACGTTGTCCTCGCTCACAGTGGCGTCGTCGTTGTCACAGTCGGTTCCCCATCCGAAGCCGATTCCCCAGCGATCCTCGTCGAGAGAGGAGCCGTCGAACGGTTCGTCGAGTGCTAGAGACCAGTCGCGGGACTCCAACGGCGAGGTTCCCGCATCCGCCCTCGCGGATCGACTGCCGAGAGACAGTCCCCCGAGTACGGTCGCTGCACCGACAGCCGTCGATTGGAGCAACTGTCGTCGTCCGACTCGTGGTGTATCGGTGTCTGTTGCAGCGTCGGAAACATCCTGTTTCTCCGCTCGGTAATTCGCCATTAGACGATTGGACCGAGGCAATGACCGATTATGAACCTTATTGTATGCTATATCGGGGAGAAATTTATATGAATAACGGCTGGTTCGCTCATGGAAAAGAAGATGACTGAAACAGGTCGTGACCGAAAAACGTGCTACTGACCGAGACACCGAATCAACGGTCGGGTTCGGCCCAGGGTAACTAGTTCAGCGAGAGAGACCCTTCTGAGTGAATCCGATTCGACCACCCGCCGAGAATAACAGTTCGCAGTCCGAATGGAATGTTCAGTCGATACCCCGACGCTGAAGTTCGTAACGTGTTACTCGATCGTGACGGTCTTCGGTTCGGTGTCTGCCTGTCCGTCAGCGTCGGCGAGGTCCTCGAGAGCGAGCCGCAGATTCCATTTGTTCGACTTCCAGAAGGCGTCGAAGGCGACGCCGAGGACGGGGACGGAACCGCCCAGCGTGTCGACGCCGATATTCGCGAGCATGCGGAGCAGCGTCGACTGAGAGACACCCATGCGGGCGGCCTCGGCGACGATGTACAGCGAGACGGCCGCCATGACGGTGTCCCCGGCTCCGGGGAGGATCCCGACGATCGGGTCGATCCCGAACTTGAAATCGGTCCCCGGGAGTCGGATCCCTTCGTCGAGGGTGCGAGCGACCGTTTGCATGCGCTCGATCGCCGCCTCGTCGACGGTCGCGGGAAGGTCGTCCTCGAATTTCTCGAGTTCCGAACTGATGTCGTCGGGCGAGTCAGATGCCATACTATTTTTCAGAGCACGTGCGTAGATAAGGCACCGGGCGGCCGTAGCAAGCGACAGGAGAGCGCGATTGTGTAACTCGTCTTCGGTGACTCGAGTCGCTCGAGAGCGAGAGCCACGACCGCGAGCGGTGGTCGCGGACGCAGGCACGGACACACCTCTCTCGGCGTCCGGGCCGAGCGGCGGCAATCACGGATTAACGCACGCAAAGTCCATATTATCGTGAATGGATGCAGCCGACGATAGAATCGAGCCCGGCAAAGTCCCGTCACGAGCGGTATTTCACATTCGATTTTCATACGGTAGACTATTTCACGTATGACTACTGTTAGCGGTGACGAGTGGCTTTTATACTGCGAGTAACTACAGACCAATACACGATTGAGCGATCAGATTTAGCAATGCAGACCGAACTCTCACCCGCAGACGGCACGGCCGATCTCGAGTACGACCAGCCAAACGACCGCTACGTCTTCCACCACGACCCCGATGGCACGGCGACGATCACGACGACGATCGTCCACGCTCTCGCGTCGATCGCGGACACCGACGTTTCACAGGGGGAGTTCTCCCTCTACGATAGCGTCGACCCGGACGCGCTCGACCGCATCTTCAGGAAAAAGGCCGACGGCTCCGAGCGAACGGGCGGCCACATCGCCTTTACCGCCCTCGAACACGAGGTGTACGTCTATGCCAACGGGGACGTCATCATCTACCCGCCCGCGGAGACGCCCCGAACGCCCACCAGGAACTGACCCCGTGACCGCACGCGGTTGCGGTCTTGCAGTCGGCACTGATCGTTTTTCGCGCGAACGCATCCCCTTGAGCGGCGTGGACATCGTCGCTCGCGGAGTCGCCGGCAACGGCAACGACCACATGGCACGGCTTTAGGTCCCGTCCCCCATGAGTGAACGGCATGACGGTAGTCGCGCTACTGAGCGTCGCACCGGTGATCGAGGAGAGCATGGCCGGCGAGGTCGCGAACGCAGTCGACGCACTCGAGGAGTACGATGTCACCTACGAGACGAACCCGATGGGGACGGTGATCGAAGCCGAGACGACGGACGAACTCTTCGCGGCCGCGCAGGCGGCCCACGACGCCGTCGACGCCGACCGCGTGAGTACGGTGCTGAAAATCGACGACAAGCGGACTCGAGACATCGAGGCGTCGGCGAAAGTGACGGCAGTCGAGGAAGAACTCGGGCGCTCGGCGACGAACCGCGAGGAGTGACTGCACGACGCCCGTGGCTGTACTCCCGTCGAGGGTCGACGCGGATGTCGTTAGCGAGAATGATCGAGGACGCGGGCTGTACTGTCGACGCGTCAGTCTGTCCTCGTCAGACACCGGTCAGACACGAACTGGCAAACGGTTTTACCACGGAGGGCGAATCCGGTCGCATGGAAAGTCTCAATCGAATGGCGATCGAGCTGGTCGACGAGGCCCTCGATTACGCTGAGGAGTTGAACATCGGGGGCTACGACCTCGAGAACGAATCGACGGTCCTCGACTTCGGGCTCGAGTTCGACGGCGGAATCGAGGCCGGGCTCTTGCTGACGGAGATCCAGACGGCGGGGATGGCGACGCCGAGCTACGAACTGGGCGAACTCGGCGACGCGTCGATCCCCTACGTCGAACTGTCGACGGATCAGCCGGCCCTCTCGTTGCTGTGTTCGCAGAAGGCGGGCTGGGAAGTCATGACCGAGGATTTCGAAGGGCTCGGTAGCGGGCCCGCGCGTGCGCTGGTGGCCGAAGAGGACGAGTTCCGCCGCATCGGTTACACCGACGCCTTCGATCTGACGGCGCTGGCCGTCGAGACCGAGATGGACCCGACCGAATCCGTGGCCGAACACGTCGCCGACCGCGCCGAGGTCGAGACGAGCAGCGTCTTCCTGCTTGCCTATCCGACGGCGAGTATCGCCGGAAGCATCACGAACGCCGCTCGTGCCGCCGAACTCGCCACGTTCCGACTCTCGGAACTGGGCTACGACCCCCTCGACATCGTCTCGGCGACGGGCCGCGCACCGGTCGCGCCCGTCGCGGGCGACGAGCGGACGGCGATCGCCCGCACTAACGACGCGATCGCCTACGGTGGGCGCGCACACCTGACCGTCCGGGAGGACGCCGATGTATTCGACTCGGTGCCGTCGACGGCCGCCGAGGACCACGGCCGGCCGTTCGGCGAGGTCTTCGACGACCTCGACTGGGACTTCGCGGAGGTGCCGTCGGACCTCTTTGCACCCGCGACAGTGACGATCGACGTGATCGGCGGCCCGACCTACGTCCACGGCGAAACGGACGAGGAACTGCTCGTCGACTCCTTCGAGCTGTAATCGTGCAGTTCAAGCCGGTACCCGACCCGCCCGCCGACCTCGAGCGCCTCGAGACGGTCCGGCGAGCCCTCCCCGCCGACGCCGGCGAGATCGACGATTGCTGTCAGCACCTCATCGACGAAACGCCCCTCGAGACCCGCGACGAGGCGGGGACGTGGCTCACGTTCTTGCGCGCGCTCGAACTCGCGGCCGAGGAGCCGGTGGGCTTTCGCCGCCGTGGCCCGGCCTCGAGCGGCGATGCGGATTCGCCGGCTCTCGACCGAGATCGACTCGGCCAGAGGTTTCGAGACCGCGTGTACGGAGCCGACGCGGCGCTGGCCGTCCTCGAGCGCGCCGACGAGCCGCTGCCCACCGGGGCAGTCGCTGACGCGTTGGGCGACGACCGATCGAGTAGCGAGCGGCGATCCCGTCCGAACGGCGTTTCGGAGGATCGCGTCGAGCGACTCCTCGGGTGGGCCGCGTTGCTCGGGGTGGCCGACCGAGTCGAAAACGGGTACCGCCTCGCGCCCGTGCGTGAGAAGAAGTAAATCGGAAACCGCTACTCGTCGGACAGCCGGCCGGGGGTCCACTCGCCGTCGAACTCCCGGTGCGTGAACGGCGCGGCGTCCTCGCCAGCGTAGGTGGCGACGAGGTGGCCGTCGCCCTCGAGGTGGTACTTGTAGGTGGTCAGCCCCTCGAGACCGACGGGGCCGCGGGCGTGGATTTTACCGGTGCTGATGCCGACCTCGGCACCGAGGCCGAACCGGTAGCCGTCGGCGAAGCGGGTCGAAGCGTTGTGGAAGACGCTCGCGGAGTCGAGGCTGCGCATGAACGCGCTCGCGCGGTCGGCGTCCTCGGTCACGATCGACTCGGTGTGTTTCGAGCCGTGGGCGGTGACGTGATCGATCGCCGCCTCGAGCGAGTCGACCACCTTGATCGAGACGATCAGGTCGCCGTACTCGGTGTCCCAGTCGGCCTCCGTCGCGGCCTCGACATCGACGATATCGCGGGTGCGCTCGTCGCCGCGGATCTCGACGTCGGCGGTCTCGTAGCGGTCCGCGATCGCCGGCAGGAACTCGTCGGCGACGTCCTCGTGGACCAGTAAGGTCTCGACGGCGTTACAGACCGCCGGATACTGGACTTTCGCGTCGAACGCGATGTCCTCAGCCATCGAGAGGTCCGCCTCGTCGTCGACGTAGACGTGACAGATCCCTTCCGTGTGACCGAGGACGGGGATGCTCGTGTTGTCCTGAATGTAGCTCACGAACGCGGAGCTGCCACGGGGCATGAGGAGGTCGATCGCATCGTCCATCTCGAGGAGTGCGTCGACGTCCTCGCGGGCCTCGATGTGCTGGGCCCAGCCGTCGGGAATCCCGGCGTCGGCCGCGGCATCTTCGATGATCTCGAAGAGGATGCGGTTCGAGTGCAGCGCCTCGCTGCCGCCCTTCAGAATGACTGCGTTGCCGGATTTCAGGCCGAGCGCGGCGATCTGGACGAGTGCGTCGGGCCGGGACTCGAAGACCGTTCCGACGACGCCGATCGGGACGGCGACCTTGTAGAGTTCGAGGTCCTCGTCGAGCTCTCTGGCCGAGAGCGTCTTGCCGAGCGGGTCGTCCTGTTCGGCGACGCTGCGGACCATCTCGGCGATGTCCTCGATCTTCGACTCGGAGAGTTTCAGCCGGTCGACCAGCGCCTGCGTGTACTCGCCGTCCTCGAGCAGTCGTTCGCCTTCTTCGACGTCTGTCTCGTTTTCTACGAGAATCTCGTCCGTGCGGGCTTCGATCGCGTCGGCGATCTCGTAGAGGGCCGCGCTCCGCTCTTCGTCTCCCAGTTTCGCGAGCTCGAGGGCCGCGGTCTGTGCCTCGTCGACGTCTCGTTCGATATCGGTCTCAGTCATCGCTCCCACCGTTGATGGGGATGAATATGGTTCCCACGGGCTTGGCAGTAGCGATCTTCTCGAGCACGTCGGGTTCCGTCGACTTCGCGATGTAGGCCGGAACCCCGTGCTCGCTGACGTCGCGTGCGCCCTCGACTTTCGTCTGGATTCCGCCGAATCCCTCGGATGTGCTCTCGGAGATGATCTCCTGGACCGTATCGTAGTTCGTCCCGACCGCTTCGATGCGCTCGGCGTCGTCGTCCTCTTTCGGATTGCCAGTGTAGACACCACCGACGTCGGTCAGCGTCACTAACAGATCGGCGTCGACGCCCATCGTCGTCGCCGCCGAGAGCATGTCGTTGTCGCCGATTCGGATCTCCTCGGTCGCGACGGCGTCGTTCTCGTTGATGATCGGGACGACCCCCCAGTCGAGCAGCGTCTCGATCGTGTTCCGAAGGTTGGTGAATCGCTCCGGGTTCTCGAGGTCGTGCTGGGTCAGGAGGAGTTGGGCGACCTTCCGGTCGTAGCGGTCGAAGCTCTCCGTGTAGCGGTGCATGAGGAGGCTCTGGCCGACGGTCGACAGCGCCTGGGACTCCTCGACGGTCCCGCTCGATTGTTCGATCCGGCCCGTGCCGGCCCCGATCGAACCCGAGGAGACGAGGATGACCTCCTTGTCGCGGGAGAGCAGGTCCTCGATGTCGTCGACCAGTTTGTCGAGTTTCCCGTCGTCGAGATTGGAGTCCTCGTCGGTCAGGGAGTTCGTCCCGGCCTTGACGATCACGCGGTCGGCGTCGGCGGCCAACTGCCGCGTCTCCGCGACGGCGGCGTCTGTCAGTCCCTTACTCATCGTCCTCACTGCCGAATTCGGCTGCGAGTTCCTCAGAGCGCTCTTCTGCCGCCGCAACTGCCGCGGCGACGTCCGCGTCGGCGTCGCTGTCCCAGAGGACCTCCATCCCTTCGATGGTCGTCCCGTTGGGCGAGCAGACGGCGTCGATCAGTTCGTCGACGCTCTGCTCCGAACGGAGGACGGTCTCGGCGGCCCCCTTGAACGTCTGTGCAGCCAGCGTCTCGGCGTCGTCTTCCTCGAGACCCCCTTCGACGCCCGCGTCGGCCATCGCTTGAATGAGATAGAAGACGAAGGCCGGGCCGCTCCCGTTGACCGCGGTCGCGATGTCCATCTTCGCCTCGTCGATTTCGGCGAACTCGCCGACGTCGTCGAGGAGTTCGCGCACCTCGTCGGTGACGCCGTCGGCGGTCACGGCCGCGGCCATATCGCCCGTCTCGGCCGCGAGGTTCGGCATGATTCGGACGACGTTCGCGTCGGTCCGCGCCTCAACGTAGTCCGTGGAGACGCCGGCGGCGATAGAGAGAAGGGTCTGGTCCGGCGAAAGATCGAGATCGGAAAGCACCGCGCCGACGATGTCCGGTTTCACCGCGACGATCACGACGTCGGCCGCGGACGCTTCGGAGACGTCCGATGTCGTGTGGTCGACGTAGTCTGCGACCGACTCGAGTGCGTCGGGATCGAGGTCACACGCGGTCACCGTGTGCTTCCCCGATCGATGGAGGCCCTTGATCAGGGCGCTCCCCATGTTGCCACAACCGATAACGCTCGTCTGTACCATCTTGTCTAGGCTGTGGTACCGAGGCGGACATACCAACTTTGGTTTCGATCGGACCGACGGACTCGAGCGAAACCGGTTTCGGACCGCCGAACGGTGACTCCGAACGGATTCCTGCGGCGTCCCCATAGGACCATATCGGTATATAGGGCTCCTAGTAACAGACAGGGTGGGT
This sequence comes from Natrinema versiforme JCM 10478, assembly GCF_000337195.1. GTDB lineage: Archaea > Halobacteriota > Halobacteria > Halobacteriales > Natrialbaceae > Natrinema > Natrinema versiforme. The sequence continues at coordinate 61,066 of NZ_AOID01000027.1, read as the reverse complement.
CCCGCCAGTTCTGAGGACGAGTGATGTCGGAACACGCTGAGGTCGGGTTGCCCGCGGAGTACGATCGTCTCGCCGTCGGGATGATGCTGTACGATCCATCGACGGGCAAAGTACGGGACGCAAACGCCGAGTTGGAGTCGCTGTTCGGATACGCGACCGACGAGTTACGGACGCTGACCGCCGACGAGTACAGCGCGAACACGTACTCGGTTTCGGGGGCAGAACTCGTCGACCGAATACGTGCAACCGCTACGGGGAATCCACAGCAGTTCAAGTGGCGTGTCAAACGCGCAGACGGGGAACTCATCTGGGTCCGGTTTCACCTCTCCCGGCGGAGGTCGGGCGGACGACCGTCCGTTCTCGCCGAGGTCCACGATATTACCGATTACTACACCGCGAGCCGACGGCTGGGGTTGTTCTCGCGGATCCTTCGACACAACCTCCGAAACGAGGGGAACGTGATCGCTGGCCACGCACGACAGATCGAGACCGCCGCCGAGACCGAGTCGGTACGCGAGACCGCACGAACGATCCGGGCGGCAGCGACCGATCTTGGCGCGATCACTGAGTCAGTGAGAGAAATCGAGCGAGCGACGACGACCGACGAATACCCCTCCTATCGGAACGCCGCCGACGCGGTGGGGCTCGTCGCCGACGAGTTCCGGGCCGAGTATCCGAGCGCGGAGATCACGGTCGACGAACGCAGCCCGATGGGGATCCGCGCCGACAGCGGATTCACCGACGCGCTCGCCCACGCCGTCGAAAACGCCATCGTCCACAACGACGACCCGAACCCGCGCGTCGAGATAACGATCGATTCGTCGCCCAACACCGGCCGCGTCGAAATCCGTATCGCCGATTCCGCCCGTCCGATTCCGGCCGTCGAAACCGACGCGATCGACGGGTTCACCGAGGTGACCAGTACGTCCCACGGCTCCGGGGTAGGCCTCTTCGTGATGAAGTGGTGTATCGAAGCGCTCGGCGGGGAACTCGCGTTCGAAACGGGTGACGACGGCAACGTCGTCTACTTCTATCTCCCGCCGAAGGAGCCGCCGGGTTCCGGCGCGTAGCGGTCTCGTCGCCCGCAGCTACTCGTCAGGCGTCGGCGGCCGCCAGCCGACGGAGAGAATCAGTCCGCAGGGTGAACGTCGGTCACCGTCCCCACGCCCTTGCTGCGGCCCTCGCGGAAGACGAACTTCTGGCCTTCCTCGACGAGGTACGGACGGAACTTGAACCGGACGGACGTCTTGCCGCTATCGCCCGGCAGAAGACGGCCGTTTTCGGGGTAGAAGGCCGCAGCCTCGCCGATCGTCTCGAGGTGAACGACGGGTTCGTAGCCCTCGCCGATCCGGGTGGGGTGGTTGAGCACCATGACCTCGGCCTCGAACTCCCGGACGGGGCTGGGGTCGGCGTCGCGGGGCAGCAAGACCATCCCGCGCTCGATAGCGCTTTCCTTGATCCCCTTGAGCGCGATGCCGACAATCCGGCCCGCTTGGGCTTTGTCGACCCGGTGGTAGTGCATCTCGATCGACCGGACCTCGACCTCCTGAAAGCGGCCGTCGGACATCGGCCCGATCAGGAGTTCGTCACCGGCCTCGACCTCGCCGGACATGACCGTTCCCGAGGCGACCGCGCCGACGCCGGTGACCGAGTAGCTGCGGTCGACGTACATCCGGAAGTCGCCGGTGTCCTGGGACGTCTTCGGAAGCCGGTCGAACAACTCGTCTAACGTCTCGAGGCCGTCCATCGTGATCGCGCTCGTCTCGACGATGGGGACGACGCGCTCGCCGACCTCCTCGATGGCGGCGTCGATGCCGTGGCGGCTGACCCGCAGGGGCGACTTCTCGACCTCGCGGAGGAGCCGTTCGACCTCGCGTTCGACCTCCTCGATGCGCTCCTCGTCGACGGTATCGGTCTTGGTGATCGCGACGATCGTCGGGAGATCGGTGGCGAGTAAGACGCCGAGGTGTTCTCGCGTGGTGCGGGTGGGGCCGTCGTCTGCGGCGACGACGAGCAGGCCGTAGTCGAGTTTCTGTCCGACGAGGCCCCGAATGGTGGTTCGGAGCCACGGCTCGTGGCCGACGGTGTCGACGAAGGAAACGAGCCGGTCGGCCGCTTGGACGACCTCGGCGCGGTCTGCCTTGCGGTTCGGGTTGCGAACGCGGACCGGGCCCTCGTCGTCGAAGCCGTAGACGGCGTAGGACAGATCAGCGGAGAGGCCCCGCTCGACCTCGTGGGGCTGGACGTCGAGGAACGCCCGCGTCGCGCCGTCGCCGTCGTCGGGCTTGCCGGTGACGAGCGACCCCACTAACGTACTCTTCCCGTGGTCGACGTGGCCGGCCGTCCCGACGACGACGTGTTCGTCGTCCGTCTCGAGGACGCCGCCTTCTCGGACCTGTGCGACGCCGACGAGCCCACGATCGGACGTCTCCGACGACCGATCTGCTTCGGACTCGATCGAGTCCGAAACCCCGTTGATACCCCACGTCTGGACGTCCTCGATATGTGCGTCGGCCTCTTCGGCCAGCAGGGACAGCACGTCCATCGTCTCGGAGAAGGTATCGGGATCGACGCCGGCAAGTCCGCCGTCGTCGGTGACGCCGACGACGTAGGTCGCCTCGCCGTCGCCCGAAAGGAGTCGGTGTCGGAGTTGCGCGGCCAGGCTCTCTCGCCGCCCACCCTCGAGGTGGACGTCTCGTGACAACCGTTCCTTGAATTCGACGTTGCCACCGTCCTGTTCGCCACGGTCCAGGGCTCGCTCGAGGAGAGCCCGGTCACGGCTCATATCCCCTGTTAGTCGACCACACGGCAAAAGCCTTCCCGTGTATTGACAATGTATACCATAGTATAACTGCCGAGTCGGAGAAAACTACGCCGATAGCCGCTCTCTCAGCGCTGTGGCTACGGATCGCCGTCGCAGTGCTCCCCGCAACCGCCGTCGCTCGGCGTCGACGAACCGGACCGAACGTGCCGGGCTCGCTTTCAAGCCCCTCGAGCACGTTCCTCGAGACATGAGTGTCAGCGGCCTCTGTCAGATCTGTGAATCCCGTCCCGCACAGGAACGGTGTTCCAACTGCGGCACGCTCGCGTGTGAGGTCCACTTCGAGGACAGTATGGACCTCTGTGCCGACTGCGCCTCGGAGGCCCAGCCGGGGCCCGGAAACGACGACGTCGAAATCAATCGCTTCTAACCGAGGACAGCCACCGCACTCGATACCGTGACCTCCATCCGCGACCTGCTCGGCGAGACACTCGGCGTCGGGGAGACGTACCGGCTCCGACTCGAGGAGCGCGACGGAACCCTCGTCGCCGAGCACCCGAACGAGGCCAGTCCGATGGACATCGCCGTCGTCGGGGGGTTGCATCGGCTCGACGAGCGGCCGCCGCCGGAGCCGGTCGCAGTCGAGATCGTCGGTCGTGTGGTCGACGACCGGATCGCCGGCCGCGTGGTCGACGTCGACGAGGACGGTGCCGGTCCGAGAAACGCGACGGACTCGGACCAAAAGGCGGCGGACCGCTAGTCCTCTCGGTACTGATTCAGCCGGTTCTTGAGCCGCTTTGCGGCCTGCCCGCTCGCTCTCGCGAACTCCTCACCATCGTTTTCTCCGGCGAAGATGATCCCGCGCGAGGAGTTGACTAACCCGACACCGTCGGCCAGCCCGTACTCGACGGCGGCCTCGGCGTCGCCGCCCTGCGCGCCGATGCCGGGGACGAGGAATGGCAGGTCGGGCACCTGCTCGCGGAGGTCCTCAAGTTCCTCGGGCTGGGTCGCGCCGACGACGAGCCCGACGTTGTCGTTCTCGTTCCAGAGGTCCGCGAGCGCCGCGACCCGCTCGTAGACGGGTTCGCCCGTCTCGAGTTCGAGGTCCTGGATATCGGCCCCGCCCGGGTTCGAGGTCCGACAGAGGACGAAGACGCCGGCCTCCTCGTTCGCCAGGAACGGCTGCAGCGAGTCCCGGCCCATGTAGGGGTTGACGGTGATCGCGTCGGCCCGCTCGAGCAACTGCGCGTACTGTCGGGTCGTGTTCCCGATGTCGGCTCGCTTGGCGTCGAGCAGGACGGGGACGTCCTTTCCGTGGGCGTAGGCGATTGTCTCCTCCAAGGCGGCCCAGCCGTCGGGGTCCTCGTAGAAGGCGGCGTTTGGTTTGTAAACGGCGGCGTGCTCGTGAGTCGCGTCGATGATCCGTCGGTTGAACGCCCAGCGCGGCAGGTCGTACTCCTGGAGGTGCTCGGGGATACGCGACGGGTCGGGATCGAGGCCGACCGAGACGACGCTGTCGACCGTCCGAATGCGGTCGTGCAAGCGGTCGAAGAAGTTCATGCCGGACGTGGTCCCGCGACGGTCGAAAAGGTTGCTATACCGTCGGCCGATCCCCCTCGCGAACACAGATTAGTACCACTAATCACACAATACTCCTCGTTGGCAGCGGTTCGATCGGAGCGCCGGGTAGTCGACGCTGCCGACCCGGCGTGTGCCACGTGACAACGACCCGTTCCAAATGCTTTAGACATCAGGTACTTCATTCGTATAATAGTCGGTCACTGTATGGGAATCAAAACGAACGTCACGTCGTTCTCACATCGGCTCCGCGAACAGGTGCAGTCGACGCTGCGGGACGACTCGGAGACGGCCGACGACGAGCCCGTACACGGCGACGAGGAAGCGGAGCGCATCCCCAACTCGTCTGGCAACCTCTTTCATTGCTCACACTGCGGCGACGTCTATATCGCCACCGAGAAGCGCGTCTGTTCGAACTGCGACGCGGAAGTCGACCAGGTGCGATCGACGCTTGCGTGCAACGGCCGATAGCTCCTCACAGAACGGGCCGGTTTCGGCACCGCCCTGCGTACCGCTGGCGGTCGTTACGTCTCGAGCACTTCGATCAGGTTGCCTTCGGGATCGCGCAGGAACATGATCGTCGTCCCGGTCTCGGTCGTCCGCGGCCCGCTGATCGTCGGCACGTCGTCGGGGAGGTCAGCGGCGAAGGCCTCGAGGTCGTCGACCGAGAGGCCGACGTGTGAGGCACCCGGTTGGTTGAGCCCCGCGGCCGGGGACCCCCGCGCTTCGGGGTCGTACTCGACGAGTTCGATCCGGACGCCGTCGGCCTCGAGGTGGGCGAAGTCGGCGCGTGCGCCCTCGATACCGACGGCGTCGGCGAAGGCCTCGTCGCCGACGCTGAACCGGTCGGCGACGGTGAGACCGAGCGTATCGCAGTAGAACGCGAGCGTCTCCTCGAGATTAGTGACCGTGAGTCCGACGTGGTGGGCGCTGAGATCCGTCATGGTTCGGTCGTGCCAGCGCGGCGAAAAAACGCTTCCGTCTGCGTGGCGGCGGTCGCTCGCGATCCGTCGTCCGCTCGTCGGGACAGTCACTCCAGCGATGTGGTGGCAGCGGTTGCCGTTACGCTAACTGCGATAGGCGGTACCGTATGACGTTCCACCGTGACCGATCACAGCGACCACTCCGAACCGGAAGCCGGACGGGTATTCGAGTCCGTCGATGAGCGAGTCGAACGGCGGGACGACTGGGCGCGCCGCCGTCGAAAAGGGATCCCGACGGACAAACAGCTGCTCGTCGTCGCCTGCATGGACGAACGGATCCCCGTCGAAGAGGCGCTCGGCCTGTCACTCGGCGACGCGCAGATCTTTCGAAACGCCGGTGGGAAGGTGACCGACGACGTCGTCCGGAGCGCCGCGCTGACGGCGAACTTCTTCGACACGACCGAGATCATCGTCGTCAACCACACGGACTGCGGGATGATGAGCGCGCCGGACGACGCCATCATCGACGGACTCGAGGCCGCCGCCGGCGGGGACCTTGACGACGTCGACCTCAACCCCGCGCTCCCCAACTTGGACATCGGCGACGCGTCGATCGCCGACTGGGTCTCGATGACCGACGACATCGACGAGGCCTGTCGAGCCCAAGTCGACTACCTCGCGGAGCATCCGCTCATCCCCGACGAGGTCGAAGTCCACGGGTACGTCTACGAGGTCGAAAGCGGCGCGCTCCGTCGTCCCGGCGAACGGGTCTCCGAGGGGGTCAACACGCGCGTCTCGGAATAGAACGGCTCGTGAACCGCGGGGTCGTCGGCGAGAGGCCGGGCCGCGTGGAGTACTCACTGACCGAACTCGGCGAGTCGCTCGAACCGGTCATCGTGGAGATGCGCGACTGGGGGCGCGAACACCTCGCTGCCGCGTCGGACGAGGACAGTTCGATCGCCTGAGTCCGTCGTCCGCGGCCCAGTCAGCAATCCGCTGTTGTGGACCACCGCGGTCCGGTCAGTAGTTATGTGTCTTCCCGCCCACACGGTCGGTATGAGCGATCCGTTCGTCGTCGTCGGCGGTGACGCAGCCGGAATGTCCGCGGCGAGCAAGGCCAGGCGCGAGGCACCGGACCGCGAGATCGTCGTTTTCGAGAAGGGCGAGTGGGTGTCCTACGGAGCCTGCGGGCTACCGTACTACGTCAAGGGGGAGATCCAGTCGCTCGAGGACCTCGTCTCGGTCACGCCCGAGGAGTTCCGCGAGGAACGGGACATCGACCTCCGGACGGGTCACGAGGTCGTCGCGGTCGACACCGACGAGCGAACGGTCACCGCCGAGAGCGAGTCGGGGACGGTCACGCAGTCCTACGGCGATCTCCTGCTCGCGACCGGCTCGGAAGCGGTCGTGCCGCCGATCGACGGCACCGACCGCGAGGGCGTCTACACGCTCGGCTCCATGAGCGACGGGAAGGAACTCCGCGAGTACGTCGCCCGCGCCCGCGACGGCGAGGGCTTTCAACAGCCCGACCGGGGACCGGCCTGTCGCTACCTCGAGGACTGTACGGGACCGGTCGGGGTCGTCGGCGGCGGCTACATCGGCATCGAGATGGCCGAGGCGCTGGCCGAAAACGGGTTCGAGGTGAACCTCTTCCAGCGCGGCGACCGCGTGCTGAAGGGCTTTAGCGACGAGACCAGCGAGTACGTCGCCGACCACCTCCGTGATAAGGACGTCGCGCTCCATCTCGACGCCGAGGTCGAGGAACTCGCGGGCGGCGACCGCGTCGAGACCGTGGTCACCGCCGACGACCGGATCCCGGTCGAGATGGTCCTGCTCGGCACCGGCGTACGACCCAGAACCGATCTCGCGGAAGCCGCCGGGATCGAACTCGGCGAGACCGGCGCGATCTCGGCCGACGCCTACCGCGAGACGAGCGCGCTCGATGTCTACGCCGCGGGCGACTGTGCGGAGGCGACCCACGTCGTCACGGGCGACCCGACCTACGTCCCGCTCGCGCTGACGGCCAACCGCCACGGGCGGGCGATCGGGCAAACGGTCACCGGAACCCCGACCGAGGGCGGCGGTGTCGCTGGGACGGCCGCGGTCAAGGCCTTCGACGTCGAGGCCGCCCGCACCGGGATTCTGGACTACGAGGCGGCCCGCGCGGCCGGGTTCGACCCCGTCAGCGAGACGGTGACCGCGAAGTCGCGGGCAGGCTACTACCCCGAGGGCGGGAACGTCCGGCTCACGCTGACCGCCGACCGCGACTCCGGACGGGTACTGGGTGCCAGCCTCGCCAGCGAGTACGGCGAGGGCGCGGTCCACCGGAGCCACGCCGTCGTCGCCGCGCTCTCGGAGGGCGCGACCGTCGCCGACCTCGAGAACTACGACCTCGCGTACGCGCCGCCGTTCAACACCACCTGGGACCCCGTCCTCGTGGCGGCGAAGGTCCTCGGCGGGCAACTCCGGGACTGAGCCGCTCGAGCCGTCCGCCCCTCATACGTCCCCGTCCGCGACTGTCTCAGTCCTCGAGCCCGAGGTCCGGAAGCCCGGCCGCGATCTCCGCGCGGCGGTCCTCGAGCCACTCGGGGAGCACGAGCCGTTCGCCGAGCGACTCGAGGTCTTCGTCGACCGTATAGCCCGGCTCCTTCGTGGCGAACTCGAAGAGAACCCCGCCGTGTTCGCGGACGTAGACCGATTCGAACCACTTGCGGTCGATGATTTCGGTCGGGCGCAGTCCCTGCCCCTGGAGGACGGTGCGCCATTCGGAGTGGTCGTCGGCAGTTGTTTGAAACGCCACGTGATGGACGGTCCCAGCGCCGGGTTGGCCCCGCTGGACCTGTGGCTCCTCGCAAACGTCGACGACGTACCCCAGCTCACCCTCGCTCTCGTATCGGGTGCGGGTCCCGTCTGTCTCGGTCTCGGCGTAGCCCATCGTCTCCAAGACTTCGGCGGTCGGGCCGGCCGTCGACAGCGACAGCGTCACGCCGAAAAAGCCGCGAATCGCGTGCTCGTCCGGAACCGGTCCCTCGGGCGGATCGCCGGCGGGCGCGTCCGACCGGGCGACGAGTTCGAGCGGGAGCCCGTCCGGGTCTCGGAAGGGAATCACGGTGTCGCCGAACCGTTCGTGGGGCTCGTCGGCATCGACGCCGGCGTCGGCCAGCCGATCGGTCCAGAACTCGACCGCCCCGTCTGGAATCAGGAACGCGACCGCGCTGGCCTGTCCAGTACCGACCTGTCCCTGCCGGGCGTCGGGGTACGGGAAGAACGTCATGCTCGTCCCGGGGCTCCCGCTCCGGTCGCCGTAGAACAGGTGGTAGACCGAGGTGTCGTCCTGATTGACACTTCGCTTCACGAGGCGGAGCCCCAGCGTCTCGGTGTAGAACTCGAGGTTGCGTCGGGGGTCGCTGCCGATGGCGGTCACGTGGTGGATGCCGGGAATGTCCGCGGGCATACCGCCATATATGCGTGTCAGTGGTATAAAACCGGGAACGAACGGGCGAGCCTCGAGTCTGCGGGTGATCAGCGGGGGTCCGGGTCCGCGAACCGGTCGCCGTTGATCGAATAGACGTGTTGTCTCGCGTCCGCAAAGGAGATCTGTGAACTGACGAGGTCGTGTTCCTCGAGCTGTTTCAGCGCGTAGCGGACCGTCCGTGCGGGGAGCATCGTTTCCTCGGCGAGCCGGGACTGCGTGAGGTTCCCCTCGTGTGCGAGGACGGTCAACACGAGTTTGGCACTCGGTGGGACATCGTCGACGGCGTCCGGGGCAGTATCCGACGTGAGGACGACCTGGTCACTCATATATTGCTCTCTCGCCATCGATTGCCTTTAATCGTCCCCTCCAATGCGTCGGTCCCGCACGACCGTTGCGAGACCGTTGGCGGGCCATCGTCCCGACCGAGCGGCCGACGCCGGCACGCCTTAGACGCCGAGCTCGTCCGCGAGTTCGTGGAACGACTCGACGGTCAGGTCCGGATCGCCGGCGACCGGCTCCCACGGGCGGCCCTTCCGGTCGACCCACGCACCCTGCATGCCGGCGTGTTTGGCACCCATGACGTCGTACCAGCCCGCGGTGACGTGGACGATCCCGTTGATCGGGGTGCCGGTCCGCGCGGCCGCGTGGCGGTAGAGTTCGGCGGCCGGCTTGAACGTCTCCACCTCGTCGGCGCTGACGGTGTCCGCGAGGAGGTCGCCGATGTCCGCGTGGGCGACCATCGAGGACAGCATGTCGGGGTCGCCGTTCGAGACGACGTAACAGTCGTAGCCGCCCTCACGGAGCCGCTCGATGCCGTCGCGGACGTCGTCGAAGACCTCGAGTTCGTGGTAGACCGCCAGAATCTCGTCGCGCTCGTCCGCGGAGATGTCGACGCCGTGGACATCGAGTGCGTACTGCAAGGCGTCGCGGTTCATCTCGTAAAAGGGCTGGTACGCGTCGAGGAAGTTCGCGACGAGCGTGTACTCGAGTGATCGGAGCCGCCAGAGCCGCGAGACCGGTTCGGGATCGTCGACCCGGTCGGCCAGCGCCCGTTCGGCCGCGTCGACGTCGACGATGGTGCTGTACGAATCGAACGTGACGGTCTCGACCGCGTCGGGATCGAACGCCATGCGGCCCCGTATGCGGCCCGCGTCGATAATTCGTATGGCCGGCAGGCGGTCCGGGGTCTGGGTCTGCGGCATTTCCGGCCGACTACTCTCCGAACGGGTCCTCGTAGTCGTTTCGGATGAAGTACCGGATCCAGTTGCCGTAGGTGCGGTCGGCCGGGTCGTCCGCGACCTGTTCGTATCGGACCGTCCCCGATTCGTCGACGACGTAGACGCCCGCGATGCCGGTGAGGCCGTGGCTCGTCTGCTCGGTGCCGCTGTACTGGTCGGCGACCTCGCCGTTCGGATCGGCCTGGAGCTGGATCTCGAGGTCGTAGCGGTCGCGCATCTCGGTGACCCGCGGCAGGGGATCGGTCACGACCGGCAGCACGTCAACGTTCTCGTGGAACCAGAGGTCGTAGGAGACCTCGCTGAACGTCTGGAGCTGTTCCGCACAGAAGCTACACCAGTGGCCCCGATTGATGACGACGACGGCCGGTCCCTCCTCGAGCCGGTCCGAGAGCGAGACCTCGTCGCCGGCGGTACTCGGCAGCGTGAAGTCGGGCGCTTGCTCGCCTTCCAATCCCATACGCAGACGAGGGTCCACAGCGGGGTATGGCTGGGGGCTGAATGTGGAAGCAACGGGCAGCGAGGGCACCGCGACGGAGCCGCGGGCCGTCACTCCCACATGAAATCGCCGGCGAGGCCCGGAAAGACCTCCTCCCCGAAGTGGACGGCGAGGACGACGACGATCGGGCCGAGGAACAGCCCCCACCAGCCGAACGCGAGCGTGCCGAGGAAGTAGCCCAGGAGGACCAGCCCCATGTGAACGCCGCTGCGCGCGGAGAGGAACGATCGCGCGAAGAAGTCGGGGATGGTGTCGACGACGACCAGCGTGAGCGCGAGGAAGGCGATCGGGTGCCAGAGCGGCTTCGGGGTCGTCAGCGCGACGCCGAGGAGAACCAGTCCGTAGGGCACGTAGACGATCTTCATCCCGACGGCCGGGATCAGCGTCCCGATGCCGATGAGCAGGGCGAGCAGGACCGGCGTCGGGACGACGGGACCGCCCGAAGAGAGGACGTTGAGACCGTAGTACGTGATGGCGGCAGCGCCGGCCGCGACCGCGATCACTGCCAGGTTGCTGAGAAAGACCGTCTCGAGGTCGTTATCGACTGCCTGCGTGTACGAGACGACGTCGTCGTCGTGGTCGATGCTCTCGTAGAACCACTGGCGCAGCTTCCAGTCGTCCCGCAGGAGATAGAACAGAAAGGTGATCATGAGGAAGAACCGCGCGAGGACGGCGAAGACGCCCGCGGCGATCGACCGCAGTTGGCCCACGACCCCCGGTAGCCCCTGACTGAGGACGCTCGTGATCGAGCCGCCCGAACCGGAGGCGATCGCTTCCCGCAGTCGATCGACGTTCCCCTGTCTGACGATACCCAAATACGGCTGAAGCGCCGACCGGACGGCCTCGAGGTCGCTCGTGGCGAGGAACTGATCCAGTTCCCTGAGTCCGACGACGATCGCGTAGCCGACGACGGCCAGCATCGGGAGGATGACGAACAGTATCGTCGCCGTCGCCGTCACGTTCGGATGGTCGATGACGCGATCGATCCGCCGGTACAGCGGCCGCGTCGCGTAGTACAGGAAGACCGCGAACAGCAGGGGCCCGATGTACCGGAAGAGAGCGAGTCCGATCAGTGCCGCGAGGACCAGTCCGAGCACGACCCAAGCGACCCGCTTGCCGTCCCAGTTGTCGAAGACGCCCATGGGACACCCACAGCTGTAAGTGCCAAAAACGACGGTCTTGCGAACTCACACGGTGATCGGGACGTGACCGTCACATCGAACTATGGAACGCGCTCGAGTTGCCCTTCTCCCGCGCGCAGCGATCGGGAGCGCGAGAGGGCTCTCGGTCCGCCGTCAGTCCTCGAGTTCGTCCGCGAGGTCGTGGATGCTCTCGATTGTCAGCGCCGGGTCCCGCTCGTACGGTCCCCAGAGGGTGTCCTGCCGGTTGATCCAGACGCCCTGCATACCGGCAGTGCTTCCACCCGGCACGTCCCACCAGCCCGCGGCCGCGAACGCGATCTCCTCGCTCGGCCTGTCGATCTCGTCGGCGGCGTGGCGGTAGAGTTCGGGTTGGGGTTTGAACTGCCGGATTTCGTCGGCGCTGACCGTGTCGACGATCAGGTCCCCGAGGTCGGCGTACTCGAGCAGCGACTCGAGCATGTCCTCGCTGCCGTTCGAGACGATGTAGCAGTCATAGCCCGCGTCGCGCAACCGCTCGATGCCGTCGTGGACGTCGTCGAAGACCGGCAGATCGTGGTATTTCGAGAGGATGTCCTCGCGGTCGTCCGCGTCGATTTCGACGCCGATCGTCTCGAGGGCGTACCGTAACGCGTGGCGGTTCATCTCGTAGAACGAGTCGTACTCGCCGATCGCGTTGCCGACCATCGCGTACGACAGCGAGCGCTCCCGCCAGAGCTTCGCGACGAGTTCGGGATCGTGTTCGTCGACGTGGTCCGAGAGCGGTTCGGCAACGGCTGAGACGTCTACGAGCGTCCCGTAGGAATCGAACGCGATCGTTTCGACCGCGTCGGGGTCGAAAGACATGGCCACGACTACCCTGCGACCGTCGAAATAGCTTGGCCCGACATGCGGGCTCGCAGACCGGCGGGGCGACGAGTCGGCGCTCGTCGTTCGCGCGGCGTCGCGGTCACTCGACGACGGCCCGCACCTGCAGGTATTCGACGCGGATCGCGTTGTCCCCGAACCACTCTTCGAGGGCGGCGACGGCGTCGCGTCGGAGCGCGGCCCGCGAATCGTCGTCGTCCATGCGCCGGAGCACCGGCGAGAGCGGCCCGGACTCCTCGGCGAACTCGCGCCAGAAGTGATGGGGCGTAGCGTATCGGAACTCGAGGAGTCGGCGCTGGAACGAGCAGTCCGCGACATCGGCGAACTGCTCGCGGACGAACTCGGGGTCGCCCCACTGCAGGTGCGACCACGGATCGCTCGGCGGGTCGGCGACGTGGTCGGTCAGGACTCGAGTGAGGTCACCGACGACGCCGTTGGGCGACCACGCGGTGAAACAGACCCGGCCGCCGGGTTTGGTCACGCGCCGGAGTTCCGCCCCGGCGCGGGTGGAGTCCGGCGCGAACACGTGGCCGAAGTTCGAGAGGACGACGTCGAACGCGCCGTCCGGAACGGGGAGGGTCTCGGCATCGCCGGTGAGCCAGCCGATGTCGTCGTAGCCGGCCAGCGCCGCGTTGTCGCGGGCGAGGTCGAGCATGTCGTGCGCGAGGTCGAGCCCGAGGACATCGGCCCCCGCTCGACGGGCCGTCAGCGCGGCGTTGCCGGTCCCGCAGCCGACGTCGAGGACGCGGTTGCCCGGATCGATGCCGGCGACGTTGACCAGCCGTGCGATAGCGGGCAGCATGTTCGGGGCCATCGCGGGGTAGCGGCCGGCCGACCAGACGTGTCTCGCCGCTCGGTCGCCGGGTTCAGTCGGGTCGTCCATATCCGGAGGTCGGTCGCCACGCACAAAAGTCGATAGCCGCCACTGCCGTCGATGCGAGCTATCACGTCGGACCGGTCGCCCGCTTGAGGGACGGGCGACCGACCGCGGACGAGCGTTTATTTCCCGCGAGGGTGAGAGGACGGTATGACGCGCGTCGCGCTGATCGCCCACGACGAGAAGAAACCGGATATCATCGAGTTCGCACGGACGCACGAGGAGCAACTACAGCAGTACGAACTGATCGCGACCGGGACCACGGGGGCGCAGCTCATGGAAGAGACCGACCTCGAGCTCGAACGCAAGGAGTCGGGGCCGCTCGGCGGGGACCTGATGATCGGTGCCGAAGTCGCGGAGGACCGCCTCGACGGGATCGTCTTCCTCCGGGATCCGCTGCGAGCACAGGCACACGAGCCCGATATCTCGGCGCTGCTGCGTATCTGTGACGTCCACGACACGGCGCTCGCGACGAACCTCGCGTCCGCGACGTTTCTCATCGAGGGGCTCGCCGAGTGACGCGGGCCGCGGGGCGTCCGGGCGGCCATCGAGGACTGCGTCACCGCCCGTTCGAAGGGATAGCTTCAACCCGCTCGAGGCCCCTCACATAGCTATGCCACAGGCGGTCGTCTTCGACCTCGATTACACGCTCGCCGTTCCCCGTCGAACTCGGGCGACCATCCTCGAGGAAGCCACGGCCGCGACGGGCGCGCCGTCGCTCACTCGCGACGCGTACCTCGAGGCCCACCGACGGAACCTCACCAGCGAGACGCGCGAACCCATTTTCGCCGACCTGCTCGAGGAGTGCGAGAGCGACGCCGATCCGGCCGCCGTCGCGACGGCCTACCGGGAGACGATTTCGGACTCCCTGGAGCCCCTGCCGGGGGTCGAAGCCATGCTCGCGGACCTGCGGGGCGAGTACCGGGTCGGGCTGCTCACGAACGGGCCTGTCAAGGCCCAGCGGGACAAACTCGAGACGCTGGGCTGGGAAGATACCTTCGACGCCGCGCTGGTTACCGGCGAACTCGAGGCGGGCAAGCCAGACCCGCGCGCGTTCGGGGCGATCACCGACGCGCTGGGCGTCGATCCCGGCGACGCGGTCTACATCGGCGACGAAGTCGAGGCCGATATTCGCGGTGCAACCGAGGCTGGGATGGCCGCGATTCAAGTGCTGCTCGCGGACGGGCCCGAGCCCGATTCGCGCGCGATCGCCCACGTCGAGCAGGCGGAGATCGCCGCGACGCTACCGGAGATCGTCGCGGACCTCGAGTAAGAAGTCGAGTCCGTGGGGCCGGCCTCGAGATCGACTTCGCCGTTCGATGGGATCACGATCGTTTCGGACGACTGGTTTCGTGGTACTGCCGATCGTCGTACTGGCGATCGTGGTACTGCCGATCGTCGTACTGGCGATCGTGGTACTGACGAAGAACGGTGCTCTGCGCCGGCTGGCAGCACGGAAAACCACAGCCTCCCCAACCGATTGCGGTCCTCGCTCCCCGGCTCGCGGCGTTGCCGCTCGCCTTTCCGCGGCGTCCTCAGAAGTGCAAAGCACTTCTGATGGGCTCGAGAATCGCGACGCGATTCTCGAACGCTTCGCGCCGCGCTTTCGGTCGCTGCGGTCCGCATCCCTCGCACATCGTCGTCGGCCGCCCTCGCTTGCACTCGGGCGACCGACAGCGCGCGCCCCTGCAGTGCGCTCTCTATAAGGCGACTCTATTCCTCTTCGTCGGTCTCCGCGAGCACCCGACTTACCTGCTGTACCACGTCCGTCGCGCGTTTGACCTCGGCTCCGCTTTCCACGAAAACCAGCGTGCGGGGCGGATCCGTCGCCTTCGGACGGACTCGGAGGTCGACGTCCGAAGCCGCCTCGGCCGCCGCGTCGTGGCCGGCTTCGAACTCGAGGTGTGCCCGGTCGTCGTGGACGAACGCGCGGGCGATCCGCTCGTCGTGGCGGGTCACGTCGTAGGCGCGAGCGCCGTCGGCCGTCGGTTCGACGTCCCGATCGGCGTTCGTCACGGCGAAATGAGCGAGTTCGCCGTCCTCGCGGCCGTCGAGTTCGCTCGCGAGCAGTTGGGCGATCCGGCGGCCGTCGGTGATCCGATCCTCGACCATACTCGGTGGTGCGGGCGGCGGGATTAACCCTCTTCGGTGTCGACGACGGCCTCCCGGGCGATCGGGACGAGGTCGTCGGTATCGATGCCCTCGCGGCGGGCGTAGACCACCGCGGCGGCCTCGATCGTCAACCCGAGGTCCCGCTGGAGGGTGTTGATTGCGCCGACCGCTTCGTGTTTCGCCATGCCCTCCGCGACGAGCGAGTCGAGGACGCGTTCGAACGCGGAGCGTTCCCGCAGGAGGTCCTCGTCGGGGACGAACTCCTCGGGCACCGTCACCTCGGCGGGGTCGAACGCGACCTCGAGGCCGTCGTCGCCGCGCTCGAGCAGGCCCTCGCCGGTGGCGATGTCGATCAGTCGCTTGGCCTGATCGGGGGAGAACCAGTCCCGGTCGAGCGAGAGGGCGACGACGAACTCGTTTTCCTGCAGTCGACGGGTCCCGTTCTGGATGAACGGGGCGGCGACCGCGACGCGGAGGCTCATCGGGGACGACTTGCTCGAGCGGTGAGAAAACGATGGCGGTTCCGGCCGACTCGGGGGCCGGAGCGCGAGCGAAACTGCTGGCGTGGCAGGCGATCAGTCGGAGGCGCGACCGCCGCCACCGCCGTTCCGATCGGCTCGAGACGGTGGCGGGAACTCGCCAGCCGCCGGCTCTGGCGTCTCGGGGAGGACACAGCGGTCGAGTTCGCGATTGACGTGGCGGTACTGGTCCGGCGCGTTCGCGAGGGGGTGGGCGGGGTTCTGATCGCTGTCGATCCGGGCAGCCCGCACCTCGTCGAACCCGCTGAGTCGGGCCTGAATCCCGCGCCAGTGATACCGCGTCGCGGCCGGGACCGAGACGGGACGGGGTGCTTTCCCGTCCGGGTGCCGCGTCGCGAGGATGGCACTGTTGACGTTGCTGGCGAGCGCGTCGTGGTCGATGAGGACGCCGACGGCGGCGTCTCGCGGCGCTCGCGCTGCGAGGACGTCGAGTCCGAGGTGGAGCGCCCGATACTCCGCGACGTTGTTGTCCGGCGGCGTATCCGCAGTCGAGACGCGTGCGACGCGGGTGCCGTCGCGCGTTTCGATGACGGCACCCAGCCCACCGCCCGAGCCCCGGAAAGACCCGTCGGTAGCGACGTAGAAGTCACGGTGATGGGTCCGCGGCGGATGGGCGATGTGGGGTGTGGGCGACTCGTCGAACAGGTCCCGTAGTGCGGGCCGGCCGTGAGCGGCCATGCTCCCGTCTACGGCACTCGCCGTCTTAACTATTCTGTCCCTGATAACATATGACAGACATAGTCATAGGAACCGATCGGATCATCCTGACCCACAGCGACGACGGAAAGACAGGTTATGGAAACAGTCTCGAGACGCCCCATGAACACCGAATTCGACGAAATCGGTCGGCTGTGGGCTCGTACCGAGCGCCCTCGAAAGCGGGCTCGTCGGGGCGGGGATTCGGACCCTATCTGTGTTGGCAGTAGGTGTAATACCGCTTGGTGCGTGGACGAGATATGAACCAGACGAACGCCAGTCGGATGGAAGCGGCCTGTTCCCTGCTCGCCGAGTCCGAGCGGCGCTATCTGCTCTACCAGTTGGCCGACGACGCCACTGCGAACCTCGAAGATCTCGTCACCCAGGTCGCGGCATGGGAACTCGACGCCCGCACCGACGCGGTCGGCAAGGAGACCAGACAGCGCGTCTACGTCTCGTTAGTTCACAACCACCTGCCGCGGCTCGAGGACTACGACATCATCGAGTACGATCTGCGCAGCGGCGATATCGTACTGGCCGAGGGATTCGACGACATCAAGCCCCTGCTCGAGCAATTCAGACAAACCGAGGAGGAACCCGAGATTCGCGAACGGCCCCCGCTCTGAGCCCGGCGTCCAGTCTTCCTTCTTGAGTCCCGATTGCCGACCCCCGATTTCCGGTTCCCGACCGCAAAGCGGCAAGTCACTGATCTCTTAATCCGAACGTGGTCGGCGACGGTCCCAACTGGATCGACAGACGAGTCGGCGGTTCGCCGGTCGCCGAACCGGTCTCGAATCGAAAGACAAAGGCCGTCTCTGCCGGGAGGGCCACTGTGAGCCGCTATCGAAATCTCGTCCTCTTCCTGACGCTCGCAACGCTGTGGGGGTCGGCGTTCGTCGCGATCAGCGCCGGCCTCGAGTACATTCCGCCGGTGCTGTTCGCGGCGCTGCGATACGATATCGCCGGCCTACTGATGCTCGGCTACGCCGCCATCGCCGTCGATCACTGGCGGCCACGCGGCGGGCTCGAGTGGACGCAGGTCGCCGTCGGTGCCGCGCTCTTAATCGCGGCCTACCACGCGTTCCTGTTCGTCGGACAGCTGAACACGACGGCCGCGGCGGCCGCGATTTTGGTGAGTCTCTCGCCGGTCCTGAGCACCGGGTTCGCCCGATTGCTCGTCCCCTCCGACGCGCTCTCGTCCGTCGGGATCGTCGGCGTCCTCGTCGGCCTCGTCGGCGTCGCGGTGATCGTCCGGCCCGACCCGTCGAACCTGCTCGCCACCGACGCGGTAGCGAAGGGACTCGTCTTCTGTGCCGCGGCGGCGTTTGCACTCGGCAGCGTCCTCACCCGGCGGATCGATGCTTCGCTCCCCATCGAGACGATGGAGGCGTGGTCGATGCTCGGCGGCGCGCTCTTGTTGCACATCGCGAGCCTCGCGATCGGCGAACCCGTCGAGCCCGCCGCGTGGACCCACCCGGAAGCGATCGGCGCGATCGCGTACCTATCGGTGGGTGCAAGCGCCGTCGGCTTTCTCATCTACTTCGACCTGCTCGAGCGACTGGGTGCCGTCGAGATCAACATGGTATCGTACGTCGCACCGATCGTCACCGCTGTCGTCGGGTGGCTCTACCTCGGCGAGGTCGTCGACGCCGCGACGCTGCTCGGATTCGGGCTCATCGCGGTCGGGTTCGTCCTCGTCAAGCGGCGGGCGATCCAGCGGGAGTTCGGCCACGTTCGATCGCGGGGCTCGAGCGACTGAGACGGTCTCCCGTCCGTCAGTGCCGGCACAACCCCGACCCCGACCGAATGACGGTTCGGTAAATCGGTGCAGTAACCCATATGAACCCCGCGAGGCGTCTCACTGGCGGTGTGCGTGCCCGACGTACAGCGCCAGCAGGTTCCCGACGATCAGCGCCAGAAATACGCCCCCCTCGAGCGACGACGACAGCCCCCTGGCGAGCAGGGGCAGGTACAGAATCGGCATGGCGATCGCCGTCCAGAACCCCGCCGCGCGGATCGGCGTCGCGATCGCCGGTGCTGCGCGCTCGAGCACACCGTGTTCGTCGTCGCGGCGGTCACTCGACGAACTCGAGTCGGTAGATCGCCGGTCGGGGAGGGAAGGGGGGCTCGCCATGGTGTCTCCGAGAGTGTACTGTCGGGCGCGCCGACGCAAATACCGGCCCGACCGTTTCGGACGATTACGGCGAGTTCAACGGGATCGGGCAGATTGAACGAGCGATTTACCGCCGAATGCCGTCTTTGACATGCGAACAGTGATGGGACCAGTAGCGCCCTGATTCGGCACAGCGGCGTAGTCTCATGTTTAAATACGAAGGTGGAGCAACGCTCGCCATGAGCGACATCGAGCGGATCGAGCGGCGACTCTCCGCCGTCGAGCGCGCGGTCGTCGACGGCGACATCGAACTGGACGAACTCGCCGACATCGCGTCCGTCGCCGGGATCCTCGAGGAACTGACCGCACAGGTCGAGGAGCACGAACGCCGTCTCGCCGCCCTCGAGGGCCGGACCGACGCACTCGACGGGGCCGTCGGCAGCGTCGACTCGGTTAACGAAGCCGTCGAGCGCCGTGCCGACGCGGCCGTCGCCGCGGTTGATCGACTCGAGTACCGCCTCGACGAACTCGAGGGGGCCGTCGACGAGACGATTGATCTCGACGTGGACGTACCGCGCCCCGCCGCTGACGGCATTACGTCGGAAAACCTGACCGAAAACACCGAGACGGATGGGGCGGTCCCCGCTCGAGACGACCGCGATTCGAGCGCGGTATCGAGCAAGCGGGTTGATGCGAGCGAGTCAGGCAGCGACCTGCCCGCCGTCGAACGAACCGTCTCGGAGATTGTCTCGCCGGCGACCGAAGGGGACAGCGAATCGGGCCGCGAACGCGCCGACTCGAGCCACGGAGACAGCAACTCGAGTATCGGAGCCAACAACTCGAGCCACGAAGGCAACGAATCGGACGGGGACCCACCGGATGGACACACCGGCGGTCTCTCGAATCGAAACGGCTCGACGGCTCGAGAGCCACGGACCACCACCGGCGCGACGCAGGCCGCCCTCGACGATCGACTCTCCGATTCGGCCGATCCGAACGGAGCGGCCGGCAGCGACGGTGTCGACGGAACCTCCCGAACGGACGACGCACGCGACGTTCCGCCCGATGGCGACGAGGAGTCCGCCGGCGGCGTATTGCAGTCGATTCGGGCCAGACTGCCGTGATCCGGTACGTTGTCGCGATCGTGCTCACGGTCGCGATCGTGGTGCTCGCGGTCCCGGCGATCGAACGCGGAGCGTCGATGAATACCCAGCGGCAGGTCGACACGAGCATCGCGGCGATCGACGACGCGGCGACATCGCTTTCCGACTCCGGCGAACTCTCGCCCGACGGCCACCCCGATTCCCGGCGAGTCGTCGACGTGACGCTGCCGCGAGGGTCGCTTACGACCGCATCCGTCGATCACTTCGAGATCACGCCGCGGGCGAACGGGAGCTACAGCGCCGTCAGCTACGTGCTCGAGGACGGGACGACACGCAAGTCGGTAATCGGAGAACCGATCGTCTGGAACGATCCCGCGGCCAACGAATCGGTCGAACTCGGCGGGACCGGCGGGATCCGGCTCGCACTGACGCTTCAGGCCGACAAGAACGGGGACCCGGTCGTCGTCGCGAGCCGTGTGTGAGTTTAAATCGGAAGCCGCTGCCAGCACCGGTATGTCTCAGGACGAGATCGGACACCTCCGGTCGGTCATCGACGGCCTCGGCGTTCGCAACTTCCTCGGTCGGGACAACCCAGGAGTGGGGCGTCTCTTCGGCCGAAGCGAAAATGCACGATCACCGTGTGCCTGTCGGGTATCCGTCGAGGACGAGACGCTGCTCCTCGATGCGGCCGACTGCGATGGCGACCTCGAGAGCGCGAGCGCCTGCCGGCAGACGGCAGTCGACGCGCTTGCCGACCGCGACGCCGACCAGATCGTCGTCCGATCGAACGGGCTCGAGTACCGGTACGACGGTCGCGGTGTCGCCATCCTCAGGGCGGCCGGCCGGTTCGTCGCGCTGCTCGGCGATCGTGACGAGCAGCTGGCGACGGCAGCCACACGGGAACCGCTCGCGGTCGCCGAGGACGTCCGACGACGAGTCGGCCCGATCGCCGACATCGGCGTCGAATCAGGACTGGTCGCAGCCGCGAGTGGGCTCGAGACCGGGAGCGACGACGCGGCGCTGACGCCGACCGTCGGGCTCACCATCGGCCAGTACTTCGTCGACCGGACGATCGCCGACGGCGCACACCTCAGGGACGTCCGGTCGCTCGAGACCGGGAGCGACGCGCGAATCTACGGACGGCCGGACGGCGTCGCGCGCTACGCCCTCGACGTGATCGACACGACACTCGCCAGTGCTGAACGCCAACGTCTCATCGAGGGGTACGAAGCGATCGCGGAAGGCGTCGTGGAGGGGGATCGCGCAGCCTCACGGGCGATCGAAGCCGTCGGTGACGAGCCGGCCGATCCGCGCTTGACTGCAATCTTACGCAAACACACGATCGGGTACGGCATCCTCGAGGACCTGTTCGCCGATCCTCGCGTCACCGACGTGTACGTCACGTCGCCGGTCTCGGCGAACCCCATCCGCGTCGTCGTCGACGGGGAGTCGATGACCACGAACGTCCACCTCACGCCCGGCGGCGCTCGAGCGCTCGCCTCGCGGGTTCGGCGCACGAGCGGGCGGGCGTTCTCCCGGGCGAGTCCGACGGTCGACGCGACGGCCGCGCTCGAGAGCGGTACCCGGATCCGGGTCGCCGGCATCACCGATCCGGTCGCGGACGGCATCGCCTTCGCGTTTCGGGAACAACCCGACGACGAGTTCACCCTGCCGGCGCTCGTCGCGAACGGGACCATGTCGGCGGCGGTCGCAGCGTTTCTCTCGGTCGCCGTCGAACGCAACGCCGCCGCGTTGATCGCCGGGACCCGCGGCTCCGGAAAGACGACACTGCTTGGAACGCTGCTGTACGAACTCGCGGCGGAGACCCGAACGGTCCTGATCGAGGACACGCCCGAACTCCCGGTTGGGCCGTTGCAGTCGGTGGGACGGGACGTGCAGGCGCTGCGAACGGGGTCCGGCGACGGGCCCGAGATAACGGCCGAAGCGGCGCTGCGGACGGCGCTTCGACTCGGTAACGGGGCGCTCGTCGTCGGCGAAATCCGCGGCGAGGAGGCGCAAGTTCTCTACGAGGCGATGCGGGTCGGTGCCAACGCGAACGCGGTGCTCGGGACGATTCACGGCGACGGTGCCGACGAGGTCTACGAGCGCGTGGTCTCCGACCTCGCCGTCGAACCCTCGTCGTTCGGTGCGACGGATCTCGTCGTCACCGTTCAGGCCCACCGAACGCCTGAGGGGCGACGGCGACGCCTCGCCAGCATCGAGGAAGTCGTCGGCAGCGGCGACGATATCTGGTTCGAGCCGCTGTACGAGTTAGACGGCGAACGGGCGGTCGCGACCGGACGCATCGACCGCGGCGAGAGTCGGGTCGTCGAGCGCCTCGCCGGACCGACCGAGAGCTACGCCGACGTTCGGGAGGCGATTTCGGCGAGAGCGGACCTCCTGTCGACGCTCGCCCGCGACGGCCGAACGGACCCGCAATCGGTCGCCGCAGTGTACGCCGGCCGGGGCAACGGAGAGGAGTGATCGCGGAATGGGACACTTCTCAACGCTCGTCCGCACGCTCGCCGCGCTGTATCCGGCCGCCGTCGACGGGAGCGACGACCTCGAGGAGTCGCTCTCCTTTACCGACTCGCCATACGACGCCGAGACGATCATCCGGGCGGGATACGGGGCCGGGATCGTCGCGGCCTTTCTCCCGCTGGCGTTACTGGTAACGTCGGCTCCGCTCCCCTTCGTCCTGTTTTTCGTGCTGGTCGCACCGCTCGCGGCGATCCATACCGTTCACTCGATGCCACACTTGCAGGCGGCGTTTCGCCGGACCGAAGCGCTCGGCGACACGCCGAATCTCATCGGCCGA
Source organism: Natrinema versiforme JCM 10478 (assembly GCF_000337195.1). Classification (GTDB taxonomy): domain Archaea; phylum Halobacteriota; class Halobacteria; order Halobacteriales; family Natrialbaceae; genus Natrinema; species Natrinema versiforme. The sequence goes on along the minus strand of NZ_AOID01000027.1, from coordinate 38,331 downwards.
GCGGTGCTGCGAATGCAGGTCCAGCCGGCGCTCGAGGGCGCGGTTCGGTTCGCGGCCGAAACGGGCCACGGCCCGCTCTCACAGAGCCTCGACGGCCACATCGACCGGTCGATCGGCACGCCTGGAACGGGCTTGCTCTCCTTCGCCGACGAGTGGGCCGAGTGGTTTCCGGCGCTCCGGCGGTCGGCGCACCTGCTCGTGGCCGCCCAAGACGCGCCGGACGCCGAGCGCGTCCGTACGCTCGATCGATCGCTCTCGGCCATCCTCTCGGGGACTCGCAGCCAGATGGCCGATTTCACGACCGCGATCCGGGCTCCGGCGACCGGGCTGTTCGCGTTCGGGATCATGATCCCGCTCGCGCTGGTCTCGCTCGTTCCGACGGTCCCGATGGTCGGCTACGCGGTCAACATCTGGTTTTTCGTCTTCCTGTACAACGCGGTCCTCCCTGCCGCGTTGATCGGCGCGAGTCTCTGGTTGCTCGTCCGCCGACCGGTCGCGTTTCCGCCGCCAACGATCGGGCACGATCATCCGGACGTTCCCGACCGGCTCCGGCTTCGGGCGCTCTGGGGCGTGCTCGCCGGCCTCTGTAGCTATCCGCTGATCGCCGCCGTTGGCCCCGCACACCTCGCGCCGATCGCTGCCGTCGGTATCGGCCTCGGCATCGCGCTGCTGGCCACGTACGCCCCCATCCTCGCGGTCCGCCACTACGTCCGCGACGTCGAAGCACACCTCACCGACGCGCTGTACATCGTGGGACGGCAGGTCGCTGAGGGCGAGTCCGTCGAATCGGCGGTCGAACTGGCGGCCGACCGCGTCCCCGCCGAGACCGGCGAGGTCTTCGAACGGGCGGCCGGCCTCCAGCGGCGGCTGCACATGGGCGTCCGGGCGGCGTTTCTCGGCGACTACGGCGCGCTGAGAGACATCCCGAGCCCGCGCGCTCGCGGGACCGCCGCGTTGCTCGCGATCGCCGCCGACGAGGGGAAACCCGCCGGCCGCGCCATCGTCTCGATGGCCGACCACCTCGAGGAACTCGAGGACGTCGAAGCCGAGGCGAAATGGAACCTCGAACAGGTGACGAGTACACTCGACAACACGGCGGCGTACTTCGCGCCGCTCGTGGCCGGTGCGACCGTCGGGATGGCCGCGATGATGTCCAGTGCGGATCTGACCGGGGCAAGGGGGGTCGACGCCGCCGCGTTCCCCGCCGACTCGCTCGGGATCGTCGTCGGCATCTACCTGATCGCGCTGTGTTTCATCGTCACGCCGCTCTCGATCGCTCTGCGCCACGGGATCGATCGGGCGCTCTTCGGCTACCACATCGGCCGCACGCTCGTCTCCTCGATGGTGCTGTACGTCGCGACGGTGACCGTCCTCGAGGTGTTACTATAAGACTCACCGGACTCGGATTTAAATACGAACACGCGGCGAGAGGCAGCATGGATTTGGAAACCCCAGTCGACGGCTGGTACGTCTGGCTGGCCGTCTCCATCGTCAGCGTCGCCATCGCGGGTATCGCAGTCGGGTTACCCAACGGGCCACCGCCGGACGCAAACCGAGCAGCAAACGCCATCGAGGAAACCGCCGGCAGTACCGCCGACGCGAGTTCGACCTACGACCACGACGCGACCGAGATCAAGTTCGACGGCCGGACGGTCGCGATGCGAAACGAGCACGGTACCGCTCGAGCGAGTCTCACCTACGGCCACGTCGTCCCCGTCATGGGCCACGAACGCCTCGAGAACCTCTCCGCGGGACGCGCCTTCGCAGAGGAGTACGCGACGGAACTCGACCGAGCGGACGTAAACGCGTTCGACGTCTTTCTCGAGGACGTCGACGACGCGTACGCGGACAACACCGGGGAGTGGCGGACTGCGGACGAGCGGCTGCGCACCCGAACCGTCAGTACCACGCCGGTCCCGACTGTCAGCGCCGCCGTCGCATTCGAATCCGTTCCGGGAGACCAGACGCATGAAGGTCGGTTCGCCTACGAGGCGAACACGGACGCGACCGTACAGATACTGGCGACCGGCAGCAATGACCTCGGTCAACTCGAGAAATCCGTCGATGCAGGTCCCTCGAAGAGGACCGCGAATCTCGGACCCGACGATCTCAGCGATCACAGTGTGTTATATTTCCCGATCGACGTGCGGGTCCGGGTCGGCGACGAGATCGTTTGTACCGAGACGATCAGCGCCGAGCAGAGCGTCGACGCTCTCGAAGGGGTCCCCGCGGACCACGATACCGAAATGGTCCCGGTGTGTGGCTCGGGCGGCGCAGCCATCGATACGCCCGCGGAGATACCGGGATACGTGAGACACAACGCGGCGACGGAACGGTTCGATGTCACGCTCGTCGATGTTTAGCGGCCGGCGCGGGCAGACCGAACCGCTCGCCGCGCTCGTCGCCGTCTCGGCGCTCATTGTCGGCGTTGGACTGTACGGGCTCTATATCACCGAGACGCTCCCCGGAGCGACCGATCGGACGACGGAGACGACGGCAGTCAGCCGGATCAAGGACGATATCGAAACCGACGGCGTCGTTTCCGGCGACGACCGCGCGCTCGGAGACGATATCGAGACGGCCTCGCTTCCGCACGGGCGGAACGTCTACGTGCAGGTCACGATCATCGAGGACGGCCGCGAGACCGTCGTCGCCGACGCGTTCTTCGGAACTGACGGCCGGCCGGATCGGGACCCGATCGAGAGCGGGGAACTCGAGGGGCCGCCGGCGGAAGCGGGCGTAGCCGAACGCCCGGTCGCCGTCGAAACGAGACCCGGTTCCGTTCGGGGCGGAACGCTGACCGTGGGGGTGTGGGACGGATGAGCGGCGACCGCGCCGTGAGTACGGTCATGGACGTCGCGATGGCGCTCTTGCTCATCAGCGCGAGCGTGTTGCTGGTCGGGCTGCACCTGTCCGGCTCCGACGACGAGTTCGACGACGACCGCGCCGACAGAACCGCCGAACTCCTCGGCGAGTCGACGCTCAGCGTTCGGTACAGTCTGGCTGACACCGCACCGATCGACGACCGCGCTGGCGAGTCCTACCGAACCGAGTACGGCTCGGCCACGGGACTGCTCGCGGACGCGGCCGTCGCGAACGCCCGCATCGACGGGACCCGAATCCGACCCGCCGGCGACGAGTTCGAAACCGCCGTCGACGCGTCCGTCGAAAGCGCTCTCGTCGGCTCGAGCGGCGATTTCTACGCCGTCGCCGAGTGGGAGCCCTACGACAACGCCTCGATCAACGGCACGGCCACCGCCGGCGAGCGACCCCCGCCGACCGCGGACGTCTCGAGCGTCACGCTGACCGCCTCGAGCGGGTTCCCGGCCGTCGATTCGGCCGAAATCGAACGCGCGTATCTGGACGGCGGTACCGACTGGAACGAGTATCTGGGCAATCGAACCGACCGCATCGATACGCCCGAGAACAAATCGTTCGAGGCGGCCGGGATGGTGGTCGGTTCGGCGATCGTCGACGGCTACTTCCCGCCGGCCGACACCCAGCGAACCCTCGAGAGCCAAGGCGTCTCCCACGAACTCGCGGTCTTTCGCTACGAGCAGATAGTCGCACCCCTCGAGTACGAGTTTACCGGGACGACGAACCCCGATCATCACGGCCCGCTCAAGCGCGACGAGGCCGACGCCGTCGAAGCGAACGCACAGGTACTCCGCGGACTCGAAGACGCCGACGCGTTCGGTCGAAACGGGTTGGGACACTGGATCGGGAAGGACCTACAGACCGCTCTCGAGCCCGAAATTGCGGCGATCGAGGAGAAGTACGACGGCGACCGACGAGACGAGGAGATCGCGGCGCTGCTCGCCGACGAGATATCGACTGCCGACGTGACGATCACGATTCAGACGTGGAACCATGACTGACCGACCCCATACCGTTTCGATCGCAGACGACGACCGTGCCCGCATTCCGTTCGCCCTGATCGCCGTCCTGTTGCTGCTCAGCAGCATCATGATCGTCGGCGTCCTGGAATCCAGAGACACACCGACCGTCGACACCGACAACGCACTCGCGATGGACCGCGCCGAGTCCGTCGCCGTCGGCGAACTGAGACAGGCGGTCCTCCGCGCCGCCGACGATGCCGCCAGCGCGCCCGTCACATCGACCGACGGGGCGGACGCGGCCTTCAGCAGTGCGATCGACGAGGACGAGGCGGTGTTCGACCAGTATTTCAAACTCCTCATCTACCGCGAGGTCTCCGAATCGTTCGCGACCGCCGAGCAACGGGTCGATCACGACACCACCGCCCGAGCCTCGGTCGACCGGATCGACTGGGGCGACGGCGACGACCTCGAGGCAGCGATCGACCGCGTCTCGATCGACAGGCGGGAAGCCGGTGTCATCACCGTCGAAGTCGACGGGATCGAACTGACCGTCAGCGAAGGCGACGGCGAAACGGCGACCGAGCAGCGATCGCTCGCGGTGACGGTTGGCACACCGCTCTACCAGCTCAAAGACCGAACCGAGGAGTTCCAGAGCCAACTCAACAAAGGCTTCTTCGAAACCGACAGCTACGACGGCTTCGGGCGGTACTTCGCGGCCCGAATGTACCCCTACACGTGGGGGAAAGCCTACTACGATCGCCTCTCCAGCGGCGACCGCGCCTTCCATAACCTCACCCCGAACGAGCACACCGAAGTGATGGTCAACGACGCCGTCTTCGGCCTCCAAGAGAAGACCTTCGGCACGACCGACCCCTACAAGGACCGCGCCATGCTCCTCCCGACGCTCTGTATGGGAAGCGATCTCGCCTCGAGTGCAGGTGATGTCAAAACCGAGGACTTCCTTCCCGGCGGCGAGAACAACTCACTCGCCAACGAGAGCGACCTCTGTAACGCCGATCTGATCGACGCCGAGGGTGAGCTCCCGGACGCACCGACCGTCCAAGATATCGTTTTGACGATGCTCGAGGACAACGTCGAGACCGATGTCGAGATTCAGGCCCATCCGTTCGCTGATGTCTCCTATATGCAGATGGCGGCCGGGATGGACATGGGTCAAGTTGAATCAGAGTTCAATAAATCATTAAAGGAAGACGAGCGATTCAATGAAGACTACCTTAAACACTACTTTGCTAATGATATCGATAACTCGGGACAGGCAGAAAGTGTCGCTAATCTAGGTAACACTATTGGTGAAATTGACGATTTATACAGTGTTGCAGAAGAATCTGATGAAATCAGTGAATTGATATCCGATATATATAGCATAGATATAAAAACAAGTGAAGCAGGACCATATCGTCATGAGAGTTTACCAAATCCATCACCGCCGAGTGACTGGGCTCAACACCCCGGAAACTGGTCTGGTCCGATCAACACAACTTATCTACCAAACACCTTTCCTGCGGATGCTAATGTTTCAATCGAATTTATCTCTGATAACAAGAATACTGATTTTAACAATCGAGATCTGGCCAAGGTTAATATAGAATATGAAAACTCGATTGGTATAAAATCAGAATGGAAACATGACGATGAAAATCGTTCCTCTTATACGCATCTGAATTGGAAATCTGGAATAACATATAGCGCAGACTATGAAATATCCGGAGACCTCGCGTCAGATAGTGCTACTGCTGAAAAAGAATCGCACGGTTTGAAATCACCCTTCTCTACAGATTCGTGGAATGAAAGTTATGGAGATGTGGATAACTTTGAGGGTGTAGAAGAAAAATCAGTGAAGAAAAGCTTTAATCTTCGATCTGCATCTATTAGTTCTCAAGAACAGGAACTTGAGCGTAGAATAGAGAAATCGAGTGGTTCGATAATCACAGAGAGTGACCTCGAGCAAGCAATTTCTTATTCTGCAAACCCAGAGGTCGACGTCAGCCCACGAGATAAAGATGAACTTTATGAATGGCTATTAGCCGAGCTTAACCAAACCCATTATGAGACTGTAACAGTTGTCGATCCTCACCAGTCAGATCTATCAAATATGGTTAAGAAGCCAAGTCCGATTAGACAAGTGAAGGACAACGTGAGTAAGATAGAGCATGAAATAGTATATCAGAATACATCCATTCCATATAACAATACGGCAGACCTCTTGCGAGTTGAAGTACGAAAGCAGTATTACCAGAATACATACAATAATATTGATCAGGTTAGCGATTGGCATGATGAGACACTTGGTGAGAGCAGTGCGATACTTAATTCTCTCCTTGGAGATCTCCTTGATACAGGTAATAATCTCCTTGGTGGGCCAATGGACTTCATCGATCGAATGATGGATCCAGAAACACGCCCCAATGATACCCTTGCCTCAATCGAAAAATCACCATTAACAGAAGATTCTAACTATCAAATTGAGGCATCTCCAACGTATCTGTCACTAGAGACGGTTAATCGATCAGATGTTCCGGCTGTCCGACCAGAAGGAGAAGGCGTTCTTGAGATAAACGATACAGAGCATGCTCCCTTGGGAGCTGGTTATCTTGACGGAGTCGGCCATCCAGGTCTTCCCCTCATGCCATGGCCTTCCCTGTTTTACCTACAACTTGATGCATATTATGTTGATTTACAAGGAGAGTATGCTCGCTTTGAGGTTCGTACAACCAATGGGGACCCAACAAATTCTAACCAAATGTCCTATGCTCGTCAAGATTCAGAAGTGACAATTGAAACAGCATCTTGGGCAGATCAAGACGAATTGACAGTTGGCACTGTGGAACCAATCTCGTTCGAGAATACTCTACTGATACCGATTGTTGTCCCGAGTCCGCAATTACTAGCCCAAGGATCACCCGGTGTTGGAGATACGTGGAGGTATGGAAATAGCGGTGCGACACGTCAGAGTTGTTCAAAGGGCTGGAATAAAAGCGGGCCTAGTTTTACTGAAAGTGATAGTAACAAATGTATAACTAATGGTGCAAATGGGCTTCCAATTAACTGATTTTGTAAACATTTCCGTCCGCTGCTGACGCATATATATCATTATCAAATACAACTGGTGAGACACTAGCAGGCTCCTCAAACACTTCACTTTTCCAGATCTCATGTCCTTTTTCAGCATCAAATGAATAGATAGTTTTAAGATCAACATGATATACCGATCCATCAACGATAACTGGTTTTGAACTTGTCGTAGAAGTAAGTTTCTGCTCCCACACTATTTCTTGTTTGTTTATATCTATCGCAAGTAACCAGGAATCTCCACCAAGGTAAGCAGAACCGTTCGCCTCAACATAGACTATACCATTTGCTACTGACGGGTCAGATGGAACTACGGATTTAGTATCAATTGACCACTCTTTCGTCCCGTTGATGGAGTTAATCGAATAAAGTTGTTGATCTTCACCACCAACATAAACAGAGCCATCAGAAATTGCTGGATTACATTCACCCATTATTTCTTCATTCGGATTTTCAAAACTCCATTCTATTTCACCGTCTTTAGGATTCACTGCATACAACATAATCCCGCTTGTAAAATACACTCGATTATTATTCACTGCTGGTACTTTCGAATAGGGGCGCCCTCCAGAATGGTCACGCATGTTATGTATGGTCGTTTTGTTGCCGCGTGAATCAAAACGGTGTAAAAACATATTCTCTGTACCAATTATACCGTTCGGAACTGGAGTGGGTTGGATATTACTTATTGCTGAATTATATTCCCAATCAATGCTCAGATCGTCTCTATCAAGTGCTACTATCCCGTCTTTTATTCCGACAAATATGCGATCATTTTTGAACGCGGGATGAGAATCATGCAACGAGTTTATCACTTTCTCGCTATTTAATTCCTCCTTATCAAGATCATATGAATAAAAATTCCCATCTGAAGAACTCACATATAGGGTGCCCTCAACAATTATCGGACTATTTCTAATCGATCCTTCTGTTTCTACAACTACATTTGATTCAACATTTTCATTAGTTGGCCCAGTCGCAGTCGGATGATACCCCGTATTCTGCGGATCGACGCCGTACATTGGCCATTCGCTGGGCAGAAGTTCGTCACTGGCCCCGTTCTTATCATTATCGCTCTTATCGGTATTCATACACCCAGCGAGTCCCGAAATCCCGGCAGTCACGCCGAGACAACTCGCCAACCAATTGCGACGAGTTCGGATCGATCGATTGCCCATAATATACTCCGTATTTCCTGTTCAATCAAATAAAACGCTTGGAATCTCATACTTCGACGTGGATAATGTATCTCGAGAGAACCCGATCGAGAGATGGCGAAAACGAGCGCGGTAACCCGTTCCATCGAGAACCCCCCCTCTGCCAACCACGCACTGACAGACGAGGGCGAAGGCTACGACCGCGCTCGAACCGAGGTTCAAAAGGGATGCCGAGCCACTGTCGGTATGATCGCTATCGCGGGTGCGAAAGGCGGCTGTGGAAAGACGGTGACGACGATCGGGCTGGCCGAGGCGTTCGGCCGGCGCGGGACGGCGGCGGTCGCGGTCGACGCCGATCGACAACTGCCGAACGTCCACGTCGCGGGTGGTGTCGATCGGGAACCGACGCTCGCGGCACTCGAGTCTGGCACGAATATCGACTCGGTCGTCCAATCGAGTCCGCGGGTCTCGAACGTCGGGTTGCTCTCGGCTCCGGAGCCGTCGACGCAGGTCGACTTCGAGGCGGCGTTCGAGTTGCTCGAGACCGACGGTGTCCAGACGTTCGTCGACTGTCCGTCGGGTGCGGGGCCCGATGTCGTCGAACCGCTTTCGGCGGCCGACGGCGTAATCGTCGTGACGACCGACGGCGAGCGCAGTTGCAGCGCCGCGGAGACGACGATCAAGCTGGCGCGGCGACTCGAGGTCCCGGTGCTCGGAACGGTACTGAATCGATGTGACAGCGTTCCGGAGGCGGTCGAATCGTGGACCGACGTTCCGGTGTTGGGCCAAATCCCCGACGAATCGTCGCCCCTGACGGACGAGGAGACCCGCGCGGCCTACGACGATCTCGCACAGGCGCTCGAGCGGAGGGCACCACCGGACCGAACGCCGGTGGAGTACGACGACGATCTATTACCGACGGGAATCGACGAACTCGATCGACGGTTGGGTGGGGGACTGGCCCCGGGATCGCTGGTCGCGGTGGTCGCGGATCCGGCCAGTCAGTCGGAGCAACTCCTCTACGAGGCGACCGCCGTCCGTGGGACGCTCTATCTGTCGACCGAACGGTCGGTCGCGAACGTCGAGCGAGCGCTCGAGGCCGCGGCAACGACGACCGGGACCCCGACGGTTCGTCGACTCGACGGCGATACCCGTCCTTCGGCGGCGACGGACCTGATCGAGAAACTACCTGCCGCGTCGACGCTCGTCGTCGATCCCGTAAACGCACTGGAGAGCGGCGACCGGGACGCCTACGTCACCTTTCTCGACGACCTCAAAGAGCAGTTGGTCGCCACCGAAAGTATCGGCCTGTTACACTGTCTCGACGAGCCGGCAGCCCCCGACCATCGGACCACGACGATGCACGCAGTCGATGCAGTCCTCGAGATGGAGACGATCACACCCGAGGCCGACTCGCGTCTCGAACACCGTCTTACGATCCCGAAGTGCAGGGCCGGCGGGCGGTCGATGGAGCCGATCGAACTCGAGTTCGGAGCTCCCTCGAGTCAGGTCGAATCAGCCGGAAAGGATGGCTGAACGGCCGCGAGCGTCTGGACGATAGATCGGAGCAGTTAGATGACGCCGATTCGATCCGACAGCCGCTTTTCACAGCGTTCGATCCGTCGGGCGACCGTTCGGATCGCATCGACTGCGGCACAGTTGGGATAGACATCGCGGACCGCCCGCCACCGGCGCTGTGCGTCGGCGACCGCCGCTCGCTCTTCGATCCCGATTACCGGCGCGCCGAACGTCCGCTCGACGCGGTCAGCGAGCCGCTCGACGGCAGCGGCGTCGGCTCTGTTGAGGACGACCGCTGCGACCGGCGTCTCGAGGTCGAGGGCGAGCCGTCGCGTGCGGAGCGCATCGGCCAGCGCCGACTCCGTTGGTGTCGACACGAGGACCGTCAGTTGGGCGCTTTCCAGTTGGTGCCCCACGTCGCGTGCCAGCCCGGCCGGACAGTCCACGACGACGCGACCGCACTCGCGTTCGATCCGCTCAAGGACGCGTGGAAGCGCCGTCACATCCGCGGCGCGGGCACCGGCGAGCGTGCGTCCGGCCGGGAGAACGCGGACGGCCTGGTGCCGGTCGATCGCCTCGAGGGGGTCGGCTCGGCCAGCCAGCACGTCGTGGAGGTCCGGCCCGTGACCGCGTGGGAGGTCCGCGGTCGTCAAATCGCCTTCGACGACGACGGCATCGAGTTCGCGGCCGAGGTTGAGCGAGACCGTCGATTTGCCGACGCCGCCTTTCCCGCCGCTGACGGCGACGATCATCGCACCCGGTCGAGGCTGTCGAGGGGCGGTCGCCAGTCGGCCATCGACGCGAGCACATCGGTCGGTTCCGAGACGCGGTCGCTCGCACGGTGAGTGTCGGTCACCGCAAGCGGCGGGTCAGCTATCGCTGCCGGGTCCTTCAGGCTCGCGAAGCCGAGCCCGCGGCGGCGGTTCGGTTCGACCAGCCCTTCCCAACAGCCGTCACTCCACTCGGGTGCCGATCGTCGATCGCCGTTCGGGGTCCAGAGCGGTCCGTCGACGCGGTTTTCGATACGGACGATCTGGGGCGTCGTCAGCGCGTTCGTGACGATCGCCGAGATCAGCGTCACTCCCTCGGTTCGGTCCGTCTCCCAGTCGAGTTCGATCACGGCCGGCTTGGCCGCCCGATCCAATAAAAAGGTAACCGCCGTCGGGGCAACTGTGGCGGTGGCTCAGTGGGAGGCGCGCTACTCGGTCCGATCGTCGCCGCCGGCTCCCGCGTCGGTTCCGAGGTCGAACTCGCCAGTGAATGAGCCGCCGGCGGACTCGAGGACGACCGTCTCCCCGGCGGTCATCGACTCGCCCATCTCGACGGCGATATCCTCGAGGTCGACTGCGGGCGGGAAGAGCAGGTCGACGCGGCTCCCGAAGGCGATGTGGCCGATGCGGTCGCCGCGCTCGAGGGCGTCGCCGCGCTCGGCGTAGGGATGAATGCGGCGGGCGAACGCGCCGGCGATCAGCGTGACTTCGGCGTCGTGAGCTGGTTCGTCGGGGTGGGAATTCGGGGGGCCGTCTCCGGCCATCTCCTCGCTGTCGGTGGCGACCGGTTCGCCACCGTCGTCTGCGATCGTCGTCGTTTCGTCACTGTCGGACGGCAGGGTCGGAGCGTCGGTCTCGAGGCGGACGTGGACGCGTTCGTTCCGGTCGGATTCCTTCGAGAAGGCGGGCCGGTTCGCACCGGAGACGTGTTCGACATCGGTGACGCGGCCCGCGAAGGGTGCGCGGATGACGTGGACGTGCCAGACGTTCATGAAGATCCCCAGTCGGACTTGGTCGCCCTCCTCACGGAGGACGGAGACGTTCCCGTCGGCCGGCGAGACGACGCCCGACGGCGGCGGGGTGCGTTCGGGATCGCGGAAGAACGCGAGGGTACCGGCACCGGCCGCGAACGTGACGAGCCCTGCCGTGACACTGATGAAAAGGGCGAACGGGGCGGCGAGCAACGGAAGGATCGCGTACTTCCAGGCCCCCGGCGCGAAGTTCATAGGAGCGGTAACGTGATCGAATCGTATGGCCGTTACGGATGGGGCGGTCGGGGACGGCGACGGCGCGTTCGATCGGTGAGCGACGGCGTCGGCTCCCGGCCGAAGAACAGCCGTTCCGATGACCGGGGACCGGCGACGAGCTACTGTGCGCCCTCGACCGGGATCGTAAAGGTGAACGTCGACCCCTCGCCGGGGTCGGAATCGACCCAGATGCGGCCGCCGTGGCGCTCGACGATGCGGCGACAGAGCGCGAGTCCGATGCCGGTGCCGTCGTACTCCTCGCGGCTGTGCAGGCGCTGGAAGACCCGGAAGACTCGCTCCTGATCGTCGGGATCGATGCCGATCCCCTCGTCCGCGACCGATATTTTCCAGTTCCTGCCGGTCCGCTCGGCGCTGAGGTGCACCCGCGGCGGCTCGTCGCCGCTGTACTCGATCGCGTTCGAGAGCAGGTTCTGGAAGAGTTGGCGGAGCTGTCGCGAATCGCCCTGTATCTCGGGGAGCGACTCGGCCGTTATCTCGGCGTCCTGCCGGTCGATCATCACCTGCAGGTCCGTCAGAACGTCCTCGAGCACGGCGTCGAGATCGACGGGTTCGAACGGGTCGCCCTGCGAGTCGATCCGGGAGTACTCGAGGAGGCCGTCGATCATGTCTCGCATGCGGTCGGCACCGTCGACGGCGTACTCGATGAACTCCCGGCTGTCCGCGTCGAGTTCGTCGGCGTAGCGGCCCTCGATGAGTTGGAGGTAACTCGAGACCATCCGCAGGGGCTCCTGGAGGTCGTGGGAGGCGGCGTAGGCGAACTGCTCTAAGCGCTCGTTCGAGGCCTCGAGGTCCGACACGGTCTCGTTGAGTCGGCGCTCGTAGCGCTGGCGCTCGATCGCGGTCGCGAGGATCGTCGCGACGCTCTCGAGGAAGTCGACGTCGTGATCGGCGAACTCCCGCGCGGTGGTATCGTAGACGTCGAGGACGCCCCACGGGTCGGCCGCCGGGCCGACGGTGACGGTGATCCCGCTCCGGACGTCGGGATCGTCCACCACGGACGGCCCGTCGAACCGGTCTTCGGTCTCGAAGTTCTCGATCACGACGGGCCCGTCGTCGGCCAGCGCGGCCGCGCCGATCGAATCGGCGACGGACGCGGTCACCCCGTCGGCGGCGTCGAAGCCGGTGCCGGCTCGGAGCCGGAGCGTCTCGCCGTCGGGGCCGGCCGCCTCGTGTTCGAAGATAGCCGCGTACTCCGCGTCGAGTGCTGCCACGACCAGTTCGGTCGCCTTCTCGAGCAACTCGTCGGTATCGGCGCTCTCGAGGGCGTTACGACCGAGATAGGAGACCGACTCGAGCTGGACGACTTTCTCCGTCAGCGTTCGTTCGGCCTCCTTGCGCGGGGAGATGTCACGGAAGAGGCCGACGAAGTAGCGGTCGCCCTCGTACGTGAAATCGTTGAGCGAGACGCCCAGCGGCACCTCGTGGCCGTCGGTGTGCTGGCCCGGCAACTCGACGTAGGTCCAGTTGATGTGTCGCTCGCCGGTGTCGAGATAGCGCTGGAGCGCCGAGAGGTGGGTCTGGCGCAGCCGCTCCGGGATGATCTTGACCTTGCTCGAGCCGACGAGTTCGTCGGGGTCGTAGCCGAGGATGCGTTCGACGGCGGGATTGGCGTACTGAATGTCGCTGTTCGTGTCGAGGACGATGATGCCGTCGGGGAGCGCGTCGGCGAGCGCCTCGAAGGTCCGGCCGTACGTGAGATCGGACTGGGACGTCACCGTCGAACCGGCTACCGGTTCTCGGCGGCGGACGATTCCGGTGATCGACGGCTGCCGGTCGACATCTCCCTCCCCGTCTCCCCCTCGCGACCGTCGCTCGAGGTGGACGGTACAGGGAACGACATCCGTCTTCGTTCGGATCGGGACCGATGTCGATACCGGTGGTGAGTCCCCGTGACCGAGATCGGACACGAGCGACTCGAGGGTCGTTCCGTCGTCGAAAAGCGTCTCGAAGGATCGCTCGCGGAGTTCGGTTCGCGTGTAGCCAGTCAACCGCGTGAACGCGTCGTTGACGCCGACGATCGTCCCCGCCGCCGTCGCTCGGAAGTAAGCGACGTCTGCCGCCTCGAGCAGCCCCGCCATCCCGTCGGCTATCGGGCCGGTGGCGGCGGTCCCGTCCTCGGATACGGACGGGTCATTTGACGGGCCAGGTTCCATTGACAGCCCTTCGACGGTACCGTAGATAAGGGCTGTGGAACGCGGTATCTGTAGACCCGGCGACAGCTTTCTCAGCAATTCTGATGACGAGAAAGTACGCAGGACGCCACCTCAAATTGGCGTCTCGAACTGGCCACAGGACCTCGCTGGAACGCCGTACGCTGGTCAGTCGCTGTCAGTCCCAGAACGCCTGCGTCCGGGCATACTCGCGCTCCTTCGAGAGGATGTCCCGGTAGAACTCGGACTCGTCCTCGCGGAGCTTGTTGATGATCTGGGCGGCGTTGTGCGGGCCGACCCCGCGGGCGGCCATCGCGATCACGGCCTGCTTGCCGTGGCTCTGGACGAGGCTCGCGGCCCGGAACGCGCGTTCGGTCATCTCCCGTTGCTCGTCGTCTTTCTCCTGGGAGCGGACCGCCTGCACGACCTCGTCGGCCCACGGATTCAGCGATGCGATCCGGGTCGAGCCACACTCGGGACACTCGGGCTGGTCGGGCACCCGCTTGACTTTCGTCTTCACCTTCCACTCCGTGCAGTGGGTACACAGCAGAATGACGCGGTCGTTCTGAATCCGCTCGCGGACCGTCTTGATGACGCTCGCGTCGGCGTTCTCCGGCGCGAGCAGTTCCTTGCCGCCCGAGGAGCGCCCGCCCTGTCCGATCGGTGTGCGCCCGCGGTGGGTCACCAACTCGAGGTCGCCCGACTGAATCCCCTCGAGCACCGCACTCGCGCGCTCGATGTCGAGGTCCTCGTGGAACACCTCCCGGATCGCCTCCTCGTACATCGGCGTGTCCTCGAGGGCCGACAGCAAGCGGTCGTTCGAGAGCCGGCCCGACCCGCTGCCCTGCCAGCGCTTGAGCGCGCCGAACTTCGCCGAGACCTGCGCGAGCCGAAAGGCGAGCGCGTCCGACCGCTTGAGCCCGAGTTCGACGATCGCCTCGACGTGCTCGGGATCGGTCGTCTCGAGCACCTCAATCACCTCGCTGGTCGCGATCGAGTTCGGTACCTCGAGTTCGATCCGGTAGGGATCGGTCTCGAGGCCGACGGAGGAGCCCGCCCGCTGGCCGAGCAGCGCGGAACAGATCCGCCCGAGCGTCTCGTTAGCCGTGTGGCCGAAGGGGGCGTTGAGCACGATCGTCCGGCCCTGTCGCTCGAGGACCAGCCGATCCGCCGTCGGCATCGGCGACCCGCTGTCGATTTGTTGCTCGAGTTGGATGCAGGCCTCGGTCAGGGTGTACTCGTCGGACGGGTAGCGGTGGGCGAGTTCGCGCCCGACCGCGGCCGCGTCGGCTCCGGCTTCGAACTGCGGCTCCGCGACGGCGCGGATCTCGCCGACCTCACCGGCGACCGCTGCGGGGACTGGGATTTCCTGGCCGATCCACGACGGCACCTCGCCCGCGGGGTCTTCGATCGGACTGACTTTGACCCGAGCCTCCTCGTCGTCGATCTCGGCGATCCGCCACATCTCGCCCCGTTGGATGAACACCTCCCCCGGCTGGGCGAAGTTCACGACGAACCGCTCGTCTAAGGTCCCGATCTGGCCGCCCGAGGCGATGTCGTGGACCTCGTAGGTCTCCTCGTCGGGAATCATCGAGAGGTTCGCGTAGACGTACTGCCACGTGCCGCCGGTGGTCTCGATGCGATCCTCGCCCTCGTCGAACCACAGGATTCGGTTGCGGTCCAGTTCCGAGATAATCTCCCGGATCGTCGCTTCGGGCACGTTCCGGAACGGATAGGAGCGGGTGATCGTCTCGACTGCCTCGTCGACGTACGTATCGCCGCGGCTCTGGACGATCGCCGGCAACTGGTTCGCGACCACGTCCAGACTCCCCTCGTGGATCGCCGCCGGCTCGACTTCACCGTCGCGGGCCCGGCGGGCGATCGACAGCGCTTCGAAGGTGTCGTCGGGCCGGGTCGTGACGACCGTCCCGCTCGAGACCTCGTCCTGCCGGTGGCCCGCGCGGCCGATCCGCTGGAGCAGACGGGTGACCTGTCGGGGGCTCTTGTACTGGATCACGTGGTCGACCTGCCCCACGTCGATCCCGAGTTCCATCGACGAGGTACACAGCAACCCGTCGAGGTCGCCGGCCTTGAACCGGTCCTCGACATCGATCCGCGCTTCCTTCGAGAGCGAGCCGTGGTGGACCCCGATCGGCAAGTCGAGTTCCTTGAACCGCGAGCCGAGCGCCTCGGCCGTCTGGCGCGTGTTCACGAAGATCAGTGTCGACTCGTTTTCCTCGACTAAGTCCCGGATAACGCGGACGTGGCTGGCCGTGTCCGCTTCGGTCATGAGTTCGCCGGCCAACCGCTCGTCTTCTTCGGTGATCTCGGGCTCGCGAACCGTCACGTCGACGTTGCTTCCCACGTCGATCTCCCGGATCTCGCAGGGCCGGCCGCCCGTGAGGAACTGGCCGACCTCCCCCGGGTCGCCGACGGTCGCCGAGAGCCCGATCCGCTGGAACCGCCCCGCGAGGTCGTGGAGTCGCTCGAGGCCGATCGCCAACTGCGCGCCCCGCTTCGAGGCCGCGAGTTCGTGGACCTCGTCGATCACGACGTGGGAGACGTCTTCGAGCGCCTCGCGCAAGCGCTCGCCGGTGAGCATCGCCTGGACGGTCTCGGGCGTCGTAATCAGCACGTCCGGCGGATCCTCGGCCTGTTTCCCCCGCTGGTACTGGGTCGTGTCGCCGTGGCGAACGTCGACCTCGAGGTCTAAGTACTCGCCCCACCACTCGAGGCGCTCGCGCATGTCGCGGTTGAGCGCCCGCAGCGGGGTGATGTAGAGCGCGCCGAACCCGTCGGGTGGGCCATCCTCAGCAACGAGATGGTCGAAGACGGGCAACATCGCCGTCTCGGTCTTGCCACTGCCGGTGGGCGCGATCACGAGCGTGTTCTCGCCGGCCGACAGCGGCGGAATCGCCAGTCGCTGCGGTGCCGTCGGCTGCGAGAAGCCGCGTTCGGAGAGCGCCCCCCGGACCGTCGGTCCGAGGCGCGTAAAGGCCGCGACGTCCCCGTCAGTCATCGAAACGCGCTAGGGGCGAACGCCGGATAAGGGCCACGTTTCCGGTGAACGCGGCACGGATCGACTATCGGCTCGAGTCGATGTCGGAAGCCGAGACGCTGAGGGTCATCGACGGCCACGAAATTCGTCTCGAAACCCACTCACTCCTCGGATTCGTCGCTCTCGCCGTCGGATTCGGCGTCGAAATCCGCGTCGACGAGTTCCTCCGCGACGTCTTCGTCGACCGCCATCTCGCCCGGCTCCGACGGTGTGTCTTGCACGTCGGGTTCGGCGCGTTCGGTGATCTCCTCGTCGGCGCGTTCGTCGGCGTAGTCGGCCTTCGTCTCGGTCTCCTCGAGTCCATCGTCTCCGTCGTCGTTCGCGCCCGGACCGGGTTCGGTCTCGTTCATCTCGTCATCACTGCTCCCGTCCAGCCCCGTCACGTCGGCGTCCTCGCGCTCGGCCTCGTCCGCGTCAGCGGACGGGTCGACGTCCGGATCGGTCTCGGACGCCTCGCTTCTAGGCCCCTCGATAGAGATTTCGGTGATGTCGTCGGGGACGGTGGCGCTGGTCCGGTTCCGGATCGTGTCGAGTCGATCCCCGGGGACCGCGTCCGCGGCACGGCGCTGGATCTCGTCGGGAACGGCGTCCTCCACGTCGGCCTGCACCTCGTCGACGGACTGGACGGGAACGTCGTCGCGCGGGCCCAGCACTCGCAACACCAGGTAAGTGAATCCGAGGAGACCGGCCGCAGTGAGCAGGTGTTTGGCAAAGCGTCTCGAGGAAGAGGAGGCGGCCGGCGGGTCGGCGGCCACCGAGGTGGATCGATCGCCGTCGGATGTTCGGAGTCGCATCACGCGTCGTTCGAACTCGGTCGGGAAGTGGGTTCGGCGTGCGCAGGCCGGCAGCGATCGCGGGTCGGCGGTGCCGGCCGCTCGCGATCACAGCTCGAGGTGTTCGATGCGGGCGTAGCGGCCGGCCCGCCAGCCGGCGACGATCGCGACCACCGTCCCGACGACGAGCGCGAGCGCGAAGCCGCCGAAATAGACCGCGGGCGGGGTCCGGAGGAGTCCCTCGAAGCCGAGTATCGACGCCGCGAATCGGTTCACCCCGAGGACGGCCAGCGGCGTCGTCGCGAGGCCGACGAGTCCACCGAGCAGGCCGATGACGAGCCCCTGCGTGCCGATCGTCCCGGCGAGCACCCGCCGGGAGAGCCCGACGGCCCGGAGCGCCGCGAGTTGCTCGCGCTGTTGGTGGGCCACGAGCGCGAACAGGTTCGCCGTCAGGACGACGCCGCCGACGACGGCGAGGCCGACCAGCGTCGCACCGCTCGCAAGGACGATCGTGCGTTCTTCGACCATCGATTGGACTTGGTTGTCGCTGGTCCGAACGTCGTACTCGGGATACGCCTCGTCGAGATCGTTCGCGACGGTCGCCCGATCGGCGTCGTCGGTCACGTCGGCGGTGATGAACGTCGCCCGGTCGGTACCCGACGTGCCGGCGACCGCTTGCAGATCGCCGAGCGGGACCGTCACCGCCGGCGAGCCCAGATACTGCGAGTAGTAGCCCGAGGTCCCGACGACGGTGAACTCCGCGGCATCCGCGGTCTGTCTGCTGGTGCCGACGTAGATCNGTCTCGCCGACCGAGACGTTCAGCGAGTCGGCGACGCGCGGATCGATCACGATCTCGCCCACCTCCGGCTCCTCGGGCGGCGGACTGGCGGCGGTCTCCTCGTCGACCTCGAACCCGCGTCCCTCCCGGAAGTCGAACCCGTCGTGGGTCTCTTGGACGCCGACGGCGGGCCTGCGTTCCAACTCCGACGCGTTCGTTCCGAGATAGACGTCGTACATCGCGATCGGCGAGGCGCTCTGAACGTCGTCCCGTGCGGTGATCTCGGCCGACTTGGCGTGTGCCCCCACGATCGGGTTTTCGGTACCGCTGGCGGACGGGTCGACCGGGTCGCTCGAGATCCAGATATCCCGGTCGGCGTTGTCCAGTCCCTGCTCGCCCTTGTCGACGACCCCGACGCCGAGGCTCGCGAGCACCGTCACCGAGAGCACGGCCAGCGTGACCGCGAGCACGGTGAGTGCAGTCCGGCCGGGTGACCGCCGAAGCTGTGCGACCCCGAGTCCGACGACGGCCCGCAGGCGAACCACCGCCCCACTCAGCGTCATCGGCCCACCTCCTCGAGGACGGACGTTCGCGCCGCCACGGCGAGCGGGTACGGAACGGCGACCAGTCCGGACAGGAGGGCGACGCCGATCGCGTAGGGTACCAGCAGCGGGTGGAAGTGGGCGACCGCTCCCGGCGCGACGGTCGCGTTGGCGGCGGCGTTGACGCCGACGATCCCGACCATGCCGAGCCCGACCCCCGCGATCGAGCCGACGAGCGTCGTGATCCCCGTCGACACCGCAACGACGGCGAGTTGGCTGTGCGTCGGAAATCCGACCGACTCGAGGACAGCGAGAGTACGACGGTCCTCGTTGACAGTCATCCCCATCGTCGTCGCGACGAACGACGCACAGATCGTCACGCCGACCAGCAACGCGATGACGCTCGTCGCGAACGCCAGTCCGTCGTCGAACAGCGCCGACGGATCGGTGCCGCCGGCCACCTCGACCGCGGCGGTCGGATACGCGCCGGACGCGGCCGACTGCGCCGCCTCGGTCTCGCCCCAGATCAACAGTCGATCCGCGAGTTGGCCGTCGTCGCCGCCGGAATACGACTGGAGTTCGCTCAGGTGAACGAGCGCGACGGGCGCGTCGCCGGTCCCGCTCCCCTCATCCGCGACGGCGGCCACCGTCACCGTGACCGAGGGCGCGGCGGTATCGACGCGCTCCGTTTCGCCCGCGCCACCGATCGAAACGGGGATATCGTCGCCCGCGTCGGCGTCGAGTCGCTCCGCGGCCGTCGGCGAGAGGACGATCTCGCCCTCCCGCGGGCCGTCGTACGAGCCGTTCGCGTAGTGGGGATCGCCCGCCTCGAGTTCGCCGGTCGGCAGCCCCGCGACGGTTCGCGGCTCCTCGTCCGGGACGACGCCGACGAGTCTCACAGTTCGGGGCTCGGCGTCTGACGCCTCGAGCTGTGCCGTTTCGACGAGGACCGGTGAGGCGTGGTCGACGCCGTCCTGGGCTCGGATCGTCGCGGCCCGCTCGTTGGTCTCACCGAGGCGCGGTCCCTCGACCCCGTTGACGGACGATAATGTCCCGCTATCCTCGGGAATCACGCGGACATCGGCGTCGTCACCGGTGGTCACGCCGCCGTCGGCGAGCGCCAGCGCGACGCCGGTTATCACCACCAAGAGCGCGATCGTCAGCGCGACGGCGGCGACCGTCGACACGATTCGGCCGGTCGTCGTTCGCGTCGCCCGCCGCCACCACCTGCCCAGGGTCAGGCCGACGATGCCGGACCAGCGGGTCCGCCGCCGCGAGTCGACGGCCTTGGGCAGCTCGCCGTCGTCATCGGACATCGTCCACCCGTCCGTCACACAGCGTGACGACCCGATCCGCGACCTCGAGCGTGGCCTCGTCGTGGGAGGCGACCAACACCGCCCGATCGCGGCCGACGTCGGTCAGCAGTTCGAGGACGTCCGCCCCGGTCGCCGTGTCGAGTTCGCCCGTCGGTTCGTCGGCGACGATCACGTCCGGGTCCGTCGACAGCGCCCGCGCGATCGCGACGCGCTGGCGCTCCCCGCCGCTGAGTTCCCCCGGCAGATGCGTGGTGCGATCGCCCAGCCCGACCTCCTCGAGCAGCGCCGTCGCGCGCGCTCGCCGGTCGGCCCGGGGCACTCCCGACTGAACGAGCGGCAGGGCGACGTTCGCGCGGGCAGAGAGCGACGGCAAGAGGTGGAATCGCTGGAACACGATCCCGATGTGGTGTCGCCGAACGCGGGTCCGCTCGGAATCGGACAGCGCCGCGAGGTCGGTCTCGCGCAGTTCGACGCTGCCGCTCGTCGGAACCAACAGCCCCGCGACCGCGTGTAACACCGTCGACTTCCCGCTCCCGCTCGGCCCCTCGAGCCCGACGATCATCCCTTCCGGTACGTCGAAGGAGACGTCGCGGAGCGCGGTCACCGTCCGCTCGTCGCCCGATCGGAACCGCCCGCCAGTCGACCCGTACTCGTGGGTGACGCCCTCGAGGCGAACGGCCGCCGTCGATTCGCGTTCGTCCGCCCGGTCCCTCGCCGACGATCGCGAACCGTGTACTGATTGGTTTGACATTCCCAACGGTCTCACTCGCAGTGACCGCCCACCGACTCATTGTTTCGACCCCGCTACCCCTGTCAAACGACCGCTACACGGTGTTTTGCTCGTGAAACGGTCTCGAATGGAAGGCGAATACGGTGGGAAACGCGACTGTCTCGGTCGCTGGGTGGGATTCGGGTGCTCGAGGCTAGTTTTGGGAGGTAGGGGGCGCATTGTGCGCCGCCCGCTCAGTGAAACGGGTACGTACAGGTTAGCGAGTGATCAGGTTCACGTCGGGCGATTCTCTGGTTTATCTGACTTTCTCTGTCCAGAATGCGAACGTAATCTGCTGCGTGATATTGTTGGCAGTCTCGAGCAACTGTTCCACTTCGTTCTAGCTGAGTCAGATCGTCATGTCGTCGCGATTCCCGTGCTGGCTCAGATGCGTGTCCGTGTTGATCGAAAGCGACGGGATTTGACCGGCCGCTACGCCGGTCAAGGAACCCAAATGAGAGGATCGCTTCGATACCTCCAGTCGCAAAATATATTATTGGTAGACAATCTCTTCTAGAAAATGTCGCCCTCCAGACCGTTCTTCGACCCTGCGACCGGCGAACTCGATACCATTCAGCTCATCAAAGAGGTGATTCCCCTTACAAAGCTCATTGGAGCCGTTGTCTTGGTGGCTCTCGTTCCGATCCTGTTCCGAGTCACCTTCGGCGTTCTCTTAGGGTTAACCTCCGAGTTCGGTTTGTACGTGCTCGCGAGCCAGTTCGTCATCGCCGTTGGAACCGGGATCGTCCTGCTATACGTCATCGTCCGGGCGAACCAGATGATCGACGAGTGAGGGTCTGCAAGTCGTAGATCGGACGCCAAACAAGAGTCATCGAAAAGTTAGCGGGAAGCTGCTACTCGGTCGCCGTTTCACCGGCTTCAGCCAGATTCCTCCAGCAGATCATGCGGCCGGTCTCACAAACGCAACGAGGGAGACCACCGGGCGAGGTCTCAGTTGTCATACGCCCACCGCAGTGGAGACAGTGCCGGCTCACGCGTCCCACCTCTCTGCTATGTAATTCGCCAGACAGCGCGGACCCCCAACAAAATCCTTGTTCAACTCCAAATTTTCGGCCGTCTCGAATCATCGAAAATCGCAAGACTGCGGGCTATTCGGTGTCTACTGTACTTCGACGGGAAAGAGAGTCCGCCCTCCCCGCCCGCACTTCTGCGCTTGTCTGTCGGTCTGGGTAGTGAACATCGGATTCATGTGTCTGGTAGGAGGTTGCGTCGCTGCTCGGCCTTCTGTCGCTCAGAACGCCGGTCGTAATGCTTGTCGAGAATCTCGTTACTCGCGTCCATCCGGTCGCTGACGGCTCCTCGGTCCGTTTCGTTGAGCCTGTAATACGTAAGACGACCACTCCGGACATCGTGTGGCGAGCGAGCCGACGGACACTTGCTCATCCGCTCTGCCCGCTGATACTCACACGTTTCCGGATCCTCGTCATGTGGACACTCTTTACCGAGCCAGCATGGCCGTGTGATGCGGTAGAGAGTCGTTCGGAGAGTCGTCCGAGCCATCCGACCGTGTTCCGTCGTGATGAGTGGATCGCGCCCGTACTCGTCGAGGACGGGAATCCGCCGATCGTCGACGTACGCCTCGAGGACGCGAGCGACGTACTCGCTGAGGCTGTTCCAGCGCTGGCTCTTCGACTTGTTCTTCAGCGGCGTCCCGGCGTCGGGTCTGTGGACGAAGTGGATACCAGGACCGTCGGCGTTCGGGCGATCGCCCTTGAGGTCGAGGTCGCCGACATCGAGCGCACGGAGCGCCCCCACCCGGCACCCGGTGTGCCAGAGGAGGAGGAAAATAACGTGCGTCCGGCTGGCATACTCGTACTCGCCGAGGTAGTCGAGGATCGCCTCGGCCCGTTCGGGATCGAGCGTTGTATCGCTCACTTCGTGCCCATTCACCGACGGCAGCGGGACACGGTCGAAGAACTCCTGTGGGACGGCGTCGATGTCGCCACAGAACCGGAGGAACGCCCGAAGCGTCGCGAGGTCACCACGGAGTGTCGTCGGGGCCAGCTCCTCGTCGTGGTCGGAGTAGTTCCCCTCGCGTCGCCAGATGCGATACGCGTAGAGGTCGCGTCCGTTGAGTTCGTTCAGGTTCTCGATTCCTTCCTCGTCGCACCACGTCGCGAACGCACGGAGCCGGTAGAGTTGCCCCTCGCGGGTGTTCTCAGTGGTGTCGTCGCGACGAGCATCGAGGTACATCTGGATGGCCTCTCGAGGGGCGATCGGCTCGAGGTCGTCGCTCATCGGTTGCCTCCAAAATCAGTGTCCGTGTGCTGTTGTTGATCGCTACCGCCGTCAGTCGCTAGATCTAGCGTCGTCTGTTCGGTTAGTTTGGGGACATCGCCAGCGATCGGCGCACCGCCGCCTTTTCGATCGACGGAGAGCGCGATATCGTACCCAGACCAATTCGGGGTACGGAAGTAGTAGGTCGCAACCCGTTCCCATCCGTCCCATCCGTCGAGTCCGTCGGAGTTGTAGCCGAACGTTAGGACGTGGCCACCGGGAGCTGTTACGTTCGCGATCGAACCGCGCGGTTCCCACTTTCGGCCGATATGATTCCCGTCGTAGTGCCTCTCGGCCATCTCCTTGGTGTACGGTGGATCGAAGACGACGGTGTCGAATCGGTTGTGATCGAGGTGTTCGTCGATCTCTCGAACGTCGTAGTGAGTATCCGCGTCGTGGTCCCGATCGATGTCGTTTCGGTGGATCGGGGCGTCATGGTCGAGGTTCGTCTCTCCAGCACAGGCATTCAACACTTCGCCGTGAAGCCACCGTTCAACGATCTCCCGAATCTGTGGAACCTCGAACGTCCACGGCGAGAGGTGAACTGGTTCTCCCCCCTTTGTCTTCCCGCCGATCTTGATGCGTTCGACCGTCATGTGTGCCTCGCGACGCCGATGTTCGTCGGCTGATTGCCCTCGTCCTCGTACTCCACTGCGAGTTCGTCTGCGCAGTCCTCGCAGAGGTATCCGTCAGGAGTAATCACTTCCTTCAGCCCGGTACACCGGGGCGTGTCACAGGAATAGAGCGAGTAGCCGTTCATCGATCCACCTCCAGATCGCTACTGGGTATGAGATCGATACTCGTCGCTCGAGCAGTTGCGCACGATCGACAGGCTGGTTCGTCGCGTTGAGCGTCGTAGCCGTCCGCGTCTGCGCCGCAGGTACAGCGAGCGTCAGACCTTTTGGCTGGCGATGCCTCTTGCCGTGCGTGGGGTACACGCCCCACGAGAGTTCCGCAATTCATTGTGGATTCCGGAGCTACCTTCTGGGCGGCGTGCCAGCGCCGCCCGGTCTCACATACCAACAAGAGTCATCTTCAGCCGAGTTGGTAGCTCCGTGTTTCTGTGTATAGGCTCCCTTTGCATAAATGCAACGACTGACTAAAGTAGGTCAGTGTTCTATTGAGTGGAGAATACCGTAGGAATAGGTTAGTGCGTGCTGAAGTGGGCAGCAATGAGAAAGTCGGGAACGTGGATGACGATCTGGGACGATCGTATTCTCGAGACTCTACGAAAGGAAGGCGCAAAACCAGTCGGTGAACTTGCCGAAGAAGAGGGTCTCAGGATTTCTCATTCTTCTGTCTCACGGCGCTGTAAGAAGCTCGCCGAAAACGGATTACTGACCCCGCTCGGAAATGGCGTATATACTATAACTGATCGAGGAGAGGCCTATCTCGATGAGGAGTACGACGCTGAAAACGGAGTCTACCTTAACGGAAACGGCTCGAGAGACGGCCCCACGGCGAGTGAAACCTCGGAATCGTGACGGACCGAAGACCAGCTCGATGGATGTGTACACTCGATGAACGAATCCTCGAGTACCTCGAAGAGGATTCCTGGTCAACCCCCCGCTACATGGAACAGGCTATGGGATTCAATGCCTCTCGAGGGAGGATTCAAGAGCGGTGCCGAATGCTTACACAGGCTGGTTTGGTGACACCGATGTTTGGCGATCATCACATGTACGAGATTACGGGTAGAGGTCAGAGGTATCTCGAGGGAGAATTAGATGTGAAAGATCTTCCTCAGCCTACGATTCACCGTCTTCTCTAATTATAGCCTATCCGGCCTCCCACTATTAACGGTAAATACAGGCCATAAGTTTCCAAATAATTACTCTGTATCGTCAAGTGCCATCAAAATCGGCGTACTGAACACAGACCATATATAACATCATCAACATGACAATATCTACATCAGTTGTTCAAATAAAACACTTGGTGGATAAAGATGTTTAATATTGATATGGTCTCAGTACGGGGATATCAATCTATATGACAGAACTGCTCTCCGTAAGCGGCCTTGTAATCGATATTATCGGAGCAGTTATTCTCGCGATACCAGACTTAAGCTCTATCCTGGGGAAATTTAATCGGATACCGGGTTCAAAGATATCCAAATTGAAAAATATAGAACATAAACTTGAGACAGCTTTAGCAGGTATTCCTGTAGCCAATTTAACTGAAGAAGAAACTAGTATATTAAAATCAGAATTAGATAACGCCTTTGATCGATTGCCTGATTCCTCTAAACGAATCCATCCAGAACGCCCAACGTGGGAACTTGAGTTTGATGAAGAATTCATTAATAGATTGCCAAAGATAAATCCTGAAAAATTAGTGTTTATGAAAGATGATGAATCTGGAGACTTCGTTCTAACCCCCGATATAGACCCTTTCGGAATTGATGAAACAATTGATAGAGAAAGACCTCAACCTAATCTTACCCTCTCCAGAGTTCCTGGCACTCACCAAACTTTGAAAATAGACTTGGATGAATTACGTGAGGATATTGGCTACGATCCTGAGGGCCTTGATGAACGATATAAAGAACGTATCGATACACTATCAGATGCAACTGACGTTCAAAAAGAGGAATCGCGCGAAGTACTGCCACCGCCAGAAAAACCAGAGGGAGAGTACTCTGTTGAAATCACACCCGACGTTATTCCAGGAAAAAGTTTAGAAGTGGAATATATCTACTATGAATTAACTGGGAAAATTGTAGAACTAGAACGTATGTACCGAATATCCGGATTGAGTCTCTTGGTAATTGGATTCTCATTACAAATATTGGCCACAATGATAAATTGAGCGCGTATAAGATATTCCTCTTGATGAAGTATCAACCTTTGAAGGGAATGACTAGTATTACTAGTTGGCGTACCAAGTTTGGATTGCTATTAATGTGAAGCGAAGAATGTAATCGATATAGGTCTTGTATTCAGCACGCAATCACGATATTTCTCAGCCTTAACAGAGCGTCTAGCGTTCAATAAAGGCGTGTAGTGGGGATCTCTTAGAGCCAGCTAACTTTCTGGCGCTCTCGTTGCTGTGCCTCAGGACTGTAGCTCCCCCGATAATGCTCAAGGAAGGTCTCAAGATCGTTCCACCCACCCCAGTCACAGACCAAGAGCGGGTCGACATCGTCGGAAGCGAGTGCAGTCGCCCAGGTCCGGCGGAGATCGTGGAAGCCGAGGTGATCCCAGCCGGCGTCTCCCGTCTCGTCGTACAGCCGATCGGCAGCCGACCGCACCCACCGCCGGAGTGATCGCGTACTCGTGATTTCGACGAGCGACGAGTTGGTCGGCGCGTCGCGCACGTCGTCGACCGTCCGGATGGTCGTCGCGAGATCGCGCGGAACCGGCGTCTCTCGGAACTTGTCGCCCTTCCCGTGCCAGACGCGGAGCATCGTCCCGGCGTCGGTATCAACGATGTCCTCCGGCGCAACGTCGAGGACCTCGTGTGAGCGGAGCCCGCATCGCGCTCCGAGCGCGAACGCGATCCGCTGCTGGGTATCGTCGGCCGCCTCGAGCAACTGTTCTACTTCGTTCTGGCTGAGCCAGACCTTCATGTCGTCGCGGTTCTCGTGCTGTTGTAGATTCATGCGTCCGGGTTGCCTGCATCCCGGACAAGAACCGCCGGGAATCTAGTTTTTTCGGTGGGGCTCGAGGGGGAGATCGGGCTGATTCTGTCCGACTCTACTGCAGTTCTCGGACATAGCTCTCTGTGCTACGATAGGTTCGTAACCAAGACCTATCGATCTCCGACGTAGACGTGGATGAAGACACCGAACGCAGCTGCTGCTCCTATTGCCATTGCTGCCTTTCTTGGGAGAATACCAGCAGAGTACGAGAGTCCAAACGCGACTACGCCACACAGTCCAAGGAATTCCTTTGAGTGGAAGAAACCTCGGTGGTTGAACAGTTCATCTAGTCCGTATCCTATCGACTTCGCTATTAGAAGAGTGAAGACCATCGTCGCCGCGAGGCCCACATATACGACAGGAATCGAACCTAATTCGAGTGCTTCTACTAACCGGAACCCCAATGTTCGGAGGAGAGATGGGTTGTTCAAGAGTAATAGCACTGGAAGAAACACGGCAATGGCTTTTAATACCTTTCCAAGACCTTGCCGAGGCTTAGACGAATGCACGTCCACGTCCGGAACAATCCCACCCAGAACTACTGCAGCGAACACTATTCCTGAAAACAGCATCAGGTCCTGGCCGATTCCGATCACCCCGAAGTGGTAAATCGCGTACGTGGCAGCAATCGTAAAGCCGATTCCACCAATTACTGCTAACCGTAGGTGTCCATCAAATCCCGTCATTATCTATGTACAGAGAGTATTGATCCACTAAGAAAGTGTTTCGGGATGTATAGATAGTGTCTTATCGAGTATAGACGCGGTCAGTACGTAGGCCAAATATATCGGTGAAAATTGGAGAATACGACTCTCTCCGAGTTCTCGGACAACTACTATCGTTCAGTACAGGTGAATTATACCACTATTCCTTTGGTCGTTATACGACTTCATTTATCAGTGTCGGAGAAGGAACTCGGAATACGATTATTAATACTACAGCGAATATAACACATAGGAATGTGATTTCATAAGCGATAGCATAGTTTAATCCTAAGTCCAATATTTCACCGATATCTGTTATAACTAACACCAGAGACAAAGATATATACACTAGCCCACCAGTTAGTGCAGTGATTGAACGACGGAACCACCTCACTTTTCTCTCCAAATGCATGCTGTTTGTCTCTATTATATCATAATAGGACCTAACTGTGCCTGTGAAATTGCTTCTGTCCAGATAATCCGTAGGTATCCTACGTCTGGAGAGAGGACCATACTTTATTCTACTTGTGAAAGTCGAAATTATCGCACATACGATGGAAGTGTGAAAAAAGAAGGTGCCCATCGCGAAAGAGCAGATTGCACCAGAATTAGTCGGTTTGATCACTGGAGACGTTGTAAGGAGTAAGGAGACACCAGTAAGTAAGGAACCTAATAATAAGATTGTGAGTCGAGCAAGAGCCATTGACTTGTCATCAAGCGATCGTGAACCCTCAATTTGGAAGTTGATTACCCTTTCAATTCGATCAATCTGGTCCTGGCGGGTTTCTCGGTCCATGTAGAATTGGTACTTAGTGTATTTCAGAAGTTATCGAGATCTTCAACCGCAGCTGGCGAGTCCCACTACCAGTTTTGCGTATCATCCCCTTCATTTCGAACACTATTCTACTCACCAGTGTTAATGATTGTCGTATCTTTGGATAAATTGCGTCGGAAATGCAGGAGAGGCCGACACTGATGAATTCTCGGACAAGCCACTACGCGTTCTTGGACACAATTTCCGTTTTGCTAAGTCGGGACAGGACAGTTGGAATTATGCGATCATAGATACTAGTGGGTTTCACATGACAAAGAGTGACCTCCATGATGACATTATGTTTAGAGATATTGATGAGGAGTGGATCTTCCACGACTCCAATGTCATATATCGGATTTTTAAACTCAAGGAAAAAGTATCTGAACTTCATGAGCGAATGGATCTTCTTGAGACATTCATTGAAGAATACGAATCAGATGAGGAAGAGCCTTCGCCGAAATTAATAAGAGAGGCTAGGCGTTCCATACTACGGTTGATGAATTGTGTGGAAGTTATTGCTTGGAATTTTCCCCACTTAGCATCTGAAACGTGGTTTGGTCATTTCAAAGAAGATATCGCACATGGTTACTGGCGAACTGAAGAGGGTCGGTATCGAGATGCAGAGACTGATCAAGATGAGCTTGGACAATTGTATTCAGAGGCTCGGAGAATATTCGATAATACTTCTAATTCACAATCTCAAGGCGTATTAAGCAGATTGTCAGAGTATTTCGAGTTTATGGATATTGATTTCCAAATGAAGAAAGTTCCTGAAGAATATGATGATGCTATTCGGGAAGCAGCAGATCTCTACTGTTTGGGTTATTATTCAACGGCACTCTTGGTTCTTGGACGGGCTGTTGAGAAATGCCTGTTGCAACTCGGAGAAGATCGAAGAGTAGAATCTGTTCGAATGTATGGGGATGAAGTTGATTGGGAAGATACAAAATTCCACTTCCGGAATGTTGCCCTCAATCGAATAAATATGCCAAAAATGCATGGGAAAGTACTGTCTGATCGTCAGTATCACCAGATAGCTATTCTTGTTGACTATCGTAATAATGTAGCTCATTCCGACTATGAGCAAATTGATCGAGATGCAGCACTTCGCCAGTGCATGGAATCTGTAGATTTATTAGAAGAATTGAATGATGCTCGAGAACATTTGCAAGAACTAGATGACGAAGATATTGACCCAATCTACAACCAAAAAGTCCAATAATGTAAGGTCAGATATTCTACAGACAATCGCTGGTGAGTCAAGACCGGCTATCCGACTCTACTGTGATTCTCGGGCATGACTCAGTGTGTCACGATAAGTTTGTAACCAAGACTACTCTTCCCCGAGAGTGGCCAGAGTAACATCCTCAGCCGGGAACCCTTCGACTATATCGATTACATCCTCATCGAGTGTATATTCGCCTTCCGCTGTTCGTTCAACTTGAGACTGGAACGCATCCTCGTCGAGCTCGTGCTCAGTCCATTCCGTGTGTGAGACGGTTGCTCGGAAGCTATCGACTGTTTCTGGAATCGCCGGCACATCTTGGTAGGTAGTTGGGTAGCCTTCAAGCAGAGGTGCATATCGGAACGGGATTGAAACCTCGTGGCTCTGAGTTGGGGAGCCACTAATTAGGCATCGACCTGGATCTTCGGCGAATGAGTCCTCGAGTCGGTCCTTGTCCGACCGGTCCCGATAGTCCATCGTCTCCCCATTGTGGATATTGACGATTTCATCCAATTCAGCTGTACTACCTGCAACATCCGCGTTCGCCAGCCAACAAGCAACTGCGAGTGCATCATCACCACTGCTGGTGATAGTATAGTATTCAGAATCCCACGAACTGAAAGTGTCATACCTGAGGTGAACCGCAAAGGACGTCTGCGGATCAATATCCGGCTTTTCATCGATCTCAGGACTGCTCTCTCGTTTTCCCATATCCGAATTGAGACCCTGAACGAATTCGCTATTACCCATCCTCTCAAACTCAACCGGGATAACCTCTATTGTGTCAGATTCAGACTCAAACCGCGCCTGAACGCCTTCCTTTTGATCGGGGCCGTACACACCTTGTTCGAATTCGGTTTCCTCCCAGCCATCTGGGATGGTGAACTGACCATCGTCTATTAGAGTCGGAGGTTCAAGCTCTGGGAACTCCATTTCAGACGTTCCGTCATCCTCATTGAGATTATCAGTCATAATTTATTGATGGCCTGTTGAACACATAAATTGACCGGCCCGCTAGCTTAGTAGGGAAAAGGGCCCGATGGTTCCGTGAATCTCGGACGCAGTGCTTCCGATGACTACGTCTACGATTTGAGGCATTTCCGTTCGAAAGAACTTGAGTCGTCGCCCCTAATCAGCGATGAAGTTCTTTCAGTTCAGATAGAATATTCACGACTTCGTCACTAGTTAGATCAAGGATACCAGTTCGGATTGGGGGCCAGTCGCCCTGTTGTTCCACTACCTGTTCCTCTACGCGATTTACCGCCTCGTCCCAGTATGTTGTCCCCAAAGACCGGACATACTCACTACCAACCTCTGCGTACCACAGTATATCAAATAGAACTTCGAAGTCTGTGAACACTCGATTATACTGATTTTCGGAAACGAGGAATTCCTTTCCTGGATCTTGGAGTGTCTGTCTCATTGACGACCGAAGAGACTTCTCTGCGCGTTCTCTATCGAAGCCTCGACCCCACTCTTTGGTTAGTCGCCGCGGGTGTAGAGCCTCGACAGGCGGAACTTCAGCCGGTTGTCTCGAGCGTGACTGAGATGTCTCGATGGGATTGGTAAGTAGAGTGGAAACCAGATCCCAGTTATCTCCGGCTATCCCAGCAAGACCAGCACCGTATAGAACAAGAGTGGCAGGATATCGTCGTAGATCATTCAAGCCCTCCTGGAACAGACCATTAGGACTCTGCTTTGGTGAGAGCGTAGAAAGAGCATCAGAAACAGATTTTTCTCCTAAATTTACTGTGTCTCCGCCCCAGTACGCGCAGGTCATCACTTCGGCAACTATTGTTCGCGTCAGATCCCCATATTCTTGGTATCGATCTTCAACCGAGAAGTTGTCATTTAACTCCTTTCTGCTGAGTGGCAATCGCTCCTCATCTTGGACGTTTTCCCCCGAACGCTGCGCCGTCTCACTGATTAGATCCGCAAGATCGATCCGGTGTTCTTCGCGTGGAAGGTAGCGTTTTACGCGCTCTCGGGCAATCGGCGTTGACAGGGGCTCTCCTTCTTCTGCGTCCACTAACGCTTGGACTCGATCCCGGAGGTCAGTGAAGAGCGAAATTGCGCCATCGTGGTTAATCGTGAACCCGTCACGGTGGGAGACCAACTCATTGGCGACATCACCCAATTCGCTGTAGTACGTCCAGTACGTCGAGTAACGATGGGTTTCACATTCTTGAAGGGACTGCCGAAGTCGTGTATCGTGTTTACCGGACCACCCGCAGATGATTAGCCCGTATTCTTGGAAAACGCGATCGATAATCTTCTGAATTGGCTCGGAATATGATTCTAATTCGTAGCTAAGATTCTTGACGTTTGTTTGCTTGTAGTCGCCATTCACCTTCACCACGACCGCCTCCTGATGTTGTAAGGGCTCCGCTCCCTGAGCAGTCTCCTTTCCAGAGATGACAACGGGATTTACACCTTGATCTCGAAGCGCTTGCTCTAGAAGTTGATCGAAGTTAGTCGTGAGGATGACATTGATATAGCCGTTGTCGACGAGCCATGCGATACTCTTGTGTGCTTCAGTAGGTGTTTTCTCGCCCCGTTCAGCTTCCTCCTCAGTTGGTTCGAAGAATCCCTCAAGAAGTGATCGACGCTCTGTCTGCGTTTTCGCAAGTCCCTCAATAAGGTTCTCGTAGGTTGCTGGCTCGTCGTAAGTTTCCTCATACCAGTCGGTCGGGTTAGTGTCGTTGTCAATAGATGTTTCCTCGGTTGCGGCGACACGCTGGGCGAGATTGGAGACGACAGTCCAGCCAGTTGGGATGCCGGCTTCTGTAGAGACGCCGGACCCGAGAAGGAGAGCGTATCGGCCAGGATTATTCCGCACAGAGAACGTTAGCGACATCCGAGTGTCTACCATCGGATACCCTCCACCATAGGACTACAAGTCATGGAATCGTCATGGTAGCGGGAGGAACTAAGTGTTACCCTATCTCGAGACAAACGAGGAATCTAATTCGAGATTAGCGAAGACAGTAGTTTTCCGGAAAGTCATCAGATTCCGTTTTCATGATGGTATTCTTGAAGAGCTAATCCAACCGTTTCAACATCTTCATCTTTTGCGATGATTGTCCACCCATCAGTTTGATCATATCGGAGGGCATATGCAATATTCTCCAACTCGATTGTAAAGTCATAGACGTATATCGTCTCACCCTGCCGGTCCATTTTCATCGGTACAATTCCGATGACTGATTCATGTTTCTCCAGTTTGTCAAGGAACCCTTGTGATACAGGCATTTCTGGCATTTTCGAAACTACATCTGGCTCGTCTGCTCCGTCGCTATCCATACCTTGTTTCTAACCATTCTAGATATAAATCAGTTAATATGAAGGACAGCTACGTTTCCTATAGATACGGAGTCCCACAGACAGTCTGAACTTATCGAGTGGGCTTGTTCAGACTCCTTTCATTTGGGTAGTCGTTCGGATCGATCACTGAAACTTCCCACGTCCCCGTATCAGTCCGCGTCACCCGCACTGGTTGATCTTTCACATTACCCTCTTCATCGACCAATCCAAGCGCCCGAAGCTCGCCCTTCGGAAGCACAACACCGCCCGACGTACGACCAACTTGTGTCAACTGGTGGATCGGCATGGCTACATTCATAACTGGTACTGAATCTGTTTAAACATTGGTCTCACCAGTACGAGACTATGATATTCACGGCCACTATCACTCGCTCGAGAGTCCCATCGAAGCATGGGTGCAGACAACCCGCCACCGACTGACGAGAAGTCTATCGACGAGGTCTACCACGACCGGAATCTCCTCGCGATCGCCTTCGCGAGAGCGATCCGTCTTACCTGGGGACGGGAAAACGCGGGCTGGTACTGGCACGGCGAGTGGCCCGTCATCTGGGTCGATACTCCGGCCGGCCAGAAATCGTGGCACGTCACGCCCGACCTCGAGGATGTCCTTGAGCGGTCGTCACTCCAACAGACCGAGCCGACCGGCGGCTACGACGGTCACTCGAGGACGCTGAAGAACTGCCGGCTCGCCCGCTATATCACTGGATCCTACTGATGACAGGCTACTTCTGCCCCGTCGAGGGGTGCGACAAACACACCGACGAATGGGACGACGAGCAACCACCTTTCGCCTCGAAAGAGGCGGTCAGGAGCCACATCAACGCGATGAGTGGCGACGACCACCAGCGAGCAAGAGACGATGGGGTCTGGAAGGAGGCCCCAAGCAGCAGCGAAGGCACAGACGGCGAGGGGGTCGAGAGCAGCGACGAGCAGCAACCCGAAGGGACCAAGAGCAGCAACGAGCAGGCAGAAAGCAGCAACGAAGGGGGCCAAAGCAGCCCCTCGAGCAGCGACACGACCGACGAGAGCAGCGACAACCAAGGGGACGAGCAAGTGAAACCCGTAGACGGCACCGACCCGTGGAACCCAGGCGAGCAGCCAAACGACCAGCAAACAGGGGGCGCTCAGGGGGCCTCGAGCGGTGGGTCGACCCCCTCGAGCGGCGGCTCATTCGGTCCGAGCCTCCGGACGACTGCGTTCTTGATCGGGGCGGCCGTCGCGATCTCCATCCTGATCCTGCTGTGGCGACGACGGCGTCGGTCCTCGGCGATCGATGTCGACTCGGCCGACCCGACTCCGGACGATGAGGACGAGTCGGGCGACGGCATCGACCGCGAGGCCGGGGGTGGTCTCGTTGACTGACGACCCGGACGACGCCGACCCCGAGGACAACGCCAGCGACGAGCCTGAGCCCGAACTCGAGGAAGAGTCGTATGCGGAGATCGACCCAGAAATCGCCGAGCAAGTGGCTGCAGCAGACACAGAGGAAGCGGACGGCGACGACGGTGCCGATGACGCCGGCGACGCTGGCGACGGTAGCGACGGTGCCGCCGACGACACTCCCGACAACCTCTCGCCCGGTCACATCTACTGCAAGGCCCTCGGAGCGGGGGCAACGATCAGTCAGGAGCGGATGGGGTCGGGCGTCGACGATCGGTCGGCGGCGATCGAGGACTACGCGGAACTCGCGAAGGATCTAGATCTGGATGACTACTTCGACCAGTGGTATGCGGAGAACATCGGCGGTAGTGGCGAAGTGAGTCCTGGTCAGGGCCTTATCGCGTTCTCGTCGTTGTTCGCAGTGATGGTCCTCGTCGAGGACGCGGAGATGCTCGATGGGGCGATCGATTCGATGAACGACCTTTCGACAGAGACGGAGGCAGCATGAACGTTCGAGACCTTGCAACCGGCGGAGACCCACGGAAAGCGATGGCAGAACAGTTCTTCAAGAGCCAGCAAGCCGAGGCGTTCCTCTCGATTGTCGCCCATCGCGAGCGGCGGATCATGGAGGCTGTCGCCGACCTCCAGGAAGCCGTCGACGACGAAGACGTCGAGCCCCTCGAGGGACTCCCGTCGGTCGACGACCGGGTCGAGCAAATCCGCTCGATGGCGCTCGCGATGGTCGACGATTCGCTCCCGTCGTGGTACGTCGAGGAAGCGATCGACATCGAGAACGCCGGAGAAGCCGCCCAGTACGCCGACCTAACGCCCGAGGAATGGCAGACGACCAAAGAGACGTGGGCCGAACGCTACCGCGAGCAGGACCTCGAGGGCACCGTCGACGAACTCGCGACGGCGCACGTCCGGACCCGGTTCGATGTCGAGGGCCTCGAGGAGTTCCGCGAGGCCGTCGTCGAGTGGCCGGCGGAGCGGCAGAAAGCAGTCCTCGAGGAGGCACTCGCCGGCGGGCTCCAGATGGCCGAACAGGGAATCAACGAGGTAGCTGAGGGACTCGAGGGATGAACCTCGCGTTCGGTGCCCGGACGAACTGGGGGAAGAGCTACGGCCTGCAGGCGTACACCGAGCGCAACGCATCGGAGTACGATCGGACGATCCTCGTCGATTACAAGGACGAGTACGCGGGGCTGGTCGAGACGGGGCTTCTGCAGCGGCTCCCGCTCCGGCCCGGAACCGAGAACCTGTCACGGTCCCAGTGGCGACAGATCCTCGAGGACAACGGGAACCTGCAACTGGCCCGCGACGGGATGACTGACGACGCCTGGCGCGACGCGATCGCGACCGTGATCGAGGCGCTGGCCCAGCTGGAGGAACGGACGTTCCTCGGGTTAGACGAGGCCCACCGTCTCGCCCCGCAGGGGAAGGGCTATCCGGACGCTTTCGACACGCTCGCGACGACGTGGCACGGTGACGGGATGGGCGTCGCGTGGGTCACCCAGCGATTCGCGAAACTTGACGAGGACATCTGTTCGCAGTGTCAGGCGTCGATGCTCGGTGGGTTCGGTTCCGGGAATGACCTCGACAAGGTCCGCGGAATCGTCGAGTACCCGGCCGGTGTCCACAAGGCCGATGCGGAACGGTGCCCGCGGACGCTCCCCGACGATCTCCTCGCCGACGGCGAACCGCTCACCCTCCGCCGGTTCACCGACAGCGCGGGCAACACGATCGGCTCCGAGTGGATCTATTCGGACGACACGACGCTGCAGCGGATCGACTCGCGGGATTGGACGCTCAACAGCACGCACTACGGCAGCGACCGAGTGCGGATCAAACATCCTTTCGACGACTAACCAGATGCGCACCGACATCACGCTCCGCGGGAGCAAGGCCGACCAGTTCGAACGGATACAGGACCTCCTCGAGGAACGTCGCGGCCACGACCTTTCGCGGGCCGATGTCATCGGGATCTTGATGGCCGACTACGAGCAGGGCCTCGAGGACGATCGCGGGCTCGAGCGGTCGCGACCGTGACGGCGGTCCGCGGGCAACCGCGGGCAAACGACGGCGGCCCGCGTCGGTTGACGGCGGTCCTAACGCGCTCTTATACCTGATTTCGGCTATTTGGACTGATCGCATGGCAATGCAATTCGATCAGGCCACGGAGGTCCTGACTGACAGTGACGTGTGGATGGATGTCGGCTTCGTCGCGGGCGGCTACCTCGTCCCGTACCTCGTCGACACCGCGACGGGGACGATGCTCCCGTCGGAAATCTTCGGTATCGGTGGGATGGCCGTCGGGGAGATGGTCGTCAACAACCGGGCGTTCACCCTCGGATCGGGCGCGTTCGCCGTCCGCGAGGCTGCCGAGCGCTTCAACGCTCAGGGCATGATCAACGAGGTGCTGGCGTAGATGAGTCTTCAGCTCTTCGCGGCGCTCGGCGACTCGAGCAAGTACGTCGAGACGGCAATGAACACGCCGGATCAACTGACGCCGGTCCTCTCGATCAACCCCAAAGACGGCGTGGGTGTCGTCTTCCGCAACCACGTCGACGTGGGTGACAAGACAGGCATCCCGATCTACGGGAAGTTCGTCGACACGAACGGGAACCCGCTTCCGGCCGACACCCGCGTCGCGATCGGGTACCAGGCACCGACCGACGAGTCGATTCAGGTCGTCTCTGACCCGAAGTCGACCATCGCGAGCTACATCAAGAACAGCATCTCGGACCAGCAGGACGACCGGCGAGTCGACGCGGTCAAGCACGCCCTCAAGGGCGAGAAGCTCGAGGTTCGCGACATCGACGAGGCGTACATCCTCGTTGATTCCACCGAGCAGATCGACCACTCGCAGAGCGAGATCTACATCGAGGAGTCGGCGCTGGCGGAGGTGGACCTCGAGTAATGTCGGTCGAAAAGCAACTCGAAAATGCGTCGTGGGTCCCCGGCAGCGTCTCGCTTCGGGAGTTCAACACCCAAGCGGGAACCCCGGGGGAGGAGTCGGTCGTCGCGGAGATCGAGACGGGCCGGGCGCTCCAACTGCGTGACGATCCCGACGCCGAGCTACGGCTTGTCCTCCCGGCACACGAGCATTTCACGACCAACGGCACGGCGGACGAGCAAGAGTCGTTCGACCTCGGTCACAACCTGATCGAGAGCCCGACGACGCAGGACTTCCTGCTGTGGGAGGACGGGTCGGTCGTCCAGCCCGACAGTATCGACTACGACGCCAACTCGTTCGACTACACCTCGAGCGGGACGAACACCGACCTCGACGTGTTCTACGTCGCTCGCAACCCGGCCAGCGTCGAAATCCGGAAGACTGCACCCGGAGCGGGCGGCAAGGTCAACCAGACCCTCAAGGAGGCACAGACGGCGATCCTGCACACTCGCGACCAGGCTCAGCAGGAAATCACGTTCGGGTTCGACCGGACGCCGCTGCAGCCGTACCTGCCTCGCAAGTTCCGGCTGCAGGTCGCCGTCGACGCGCCCTACACGGTCGCGTTCGAAGCCCCCGAGCGAGCGAACGGGACGCCTCGAGCGAACAACGCCCTGCTGTCGCTGCCGCGGTACCAGACCGAGGCCCGGATCGAGGGCCTCGGGACCCGCGTCAAGCAGGACATGATCGGAGTCACGGGGTGATCTCCCGTGCAGGGCGGTCTTTCCGAAGAAACCGGACCCGGCGAGCTTGCGGTCACCGCGACGGGAACGTCGTCGGGATCGACCGCGACGACGACCTCGAGCCCGGCGAACCAGAACCAATCCCAGCAGCCGCCGGAGAGTCCGACGGCGCGACTCGTCTACGGGACGCAGTGGACGCAGGACGACATCATGATCGGCCTGCTGGCGCTGCAGGCGGTGCTGCTGGTGTTCGTCACGATCCGATCATGAACGCACAC